>CAZKXZ010000077.1:0-21148 GCA_964556695.1 uncultured Gemmatimonadales bacterium
GGTCGGCAGGGAAGCGCGGGGAGCAGTGACCTGGGCCCTGGCACTGGCAGCGCTGAGCGTCGCAGCTACCGCGAGGGAACACAGGGGCGCGGCAAAGCGTGCAACCCAGGCTCTATTTAAGGACCTCATTACTGCTCCAGTAGTAGTAGATGCCGGTCGGCTCATCGCCTCCAGCCTTTCCGAAAGTTACTGAGGCTCGGAGAACAGTGCGAAATTCACGGCGACGCTGGCGCCAGCTCCCGGGGCTCGAGAGTTTTTCTCCACGCGAACGCATGCGCGCGAGTGGCGATCTGGTATTCCTCCAGCCTTAGGATCCAGGTGAACATCATGTAGCCGCGCAGCTCGCAACATCTTGCGACTATCCTCGCCGTTTCCCAATCGGGCTTCTGACGCGATTAGAGACGGCCGATTTCCTGCGATCGGGCTCTGAACCGGAGAATTCTTGACTACCGCGGGACTGTGGCGCGGTTGCGGTCGGATTCTCGTGGCCTCCTGGGAGCTTCCATGCGACCCATTCTGCTAGCGATATCATGTTTTATCAATGGTAAGGTCGCCAAGAGAATCGGCGACGCTTTTTGGCGTCGCCGATCCATTGTTGACAGAAGAAATTGCCGGTTACATGGCTACATTCGATCGATATCCTACCGACTCAGTTTGAGGTAGCCTGCGAGAAGGTTCATTGTTACCTGGAAGGGCGTTCTTCGCGCGCTGGTTGCGGCATAGCCCTCGAATGTTTGAATCAGCCGGACTTTGAGAGACGCCTCCGGTACATTCGGACCATCTTCTTGTTCGAGGTGAGTGACCAGCGAAATACTGACGACCCAGCGTGTGCCCGCTATTTCACTGGTTCTCACGTATCCCGCGATGCCATTGAAAACGATGGTGCTGAGTGCCGAAGCCGCAGCGGCACGCACGAGATCATCCTTCGTAGTGTCATTCAGAATCGTTTCGAGAACGTGGGTAATTCGTGAGTCGCGAATGCCGGATGACGCTCCAAGCAACGTTGAAAGCTCGCCACTATCGGCGCGAGCCGACCGCCACGCTATAGGGAGAACCGCGCCAGCGCTCTCTCTGCAGCGACGCAGCTCCAAAACCCTCGGTGCGTTTGCGGGCGTTATTCGACCATCGCGCGTAAAAGCGGCGCGCGCGGCCGCGCATTCCGTTCGGAAAACGTCACTGTTGGATTCGGTCAAACGTTGCTGACCCGGCTGGGCCTGCGCGGGGAGGCTCACCGCCAAACTAAGCAGCACGGCGGGCACAAAAACGGATGCTCTGCGGGCGAAGCGAAGAAGTAGTCTCATGGCCACGCATACTCCCAGAAGATGTTGCAAGTTATCCCGAAGCCAGGCGGCGGATTGTCCCACGCTGCGGATTGATTCCTACCGGCAGTGCGTGCGGCAAGCGTTGCTGTTTCAATCAAATCTCGCGTGATCGGCCCGTGCGAATCCAGTACCGCTTCAACTGCGTTACCTAGGGTCGTAACCCTGCAGCACATTTCTGAAAATGAAGGCGTGCGACGGATTGTTGAATCCTCCAGCAAAGAGACCCTCGTGCTGAACTGCTTTTGTTTCCAATCCCAGAATTGTGGGTTTGGAGCAACGGCCTGAGGGGGAAGCCGGATCATAGTGATTTTGCACCCAAGGATGGCTCAACTGGAAGGCATCACGATTAATCCGGATATACGTCTGCTCTGTGTGCATGGCTAGCATGTAGGACGCATCCGAGTTCGGCCCAGTTGTGACTGTGCGAAAGGACGCCTCTGGGAGGAGAGCGTTGTGCTCTGAATTACCAAGATCGCTGAGCGCGCGCGGGTCTGGTCGCAACATGTTCTGTTGCAACGGGCCGACGTTACTCGCAATCTCTTGGACAGTGAAGGGCGGATCCATCGACGCCCAACTGCGCGCAGTCACCACGATACGAGCCGCCCCAAGGTTTGCGTTGGCACCGTCCACTCTTCCAAACACTTCGACCGTGCCGGTAGCAACCATTCGGCCAATCCATTGGACAGGTAGAGGATTCTGATGCGCAAGATTAAAACTGTTAGTATAGGCATCATGGTCATATGTAAATCGCCACTCGGTAACTACCAACGCCCCCGCTGCCGTTGCTGTGCATGTAACCTCTTCGCCCCGCTCTATTGGAGAGGGATTACATCCGACGGTTATGTCGGGGGGCGGTGGCGGCGGATCGCCGGGGTCATCTTCCCCGTCGCAATCAGGCATATCGTCTCCCAGTGGTGTCGGCTCGCGAATTGGTATGGCATAATCAGTAGCCACATGCCCAGCGTCGAAAACCGTTGCATCTGCTGGAGCTTCAACCGCAACGGGTTCCTCGTTTCCGTCAGGTAATCCGTCATCGCCGCCTCCCGCCGATCGCCCACCTATTTGCGGTCGATCATTCGGTGACAAGTTGGGTGGGGCCCCACCCCCTCCAATCTCGCAGACACAGACGCCGTCAGGGTTCATAATCTGTCCCGACTCGCACCCATCTCCAGGATCGCCGGGACCAAACTCTGGGCACCATATCCCGCTGCCTGCCCAGCCCAGAATTGCCCAGCAACCGTTGGTGCATTGGTACCAATCAGACGCACCTCCTCCGGGCACCCAATGACACGTTGTGATGCCCCAATCCGTGTAGCAGGTAAACGCATCGTCGCCTACCCATTCACAATCCACATACCCCATGCCGCGCGGCGTTGCCGCAGGGGCGAAAAGAGGAGAATTGGCACGCTTGAGCGTCCGCCGGATCGGGATGGCGCTACCCATCACAGCATCTCTTACGACATCATCGAACGCATCAGGTGCATCAGGTGAAGACGCTCCCTCAGTGTCGCTATTCGGCGAAAAATCTTCAAGAGCTTGCTCGCCTTCTTCCTCATCCGAGACGAATTCCATCGCTTGGTCCAGAGCACCAGAAGCGGCAGCCACACTCGACTTGCGACGGACGAACAAGGACTTCACGGTTGCGATCATTTCTGGAGTATTCTCGATCACGCAATCAGCCATGCGAGTGATCCGACGCAAACCGACGTTGAATCTAAAACGTCGCATTCGTATGATGTCGGGTTTTCCTGCGCTCCCACTCGCTGATGGAGAATTCAGTGCCGCGGGCAAAATCTTCTTCTCGTACCGGTACGGATCTGCCGCACCCCGCCTTCCGAAATACACCGCCGTATGGCAGTGGTTCACGGAATCCATTGAGGGGCGTACCATTCCTAGCCGGGTCAGCCCTACCAAGTCACCGTTCGGCGACCGCCACTGTGAGGCCGACATTGCGGCGGGACCACTGCGCGGTGCCACGACCTTGTCTCCAACGCAGGCCGCAAATACAAGCAGACCCGCAAATGCCATCAAGATGGCCGAAGCAATTGCCTTCGACCTGCCGCCAACACCGAGTTCTCCATTCGATCTCCGCGCGACACATGAGTTAACGAGCAACCGACCAACGGAACTATCTAGCATGCCGCCGTCGGCGCGACGTAAGCGCCAGAACGGGCATAGTGTCAGGAGCGGTTCAAATTTCGGCTGTACGGTCTTGCGTCGAAGACTGGAGCGGTGTCGTCGGCTTGTTCGGTATAACCTTGAGACGACCGTCGTGTTCGAGCGTGCACAGCGAGCCTTTCGTTACCCTCTCGCAATTCGTCGCAGGCGATTCGACTAAGGCAGTTCAGCGAAGACATGCCTAGTGCTGAACTCCACTGAAAGAATCACTGTGACACATCAGCGCGCAAGTGCGACGAGGCAACTTCGATCGGCTTGTCACGATCGTGGTTAAATACCGACCAAATCCCGACAGCATCGGATGACCATCATGGCCGAGCATGAATCGCCTGGGGACAACGAAGCTGTACGACTGCCGCGCGCAGGGAAGCGAGTCTCGAGCAAGTTGAGCGGATATCTTCTAGCCGAGCGATAGTGAACCTCCCGCGCAACTGTCAGAAGCGGATACTGCATACCCCTTGAGTGACAATGCTGTTGCCCGTTGCTCCTCCCTCCGTTCAGACAAAAACAACCTTTTGGGCTGTTCAGACAACTCTTTCCTCGGGTATGACGAGTTCAGGCGTCCCCGGCGACGCGGTTCCGGTGGTTGAAGACGAAGTGCTCATTCGGGAGCTCCTGGAGGGGGGCAATGAGCAGGCGTTTCGCACGCTCTATCGCCGCCACACGCCGCGCCTCTTTCAGATGGTTCTGCGCACCCTCGGGTGCACCGAGGACGCTGAGGATGTGGTGCAGGAGACCTGGATTCGTGCGGTAGAATCGGTGGCGGCCTTTCGAGGGGAGTCGAGGTTCTACACCTGGCTTGCGGCAATTGCGATCAATCGTGTTGGCGATCGTTTGCGCCGCAACAAACGCTGGGTCTTTGACAACATCGCGCTGGAGTCGCTGGAACATGTCGGGCCGGCGGAGGGAGGGGGAGAGATAGATATGGAACGGGCAATTGCTCATCTGCCAGCCGGATGCAGAACGGTTCTGGTACTGCACGATGTGGAAGGATTCACTCACGAAGAGATCGCGGCGCAACTCGGCGTGACGACGGGAACTTCGAAGTCGCAATTGTTTCGTGCGCGGCGTGCGCTGCGCAGGATGTTTGAGCACATGGAGGAGAAGACCGATGCAACAGCATAATGACGACAGTGAGGAACTCGGTGTGGACGTGAACAGGATGCTTCGTGCATTGCCGCGCGAGCGCCAACCTGACCCCGCACTGGAAGAAAGCATTGCACAACAACTGCGCAGGAGGCGATTGCTTGTCGCCGGTGCACGGCAGGCGCGCGTCCAGCGACAGCGAGGGGGAGTAGCCGTTACGTGGCCAGCGGCTGCAGCAGCTGCGCTGCTTCTCTTTGCATCAGGTGTTGTCGTGGGAGCATCGAGTGGACGCAAAGACGCGCCAGAAATTGTCGTGATACCTGCTGGCAATTCCGTCGCGGGTAGTTCCGCGCCGGTGAGGGCGGGCGATCTCCTGCTGGCGTCGGACAAGAACAGTTCCGTTACGCGGGCGATCAAGTTCTGAAAAACATTCCGGAGTTGAGAGTGCGTTGAGCACTCGGGAGGCAGGATATGACTGGTTCATCGATTTGTACGAGAATCACAGCGCAGGTGATCGTTCTGACTGGGTTGTTGATGGCGGCGACTGCAGCAGACGGGCAAGTAAAGACCGCGGCAACAACCTGCCCGGCAGATCAGCGACTCGAAGCCAAGCTCGGGTTCGAATCATTTGATTGCGACGGCTGCAAGTTACGGCGCGATCCGGAAACGGGAATGGCCTATCTCGAGTTCACGAAGCCGCCGGTGGTGCGCGGAGTGGGAACAACAGGTTCGTTGAGAGATGGCGACCAACTCACGCATGTTGATGGCACCAGCATTCTGTCCTCATTGGGCGCGAAAAAACTGGCAACGCTGCAGCGTGGTGTGGAAGCGCGATTCACAATCCGGCGCAATAACGCAGCATTACAGGTCGCGTTGACCCCGGAGTATGTTTGCAAGGCACAGCCTTCGGAATTCGGCCCCACGGTGGGCATGCCATCGCTGACCGGGAACTTCAAGGGGGACAGCCTCCGCTATAGTTATACACCTTCACAATTCACCTTCGAACAGAAGGGCGATTCCGTCCTTTCCCGCTGGATCGCGAACGCGCCGGTGCTCAACTCGTTTCAAGCGTTCAAGTGGAACGACTCGCTCGCCTTGCGTGGTTACGTCACCGGTTTCAAAGGCTTTACAGCGGACTCCATTGTGTGGCCGGCAACCAATTCTGTCTATTCCGGCCAAGCTTGGACGCCCAGTTTTTACAACTTCAGTTTCGGTGATGCACAGCCCCAGGGATGGTTCGGATTTGCCCTGGGTTGCGACAGTTGCACTTATCGCAGCAGCGAAGCGCCGTACTACACGACACGCAATCGCGGATTGGTCTCTCAGTGGCGCTTCAGTGCCGCGCCGAGGATCGTTTCGGTGGACACCGCAAGCCCAGCTGAGCGTGCCGGGCTACGCGTCGGCGACTTACTCACGGCAATCGATGGAATCCCCATCGCGTCGACGGCGGGAGGCGAGCGATTCTCCGCGGTTCAGCCGGGAGACACGGTGCAGGTGCGATACACTCGTGGAACCACGAACAGCGTCGTGCGACTTCTAGCCGCCCAGCGGCCCACGTTCAAGTCTTACTCCGTGCGCGCGGCTGACCTTGTGTTGCGGATGCCAGGACAGTCGGGGGAAAACACGATCGAGATCAGGGGTGACAGCATCACCGTTACCGAAGATCCGAAGACTGGCGAGCGAACGATCACCGGCACTAACATGACGATCGTGATGCGGCCACCACGCTAGCGAAACGGGGACAGTCCGGGCGTGCACTTTGGGGATGTACGCCGGATGGATCTTGCGGGGACAGCCCGGCTTTATTTGGGGACAGTACGGACGTGCACTTTGGGGATGTACGCCGGATGGATCTTGCGGGGACAGCCCGGGCGTGCACTTTGGGGACACCGGCAAATTTGCATTTGCTAACGATGCGTGGTCCCAAAGTGCACGCCCGGACTGTCCCCAAGGGTCCCTAATCCGGTCGCTGCTGAGCACGCTCAGCAGCGGCTTGCTTAGCGCTCGACAGGTACGCGGGCTCCAACTCGAGCATATTGGCGATCTTGCGCGCCAGATAGTGTTCGTGTTTGGCGACCGTCCCATCCGATAGGACCAACCCCCACATCACCTCGGCGAGCACCATCTTCTGGCCGAGGTCATAGTTCTTCTTGAGCACGGAAGTGAACTTGAAGTGATCAATCGCACTGCGGCGCTCAGCGTCGGCAACCTCAATGAGCTCGCGCCCGGCGTCACCGGTCAACCCAAAGTGCCGCGCGAGTACTTCTTCGAGATGTTGCCGTTCCGTCTCAGTGAATTCGCCGTCCGCGTGTGCGATGTCCAGAAGCAGGGCGCAAGCGGCGAGGTGCACCGGATCGATCGTTGATTCAGCGCGGTCCTCGGTGCGGGGATTGTTCTCAACTCGAGAGAACATGGCGCGAATTGCTGATAGCATTCGCAAATGATACACTGGTTGGTGACCCTGTAGTAACCGCTCAACACCGGCCGGCCTGATCCGCCAGAAAGGCCATGGTCATGCGAGACTGCCACAACGCGTTTGCCTGCCGGCGTTGCATTGTCCCCGTCATCGCGCGCCTTCTGTGGCGGCCCGCCGTCAGGAGTGACCATCGATGGATCGGTGAGGTCTGTCACTTGACGGGGGTAACTGCCGACACATATTGCCGTAGGGCGATTAACGTTTGTTTCCGGGCCGGTTGCCGGCGAGGACTTCCACCATGAGCATCGCACCACCCGAAGTGAAAGAAGGCCTGCGTGCATCCGCTGAGGAGCCTGAAAGTCAGGACGACCAGGAAAGCGATCGCAGGTCTACACGTCGCAGTTTCATTTTTCTTGGCGCGCTCGCGGCTGCCTCCGCTGTAGCACCACGCGGGCTGCAGGCGCAGCAGATAATAAAGCGCAAGCCGAGTATTCCAGCCGCGCCGCCGGATATTTACCCGACAATTATCCCGCTGGCAGCGGTGTCACCGCCTGTCTCATGGAGCAGCCCGATCAAGCGACTGGTGCGGCGAGCGACGTATGGACTCACGTCAACAGAAATCGCACGCGCGCAGGCACTGGGCTACCAGGGGTGGCTCAACCGGCAGATCAACTACACGCGCATCAACGACAGCATGGTCAGCACTTTCGTTGGTACAACGTACCATCTGCTCTCGCAGACAAATGAGCAACTCAAGGCTCTTACGGATTCCAACGTGTTGCTGAATCAGCTGCGCGAATCGACGATATACCGGGCTGCTTTCTCCGAGCGGCAGCTCTACGAACGTATGGTGGAGTTCTGGAGCGATCATTTCAACATCTATTGGGACAAGGTTGGATATCTCAAGGCGATCGATGATCGCGACGTGATTCGCAAGCATGCCATGGGGAGGTTTTCCGATCTCGTGATGGCCAGTGCCAAGAGTCCGGCGATGCTCGCCTATCTCGATCAGAACCTGAGTCGCGTAAATCGCACTAACGAGAACTACGCGCGCGAATTAATGGAGCTGCACACGCTTGGAGTGGATGGCGGATACTCGCAGACAGACGTCGCAGAACTGGCGCGTGTGCTGACTGGCTGGACCATCGATACCAACGGTCGCTTCCAATTCAGGCCGCAGGACCATGACTTCACGGCGAAGACTGTCCTGGGAATCTCCATTCCCGCCACTTCACCGTCGATTGGCGCGGAGGGCATCAAGGAAGGCGAAAACTTCATCAACGTCCTGGTGCAGCACCCGCAAACAGCGCGATTCGTTTCAACCAAGATGCTCAATTGGTTGCTTACGACGGCACCGACGGAGACGCAGATCAGCACCATAGCGTCTGTGTTCAAGAGCACCGGTGGTGATATCCGCCTTATGGTGCGTGCCATTCTCAACAGCAGCTGGTTGCCCGCGGCACCGGCAAAATTCAAACGGCCATTTCATCTGCTTGTCTCCGGACTGCGCGCCGCCAATCCAACCGTTACCGCGATGAACACGATGCGGTCGCAGGTGGATGCTATGGGGCACAGCACTTTCCGCTGGGAAACTCCCGACGGTTATCCCGACATGATTGAATACTGGGCCGGCAACATTCTCCCACGCTGGAACTTTGCGACGACGCTCTCCACGCAGAACAACGCCACTATTTCGATCGACATGACGCCGTACACGGGCACGCCGACGACGGCGGTGGACGCGATCAACCAGAATTACTTCGGCGGAGAGATGAGCGCGGCCACCAGGTCAGCGCTGATATCGTACCTGTCTGCCGGAACTTTCAGCGCGAGAATCCGGGAGACCATCGCTCTCGCGATGAGTTCGACCGGCTTCCAATGGTACTGAGGGAGAACTGAAATGAGCGAAGAACACGATAACGAGTGCGGCTGCAACGAGTACAAGCAGCTCTCCCGGCGAGAATTTCTCACGGCCTCCGCGGGCGCGGCAGCCGCGGTGTATTTCCCAGAGTGGCTTCCCAGGGTGGTGCTGGCAGAGTCCCACTCTGGCACCCGCGATGTCATAGTGTCTGTGTTCCTCCGGGGCGGCGCGGACGGGCTTTCCCTCTGCGTTCCATTTGCGGATGCCAACTACTACGCTAAGCGCACCACCATCGCGATACCGCGTCCCGATTCAGGTCTGCCCAATTCGGCTATAGCCGTGGACAATTTTTTCGGCTTGCCGGCCGCGATGGGCGGCCTGACCAACCCGATGGGATTACATGCGGTGTTCCAGCAGGGCGACCTTCTGGTTGCACACGCTACGGGACAGATCAACAATTCCAGGTCGCATTTTGATGCGATGCGTTATATGGAAGTTGGTAAACCCGCCGATCCGAACCTCGTGACCGGCTGGCTTGGTCGGCATCTTGCCTCCGTGCCGCCGATGAGGACCGATGCGCCTCTTCGCGCACTTGGCCTGGCGCAGGGGCTGCAAAAAACACTCGTGGGTGGCCCGAAAACGCTTCCCATTCCGAATCCGTCCAACTTCTCGCTCGCAGGGTCCGCTACAACGCAGATCGCACGGCTCGCAGTTCTGGAGACTGACTACAACGCAGAAGAAGAGCCGGTGCTGCGGGCATCAGCACTCGATGCAACCAACACGATCGAGCTGCTCAAGACGATCAACTTTACGACCTACGCTCCCGCCAACGGCGCAATCTATCCGAACACATCATTTGGCAACGCGTTCAAGAGAGTTGCCACGATGATCAAGGCCGACATTGGCATCGAAGCGGCGCAGATAGATCTCGGTGGCTGGGACACGCACGCGACGCAGAACCCGGTGGCACCGGGCGGGTCGATGTATGAGACGATGAGGAATCTCTCCAATTCGCTCGGCGCATTCTATTTCGACGTCATTGCCATGGGTTATAAGGTCACGGTGGTGGCGCTTTCGGAATTTGGCCGCAACGCGAAGGAGAACGGAACCACTGGTACGGACCACGGCAGAGCGAGTGCCGCGTTTGCGATGGGCTCGAACATCGCAGGTGGCCGCGTGCTTCTCAACGGTGCCTGGCCCGGTCTGGCGACCGCTCAGCTGGAGAATGGACAGGACCTGAAGGTCACGCTCGACCATCGTCACATCCTCGCCGAGATCGTACAGAACCGTCTCGGTAACAACGACCTCGCTTTCGTCTTCCCGGGGTTCACCCCGATCAACATGGGAGTGACAGTATAGATCGCCTCGGTGGGCGCGCTGAATGTTGACGTGTTGCCTACTGGACGACGATCTCGCCTGACATTCCCGGATGAAGAGTGCAATCGTAGGGAAAGGTGCCGCGAGTATTGAACGTCCGCGGCACTATCACGTTGATCGTTTGCTGAATGTCTTGTGGCGCCCCCGGAACGCTGTGGTCGAAGAGCACGTTGTGGATGTCGCCGAATATGTTGAAACGCACGGTGGCGCCCACGGGAACGGTGAGAACAGTCGGCAGGAAGTCCTCGCCGGAAGTATTTACGTCAAAGGTGTTGCTGCTGACACTTATTTCTAGGGAGTCCTTTATCGTACCGTATCGGGCAGATATCCTCGCGGTTCCCGCAGCCCGACCGGTTACGAGTCCGTTCTGCGTGACGGTAGCGACCGAGGTTGCGCTGCTGAGCCACTGCAGTGGTGCATCGGTGACGACGTCACCATTTACGTCGCGCACCACGGTGCTAAACTGCAAGTTCTGTCCGACAGGCACGTTCCCATTGGGAGCGGTGAGCACAATCAATGCAATCGGCGGCCCGTTGTATGTGGGCGCATCTTTTCCGCAGGCGAGGGTCGCTGCGAGGATAAGTGGAATGACTGAAAAGTTGCGCACGAATGAAAGATCCGGATCTGTGGGTACCTACTATCACTTTATCACGTCGGTCGCCGCAGGGCCAGCGTGTGGAACCAATGCAGCAGCCGTCGCCATTTCAGGGTTGTTGTGGCGCCAGCTGTTTGAAGGAACAGGGAGGGTGAGGCAATGATTCGAAATATCACGCGAGCCAGGTTGTTGAGCGCGTTGCTGGTGCTGGGAATCGGAATCACCGCATGCGACTCTGTCACCGAGCCGACCACCCCCATTGGAGAGTACTCGCTGCTGACTTTCAACGGCGACAACCTTCCCTCCACGATGTTCGAGGATGCAACTTTCCGGCTCGAAGTGGTGAGAGGAACGCTGGAGCTGGAGATCGACAGCACCTATTTCGCTACGATAGTGACCAAGGAAACAGTAGACGTCGCTGTCTCGGAATACGTGGACACGTTGCAGGGTCGCTGGACGCAGGACGTCGTGACAGGGACGATAACCTTCACCCTGCCGATCGACAACACGACATTCACTGGAAGCTGGTCGGGACGGCACATCACCGCCCTCGTGACCAGCGGCCTGCAAACCAGTTCTCTCGTATTCCAGAAGCCGCGCTAGCCGCCAGCTATCCGCTATCCGCCAGCGGGCCTGATAACCAGGTTCTCGATAAAGAATTCCATCATACGCGCATTGTTCACAGCCGTATGTCCCTGGTCAGGACCCACCTGAACCTCGAAACTCTTGCCCGCGCGCTGCAGGGCCTGAATCAGCTGCATCGAATTGTTCGGATGCACATTGTTGTCAGCGGTGCCGTAGTAGATGAGCAGCCGCCCCTTGAGATTCGCCGCCAGTGGCATTGCCGATCCCGCATCATACCCCGCCTTGTTTCCCTGCGGCGTCCACATATATCGCTCGGTGTAAATCGTGTCGTAGTGGCGCCAGTCGGTAACGGATGATTGTGCCGCGGCAGCCTGAAATACGTCGGGATGTTTCAGGATTTCCATGGCCGCCGTGTAGCCGCCATACGATGTGCCGTAGATGCCGACGCGATTCCGGTCGATGTAGGAGCGGCTCCAGAGTGCCTTGATGCCCTCCGCCATGTCATCGATCTCCGTTTGCCCCAGCTTGAGATAAAGAGCGTCAAGGGTGCGCTTCCCCATTCCTGGAACCGCGCGCGATCCAAGATTGACCACGATGAATCCGTACTCCGTAGTGCCTGAAGGCGTGGCCCAGTTTTCGGTGGGAGTATTGCTGCCGCTGGCCGGGCCACCATAAACGGGAACCAGCACCGGATACTTCTTTGTGGGATCGAAGTTTGATGGGAAGCTGATCATGCCATACAGCTTTGTTCTCCCATCGGCAGCGGTGTAGGTGAACATTTCGCGCTTTTTGAATCCGATCGAGTCGAAGCGCGACAGATTGCTCCTGGCCAGCTCGCCCAGAATTTTTCCGGACGCATCGATAACGCGTGTTGCCGGCGGCTGGTTGTGAGTCTGGTAGACGTCGGCGAAAAATGCTCCCGTGGGAGAGAGAGTCACGGCGTGATTAAAAGCGGGATCGGTAAGACGCACATCGCCCTTTCCATCGAGCCCCACGCGATGCAACTGCTGCTTCATGAAGTTGTCGCCGTCGCGGGCCATGTACCATAGCTGGTTCCCGGTTTCGTCAACGCGAACGACCTGTCCCACTTCGAACTGGTTGTTCGTGATGGCGCCGTGAAATTTTCCGGCCAGATCGTAGAGGTAGAAATTGTTGAAGCCGTTGCGCTCCGATTCCCAGATGAAACGGGAACTGTCGGCGAGGTAACGCATGGCCGGCGAGTTCTCCACCCATCCTGTGGGCCACTCCTCGCGGACAATCACACGGCACTTGCCCGTCTCCGGGCTGCAGGCGCAGAACTCCATGATGTTCTGCCTTCTGTTGGTGCGATTCAGGAGCAGCTCCCTGCCGCCCTTCGGTGACCAGCGGATGTTGTAGACGTAGTGGCCCACCACATCATCGCTCAGCGGCTCGCCATTGCGCGCATCTATCTGAACTTTCTGCTTCGTAGCGACATCGTAGACAAACAGCTCCACAGATGGATTCGTGGAGCCGGCCTTGGGATATGCCTCTGCATCCATGGTGCTCATCCACTGCGTTTGACCGAGCTGCAGGAAGTAGTCCGGCACCTTGCTTTCATCAAACCGGTAGAAGGCCAGCTTCTTCGCGTCGGGTGACCACCACATGGCGGTGGTCTGATTCAGCTCTTCCCCGTACACCCAACTGGCAGTGCCGTATTTCACTCGCTTCTCGGCGCTGCCGTCCGTTGTGACCGCGACTGCATTGTTCGCGTTCGAGTCTCCGATCCAGAGATTTCGGTCGCGATGAAAGGCCATGAGATTGGGATTCACCGGGGCTATCGCTGACTCGAATTGCCGCCCGCGTTCCGGCGCGGCACCGGTTGTCCCGCCGCGTCCACCACCGCGGCCCGTTCCAACACCACCACGTCCGCCACGCGCTGCGGCGGGGTCAGCCGTTGTCGCCTCGGAGGGAACGACCGTGCTTCGTCCCGACGGCAGCTCTAGTCTGTGACGCGTGCCATCGAATGTGTATTCGAGCGCAGTTCCATCAGCGTTCCATTGCAACTGGTTTGCGGGCAGTGCTCCTGACCTCACCGACTGTGCGAGCAGAGGATTCATTTTTGTGAACTGCTCGTAGCCCGGCATCCGCGGCAGCCTGTCCTGCGCGGAGAGCGCAGCCGGCAGCGCTGGCAGCAGAGCAATCACCAAGAGTGAAACGCCCGCATGCCGTCGCTGGAAACTCAATTGCATCATTTGGTCGACTCCATTCATCAATGTGGCAAAAGCGGAGCGCTGCTTTGCGCCCCGCTCTTTATTACCCCGGTGGGCGTTTGTCAGCAGCAGCGCGCGCCCGGTCGTGAATACCTGTCCTGCATTCGCTGAGTCGAGAAATCATCCTTGCTCAGCGGGGGGCAATCAGGATGTGCAACCTTCATGTGCTCCACGTATGTATCGTAGTCGGGCACGCCGATGATGCGTCGTACAACACTCATAATGCTGGCGAATTTTCCAACTGGTTGTGCAATGGTTTCTGCCATGATCAGTCTCCAGCTACAGGGACCGCGACCGCCGGGTATGGCACTTCCGTGCTTACCGGCACCTGCTTGCCGCTTATGACCTTATACCACTCGTAGCCAGACGCCACGAGAATCACAACAACCGCTCCCATGAAGAACAACGCTACCCCAGCATCGAGGTTGTCATTGAAGATCATCCGGTTTGCAGCGGCTGCATTGGCAACCCCTGCAGGAAACACGCCTGACGCGATTGCCTCACGCAGGAATTGCGCGTGAGCAAGGAACCCAAGCTTGACCTCCGGCGAAAATACCTTCAGGTACCCTGCATACATCACGACTATTACAAGCCAGACAAGAGGAATAATCGTAACCCACATGTACCGCGCCTTGCCCATCTTCACGATAACCGTTGTTGCAACGCACAATGCAACCGTTGCAAGTAGCTGATTTGCGATTCCGAATAGCGGCCACAAAGAGTTGATTCCGCCGAGCGGGTCGGTGACACCCTGATAGAGGAAGTACCCCCACATCCCCACGAAGATCGCGCTGGACAATACGACGGCGGGATACCACGAAACGCGGCCAAATGGCTCCCAGATGTGTCTGCCGAGGTCCTGCAGCATGAAACGACCAACACGAGTACCTGCATCGAGTGTCGTGAGAATGAAGAGAGCCTCGAACATGAGTGCGAAGTGATACCATAAGGCCATGGCGCCGGGCCCGCCGAGCACGCCTGAGAAGAGGTGTGCCATTCCAACGGCAAGACTCGGCGCTCCCCCTGTGCGTGAAAGCAGGGAGCCTTCTTCAACGCTTGTTGCCAGCGCGGTTAGTGCTTCCGGGGTGATGGTGAATCCCATGTTATTGATCGCAGCGGCCGCACTTGCGGTGGTTGTGCCAAGGACTGCAACGGGTGCGTTGATTGCGAAGTATTCGCCCGGTGTGAGCACGCATGCCGCAATCAACGCCATCACACCCACTGCAGACTCCATCAGCATTGAGCCGTATCCCACCTGTCGCGCGTCAACCTCGTTCTGCAGCAACTTCGGCGTGGTGCCGGAGGAGACCAGCGCGTGGAATCCTGAAATTGCGCCGCATGCAATCGTGATGAACGCAAATGGGAACAGCTTGCCGGCGAATACCGGACCAGTGCCATCGATGAACTTCGTAAGCGCGGGCATCTCCATCGTCGGTCTGGAAACGAGAATGCCTATCGCCAGGGCAGCGACAACCCCCAGCTTGACGAACGCGGAGAGATAGTCACGCGGAGCGAGCAGCAACCACACAGGTACCACGGACGCTGCGAAGCCGTAGATCATGATGAGAATCGCAAGCGTGGTCTGCGAAAGTGTAAACATCTCTGCGTATGGGCCGTCAGCTACCGCCTTTCCCGCAAACAGCGCGATGAACAGCATGACAAGGCCTATTGCTGTTGCCTCGAGAACACGGTGCGGTCGGATCCAGCGCAGGTATACTCCCATGAAGAGAGCAATGGGAATGGTGAGGCCGATCGTCACGATTCCCCACGGGCTTTCGGCGAGTGCCTTCACCACCACCAGCGCGAGAACCGAGATCAGCACTATCATGATTCCGAGTACCGCGACAAGTGCGGTGTAACCAGCGACGGTACCGATTTCCTCCTTCGCAATCTGTCCCAGTGATTTTCCGTCGCGCCGGACCGAAGCGCAGAGAATAATGAAGTCCTGAACCGCACCACCGAGTACAACGCCGACAATCAACCAGATCACGCCAGGGAGATATCCGAATTGAGCGGCGAGGGTCGGACCCACCAACGGTCCCGGGCCCGCGATAGCGGCGAAATGGTGACCAAATACCACCCACTTGTTCGTCGGCACGAAATCGCGTCCATCATTGAGGCGTGTAGCAGGTGTGGGGCGATCCTTGCTGAGCATAAAAATCTTGGTCGCGATGAACTTGCTATAGAAGCGGTATGCCACCAGGTAGGTGCATAACGCCGCAGTCAGAAGCCACGCTGCACTAATGGTTTCGCCGCGCGCAAGCGCAATGACGCCAAACGCTGCGGCGCCCAGCAATGCAATTGCGGACCAGATGATCACTTTCATCTTCTCAGTTCTCTGGATCGAATGTGGACGTACTTCCCGCAGCCAATGGACGTGCCGAACACGGGCCGGGAGCGATCGATTGGTTCACATTCTATCTCGCGCAGGCGACTGGCCGCAAGCCACGCCCTTGGGAGCGCGGCGTGCGGGGTCCCCCGCGGGCGCTTTACCCCACGTATCGCACGTGGACCATGATTGCGCGCAGTCCACGTGCGACGATGCGTGGGCTCGCTATTTCTTCTGCCTGGCTGCCACGTTTGCGGTGGCAATGCCGATTGCCGGACCGTGCCCAACTCCCTTGATGCTGACCACCCGAGCCTGGGCCAGCCGAGCCAGGTCCCGCGTTGCGCGCTGCGAGTCTTTTGATCGCAACCCGGTTGATGCGGCGGCAGGGGAGATTTCGGCGCGCAACTCGCTCGTCACCTGCGGACCGTGCGTGCGACGCGAGAACATGAGAGTTGCCACCGCCTTTGCCAGGTCGGCAGGGCTCGTGGACGCGATGACGAGTATGAAGTCCTGCGTCGATTTGCCTGTGGGTCTGCGAATAACCACTGCTCGCGCGCTACCAGAGCCAAGGCTTTCCACGCGCAGCACAACAACGCGATTTGCCGCAGCGTCGGCGGCGTGGGTCAGAACGGAGTTGTTTGGCGGTAATGAGCGGGATGCCGCCGGAGATGCGCTGACTGACGCAGCTGTCAGTGCGGCTACGATGATTGCGGCCATGGAAATGAGTTTCATTGTAATCGTGTCTCCACAAAAGTTTGATTCGTGAAACCAGTGCCGAGGGTCGAAAACCGCCATCGCACTGGCGAATAGAGATCAGAAGACCGTCTAGAATGAGTTGCAGTACTCGTCATCGACGTCAGTGCGCTCCCACCACCAGTCCACCACGACACCGTCGATGGTGGCGATCCAGAGCTGGTACAGCCCGCACGAACCGTCGTACTGATTTTCACTGTCATCAGAAGACGAATCCCAGAGATAGTCCCAATCGTTGCCACCACCTCCAACAGGTGGCGGTGGTGGTGGCGGTGGTGGGCAATCGGGCTGGGCAGATGGCTTGGACAACGACGAGGTGGTGAGCCCCCACGAGAACAAGGTCCCCGTCTTTGGAATGGGGAAAGCCATCCAGGCAGAGTACAGGGCCTTCGCATCGAGCCTGTGTCCACAGGGCCCAGGGTTCGAAATCGTGAGCGGTGCAACAATCGTGTTGAAAAAAGGCAAGAGGTTCTCGTCCACAGCAACGGAACTGCCACTGTCTACGACTTCGGTGCCACGCTTCACCTTGAGAGTCACGTCAATCTTGGCGTGCGACGCAAAGTACCTCATGCTCGCGGTGGCGAAGGCGTAGTTACTGGTGAAATCGGAGTCGAGAGCTGACCAATGAATGAGAGGTGCTGCGTTGAATTGGGGTGGCAGCGAGTCATTGTCTTCGAAGGGAATGTCCTGCGGACCACCGACCCAGACGTTGTGCAGTGGTGCCGCGGACACGGCCGTGTAGCGCGCATCTGGCGCGGATGTGTCGGAGCATCCGACCAACGAGAGCCCGAGTGCGAGCAGGAGTGTTGCGAGTGGAAATCGTGGTGTGTTCACGTAGTACCTCCGGTGTTGGGTGAGTGTTGGTGCAATGCGCGCCTGGGGGCGCGACATTCATGGCGCGGCGCAGTCGATCGCGATGCGCAGCAGCGAGGTCACGAGAGCGGGTGCATCGCCATTGCGTCGCAGCAGTGGGCCCGCGAGCAATAGAGTCGATGGTGCCGACTCGAAAACTGAGAACGGTCCGTCGAAGGGGTCATCCATCCGAACGACATGCCTGGCACCCCGTGCGTCCAGTGTGAGGAACCTCAGCTCGAGTTCATTAGACTGAGGTTTCGCCGCGCTGATGACCCACAGCGGGGCTCCACTTTCTGTTGTGACGGCGAGGACCCGCGAAACATCGGCGTCGAGGAGGACCACCTCTGCACGCTCGTTCTCGAGAGCCCCAGGCGCTGCGCGGGCTTCGCGCCGCACCTCGGTGTTGGTCTGCACAAGGGACCACCATGTGAGGGCATTGCCGGAGCGCACAGACGTTACCTGAACGTCGAATACGGGTTCCATGCCGCCCGAAACAATTTCACGCAGCGCGCGCCAGATCGGCTTGCGCGCATAGACGTAGAGCGCGTTCGACCGCTCTGGCGCTACGCCGCCGCGAACAGGAAGGAGAAGGAGACCGTCGCGCGGCGAATGTGCCAACGAAACAAAAGCGATGTTGGGAACAGGAATAAGTTCGAGGTCCCAGTTCCCTGAACGCCTTTCAAACAGTGCCACTCCATCGCCAGCAACCGATTCGTACGTGAGCGCCCACGCGATCGCATCGCCGTAACTCAGGAGCGCAGAGGCGTTGAACGAAATGAGGCTCTCTGCTGCTGGAAGGGGGAGTTTTTCCAGCTTTGACCAGCGCGTTCCTTCGAGCACGCCGTACCACAGCGCAACCACCTGTTCTTTTTCGGGGAACTTGTAGCCGGCCGGCATTTCGGCGAAAACGACATGCCAGCCACCCTCTTTGCGCGGCAGCACCCGAAGGGACATTGGCAGTCCGGCAACGGGTGAAGACACCGTGCGTGCCGAACCGCTGCCACCAATTACCATGCCGAACACGCTGTCCCGTACGACGGTGTTTGGAGTGCCTGGCTGGCCGGCGGCGTAGATGTAGTTGGGCGTGCCCGCCAGCAATGTGATTCCATTGGATGCGGAGAACGCAGTTGGCTCTACGTACATCTCGATCCCGGCCTCGTCCCGCAGCGTTTGCCGTGAGACCACCCGTGCCGAACACGCGCTGCCCAACCCCTGGCCCACCGCCGATGGAGCCGGAAGACAGGCCGCTACTATGAATGCCGCGAGGAAGACGATGAGGATTCGCATGGGATGGTCAGGTTGGGGTTCGGTTGAACGCCAACAAAATGCGGGGGCGCCGGAATTTCGTATCACCATTTTCACGCGCGCACACTCATTCCTTTGCGAAACGGTCGCGCTGACGCTGTCCTTGCGTCTTGAATCGGCATGCGCTGGTGGTCAGGTTACTCCGTTAACCACACGGGCTGGATTCCTGAAAACCAATTGGCCAAACAACTTTCGCGGATGCTGGTAGCAGATGTTTTCTGGTGAGCAGATCGCGTCGCTATTTGCATCTCTTGGCGTAACCCACGTCGTCACAGTGCCCGACAGCACGATCGGAAAGTGGGAGGCTGCAATCCAGCGCGATTCTGTTTTGCGACTTGTGCGCGTCTGTCGCGAGGGAGAGGCCTGGGGGGTTGCGGCCGGATTATTTCTGGGCGGAGCGCGGCCGGTGGTAATGATTCAGTGCACTGGACTGTTCGAATCCGGTGACGCTCTTCGCAACGTGCTGCACGACTGGAAACTTCCCATTTTCAGCGTGATCGGTTACCGCAGCTATCTGAGCCAGGAAGCGCTTCCCGGCGATACCTGCCTGGTATTTACAGAACCGATCCTAGATGCCTGGCGCATCCCTTACACGCTGATCACCGAGCCGTCGCAAATCGGGCAGATCCGCGCTCTTTTCGAGCGTTGCCGTTCACTTTCGCAACCGGGCACCGCACTCATCGCCGAGGGCAGGGGTTGAATATTCCGGAACGGACGATGGCTCTGTCGGACTCGCTGCGTGTGCTGCGTGAGGTGCGTCGCGAGGACGAAGTGATTATCACGTCGATGGGCAACGCCCGCGAGTGGATGACGCTGAGCGAGGGCGAGCCACGTCATCCGCTCGATTTCATTCTCGTTCCGTCGAGCATGGGCCAGGCAACATCCATGGGGTTGGGCCTCGCACTTTCTCGTCCCGACCTTCGGGTGGTCGCGTGCAGCGGGGACGGCTCGCTGCTCATGAATATGGGCTCGCTCGTAACGATCACCGCCGAAGCGCCGGCCAATCTCGTTGTTGTGGTTTTTGACAACGGCGTGTATGAGGTGACCGGCTCGCAGCCGACACCCGCGTCGCGGTCAGGGCGCGTCGGCGGGGAGGCAGTTGATCTTCTGGCCATCGCCCGAGCGTGTGGCTTTCGCTCGGTGAAACACTTTGCGGACCTGGGTGAATGGAGGTCCGAGGCGCGCCAGGTACTTGATGCTTCCGGCCCTGCGTTTGTGCTGCTGGAAGTCATGGCGGTGGCAGGAGCCCCGGCACCGCATGCTCCCCGGGAAGGCACAGCTGCCGAGCGCGGCAGACGCTTCATGGACTCGGTGGCAGCGATCACACCGCGCGCCCTGTTCAGCGTGAGAAAGGCCGTTCCCAGCGATGCCGCGGATATCGAGATACTCGTGAACAACTATGTCCCCTCCGGCTCACTCCTGCCGAGGAGCGAAGCCTTCATTGCCGAGAACGCGACCGATTTCATTGTCGCTGTTGAGGGAGACAGGATTGTCGGCAGTGGTCACCTGGACCACTACGCTCCCAGTCTTGCGGAACTGCGTTCCCTTGCGGTGCATCCTGAACGCCAGGGGATGGGAATTGGCCGGGCAATTGCGTCAGCGATCGAGGATCTCGCGCGGCGCCGGCAGTACAAGACGCTTTTCGCGGTCAGCAACGACGAATCATTCTTTCTCCGCCAGGGTTTTGAGAGTCGTGATATTCCCGAACTCGACAAAGAGCGTAGCGCTGTCAGCAAGTTCAAGGGTGTGTACGCAAAACGGCTTGAGGAGTAACAGCATCGTAGTGGTACAGTTTCGTCATGCCGGCGAAGGCCGGCATCCATTTTCTTCCCCAACATGGATTCCGGCCTTCGCCGGAATGACGACTCCGATGCGTAACTAACGCTGTGCCACGCATTGATTTCGGTGCGTTCAGGACTACGTTTCATCGGCTGTGCGGCGACGGCATCCGGGCGCCTTTGTCCCTGCGTGCTTGCTGTTGGATTTGCCAGCTTTCCGTGTGACTGTCACGCGGTACCGAAACATGAACTGAAGGCAGAGCAGTGTTCGGCCCTGTCACTGAATAGAGACTCAAAGAATCATGCCCCGCGTAACCCCGCTGGAACACTATCGCAATATTGGCATCATGGCGCACATCGATGCCGGGAAGACGACCACTACCGAGCGCATCCTGTATTACACAGGGAAGAGCTACAAGATGGGCGAGGTGCATGACGGCGCTGCCACAATGGACTGGATGGAGCAGGAGCAGGAGC
>CAZKXZ010000078.1:0-20747 GCA_964556695.1 uncultured Gemmatimonadales bacterium
GGGGACCAAACCTCCGCCGATTCCCAAGCACCAAAGACAGTGTCCCCAAAGTGCACGCCCCGACTGTCCCCGTCTCCGAAAGGCCGTCCCCAAAGTGCACGTCCCGGCTGTCCCCGACGCCAGTCCGCAGCCGCGTAACTTCCAGTTGCACAAGAGTTTAAGGACGCCCAAAAGGGTTGCTTGAACTGGCGCCAAAAGCTAGATTGTTAGGTCCCCCGAAAGCCGCCGGAAACCCCACCAAAACGCGCCAATGACCGGACCAAATATTCGCGAGAGAATCCTCCCGCGCCTCATCGATGATGAGATGAAGGAGTCCTTCATCAACTACTCGATGAGCGTGATCGTTTCGCGCGCGCTCCCCGATGTTCGCGACGGTCTCAAGCCGGTTCATCGCCGCGTTTTGTATGCGATGAACGAGCTCGGACTCGTTCCTGGCCGCCCGTACAAGAAGTCCGCGACTGTCGTCGGCGATGTGCTCGGCAAATATCATCCGCATGGTGATGCGTCGGTCTATGATGCACTCGTGCGCATGGTGCAGGATTTTTCCCTGCGCTATCCGCTTGTAGACGGGCAGGGAAATTTCGGATCAGTCGACGGCGATCCGGCTGCCGCGTACCGATATACCGAAGCGCGACTTACACCAGTGTCCGTCGAGATGCTCGCGGACATCGAACGCAACACAGTCGATTTCGCTCCAAATTTCGATGACAGGCTCACCGAGCCCACAGTCCTTCCTGCGGGAATACCAAACCTTCTCGTGAATGGGTCGTCGGGAATCGCAGTCGGAATGGCAACTAATATTCCGCCGCACAATCTGCGCGAGGTCGTCACGGCAGTCTGCGCGCTGATCGACAATCCGGAACTCACCGTCACCGATCTGCGCAAGATCATCAAGGGTCCAGACTTTCCCACCGGCGGCTACATCTACGGACGCGCAGGAATCAAGGATTATCAGGAGACGGGCCGCGGGCGAATCGTCATGCGCGCTCGCGCGGTCATCGAGGAAAAGGAAAGCTCCAGCAAAGCGCAAATCGTAATCAACGAGCTGCCCTACATGGTGAACAAAGCGCGCCTCGTCGAGAACATTGCCGATCTGGTGCGCGACAAGAAACTGGAAGGGATCAGCGATCTGCGTGATGAGTCGGACCGCGAGGGAATGCGCGTCGTAATCGAACTCAAACGCGATGCCATGCCGCGAGTGGTGCTGAACCAGCTTTACAAGCACACCGCCATGCAGTCGACCTTCGGTGTCATCATGCTGGCACTGGTCCCCGATCCGACCACGCGACGCCTGGTACCCAAGGTTCTCACGCTCAAGGAAACGCTCGAGCACTACATCACGCACCGCCACGCGGTGATAGTGCGGCGCACACAGTTCGACCTCGACAAGGCTCTCGAGCGCGAACACATACTGGAAGGTCTCAAGATCGCCGTCGACAACATCGACGCGGTCATCAAGGTCATCCGTGCTGCGGCCGATACGCCGACCGCTTCGCGCGAGTTGCAGCGCCGCTTCAAGCTTTCAGAAAAACAGGCCGAAGCGATTCTCAACATGCGCCTCGCCAAACTCACGGGGCTCGAAATCGAGAAGCTGGAAGAGGAGCTTGCCGAAGTCCGCGCGCTCGTGAAGGAACTGCGCGCTCTCCTCGATTCCAAGTCGGCGCGAATGAAAATGCTGAAGGATGAGCTGCTCAAGGTCACCGAGAAATACGCCGACATCCGGCGCTCGGAAATCACCAGCGACGAAGGCGAGTTCACCATTGAGGATCTGATCGCCGAAGAAGACATGGTGATCACGATCTCGCACTCCGGGTACATCAAGCGCACCTCAGTGTCGATCTACCGACGCCAGCGTCGCGGTGGCCAGGGGGTGAACGGACAGGGGCTCAAAGAAGACGATTTTGTCGAGAGCCTCTTCATCGGGTCGACGCACGACTACATCCTGTGTTTTACCGACGACGGTCGTGTCTTCTGGCTCAAGGTGCACGAAATTCCCCAAGGCGGCCGTGCCGCGCGCGGGAAACCGATTGTGAACCTCATCAACGTCTCTCCGGAAACGCAGGTGAAGTCCATGCTCCCGGTGAGAGAGTTCGCCGAGGATCAGTTCCTCATCTTCTGCACGCGCAACGGGACTGTGAAGAAGAGCAGCCTCGCCGAATACGCGAATCCCCGCTCAACTGGAATCAAGGCAATCAAGATCGAGGACGACGATGAGCTTATCGACGTCCAGATCACCAGCGGCAACAACGACATCGTGCTTGCATCGAAGTTTGGTCTGTCGATCCGCTTCCAGGAATCCGATGTCCGTATGATGGGGCGCGATACGACCGGAGTGCGCGGCATAATGATAGGCACAGGCGATGCGGTAGTTGGCATGGTCGTTATCAAGCGCGAAGCCACGCTGCTCGTGGTCACTGAGAAGGGATTGGGCAAGTGCTCCCACATCGACGAGTACCGCGCGCAAAAACGTGGCGGCAAGGGAATCCTCACCCTCAATCACACCGAGCGCACCGGCGACGTCGTCGCGCTCATGGAAGTTCTTCCCGAAGACGAGATCATGTTGATCACCAAACAGGGTACGATCATCCGTTCATCGGTTGCGCAGATACGAGTGACGGGAAGAAATGCGCAGGGGGTCAAGCTCGTGCAGCTGCAGGAGGGCGACATCGTTACCGCCGTGGCGCGCGTGGTCCCGGATGACAGTGCGACCGGCCCGGAGGGTGAAGATTTGGGTGATGACGCTGGAGACGGCGTCGACGTCGCCGAGGATCTGGAGCTCACTTCGGAAGACGACGAGTAGGAGCCGGCGATGACAATGAAGGTTGCCGGCACTATTGAGCCTGGCGCGCTGGTCGGACTCGCCGAACTGCGCGATGCTGCCGAAACGCTCGCGCCCGTAGTTGTTCACACGCCCCTCCTTCCGGCGATCATGCTGCAGGCCGACGCAGCGCGAGGCGCGCCGATATTCGTAAAGCCCGAAATGTTGCAGCGTGGCGGAGCCTTCAAATTCCGCGGCGCTTACAATTTTCTCGCGCACCTTTCGCCGCGCGAACGCGAGCGCGGCGTTATCGCGCCCTCCTCCGGTAATCACGCGCAGGCTGTAGCTCTGGCCGCGAAGATGTTTGGCGTACCGGCAACCGTGGTGATGCCTACAACGGTGACGCTCGCAAAAAAGTCCGGTGCAGAACGGTTGGGCGCTCGTGTCGTGCTCGCCGGCACCAGCACTCAGCATCGGATGGATCGCGCCATGGAGATTGCACGCGAAGAAGGCTCCACTATTGTGCCTCCCTACGATCATCCTGTGATCATCGCGGGGCAGGGCACGGCTGGACTGGAGATTGCAGAGGATCTCCCCGAAGTAATGACGGTTCTCGTTCCCGTGGGAGGAGGCGGACTCAGCGCCGGAGTCGCCACCGCAATCAAGTTGTTGGCGCCCAATGCACGCGTGATTGGCGTTGAGCCGGAAGGTGCACCCAAACTCACACGAGCGCGTCAGAGTGGAGCACCTGCAAAACTCGAATCCACCAACAGCATTGCCGATGGGTTACTCGCTGTCGAGATCGGAACACTCACCTTCAGTCACCACCAGATGTATCTCGATGATGTCGTAACCGTTCCCGATGCAGCCCTGGCAACCGCAATGCGCTTTCTCATGGACAGGATGAAATTGATTGCAGAGCCGAGTGGCGCCATCACGGTGGCCGCGCTCCTCGAGGGAATCGTGACCGCAGAGGGACCAACTGTTGCGGTGCTGAGCGGCGGCAACATCGAGTGGGCCGGACTGGTGCCGCTGCTGCATGATGCCTAGACAGAGGATCCTTCTCATTGAGGAGGACCCGACCCTCCTCAGAGGAATCAGCTGGCTGCTGAAGGACAGTGGCTACGATGTTGTCGCACTTTCCGCGGCAGGTGATCTTGCGTCAATAGTTGAACGACGCTCTCCCGATCTCATTCTCCTCGATCTCGACGCGCGTGGTCACGACAATCATCGTCTCATGGCGCAGATCCGCGCCGACAGGCGCTGGATTGACATTCCCCTGGTAACCACTGGCTCAGATCCGCGCGTCGCGGGACTGGAGCGCCAGGGCGCGGCGGACAGGGCACAGAGCATTGGACCTGGTCCGGTCACAACTGACTTTGTACCCAAACCTTTGCGTGTCGCAGAACTTCTGGCTCGTGTGCAGGCGCAGTTGCGCATGCGAACGGTTCTGCGAAATGCATTCGAGTCGCTCAGGTCAACCGAGCGTGAACTGGTGCGCGCCCGCGACGAGGCCGAAACGCGGCGTGAAGTTGTGGACATACTGCAGGAGATTCACGCCGATCTCTCGCCCGACGGAATATTCACTGTACTGGCTCGCAGACTGACGCGTGTCCTCTCCGCCGCAGATTGCTCTGTGGTGCTGGCACAGTCGGGAGACAGGATCGGGCATGTTGTGGCGGCGTACGGAAGTGGCAGCATGCGACAGGGTCCGCTCGCACTTGACCAGCATCCTGAAGCGAGTGCGGCTCTCGAACATGGCCGCATTGTTCTCGTGGAGAATGTGCAGGATACAGGCGGGGGCGCTGCTGCACATCCGACAATCAGATCAGCGATTGCAATTCCATTTTCACTGGATCAGGGCGCGGGTGGCGTGCTACTCCTGAGACGATCCTTCCATGAATCAGCCTTCAACGAAGAGGACGCGGAACTCGCCAACGCGGTGGTCAGCGCCGGAGTGGCCGCGGTTCAGCGAGCGCGGGTAATTGAACGCGCCAAAGCCGACAACGCGCGCCTCGAAGCTCTGGCGCACACCGATCCGCTCACGCGCGTGCTCAATCGCAGAGCGCTGATGGACAGGCTCACATCGGAACTCGATAGAGCCACGCGGTACAACTCGATTGTCTCACTGCTGATGATCGATCTGGACTACTTCAAGAGACTCAACGACACCTATGGCCACGTTGCCGGCGATGAAGCCCTACGCTGGGTTGCGCAGACTCTGCAGAGCACCGTGCGCTCCGTTGACCTTGTTGCGCGTTATGGCGGCGAGGAGTTCGCGATTGTACTCCCCGAGACAACCAAGGAAGGCGCCTTTGTTTTCGCCGAACGCATTCGCGAACGCATTGAAGGTGGCAGGATTCGCGGCAATGGATCGCATATTCATCTCACCGTGAGTATCGGAGTGGCAACCTTCCCGACTCCCGAAGTGCACAGCGTTGATGAGATGATCGCACTCGCCGACGAAGCATTGTATCGCGCCAAGGCCGCCGGACGGAATATCGTGCAAACGTGAAACGGTACCCGGCCTTCGATCCACCCGAATACGTCTCGTGGAAGCGCGATGCTTCCATCCTGCGTGAATACAAACGCACAATCGCGCGGGATCCCGAGCGCAAAGCAGTTATCGATAGCCTCTCGCAGGACCAAATCCTCGATCTCTATCGCGGTCTCGTGCGCACCCGGCTCACCGACATCGGGCTCAAGCGGATGGTGAAACAAGGGGTCATCTCCAAGGCATGGCTGGGAACGGGTGAGGAAGCAGCCACCGTGGGTCCCGTGCATGCGCTGCGACGACATCCGCCAGGAGAAGGGGACATTGTCGCACCCATGATCCGGAATTCCGGCGCATGTCATGAGATGGGCATGCCGGTCGCCGACATTTTTCGCGCCTACATGGGAACGTATGATGGTCCCTCCAGAGGGCGCGACGGTCATTACGGAGATCTGTCGAAGGGAGTTCTTGCTCCGATAAGTCACGTTGGCGACATCGCGACCGTTGTAACGGGAGTGGGACTTTCCTTTGCGATAAGGGGCGAGGATCGTGTTGCACTCACCTGGATCGGCGATGGCAGCACCAAGACCGGTTCTTCTCACGAGGCGATGTCCCTCGCCGCCGCGCGCCGGTTGCCGGTGATTTTCATCATTCAGAACAACCAGGTGGCGCTGGGAACGCGGCTCGAACAGCATCATGCTGCTGCCGGGCGCGGCAACTTCGAGGAGTGGCCGAAGGCTTACGGCGTCTGGGGATCAGTCTGCGACGGCAACAATGTTCTCGATACCCATGCGTTGACCGCTCTCGCGGTGGCACGCTGCCGGCGCGGTGAAGGACCCGCCATCATTGCCGCGGAGACTTTCCGAATGGGTGGGCACGCTACCCACGACGAAGCCGAGGCTCGGCGCACCTTTGATGCGGAAATGTTCGCCCATTGGGGTAAGAGAGATCCCATCGCGCTCTACGAGGAATATCTGGTTGGCGAGAGCGGGGCTGAGGGGGGGGGAGCGATGCGACAGCAGCTCGAAGAGATAGAAGCTGGTGTCGAAGCAGAAGTGGAAAAGGCGCAAGAGGAAGCACTGGAAAGCAGGGCGAATCATATGCCGCCGGGCGAGAGCGCACTGGTCGGCGTATATGCGGCCCGCGAATCAACAGGAGAACGCAAATGAGATCAAATCCATCCCCGTCACCCCGGCGGACAAACGTCACCCTGGCGAAGGCCGGGGCGGGGTCCATGTTGGAAGGAAAATGGATTCCGGCTTTCGCCGGAATGACAGCACATCTGGCACTGGCTGCGGTTTTTGCGATGTTCGCTTTTGCTGCTACGGTCGGCAACGCACAGGGCCGCAATGCGGGCGCGCAGGCTCCCGTCACTCCGCAACCTGCGACAAACGCGAATATCCCGCCGGCGCGCGGACCCACGGAGAAAACGCTGCGCGATTCCCTCAACGTCCCGGCGGGATTCAAGGTCGAATATTTCTCCGACAACGTTGGGCGTGGCAATCGCTTCATGGCACTTGGCCCCGACGGCTCCGTGTACATCAGCATGCCTGGGGGCCGTGGCGGCGGTGGTCAGGTGACACGTCTCGTTGATTCCAATAACGATGGCAAAGCAGACCAGTCGTCGGTTGTGCTGTCGGGAATACCGGGAGTGTTCGGCCTCGCGTTCCACAACGGATACCTGCATGTGGCGGATTATCGCCAGGTAATCCGATACAAGCTCGACGCAAGCGGAATTCCTGGTGGCGTTCCCGATACTATCGCGAGATTCGCATACACCGGCGGTGGACACTCCACACGCACCATCGTGTTCGGCAAAGATGGCGGGATGTACGTGTCCGTTGGATCGAGCTGCAACATCTGCATCGAGAGAGACAGCACCCTCGCCGCAGTGCTGCGCTTCGACGCGGATGGAAAAAATGGCAAGGTGTATTCATGGGGTCTGCGCAACGCTGTCGGCATGGCGGTGCATCCTAGCACCGGGGAGATTTGGGTCTCCACGCATGAACGCGACAACCTCCAGCCGGATTTTCAGGACCTGCCTAGTGAGGAGATAGACATTCTGCGCCAGGGGCAACATTTCGGATGGCCCTACTGTCACGACGACAAGGTGCCCAATCCTGATGCCGTCGTCGCCGATACTGTGGCGAAGGGATTCTGTGAAAAAACGCTTGCGCCAGCACTCAAGCTGCAGGGGCACGCTGCTCCGCTGGGCATGACCTTTCTGAACAACGCCACGATGTTCCCTGCGGATTATCGCGGCGATCTGTTGCTGGCGTTGCATGGATCGTGGAACCGCAACATTCCGGTTGCACCCACAATTGTGCGTGTGCGCGTCGTGGATGGAAAACCGGTTTCGTACGAGGAATTCATCAGCGGCTGGCAGACCGGGTATCGCGGATCGAGCGGCGTTCGCTGGGGCCGACCTGTGGACGTAATGGTTTACAAGGACGGATCGGTTCTGATTTCGGATGATCAGAAGGGCGTCATCTACCGCGTTTATCGATGAACTTGTCCTGCACTTGCACAAAACCCGTCACCCCGGCCGACCGACGTCACCCCGGCGAAGGCCGGGGCGGGGTCCATGTTAGGTGACGGCGAGAACATGGGTTCCGGCTTTCGCCGGAATGACAAGTCGGATTGCTTTCGCTGGAATGACGACCGTTGTGATCGTCGCTGCTTGCTCGGGTGATCGCGATGAACGAGTGGATTCCGCGCAAGGGACTAAGCAGGAGGTCCACGCCGTTCAAGTAGGCGCGTTCAGCGATTCGGCGCTGGCAACGCGTCTGGCCGACTCGCTGAACATGGCAGGCTGGCAATCGTATGTCGCGAGCGGCGGTGCGGACAATCCGCACCGCGTGCGCGTTTCTCCTTCGCGTTCCGCGGAGCTTGCCAAACGTGTTGCTTTCGCGCTCCGCAAGGGGGGAATGGATGCGATCGCGGTTGTTGACACTGCCGCAATCGCGCCCCTCGTGGAAACAATTCCGGTGAACAAAGGCGCACAAGGCATGACGTCACGCGTTCGCTGGATAGTTGCGCCCAATGGAAGAAGTCTGTTGATCGTGCACGACCCGGCCGGTGCTGAAGCCGAGGCGGTTCCCAATGCATTTGTTTTTGCATCGGAACGCGATGGATATGTGCTGCAGCGAGATAGTGTGTGGGATGTCGCGCCCAATCCATCGTTTACGCGAATTGCATTCGGAAAAGCATTTACTATCGCCGCTGCAGCCGAGGGTGTGGACAGCGCTTCGACGGAGGCCTGGATTTCAGCAGCAGCGGCCTCGGGGATGCCGGAGGATTCGGTGCGCGCCAATGCTTATCTCATCAGTGGCATGGTGGTCGTTCACGGATATGCGCGCCCCGCGGTGGTTTATCTGGACGCTGTTGATTCGGTCACCGGCAAGGCTGCGCCGGCGGAAGAGCCGGTGTATGTGAGCGGCGGATGGCGGGTGCGCTGGACGACCGACAGCACGCAGCTCGCGGTCGGTGATGCTCCGGTCAAGGTGCAGGACGATTCGCCGCCGCGCAATTGGCTCGTGGTTGGTGTGGATTCGGGAACCGTGCTCGGAACGATTTCGCAATCGCGACTCGTGCCATTGGACTGGCGACTGGGTCCAGCGCTCGACGTTTCCATTCCGATAGATATCGAGACCGTGCGACCGATGCGTCTCGAGGGCGCGTCCATCATTAGCGGTAGCGGATGGATTCGTCGCGATGGAAAAATTGTGGGTCCTGGTGTTGCCCTGGCTGCTACTCGTGATGGCCGATTCATTGCAGCCCTGGCGCCCCGGCCTGCCGCCAAGGATTATGAGAGTCCGTTGGAGCCGGTTGTTTATCGGGTGGAGAGATAGGTGTGTGGCAGCGCACTATGACATACCAACCGTTCCGGTTGTCGCTGGCAGTGGGCCTGGCGCTCGCGTGCGCAATGACGCCTGCGCACGCCGTTCCGCCGCAAACGACGGGAGGTGGAAGTGCTGTCGCTCCCGGTGCTGCGCCTGTCACCAAACGCAAGCTCAGCCCGGAGGACATTCTTGACTGGAAGAGCATTCGCGGCGCGACACTCTCACCAAACGGCCAATGGTTCGCTTATGTGGTCACCTCCACGGATGGTCACAGCAACTCTGTTTTCAGGAAGCTGAGCGATGGCCGTGAGCTGCGCTTTGAGAGCGGCAGCCTCCCGGACACGACAATCACATTCTCCGAGGATGGGAAGTCCGCTGTTTTTGGCAAATGGACAGAGAGTTCGCGAACAATCAGTTTGGTAAATCTCGCATCCGGCGAAGCGAAGGAATTCGAGCGGGTGCGCACCCATTCGTTCAATGGGCGCAGATCTTCATGGCTCGCCCTTCTGACTCAATCATCGCAGGATGTCGCGGTCCTGGAACTCAATCTCCATGAGATAGCGACTGGACAGGTGCGCAAAGTTTCCAACGTATCGGACTTTGTCTTCGACACTACCGGCGATCGCCTCTTCTACACGGCCACCGCAGCGGACCAATCGGTGAACACGATCGTGGTGCGCAACATGGTCTCCGGCCTGACAAAAACGCTCGACAGCGCCAGAGCCATCTATCGTTTCCTTTCGCTGGACAACGGCGATCGCGGCTTTCTCTCGGCGGTTCGCGTAGGGCGCGATGCGGCGACGGGTGACAGTACCACCGCATTTGTCTGGTTCACAGATCTGTCGGCTGCAGCGCCGCGCAGGCAGATATTCGAACCCAGAACAGATGCCACGTTCCCGCGCGGAATGAAAGTGAACAGCGCCATCGCGCCCTCGTTCACCACCGACCGGGCAGGCATCTACTTCTCGATGCTTCCACTCACTAGCAGCGCAACGCGTGTTGAGAGTGCCGCTACCTCCGGCAGCGGCGCAACTGCAGGCGGCGGTTCGCCTCAGTCCAACCTGGTCATCTGGCACTACCGCGATTCTCCCGCGGTGCGCAATCAGCAATCTGCAGGTGCTGGTGCGATGGATGCCGGTTTCCTGATGCTGTACTGGCATCAGCAGAAAAAGCTGCTGCAACTGGAAGATTCGGTTTTCCGCACCGTAGTCAGAACGCCCAAGGATCGCTGGGCGCTCGCCGTCGACTCACGGGCTCGTGAGCTGCCGGGCGGAGCGGCCGGCGCGGATCGCCGCGATCTGCATGTCATCGATCTCAAGACCGGCCAGAAGCGCATGGCACTTGCCGGTATGCAGGGGTCGGTTTCACCGTCGCCCGATGGACAGCGCTTCTTCTTTTTCACCGATGGGCATTATTACATCTTTGAACTCGCGACGGGAAACTCGCGCAATATCACCGAGAATGTCGCGGCATTCGCTGTGAAGAGTGCAGCAGACCTCACACTGAACGACGACACGCGTCACACCGTTGGCTGGTCTGCGGACAGCAAGTTCCTGCTGATCTCCGACGGATGGGATGTCTGGAAGATCGCCGCCAACGGCTCGGGTGCTGTGAATCTCACGGTGAATGGACGCAGAGATTCCATCCGTTACTCCGCTCCTCTGTTTGTTGGCGCCGTCGAGGGCGATGGCGCGGGCATCGACCTGCGCAAACCGCTCTACCTCAAGGCGCATGGCGAGTGGACCAAGAAGGAAGGCGTTGCCAGGGTTGATCCGGCGAAGGGTGGTGCCACGATGTGGTTGTGGGAAGATGCCGCGTTGCAGATTGCCCGCGCGCGAGACGTTGACGTTTTCTACTACAAGCGCGGGACCGCTGTTCAGTTTCCCGACTATTACATATCAAATGCACCGCTTGCGGCGGGCGTGAGAATCACCCGTGCCAACCAGCAACAGGACGAAGTGGAGTGGTCGCCGGGTGTTCGGCTGGTTGATTACAAGAGCGCGAAAGGCGCGCGTTTGCAGGGTGCGCTCTATCTCCCCGCCGGCTACGAAGCGGGGAAGAGTTATCCCACGGTTGTTGTGGTGGACGAGAAACTCTCGCACAAGTTGCACTCATATACCAGTCCCGGTGAGCCGCTGCCATTCAATTCCACGGTGTACACGAGCCGCGGTTACGCGGTGTTCCTGCCCGATATTGTTTACACACTCAACGATCCCGGGATATCCGCGGTGGAGTGCATCGTGCCAGCGGTAGAGGCAGCGATCGCAACGGGCATCGTCGACAAGGATCACATCGGATTGTTTGGCGAGGGATGGGGTGGATACGAATCCGCCTTCCTGATTACGCAGACGAAACTGTTTGCTGCTGCAGTCGCCGCGGCGCCCCTCACGAATCTTGTGAGCATCTACAGCTCCGGAATCGCGAGCGGTAGTCGGTTGAAGGCTACGATCGGTGGTGCGAGCGCGGGCCGATTCACGAGCGGCTACTGGGAGAACTACGACGCCTGGGTGCGCAACTCGCCGGTTTTTCACCCGACCAAGGTTGAGACGCCACTGTTGATTGAACACGATGGGCGCGCGGGCGGTGCGGATTTTGGCCAGAGCGTGGAGTTCTACAATGTCCTGCGCGCATTGGGAAAACCGGTCGTGCTGCTTCAGTACACGGCCGCAAGCGACGCTGCTGCTCGCGACGCCAATCAGAAGGACTATGCGCTCAAGATGCTCGAGTTCTTCGAACATCATCTCAAGAGCGCTCCAGCGCCCGCGTGGTGGACCAGCGGTCGCTGATTGGTCTGGGAGATTTGACATCGTCTTTTCCCGGACCTCATTGACAGATTTGGCAATAGGCTCTCCAGGCGCACCAGGTCCCGATTCCTTAACCAGCCCATAGGTGAACCCCTTATTGCCAAATCTGTCAATAAGGTCCGGGAAAAGACGATGTCAAATCTCTCGACAGGTCGCGCAGTGCCGATGAAACAATGCCGGAGACAGAGCGTCTATCTTTCGCCATGCGAATCCTCGTATTAGGCGCGGGACTTCAGGGCTCGTCCTGCGCATTCGATCTTCTCCGCAACAAGAGCGTGCAACAGGTTCGCCTCGCCGATCATCACCACGCTCACCTCCCGCCATTCCTGGCGCGCTACTCGGGGGCGCGGCTGGTTCCCACTCAGCTCGATGTGAAGGACCACGCGGCGGTCGCCGCGCTCATGCGAGAGAGTGATGCTGTTGCATGTGCGCTCCCGTACTACTTCAACCTCGAAATGAGCAAGCTCGCGGTGGAATGCGGCGTGCACTTCTGCGATTTAGGTGGCAACACGGAGATCGTTCTGGAGCAGAAAAAACTGCACGCTGCTGCGGAGAAGGGCGGCATCTCGGTTATTCCGGATTGCGGTCTCGCGCCGGGAATGGTGAACATCCTCGCGCAGCACGGTATAGAAGAACTGGACTCGGTGACAAGTGTGCGCATGTTCGTGGGCGGACTGCCGCAGAACCCGGAACCACCGCTCAACTATCAGATTGTGTATTCCATCGAGGGGATGCTGGACTACTACACAACACGGTCCTGGCTCCTGCGCGATGGGCGCCGCGCGCAGATCGAGGCACTCTCCGAAATAGAGGAAGTGCGTTTCCCCGCGCCGCTGGGAAAACTGGAAGCATTTCACACCGCCGGCGGACTCTCGACGATGGCGTCCCGATATGAAGGGCAGATTTCCGTGATGGAGTACAAAACACTGCGTTATCCGGGCCACGCGCAAATCATCAAGGCCATCCGTGAGCTGGGGCTGCTCGACACGGCGCCAGTGGAAGTCGACGGGCTAAGAGTCGCGCCGCGCAAAGTCTTCATAGCAGCCGCGGGCCCGCACCTGCGTAAACCGGCGGGTCGCGATCTTGTTGTTTTGCGCGTAGTTGTCGAGGGAGAAAAGAACAATTCGGCTGCCAGCATCAAGTACGAACTCATCGATCGGCATGACGAAGAGAATGGTGTCAGCGCGATGATGCGAACTACAGGCTATTCTCTGGCGATCACGGCGCTGATGCAGGCGCGGGGCGAGATTATTTCAAAGGGAGTTCGGACGCCGGATGAGTGTGTTCCCGGTGATGCGTTCATCTCGGAATTGAAGAGCCGCGGAATCAACGTGGTTGTTGCGCGCGGTTCTATCTCCGCGCGAGTGCAGCCAAAGCCGGACCCATCTGATCGATAGTCGCGCGAGCCCGATCGAGATCCTTCCCGTTATACAAAAACGCGAACGCCAGCACCTCGCCGTTCTCCGCGGTTACGTACCCGCTCAGAGAAATAATTTCGCTCGTGGTACCTGTCTTTGCATGCAGATTTCCCTCGGCGATCGTATTGCGCATGCGGCTATGCAACGTTGCCGACTCACCGGCCAGAGGAAGTGATGCGTGGAATACGGGACCCCAGGGCGCACGATGCGCGTATGACAACAGCTGCACCAGCGACCGCGGCGTGACGCGGTCCAGTGGCGACAGACCGCTGCCATCTACGGCGTACACCGCACCATGATCGGTGCCCACCTTGGTGGTGAGGAAATCACTCAGGCGCGAAAATCCCGCGTCCGCTGAACCTGGCAGCAGCTCATCCGCGCCGCGCCCAGCGTTGCGGAAAATGAGTTCAGCATAATGATTGATACTTTCGCGGTTCATCGCCGTCACGAGACGAGACAATGTGGGTGACAACAGCTCAGTTACCCGTCGCGCGGCCGTTGGAGCATGGTCGATGACAGTAGCGCCACCAATCCTCACGCCGCGTTCATTGAGCGCCGACCTGAATGCTCCCGCTGTGAAATTGGCTGGATCCTCCACTACCATCGCAATGCGACGCGGAGCGGAACGACTGCCGATCCATCCATGAACCTCGAACGTCAGTTCGTCAATCCGGCGGACAGCTATGTTGGATCTGGTCCCCGGCACGGTGCGCACAGAACTCTGCACGGTCATCGTGATTGCTGGAGGATCGAGAGTCGCGAGCGCGTCATCAAACCCCTCGCCTGGTGCGACCACAACGCTCGCCACATTCTCGTTGAGCGAAAGAGCGGAAACAGGAGCTGCATATGCGGCGTTGCGGTAGCGCGCGAGCCATCCGTCAGGAACGAGTCTGCTGTCGAACACAAAGGGATCCGCCACGAGATTACCCGCGATGCGTGTGATGCCGGCGCTGAGAACCTTTTCGGCCAGCAGATTCACCGGAGTGAGCTGATCGCCCGTGACAAACTTGTCCGAGAACGCTGGATCGCCGCCACCTTGCAGGATCAGGTTCCCATGGAGCACACCAGCTGCATCGATCTCGCCGGTGCGCAGTACGATCGTGCGGAACTGATGCTCCGCCCCCAACTGGTCCAGAGCGAGAGCACTTGTAAAGAGTTTCTGCGTTGACGCGGGCATGAAATGGGTGCCTGCGTCCAGAGCGAGAATGGTGTCACCTCGTGTGAGCGAGACTGCCATTATCCCCCAGCGGCCACCACGAACACTTCCCTGCAATAGACACTGTAGGTTCGCTGCCAGCGCATCCGCGGACTCGGGCGTGCGGAAGGCGACTTTTCTGGCGGACCATGTAGCAGTGCCGGCTGTAACTGCGACGACACAAGTTGCGGGGGAAAAAACCGCGCGTTGGCGAACCGAATCGCTATCTGTTACCGGCTTGGTCGGCTTGGCGACCTGAGCGCTCGAAGGCCAAGCCGCGCGCGCCTGTGCGGCGGGACTCCCCGAGAACGCCACAAGGGGGAGCATCAGGCATGCGAGGCAATGCCTCAATAGTTCGGTGCGCGCCAATGATTTCATTCAGTATTTCTACACCTTGATTACGATGTTGCGTCGCTCTAGTAACGCCAGAATTCCCATCCACAGCAGCACAAAACTGACAGCGAAAAGAAGCGAAGCAACCTCAGGTTTGAGCCACGATGCGAAGGCCGATTTGTATATGGCGCTTTGCAGCGGAACTCTAGCTCCACCGTAGTCCACGTATATTAACGAGTAGATAGTCCGCGCCATGACCCCTGACCCCAGAAACGCCACCAATGGGTTGAGGCCAAAAATCGTGAATGGCCGCGTCCACCACCTTATTCCTCGCGCGTCCACCAGCCACATACAGGCCGCCAGAACCACCGCGCCCATCCCCGCTGTAAATAGCACGTACGAGCTGGTCCAAATGCCCTTGTTGATAGGGAAAACGAGCCCCCACACGAGCCCCAACACAATCGCAACCGCGCCACCTGTCACGAGCCCCGCGATTCGCTGCGATAACTCGCGTCCTGCTTCCGAATAAATCCAGCGCCCGGCCAATACGCCGAGTATGGCGGTCCCGATTGCCGGGATTGTCGACAGCACTCCCTCGGGGTCCCAAGTCTTGGTTCCTGCCCATAGATGACCGTTAAGCATAAGGCGGTCCACATAGGCTGCCATTGTGGCGTTTGCTGGTTCGAGATGCGAGGCATCCAGCGGCTGACCAGGAATTGGTATCCCGGTCATGATGTACCAGTAGCCAAACAGGAGGGCGATCAGGGCCGCGACATGGGTGCGCCAGGTCCCCCGCAGAGTGATCAACGCTGCCAGCGCGTAGACGACCCCGATTCGCTGCAGCACGCCAGGGATGCGGATGCCAGTAATTCGCGTGAGCGGGAGGTACGGGAATGCCGACAGCAACAGGCCGCAGAGAACAATCAGCGCACCGCGACGAAGGATTCGCGCAATGATCTGTCCGTCGTCTTCCCCCCGCGCACGCGCCGATGCAACACTGATATGTGTTGTGATTCCTACAACGAAGAGGAAGAACGGGAAGATGAGATCTGTCGGAGTCCACCCGTGCCACTCCGCATGTCGCAGCGGAGGGTAGATGGCGCTCCAACTGCCAGGGTTATTCACCAGCAACATACCAGCTACCGTGAAGCCGCGAAAAACATCGAGAGCTAGGTATCTCGGTCGTGCTTGCGGGGCGACTCCCGTGTTCTGCACCGGTGCCGCCCCGCTATTCACTTTTCTCGCTTCTCCGTTGTCCTGCTTCAGCCACCTCCCCCTCTGCCGGGAGCAGCAGCGGGAGCTGGTTGCTGATCCGCGGCCGGCGCTGGACTACCAGCGATCGTATACCTGCTGACGGCATCAGTCGCCTGGCAATTGAAGTTGATCGTCGTACGCTCTACGCGTTTTCCGTTGTTAGCGAGGTCGGTGTAGAGGCCACTGAATGTGAATTGCTGAATCCCATCCGGCAAAACGACCTTGGGGCCATGGTAGAACAGTGCCATGGTCGGCAGAGCACCACGGGATCGCGTGGTCTCGATCACGGTCTTCTGACCTGCAGGATCCGACGGCCACATATAAACCGCGCGCCCCAATGCGTTAAGCACGTATTGCGAACCATCTGGTATCAGGGAATCGGTGCCCATGGCAATCAGGAATCTCTGAGGAGGTGGTGTTCGCGTGTTGATGAAGTGATCGAGCGCGCCGCCGAGTGCCGAGTCCGCACGTACGGCGCACACCGGAACGTCAGGCGCCTTATTCGCATCACCGCCGCCAGCACCGCCACCGCAGGCGAAGATTGCCGGAAGGGCGCTGGCAACCATGGCCAGGAACAATCTCCGGGATTGCAACGAGGTATTACGGAACATGATGCCTCACTCGTGTTGACTGTTCAGAATCTACGCGCACAAATCCTGCACCTGACTCAAGCTGCCGGTTGAGGTGCAACCCGTCGCAGGCCGACAACCTCATCTGCGTAAGCATAAATCGGCAAGGTATTTCCGAAAAATGCAAGAGACCGTTGCATGGGAACACAGCCATTGGAGGATATTGGAATGAATCGATCTCAACCTCACAGCGTAGTGCGAGAAGGACTAATTGCGGGTGTGATCGGCGCCACTGCGGTTGCGGTCTGGTTCCTTATTCTGGACACCATTCAGGGCCGGCCTTTCCACACCCCGACGGTGTTGGGAGGAGCTCTATTCAGCCTGTTTGGTCCACCTCTGAGCGAGAGTATTCTGCTGCGCGTCGTCGGGTACACAATTTTTCACTACGCTGTCTTCGGCGCCCTGGGGACGCTGCTCGTATACCTGGCACATCGCTCTCACCGCGAGCCAAACATTCTGGCCGGTCTTCTCGTACTGTTTGTGGCGTTTGAGGTAGGATTCTACGGGTTCGCCGCGCTGCTCTCGGAGCCTGGAATACTTGGAGATCTCGGTTGGTACCAGATAATGCTCGGCAACCTGCTGGCTACTGTCACGATGGGAACCTACATCTGGCGCACCCATCCTCTGTTGAGCCAGGACCTGGCGCACGCGCTGAACGGAGAGGAATAGCCGTCTTTGTCATTCCCGCGCAAGCGGGAACCCATTTTCTTCCAGCATGGATTCCCGCGTTCGCGGGAATGACAAGACGGAGGACAATGGGTTCCCGCTCCCGGCTTACTACCTGCCGGGACAAGTTTCGTGGGAATGACAATTGAACAAGACAATGCGCGATTACTGGGAGAGCAGTCGCGCTCCGCGATACAGTTTGATCTTCGTGCTTCCGCTGGTGATAGCGTACGAAGTGCTGGCGGCCGCGCTGTCCCAGGGCGCCGGCGGCGTGAGAAATGGCGCAGATGTCATTCTCCAATCGCTTTTCCAGACAATACTCGGCGCGCGAGGACCACTCATTCTTGGTGTGCTGCTCGTGGCGGTTTGCGCGTATCTCTTTCAGCGCGACCTGCGCGCGAGTGGCGGAGATCTGCGCGCTCGAGTACTTGTCTTCATGGGAGTCGAGTCGGCTGTCCTCGCGGCGCTGTTCGGAATTGTCGTTGGTTCGGTAACCGCGCGAGTGCTGAATCCACTCTCACCCCTTGCAATAGCAGCACAGCCGCATTTTTCGGCCGGGGAAAAGTTGATGGTCTCACTCGGCGCAGGCGTCTACGAGGAGTTGCTCTTTCGGGTGATCCTTGTTTCTGCGCTCGCGTTTTTCTTCGGACGGGTACTTGGCTGGGGAAAGACCGGGGCCTCCATCATCTCCGTCATGATTGCCGCAACGGTGTTTTCACTCTTTCACTATGTAGGCCCGCTCGGCGACAATTTCACGGTGCAGTCGTTCATGTTCAGACTGATCGCCGGCATTTTCTTCAGCGCGCTGTATGTGCTGCGCGGGTTCGGGATTACCGCATGGGCGCATGCTTTGTATGATGTGTATCTGCTCTTGTAGGAGTTGAACGAAAGGAAGGGCTTTTAACCACAGAGGTCACAGAGGTCACAGAGAACTTTCTCTGTGACCTCTGTGACCTCTGTGGTTAGAAGCCCTTCCTTTCTTCCAACTCTCTACTTCACGGACCCCGAAGCCTCATTGCGATCTGCCCAAACAGGAACAGCAATGCCAGGATGGTTGTGATTGCGATCAGCAATGGTCCCACAAAAAGCGTCCGGAACAATCTGTGATCGTACTTCAGATGCATGTAGAACATCACGACCACTGTGAACTTGACTCCGGAAAGCATAAGCATTGAAGGCGCGAAGATCTTCGCGTCGCTCCACGCGGGTATGTAATACGCCGCCACCTCGATGACAGTGACCAGCGTGAGGAAGAGAGCAACTTTCCAGTAAGTGGACCAGGTGGGATGCTCTTTCTCCTCCGGGTGGTGCGGGATCCCGTGTGCGGCTCCAGTATGTGGTGCGTGATCGTCGGCCATCGGATTCTCTATTTGATCAGGTAGATGAGTGTGAAGATCGCAATCCAGACGACGTCGACGAAGTGCCAGTACAGGGCGCACATGTCAACCTTCAGCGCTTCGTCGGGGCGCAGACCACGCTTGACATCGATCGAGAACAGCGTGAGCAGCCACAATACGCCCGCGGTCACGTGCGCACCGTGTGTGCCTGTGAGAGTGAAGAATGTGGATCCGAAGAGATTCGTGGTGATTGTGAGGCCGTGGTGTACGAAGGTGCTGAACTCAAAGGCCTGAAAGCCGAGGAATGTCGCGCCCAGAAGCGCGGTCATGAAGAGCCACAGCTTCGAACTTCCCAGTTGCCTTTCCCACCAGCCGTGTCGGACAATGTGTCGTTCTTCCACCGCGGCCAGCGCCAGCACCATTGTCAGCGACGACATTAGCAGTACAAATGTCGACATCGACGTGACAGGAATGTCCAGGATCGCAGGGAATACTCGTCCGGTTGCCGGATCGGTCCACGGATCCCCATGCGGATACGGACCGTTGGGGCTGCGTCCCTTGTAGATGAGATAAGTGGATATGAGCGACGCGAAGAGCATGCACTCCGATCCAATGAATGCCCAGATAGCAATCTTCTTGCTGTCGAGGCCCGTGCTCGTATGGTGATGCGCGTGCGGTTCGTGAGCTGCAGCCGTCATTAGTGTTCTTCCTCCAGCGGGCTAAGCAGCCACCAGTAGAGCGCCAGTGCGGTGCCAAGACCGCCGACTATCATTACAACAAGAGAGGGAACGAAGCTCGGTTTTTGTCCCGCAGCCGCCATCCCCTGGGCTGCCGAGCGCATCAGCAAGCCGATGAAAAACACAAGAATTGCCAATGCAGTAAGCGCGGGCTTGAAGGTTGGCACCGGCATGGGAATGCCAAGTTCCTTTGCTGACTTGGTCGCGGCTTGCGCGTTGACGCGATATTCATCTGCGTGTTTGCCGGCCTGTGCATCCCAGAGCGGATGACGCGATGTGACATGGGGCAGCGCGGCGAAGTTGTAGTCGGGAGGTGGTGACGGCAGCTCCCACTCCAGAGTTGCCGCTCCCCAGGGATCGTTGCCTGCGATCGGGCCCTTCCTCCTGCTCCACAGAAGGTTTATCGCGAAAACGACCATGCCGACCGCCAACAAGTACGATCCGTAGCTGGACATTGCATTGAAAAGATCCCAACCCTGTCCCGCGTCGTACCTGTATATGCGCCGCGGCATGCCCAGCATTCCCGCGTAATGCATCGGAAAGAAGGTCAGGTTCATGCCGATGAACATGATCCAGAAATGGATCTTGCCCCACAATTCGCTCATCATGCGGCCGGTCATCTTGGGGAAGTAGAAATAGATGCCGCCGAAGATTCCCATCATCGAGCCGCCGAACAACACGTAATGGAAGTGTGCGACGATGAAATAGGTGTCGCTCTGCTGGGTATCGGCAGGCGGCGATGAGTGCATGACGCCGGAAATACCGCCGATCGTGAAGAGCATCACGAGTCCGATGGCGAAGAGCATCGCGGTAGTCAACCTGATTTTTCCGCCCCACATGGTCGCGATCCAATTGAAGATCTTGACGCCAGTGGGGATTGCTATGAGCATGGTGCTGAGTGCGAAGACGGTGTCGGGAATTGGTCCCATACCGACCGCGAACATGTGGTGAGCCCAGACGCCGAATCCGAGTACGCCGATAAGGATTCCGGAGAAGACAACCACGGGATATCCGAACAGCGGCTTGCGCGAGAATGTCGGCAGGATTTCGGAGACAAGTCCGAAGGCCGGCAGAATGAGGATGTATACCTCGGGGTGTCCGAAAACCCAGAAGAGGTGCTGCCAGAGCAGGGGATCGGCGCCGTTCTGGATATTGTAGAAGTTGGTGCCGAACACCCGGTCGAACATCAGGAAGACAAGCGCGATGGTGATGACCGGGAAGGCGAGGACCAGCAGGAACTGCACGACGAACGACATCCAGGTGAACACCGGCATACGCAT
>CAZKXZ010000079.1:0-20561 GCA_964556695.1 uncultured Gemmatimonadales bacterium
CAACGGGACGCGATCTCAATCCGTCGGTCGGTTGGGCGTATTCACAGTACCAGGTGCCTCGCGTGGCGCTGTCGATCGCCGCGACCAGGCGGCTGCTTGCCGGCAGCAGAGTTTCCGCAGACGCAGTGCTCTCGGCAGATTCGTCGCTCAGGTACCCGGCGTCAGCCGACCTCGGCGCCGCGCGCAGGGTGCGGGTGGATTTCGCCGCGACCACAACCGATGATCGTCCCTTCAATGTTGTGGGATTGCTGGAAGGATCCGACGCGAGACTCAAGGAGGAGTGGGTGTCACTCGCTGCGCATCTCGATGGCGCAGTAGGTCGCGGCGTGCAGAATGGCGACAGCATTTACAACGCGGCCGATGACAATGGCAGTGGCAGTGCAGGGAACATGGCCATCACTCGCGCACTCGTCGCAGGCCCGCGTCCCAAGCGTTCCATTCTTCTCATCTGGGATTCAGGTGAAGAGGTCGGGCTCTGGGGAACGCGCACGATTGCTTACGGACCTTGGTCGGAGAAACTCGTCGCGCACGTGAGCAACGATATGATCGGGCGCACCAAGGCTCCTGGAAGCAATGATCCGCGCGAGGCAAATCTCGCGGGGCCCGGCGAGGTTTATGTCACGGGGCCGAAGCTGCTCAGCACCAATCTCGAGGCAACGTTGCAGCGCTCCCTGACACAGTTTCCGTACGCGTCAGCGAATCGGCGCTATGAAGATGTAGCGAGCGAGTTTTTCTATCCGCGCACCGATGCGGGCCCATATCTCGAGCGTGGAATTCCCATTGTGCAATTCTTCACCGGGCTGCACGGGGATTATCATGCGCAGGGCGATGAGGTGAGCAAGCTCGATCCGGTGAAGATGGAAGCAATCTCGCGGCAGTCATATGTCACGCTCTGGATGATTGCGGACGAAGCGGTGAGACCGAAATGGGATCTTTCAGTACCGCATACGCTCTGGTGGGTTACACCCAGGAGATGAACATCGCAGGTAGCTACGATTCCGTCATTCCCGCGAAGCGGGAATCCAGTGTCGTCCTCTACGGCTTCCCGCTTAGCTACTCCTGCACGAGCACGATGGGCTGGCCCTCGGCGACATGTTTCATTGAAACCGAGTTGATGCAGTAGCGCAGACCGGTTGGGCGCGGTCCGTCGGGGAAAACGTGACCCAGATGTCCGTCGCAGCGCGCACAGCGCACCTCCGTGCGGCGCATGCCGAGTGTGCGATCTTCGATGTTTGTGATCGCATCCTTCGAGATCGGGCTAGTGAAGGACGGCCAGCCTGTTCCTGACTCGAACTTTTCGCCGGAACGAAAGAGTGGATTGCCGCAGCCGGCGCACACGTATGTTCCCAGATCGTGCGTGCCGAGGAAGCAACCTTCGTATGGCGCTTCGGTTCCGTGTTTGCGAAGCACGCGGTATTCCTCTGGTGTGAGCCGACTCTTCCAGTCGTCGTCGCTCAGCTCAAGTTTTGAAACAGTTTCGTTGTCTGGCATTTGCTCTCCCAATTTGATACTTGATCGTGGCGTTTTGTGTCGGTCCAGAGTCGCGCTTGACTGCTGGCTCACCGGAGTCGGTTGCACAGTGGGTCGCCAACCGCTAGTGTGAACCTATGAACTTGCCTGGCAACACGCTGCCCCCACTGACACTGATGAGATTCCTTATTACTCAGGCGCTTATCGTCGGTCTGACGATTGTCTTTGTTCAGCTCATGCCGGCGTTTAGCGACGTGGAGCTGGGATCGTCATTTGCGACTCGATACGCGGGCCCGACGGCAAGACTTGTCCTGCTTGTCAACGCGGTAGCGTTGGCGATGCATTTTCTGAGACGCGTAGCCCGGCGGCCACCCTGGATGCAACACGTGTTGGCTGGAATTGGGTTCGGAATTCTAATGGCGCTCGCGTCGCCCGTCGCTTTTGGTCTGACTGGAAGGTCGCCGATTTCGAAGATGGCATTCCAGTTCGTCTGGAATGCCACTTTCTATACTCTACTCACCATGTGGCTCACTCGGCGGAATGCCATCGACGACGAAATTGCGCGCGAACTGGGTAGGCGGCAGTTCTCCGCTCCCTCTGCTCCTCCGTGATCTACTTCGGCCAGCCCGTCTGTGAAATCGCCGGCATGATCTTCAGCGCGTTCTGATAGTACACCTTCTTCAGAACATCGTCCGGCAGACCGATTCCGTAAAGTTTCCAGAAGGCGTGGTAGTCGCGATAGTAGTCGAAATAATCATCGTTCGTTTCGAACACGCGCCAGTAGTACGGATATTCTTCCGGCTGGAAGGAATCCTTGCCGAAAAGAATGCGGTCCTGATACTTCACGAAGAAAGCGTTCGCCGCGCGCGGCTGTCTGCCGATGTCGTACAACACCGCGCCGAGTTCCGTGTAGAGATTGGGCATCTCATCGAGCATCCTGCCAAGCCGAGCCAGGTCGTTGCCGTGCCAGCCCAGGTGCGCAGTGACAAAAATCGTATTGCGATGTTTGCGGAAAAGATTGTCGCGTTCCGTCATCAATGTTTCGAAAGCCGGGAACTGCTCCGGCGGGAATCTGCGGTTCGGGAATAGCGACAGTTCCAGCCAGCGCTCGTTGTTTAGATCGATGGGCTTGAAGAATTCCGGCGGATCGGCGGTGTGAATGAACACCGGAACCCTGAGTCGCGCACACGCCTCCCAGATGGGATCGAGTTCAGGGTCGTCAATTTTGAGTCGTGAGCCATCCGGTTTTCTGGTCGAGAGACCGAAGCCCTTGCCGATCTCTCCCACTCCAACTGCTCCGGCCGCCACATCGGCTTCGAGTTGCGCAACCGCTCTCGCCGCCCAGCCGGGACCTACGTTGTTGAAGCTGATACCGGTGAGTACGCGGACGCGATCCTTCATTTGTGGCGATGCTTTGATTGCCGCGATCGTGCGTGTCAGTTGTTCGCCGGACAGGTTGCTGGCGGCAATCATCATACGGACGTTGATGCTGTCGAGTGCGGCGCCGAGCGTGGCCAGCCCCTCCGGAGTGTTGATCCCCGACGGATGCCCGTGAAAATCAATGGCCGGAAACTTCGCTTTCGGCACCATGTGAACCGGTGCAATGAGCGTTGACTTGGGGCGGTAATCGAGAATGCTTGGCGGCGCAGCTGCAGGCGCCATACAGCTCTGCGGCCTTATTTCGGTTGTGCCGGGTGGGCAGGAGGCGCCGGGCGGAATATCGGTGCCCCGGCCGCCGCGCGCACCCTGTGCGCCCGCTGTCGAGGTTGCAATTGCTAGTGCGATGTAGGCGGCGAAAATAGTTGGTCTACTCATGACATTTCCCTGGAGCCCGTTTCGTCGTTCAATTCACCTGTGCTGAAGGTTAACGCAAGGATGCGGATAGTCCAGAAACGCGGCTGCAGAGGCGAAACTGGCTACCTTGGAGTGTCGTACGGGAACGCTTCTCGCTGTGCAGGGACGTAAACTCTGGGATTGGAGCCGGCCATGAACGATTCAAGCGGAAGTGAACAGTTTCCCAGGCGCCTCCTCGAGAAAGAGGCCCGGCGCATTTTGGACCGGGCCTTGGAGCTGGACCACGTGAATGGTCCCCACATGTCCATGGAGAACCTGCGCACGATAGCGCGTGAACTCGGGATATCTGACGAAGCGCTCAACACCGCCATGCATGAGACTTTGCAGGCTCCCGCGGCAAGTGGCGCGAGGTCCGTTCCGGCTCCCGATGACTATCACTCGGCAGGCGAAGAGAGCTGGTTCTCGCGCTGGTGGGGAGGCCGTCGTGAGAAATGGTCCACGCGACTTCAGTGGCTGACCAAACTGTCACTCCCGATAGGGCTGGCGACTGGAGTCGTAATCGCCAAGTCCGGTCAGGACCACATCATAGATCGCGATGGCGCGGTGTTGTTTCTGCTGTTTCTCGCGTTTGTATGGGGCGGCCTGCTTTCGTGGCGACCAAGTCGGTCCACCGCTGCCCAGATTGTTTCGCTCAGCTTTCTATTTTGGCTCGGGTTATTCTTTGGTGGCAACCTCACTGGGTGGTTTGTATTTGGGTCGGGCCGCATGATTGAATTCATCTCAGTCTTGACCGCGATGTCGTTCGGGTTGTCGCTTGCAGTGGGCGTTTGTGTCACATTGGTCGTTGCACTGGTGAAGCAGTTCATGCCGCGCGACTCGACATCAACTCACGCTTCTGCGCGCTCCGATGCGCTCGACCACTTTGCGGTGACCACACGATGACGAAGAACGAATCCTCAGGGGCTACACAGGGCGACTGGGCAAAACTCGCGAACTATCGTTCAGGCTTCGAAGCCGATATGGCGTGCGCGACCCTTGAGGGCGCAGACATTTTGGTGCAACTGCGCGGGCAACAGATCGGGATATACGGACTTGGCTTTCAGGGACCTGTCCCCGGCGGACCTGTCCCCGGTTAGCGGCCCGTCTTCGCCTTTTTCTCCAGTCGGCGCCGCACCTCGGGCTTTGTCAGCGCTCTGAGCGCATCCTTCCCGACCCATCTGCGAGTGGCATCCTCCGATTCCGCCAACTGCTTTGCCAGCTTGATTGCCGCGGTGTTGAGTTTCAGGCTACGCAGCCCCACGGCGCGCAGCGCCCAGTTCACTCCTTTCTTTACGAAGTTGCGATCATCTGTCGCCGCGCGCTTGATGAGCGCGAGCGACTTCATGAACGGAGTATCGGGAGATTTCTTGTCGTGAAGCGCCAGTGATGCGATGAGCGCGAATGCGGCGCGCTTCACGAACTCCTCGCGCCGTGTGCTCCACTGCTCAACTTTTTCCCACGAATGCGGTGTGCGATCGAACAGGTGCATGCATAACGTGTCGCAGATGGCCCAGTTGTCGAAGTCGCGCGCCCATTTGTTCATCTGTGCGGGAGTAACGCGCGCGGGCTCGTCGATGAAGGCGGTGAGCATGCGCGCCTCGTACCATTCAGTTCCCCATAATGCGATGGCGAGGTCGTGATTGCGGCCGATCTGCTTTGCAAGTTTGTGAAGGTTTGCCACCGAAACACCGTACACTTTGGGCGCGACGATTCCGTAGCGCGCCATTCCGTCGCGGTTGTGTTTTGTGCCGTGGCGCGCGAGCCATGCGAGCACCTCGAGCACGTCTTGCGGGGCTACCATGGCCGTTTCTGTGGTACTCGATCGGGAAACTCGGATCGGCGGAATTGCCACTCCAGGAGAGAGTACATCGCTATCACCGGCAGTGTTGCGACGATGATGACCGGGACAATTCCTGCCGGCAGCGCTTTTGACAAACGTAACAGCGCAGGTTCCATCAACGGAGCAATGATGCTCGTTCCGTGCCTTGACGTGTAATACATCTCGACAATAAAGATGGCCAGTAACGGGACGGCAGCCAGCGCCATGGCGAGAATGCGAATCGACGGCCGTCTTGCGAACACATGCCAGCGTGGAAACTCGCAAAGTAGAACAACGAAGAGCGCCAGCGTTACAACGAGTGCGCCGCCGAGGATGAACGTGCGAGCATTTCTGGTCACGCGCGATGGCAACACCACCTTGCCCGAGTCGTACTGCGCGAATGAAATGGCGCGTCCATAGATAACGGTTGTGGCTCGCTCAAACTGCCAATCGAGAAAGCGCTTGGTGCGGGACGTGTCGGCCGAATATGGGTTGTATAGGGTTACCCCGAAAACAGGGAGCGTATTCGCTGGACTTGTCTCGCCCCATGGTGCCTGTATTATCGGTTCCTGTCCGTTCGGCAAGGGTTGCCAGAATGCAAGGGAGACATTTGTGCGATATCGGAACTGATGTTGTAGGCGGGGCGACTGTGAATTAGGCGATTCGAAGTCGACCATGCGCGAAAGAACGACCTTTCCGACGAGCAGCCCGCCCAGGAACGGCACGAGAAAGCATGCCATGTTGATCCACAGAAACTTGCGTGGCGAGAATGGCAGAGCATACATCCAGCGCGTCTGATGGCGCACGGGCAGCAGGATCATCACGGAGTACAGGGAGAGGTACAAGACCCACATTCCTCCAATAGATGAAGTCACCATCATGAAAGCACCCAATAGTGACATCCAGGTGAAGCCGGATCGTAGCACGGGCCTCCACCATCGGGGTTCCGCTTTCTGCGAGACTGCAGTCCGGGGTCGCGCAACGACGAACATTCCGGTTCCTGGTGGCTTTCTCGGAGCCAGCTGAAATGACTCGGGCATTGCACGCCACGCCACGTGGAATGCTGCAGCGCTCGCGAGCGCCAGGGCCACCATTGCTGCTTGTGGTGACAGGTAGAGAATTGCGGAAACACTTGCAATCAGTAGTGCAGCCCATGGGAGCAGCGTCGTCTGGCTCGGGGGCAAGCCCAGCTCTCCGACGCGAACAAGGTTCGGCAGAATAGTAGCGAGTGTTGCGATTCCCAGAACCTCGAGCCGTGTATTCAAGGTGGTCGTGAAGAGGGGCAACCCACCGGCCTGGCCGTGCATCTGTGCTGCGATTATCCAGGTGATCAACGGAATCCAGACGAGGACAAGCGCGTACATCGTCCGCACGAGAAAAATGCTGCGCGCGCGAAGCGGTAGTGCGGCCTCGAAGGGCGTGGCCCGCTGACTCACGATAGTAGGAACCATCGAGAGAAACATCACCGTCACCGGGAGCCCAATGTCTGGCCACGCAGCAAATGCAATCGTGGCAAGCAGTGACATGCCTGCGGCCATCTGCCCTGCCAGAGACTTACGCAACAGAAGAAAGATCACGACGCTTCCACCATCCGGTCGCCCCCGACCAGTTCGATGAACAGCTCTTCGAGCGCGACACTCGTACAGCGGGCATCAGTGATCCCGAGGGATTCGTTCAGCTGCTTACGCACGTTTTCGGGTGTTCTCTCAAACACAGCGTGCCAATCGTCGAACATGGGACGCATGCGCAGACACCCGTGCAGTTGCTCGACCGCACGCTGATCAGGAACGACGCTTCGCGGCAGTATCGCAACGCAGTATCCCTCGCGCAGCTGATCCAGCTCGCGATCGAGCAGCACCCTGCCCTCGTCAAGCAGAACGACCCGTCCGCCCAGGCGCTCAACGTCGCCCATGTGGTGCGACGAAAAAAGAATCGCGGAACCCTCACGATTGAGCAGTTGTATCGACGTCTCCAGAAACTCGCGACGCGCGGCGGGATCCAGCCCGCCGGCTGGCTCGTCGAGGATCAGAAGTTCGGGCCGATGACAAACGGCGCAGATGAGCGCCACCTGACGCGCCTGTCCTTTGCTGAGCTTACCGATTTTCTGTGCATTGCCGACGAGGCCGAAGCGCTCCAGCAATTGCTTCTCGAGTGCACGGTCCCATTTGGGAAAGAGATGCCGATGCAAGGAAATCATCTCGGCGATATTGGACGACGGCGGCAGAATCTGATCCTCCGCCACATAGCCAATGCGTTTCTTGATCGCCACCGGATCTTCGGTCGGCAATAGCCCAAAGACGCGCACACTCCCCGCGTGCGGGTAGAGCATGCCAATCGCGATGTGAATGAGTGTCGTCTTGCCGGCCCCGTTACGACCGAGCAGGCCGAGTACCTCATCATTCTGCATGGAGAAGGTCACTCCGTCGAGCACGGGGACACCGTACTTGAACGAGCGGGCGATGTTTTGAAACTCGAGGATTGCACTCATGCTGATCGTCCTTTTTTTCTGTGACGGGAGATCGGACCTTCGGTGAGTTCGCGGTCGGCTTCCTTCAGAGCCCTGACAACATCGGGGAACGTTAGACCAGCGAGATATGCCTTTGACAACAGCGAGCGTGCGGCGTCGGCAACCTGTTCTGCCTGCACGGCCCGCGTGAGTTTTGGAAATGCCGCGGCGACGAGGGGGACTACGGAAGAACTACGTGAAGGTGACCTGCGTGAAAGGGAAACTACGTGAAAATGAACGGCGTGAAGTTGAACGACGTGAAAGTGAAATGCGTGTACAACGACTGCGTGAAAGTGAACTTCGTGAGACCAAACGTCGTCAAACAAACGTGGTTGCGCTAAGCGTTGTTGACTTTCACGTCGTTCACCTTCACGTCGTTAATATCACGACGTTGACCTTCACGCAGCTGACTTTCACGTAGTTCCAACGTAGTTAAGCCCGCGATGGTGAGAAACTCGGGCTAGTGGCCGGTCGGGCGCAGGAAAGCTCTTACGGGGGCGGCGTCGAGTCCGGCTACGCGCAGGGGGAGCGCTACGAGTTCATACACGCCAGGCTCAATCGCGCGGAGGTCCAGATTCTCCAGTATGTACGCGCCTGTCGTGAACAGGTTCACATGATTGTTCAACGTTTTGCTCTCGCGATCATCCACTGACGGCGCATCTACGCCCAGCAGCTTCATGTTCCCAATGCCGAGCAGATGATAGAGCGCGTCTCGTGAGAGCACTGGCCACGCACCCGGAAATTCGCCACTCGCTATGCAGCATCCGGTTCTGAGCAGTACGCGCTCAAATTCCTCGGCCGGAGCCCGCTCGAGAATCTGATCCTTGCTGATCTCGCCTTCGATGTCCGACACATCAATCACCATTGCTCTGCCAATAAACGGGGCGACCGGCAGCTCTTCCGATGCGTTCCAGCCATCGCATACGTGCAACGGTGCATCCGCGTGCGTGCCGACGTGCGGGCTTCCCGACGTTGTGGAGAGATTCACCGCTGAACCGCCGGCGATCAGCGCTGTCCAGTTGCACTGAAAGGGAGCATCGCCAGGCCATTGCGGCGTGTCTTCCTGCACGAGAATGCTGATGTCGTAGAGCATTACAACTCTCCCGATTCAGTACGTCGATACGTCGAGCGCCACGACATCGTCCACTCGCATTGTCTCTACCGTGAAATAGGGTTCGCCATAACGGGCGCGGATGAATGAACCATAGTGCGCCGCATGATGCCTCACGATATCCAGAAGTGTTTCACCATTGGGCTGCACCTCTCCCGCCCTCGTCGCGCCCTCGAACTGCGAATGATAGCAGGCGATAGCCGCAATCTTCTGCTCGAACTCATCGCTCACATCCACAACGAACGTGGGCTTCTGCCAGTCTTCCCGATAACTCATGCAGTGTAGCACCTTGTGCGGTCGATGTGCGGGAAAGCTGGGCTCCACCTTCCGGAGACCGGCGATGAAGCATGCGTCCCTGACCAGCTCGGACGTTACACGATGATCGGGGTGACGCCCCTGTTGTGCCGGCGCGATGATGATGCGCGGCTTGAGTTTGCGCACCGCCACCGCTACGAGCGCGCGCGTCTCGGGAGTGTTCACAATGGCAGCATCGGGGAGCCCAAGGTTCTCGCGCACGGCAAGGCCCATTATCTCAGCAGCCTTAGCCGCCTCACTCGCACGCGATGCCGCGTCCCCGCGCGTGCCGGTTTCGCCTTCGCTCAAATCGATTACCGCCGTGCGATACCCCTGTTTCGCGGCTTTGATCAAAGTGCCGCCGCACGTCAGCTCGACATCGTCGCGATGCGCGGCAATGGCGAGAACATCGATGTCAGGCATGGGAGGAAACTAGTGGGGGAGCAATGGAGAGTGGATATTGGATACTGGAGAGGCAATTGCCAATTGCAAATTGCCTCTCCAATATCCAATATCCACTCTCCAATCTGCCTACCGCGCTGCGGTTCTAGAGAGCGTGCCTCGAGGCAAACGTATCGCGTCTCTCGTCCGACTCGATAATACCGTCGCGGAGAATTACAACACGCCGCGCGTGAGCCGCGATGTCGGGCTCGTGCGTTACCATGATGACCGTCTGTCCTTCATTGGCCAGCGCCTCGAATACGCGCATGATTTCTGACGACGTCGCGGAGTCGAGGTTACCAGTCGGTTCGTCGGCCAGAAGGATCGCGGGATTATTCACCAGGGCTCTTGCAATTGCAACGCGCTGCCTCTGTCCACCTGACAGCTCGTTGGGGCGGTGATCGACGCGGTTTCCAAGGCCGACTTTTTCGAGTGCTTCGGTCGCGCGACGTTTCCGTTCCGACGATCGTATGCCTCCGTAAACAAGCGGCAGTTCGACGTTATGCAGAGCAGTAGCGCGGGAGAGCAGGTTGAAAGTCTGAAAAACGAACCCGATTTCCTTGTTGCGTACTTTCGCAAGTTTGTCATCAGACATCTCGGAGACCTTCTGGCCGCTGAGCCAGTATTCACCCGCGTTGGGTGTATCAAGGCATCCGATGAGATTCATGAGTGTGGACTTGCCCGATCCGGAAGGCCCCATGATCGCGACATACTCATTGCGTTTCACGGCGAGGTCCACCCCCCGCAGCGCCCGGACTATTTCGCCGCCCATGTCGTATTCGCGCTTGATTCCGCGCGTGACGATAACCCATTCGGACGAAGGCGGCTTGCCAACAGCGTGCAGTACCTCCTGCCTCTCTTCGAAAGTCGAATGTGCAACGTCAACCGTATGCTCAATCACAATTAGCCACCTTTGGATTTCGTAGTGTCAATGGGAGCCTGCCGGACGAGCATTCCATCACGCAGGGCGCGAATGGCCTGGTAGGTGCCGGCGACAATTCGCTCGCCTCCCTGCAACCCACTCAGAACCTCGAAGTACTTGTCTCCGGCAATCCCTACCTTTACGGGGTGAAAGGTAACTTTGTTGTCGTCTCCTATCAGAAAGACCCCCTCCTGGTCGACCTGGCCCACCGTATTGGCAGCTTTTGTCCTGCTTGGGGCGGCGGCGAGTCCTCCAGCGGCATGGCGCCTGGTTCTCCCGGACCGTCAGGGCCACCCGGGGGAGACAGTATGAAAGGTGAGTCACCTACGCGAGGCATTAAATGACGGTTTCGTCGCGTGCAAGAAACAGGGACAATTGCATTGTTAGTCGGGTGCGATTTCCTGCGCAACATCACGCGTGAACACCCGGGCTGCCACTCTCTCGTAAATTCGCTGGTATATGGCGCGCCCTTTTTCTGCACTGGCCAGCGACGGACGGCAGGCAACTCCTTCCGAGTGCTTCGGCAGTTTCACGGTGCCACGCCGGTATCGCCGGACCTCTTCCGTCGACATCGTATAGTCCTGCATGTGTGGATCCACGAGGGAGGGGGCGATGTACAGAAGCAGAGAGGTGTCGGCTTCATCGCCCCGCAGTGGGGCCGGTTGGCCCTCGAGAAGATCGCTGATGCCAGTGGAAAGGATGTCAATCACGCGCACTTCCGATTGTGCTGTCATCACTGTGGAGAGTGCATCAAGATGAGGGTCGTACCCGTGTGCCGTGAGCAGGATGAACTGGCTGACCTTGTTGCATTCCCAACTGGCCAGCAAGTCGTTGAGAACCCGGTGCAGCGTTTTTCGACGGAGGGAGCCATGGCCCGGTGCCTCCCGGTCACTGAATGCATTTACGCCGTATTCGATGGTGGGAGCGCGCAGAATTCCGAAGCGAGCCGAGAGGTCGTCGGCCAGGCGTTCCACAATTATTGTTCCGGCGCCCAGGGGGAGATGGTTGCCGTGCTGCTCGCAAGCGCCAATAGGGACGATAAGCCGAGGGTCGCGGACCAGTGCAGCCGCGATGTCCGGCGGGCGCATTTCCTTGAGGCGCAGTGGTGATTTCGCTGACTGAGTGTCGGACATGGGGGTGAACCTGGGTACGTACCTGAAAACGGACCGGCCTGAGTGGCGCACGCTGGCTTGGTGCGTGGCCGCGGGCGTGGCGCTGATTTCAAGCGCCAGATTCCTGCGTACGCTTGAGGAAGGCTATCTGATCGTGGCCGGGGTTTCCACTCTGGTGACGTTGGCGGCACTCATCACGGTTGGACTTCGTCAGGTGCGCTGGCCCTTCGCGACCTCATTGTTCCTGCTGTCGTTTGTTGTCGCAACTGGGGTTTATCGCGGGCGCATCGCCGAGATCGATGCGGACTGGGATGCCGTGTCCGCCCGCATGCAGGCAAGTGGACTGGAGCGAATGTTGGGCGCTCTTGAGCTCAGTCATCGCGAGGTGAGCACCCGCGCTACACGCGCGCTTGCAGCTCCTGCTGATCCGAAGGCCGCCTTCGACTATCTGCGGGGCCTTGCACTGCCACAGCCGGAGCGCAGCACGATTCTCTATCGCGGCGGCAACGACCGCATATGGAGTGGAGTGTTCCGGGTCGAGCCGGATGAGCTTCCCGATGCTCCCGCTGGTGTGGTATTCACCGAGTTTTTCGTTGTCCTTTACGGGTCGGCGAACGGTACGGGTACCGATGACTCGCGTTCGAGGGCGCTCACTCTTTTGCAGGCATTGCCACCGGCGGATCATCTCTCGCTTTCACTCGAGCGCCAGGTTGCGCGTGGCAGCGGGACGACGGGATTTTCCTTGTACCCTCCTGCGGCGAGTGTGGCAGGTTCGAAGCCATTTGTTGTCGCGGGTGACACGATGGCTTTCGTCCAGCCAATGCCGCTGGTGCGGGGTCAGGTTCGCCTGCGTCTCACCGAACAGTTAATGGCCACCGGGGCAGTTTTGTTCGGCCTCGCTGCGATTCTGTTCCTCTGCGTTGCGTGGCGTCGCTTCCCGACCTTTGGCGCTCGGGGCGCATCGCTTTTGGTGGTGCTGGCCTGCGTGGCGCTCATTCCGTTCAATCAGCTCTCTGGTCGCACGCGCTTGTTCGATCCCAGCATTTACTACTCGCCGCTGGGCGGACCGCTGACGGCGAATGGCGGTGCGCTACTCATGTCATCGGCGCTGGCACTGCTGGCGCTGTTCGCGCTTCTCAGAAGCAGAACGCGTCTGCAATCGAGGGGCATCGCATTCTGGCTGGTTATCGCGATCGCGTTGCTTGGTCCTTTTCTTCTTCGCAAGATTGCGAGCGGAATTGCTCCGCCGGTGTGGGGGAGTTCCACGGGCTTGTGGCTTTCGCTGCAAGCGGCACTGTTCATCGCCGCGTGTGTAGTGCTGCTCGCCGGTGTTTCGGCGGGGCGCGCCCTGCTTGGTGCGCGGCGCGGACTCCCACTCGTGGTCCCCATTGCTCTGGCATTTCTGGCTGCCGCGCTCGGACCTGTAATTCTCGAGGCGCCTGGTCACTTTCCGGAATGGTACCCGGTACTCTGGATTCTGGCGGTCGCGGCGCTGGCGTTGTCGCGGTCAGTACGCGGGTTCAATCTCACTGTCGCGTCGGTCGCTGCTCTCGGCGCAGCGACACTCGTGTGGAGCACATCGATCAGACAGCGGGTCGCGCTGGCGCAGCAGGATATCACTGCCGCGAGCGTGATCGATCCCTACGCATCGATGGTGCTGGAACGTTTTGGCCGCTCCCTTGCGGTGTCTCCTTCGCCGCGTGATCGGGCAGCGCTGCTCAAGCAGTATGTGAACTCCGATCTTGCGTCGGCGCAATATCCGGTCGAGCTGGTAGCGTGGGATCCGTCAAACAATCTCGTGGCGCGCTTGTCCCTTTCACAAAGCTCAACTTATCAGCCATCGGTTCTTCCTTACATTGCCCGGGCGCGTTCCAGCGGGTTGGTGGTGCAACAGGAAATGAGATTCATACCCGCGCAGATGCTGATCGCTGCGCCACACCCGGATGGTTGGGTGACAACAGCATTGGTCGCGCCGCGCTCGCGCATAGTTCGCGATGAGCCATTCCTTTCATTGTTCGGTCTCACACAGGAACCGGGGGGCGAACCGCCATACACCTTCACACTGTCCACCCCGGAATCGCATGGTGACATTGTGCCTGGCGTTCCCAGCTGGGAGCGCGAGGGCGACAAGTTGCACGGTGACATGTTGCTGGGTGAGCGCAATGCGCAGCGCGCGCATGTCGAGGTGGATCTCCGGAGCTACGACGTACTTCTGCAGCGTGGCATACTTGTTCTGTTTTTCGATCTGTTGTTGTTCATCGTACTCTGGTCTCTGGCCGTTGCGGCGGATGGTTCGCTCTCGCGCTGGTTCAGAACGCGGCGACACATCTGGGGGCAGAGTTATCGTGTCAGGCTCACGGTCGCGCTGTTCGCGTTTTTTGTCATCCCGGCGATCGTGTTCGCATTCTGGTCCAGTCGCGGCATTCTCGCCGGTGACCGTCAGGCGCGCGAGCTGCTTCTGCTGGAAATGCTGCGATCGGCGGAAGACGAGGTATCGATGGACGCTATGGCCGCCGCCAGTGAACGCTATGATGCTCCGCTCTTCCTGTATCGCAACGGGAGGCTCGATCAGACGAGTGACTCGCTCTTCCTGCAGCTGGCGCCCCTGGGACGACGCCTTCCACCCGATGTCTATAGGAAGCTGGAGTTGCAGAACGAAGTGACCGCTTCTCATTTGGAGCAGGTCGGCCGCACGCAGGCGCTTGTTGGGTACAGGGTGATAACTGGCCCCAAACTGGCGCCTGCGGTGCTCGCAGCGCCGGCGCGTGCAGATCATCTTGCCATCGATCGTCGCCGTAGCGACCTGGGAGTACTGGTGTTATTCAGCACAGCCGTTGGGGCCCTCGCCGCGCTTCTGTTGAGCGGAATTGCCGCGCGACAGCTGGCGCGTCCCATCGGAATTCTGCGTGGCGCGGCACTCGCCATCGCACGCGGTGAACGTGATCCACAACTTCCTACCGAGCCGCGCTCTGAATTCGCTGCGGTCTTTTCCGCTTTCCGAACCATGGCTGGTGACCTGAATGCCAGTCGTGGTGAACTTCTCGCTGCGCAGCGTCGCACCGAAGCCATTCTCAGAAATGTGGCGAGCGGCGTCATTGCATTTGACAGGAACGCGCGCGTCACTCTTGCCAATCCACGCAGCACGACGCTGCTGGGATTGCGGCTCGAGCCCGGGATGAGCATGGGTGGAGAGGCAAAGTTGCCGTCCTTGCACAGATACGTCGTGCAGTTTCTCGCGGGCTCGGACGACGAAATGGAATTCGATCAGGAGATCGGCGGACGTCAGATGCATGGCTGGCTCACGCGCCTGAGTTCCGGTGACGGCGGCGCGGTGCTCACTCTCGATGATGTTTCCGAACTGGCGCGCGCCCAGCGTGTAATAGCGTGGGGTCAGATGGCCCGGCAGGTTGCGCATGAAATAAAGAATCCGCTCACTCCAATAAGACTGGGTGTGCAGCACCTGCGCAGAGCTCATCAGGACAAGCGCGAGGATTTCGACCGGATTCTCGATTCCAATGTGGCGCGAATCCTCGAGGAGATCGATCGCCTCGATGAAATCGCGCGGGCATTCAGTCGCTACGGCGTTGCGCCGTCCCAGCGATCAGCACCATTGCCTGTGGATGTCGGCGACATCGCACGCGACGTGGTTGCGCTGGAGCGGATGGGGGAGGGAGATGTGGAGTGGCGCTACGACGAGAGTGAGGGATCGCTGCTCGCTCTGGCATCGGAAGATGAGCTGCGCGAAGTGCTGCTCAATCTGCTGGAGAACGCCCGTCATGCCAGCGCGAAGGTTGTACACATGACAGTGAATCGAAATGCGACGACGATTGCGGTCGAGGTACGTGACGATGGCCATGGAATTCCGGCTGAGGTGCTGCCGCGGATATTCGAGCCGCATTTCTCCACACGATCGAGTGGCAGCGGTCTGGGACTTCCGATCAGCAGAAAGTTGATTGAGGGATGGGGCGGACAGATAAGTGTTGCAAGCACCGCGGGGGAGGAAACTCGCGTTACGATCCTGCTGCTGGCGCCTCGCGAACTCTGATCGTCTTGATGTTCACAAATTCGTGAATACCGGTTTCGCCGAGTTCGCGGCCATAGCCGGACCGCTTCACGCCACCGAATGGGAGACGGGGATCGGACTGCACGATCGAGTTTACAAACACCATTCCTGACTCGATGCCGTGCGTGAACATTTCGATTTCAGATTGGTTGTCGGTCCACACCGATGCTCCCAGACCGTAACGCGTGTTGTTCGCGAGTGTGAGTGCGGCGGCTGCGTTGGGAACACGAAGCACTGGAGCCACCGGTCCGAAGACTTCTTCGGTGCACACGGGCGCAGCCGGGTCCACGTCGAGGAGGACAGTGGGAGGGTAGTAGTAACCGCTGCTATCCAGCCTGGCACCGCCGGTGGCGAGTCGCGCACCGAGGCGCACCGTTTCGTTCACCTGCCGCTCGACATCCGCGAGAACCTGCGCGGTAGCCAGCGGACCGATTTCGCTCGCCTCGCTTCTGGGATCGCCAACGCGCAGGGCGGCCATGGCTCGCACAAACGCTTTTTCGAATTCGGCGGCGACTGAATCGACGACGATGAATCTTTTTGCCGCGATGCATGACTGGCCGCTGTTCACCGTGCGTGCTTTCGCGGCCGCTATTGCCGTTGCCTGAATGTTGGCCGAGCTGAGTATGATGAAGGGATCGCTGCCGCCGAGCTCCAGGACTGTTTTCTTGAGATGTTTGCCGGCGATGGATGCAACCTGGCTGCCAGCTGTCTCACTTCCTGTAAGCGCCACGGCAGCTATGCGACCATCCGCGATTACGCGCTCAACGCGCGACGCAGGGAGCAGCAATGTCTGAAACACTCCTTCCGGGAAACCCGCGCGCAGAAAAACACTTTCGATCGCGAGTGCGCACTGCGGCACGTTCGACGCGTGTTTCAGCACCGCCGCGTTTCCGGCTACGAGCGCCGGTGCGGCGAAGCGGAATACCTGCCAGAAGGGAAAGTTCCAGGGCATTACTGCGAGGATGACTCCCAATGGCTGAGTGGTGATCGCAGCTTCTTCGTCGGCACTGAGCGGCGATCGGCGCGGTGCGAGGAAGGCCGCTGCGTTATCGGCGTAGTAGCGCAGACCCGTTGCGCATTTCGCCGCTTCATCGCGCGCCGCTTTAATGGGTTTACCCATCTCCAGCGTCATCAACGCAGCGAGTGGCTGTCGTTCCGCATCGAGAATGGCAGCGGCGGCGCGCAGCCTGTCGGCGCGATCGGCAAGGTGCAGTGAGCCCCACGCTTTTTGTGCTGCCGCGGCGCGGGCGAGTCTGCGCTCCAGTTCCTGCTCTGAGATTTCTTCAAAGACGCGAACGGTTTCACCAGTCGCGGGATTGATCGTCGCAATCGTCATGTCATCTGGCCGGCAACAGGTTTTTCAGCTGCCCCTGACCAACTTGTACAGTCTGCCGTTGCCGGACAGAATGTACAACTCGCCTGCGAGATCTTCTCCGAAGGAAAGCACGGCGCCCAGCGAGCCGACATTCCATGAGCGCCGCTCTTCAGCTATTCCGTTCACATATCTGAAGCTGCGCAGCCAGCCGCTGCAGTAGTCGGAGTAGAAGTAGCGCCCGCGTAACTCCGGAAGCGCCTGCCCGCGATAACTGTATCCTCCAGTGATGCTGCAGCCATCGCTGTGTTCGTATGTCAGCAGTGGCACGGTGAGACCTTGCTTGTCGCATGAGGCTGCACCGTAGCATTCGGATCCTTCGGTGATTTTCCAGCCGTAGTTGAGTCCCGCGGCGGTGTAGGGCACGACGCTTACTTCTTCCTGGCGGCCCTGTCCTACATCGGCGATGTAGAGAAGTCCGGATTGGCGATCGATTGCGAACCTCCATGGATTGCGCAAACCTTTCGCCCAGATCTCGGGGCGCGCGCCGCTCTGGCCCACGTAGGGATTGTCAGGTGGAACTATGTAGGGCGATCCGCCCACGTCTATTCGCAGCATGCTTCCGAGCAATGCCGATTGGTCCTGTCCATTGCCGTGGGGATCGCCGCCGCTCCCTCCATCTCCCATCCCAATCCACAACATTCCGTCGGGAGCGAAAAGAATCATCCCTCCATTGTGATTGGAGTACGGCTGTGCAATCGTGAGGAGCCGGAAATCGCTCGCGGGTTCGCCGATGTTCGGATTTGCTGCTGATCGCGAATAGCGCTCTATGCGAGTGGCACCGTCGGACCCGGTGTAGTTGACATAGAACCAGCCATTGGTCGCGTATTCCGGGTGAAATGCCAGTCCGAGGAGTCCCTGTTCTCCGCCGAATCTTACCCGCGATTGAATGTCGAGGAATGGTGTTGTGAGGAGTTGTCCGTTTTGCAGGATCATGATTCGGCCGCGCTGCTCCACGATGAAACTCCTGGCGTCACCGGGGGGAAATGCGAGCGCCACGGGGTTCTGCAAGCCGGAAATGACCACCTGAACCGCTAGTGTGAATGCGGCTGGAATGCTATCTGGCCCCGGATTCGGGACGGGGTTCGGATTGGGAGTGGGGTCGGGATTGGGATTGGTTGACGGTTCACGTGTTGAGCAGCCCGCTGACGCCTGTAGCAGCGCGGCGGCTAGAAGAATGGCCGGGATCGATAGACGACGCACGCTCACGCTCTATACCCTGTCTCAACGAGGTAAAAAAAGAACGGGCTGGCGTGTGCCGGCCCGTTCTCTCATTTCCTGCACGGACTGGGCCTGTTACCTTGGCCCACCGTGGGGACTCTTGTGCCGCTCGTTACGGGGTCTTGGCCTTGATGACCTTGACCTTGGTGCAGCCGGAGAACTTCTGCTTGTTGATGGTCTCGAGCGTGAGACATGCCAGCGTGTCGGCTTCGGTGAGCTTCAAAGATTTCGGAGTGAACGAGTAGACGCGATCGGAAAGACCGTCGTTGTCGTAGTCCTTGGAGGAATAGGAACTCTTGGCGGGGATGGCCTTCGCGAACTCGACGGTCTGCGGATCGATGTCGGAGAAGGACCATGACGGCTCCTGGATGATTGCGACGTCGAGGGCTTTTGTCTTCCCGAGATCGACATCATCATTGGCGACCTGCGGGCTGACCATGATCCTGATGCGGCGTTGAGTTTCGCGAGCGATCTCAGCGCTTGCGGCGGCGCTGCGCACCGCGCCGACAAGGGCGAAGGCGGCAACGACAACAGTGAGTGAGCGAAGTACGGTGGTCTTCATTTGTGGACCTCTGGTTCTATCGATTAGGGCGGCGTGTGCAACGGAACTGCATGCGGATTTCTGCATCCGCAGCGTTGAGTCTGATAATGAACGGGCAACTTTGGCAATTATAGTAGAAGTTGGCGCAGTGCGCCACGGTACCGCTATTCAGTGCCGGATATAGCTACACCGACCCCCCGCCCCCGTTCCGGAGTTCCAACTGGCTGTTCCGTGGGCTGTTCCGTGGGGACGTGTCCCCCGTGTACCAATGGGGACAGGTCGGTCGTGCACCATCCTGTTGGCGCAGTCGCTTGGGGCGAAACAGGATAGTGCAGGGACGTGTCCCTCGTGTACCGGCGGGGACAGGTCGAGCGTGCACCGGTTTGGCGATGAGAACGTCGGCGCTCGCCCAACGTGACGATCCGAATGCAAGGATTCGGTGGTTCGATTGGGCGCGGGCCGGGGGCTCGCGTCGCTAAGTGGGAAATCTGCGCCCCAGGCGGGACTCCAACGCGCGCACAAAGTCCTCATTGCCGAGAGGGTGGCCACGAGCGCTCCGCTGGCGCAACTGCTCCAAGGTTTGTTGGGATTCTTCGCCCCGAAGCCAGACCGACCAATCGGGGACTTCAATCAGCAACGGGAAATCGGCCGTAAGGAGCGGATCTGACTGCAAACCGCAGTGCCCGGGCGCACTGGACCATGAGTATCTCTCCGCCTGATGTACAATCCCAGCGCGTACTGGATTGCGTTCGACGTACCGCGTCGCATTCATGAGGTGAGACTGATCCATTACAAAAGATCTGAATCGGCTGTGCCAGACGTGCCCTACTTGGCGGTGCCGAAAATTGAAGTAGGACGCGTAATCACCTTGCGTTTTTCCAACTGCTCGGCTCAGGGACTCGGCGGTCTTCGGTACACAGATCAGGTGGATATGATTGGACATCAGCACGTACACCCAAAGCCGTAACTCGTACTTGGCCGCCCTGTCTCTGAGTATTCTCAGATATGTCGTCCGATCGGTATCATCGAGAAAGACCTCCTGCTTGCGATTGCCTCGATGGGTGACGTGGTGCGGCAGTCCTGGCACCACTATGCGTTCAAGTCTTGCCATGTTTCTCCTCCTCATGTGGAAGTGCGGCTAGTTCGCGATGGGAACAGACCACGATGGTGCGCGAGGGGACGCGGTCAGTGTCAGCGGTACCTTAGGGCTTCGCCTACCGCTGCTGCAGTCACCGAGTCGCACTCAGCAAGGTCGGCGATAGTCAGCGCCATCTTCATCAGTCGATGGTACGCCCGTGCCGACAGATGCAGCTGTTCCACCGCCTGGAGCAGCAACTCGCGTGCAGCTCCATCCAGCAGCACGTTCCTTTGCATCCACGCGCCGCTCGCCTGAGCGTTGCATGCAATGCCTTCTATCTCCGCGAAGCGAACAACCTGTCGTGAACGCGCGCGCTCAACCCGTTTCCTGATATCGTCGGAACGCTCGCCTGCGCTTACAAGTGGTGCAGCGAGGTCCGAGACCGGCAGGGCGCTCACGCTCACAACGAGATCTATTCGATCGCGCAAAGGACCCGACAAGCGCGCACGATATTTCCGGATGTCTGCCTCAGAGCACGAGCATTCGTTCGACCTCGCTGTCCCACTCAACCCGCACAAGCAGGGATTCATCGCTCCGATCAGCGAGAAGCGCGATGGATAGGTGACGGATCCGCTGGCCCGGGATAGGACCACGCGACCATCTTCCATGGGTTGTCGCAGGACCTCCAGTACGTGTCGAGGAAACTCGAGCATCTCGTCGAGAAACAACACGCCGTGATGCGCGAGGCTCACTTCGCCGGGGCGCGGCACCGATCCGC
>CAZKXZ010000080.1:0-19380 GCA_964556695.1 uncultured Gemmatimonadales bacterium
TGGGTTCCGGCTTTCGCCGGAATGACAAGCAAGAATTGTCATTCCGGCGAAAGCCGGAACCCATGTTACTGGTGTCAGCGTGCTCTCAACGACTGAGGTTCAACGCACTAGGCCGGAGCTCTTGCGGGCCCGGCGGCGCGCGCTTCTTTCTTCGCCGTCCACCGATTCTCAATCCACAATAACACTGGCGACGCAACAAAAATCGATGAGAGAGTTCCAACAACAATTCCGAAACTCATCACAAGAGCAAATGGCTTGATCACCTCCCCCGCGAAAAACGAGAGCATCAATGCCGTAGCGAGTGTAGTTCCGCCTGTGAGAATTGTTCGCGGCAGTGTTTCGTTGATCGATTTGTTGAGGAGGTCGACAAACCCGACGCGCCTTGACTTTGCCAGGTTCTCGCGCACACGATCGAAAATCACGATCGTATCGTTGAGCGAATAGCCGAGCACTGTCAGCACCGCGGCTACAACAACCAGGCTCACCTCGAGGTCGAGGTACCTGATGAACGCCACGGTCGCGATGATGTCATGAGCCGTGGCGATCACCGCTGCGAGACCAAATCGCCATTCGAACCGGAACGCGAGGTAGATCAGAGTCGTCACAAAGCTGAACAACACCGCAATCAGTGCCTTGCGTTGCAGCTCTGCTCCGACCTTTGGTCCCACATCCTCGGTTCGAACAACATCGTAGGCGCCACTGCCGAGTCCATTGTCCAGAGCCTGGCGCACCACGGTTGTCACAGCAGAAGCATCAGTCTTGCCGCCTTCGAGGCGTGTGCGAATCAGGAAGTCCCGATCAGATCCGAAGTTCTGGATTTCCGCGGCCCCAATTCCGCCCTGTGACAACGCTTCCCGAACCGAAGCAGTCGCAGACGGCTGCTCTGTGCGGATGTGTATCATGGCTCCGCCCGTGAATTCAATGCTGTAGGTGATTCCGCTTGCCCCAAGCATTATCAGCCCAGGAATCACGAAGGCGGCGGTGGCCATCAACGCCCAGCGACGCATCCGGATAAACTCGTACTTTGCGTTCGCGAACATGCGGAGACGAAAGCTGTGCAGCGTTGTCATTGCCGGGCGGCGCTGCAGCCAGATGAGGAAGAAAGTTCTTGTCGCGAATACTGCCGACAACATCGACGCAAGCAGACCGAGTAGCAGGGTGACTGCAAAGCCTCTCACCGGGCCAGTGCCTACCATGTATAGAATCGCTGCGGTGAGCGCGGTCGTGACGTTGGAATCGACAATCGCGCTCATCGCGTGCCGGAATCCTTCATTCACGGCGGTTCGCACGGTCTTGCCGGCAGCGAGTTCTTCGCGAATCCGTTCGAATATCAGGACGTTGGCATCCACAGCCATTCCAATGGACAACGCGAATCCCGCCAGTCCCGGAAGAGTCAGCGTGGAACCCAGCACCGCGAGTCCTCCAAGGCTGAACAGGACGTAAAGGATCAATGCCCCAACGGCGAGCAACCCGGAAATGCCGTAGTAAACGCCGAGTACAAGGAGGACAAATGCGACGGCGAATGCGGATGTGCGGATGCCATCCTGGATCGAGTCGCTGCCCAGCGATGGCCCTATCATTTGTTGCTCAACAACATGGAGCGGAACCGGGAGCGCACCAGCGCGCAGCACCAGTGCAAGATCGTGAGCCTCGGCGATTGTCTTCCCGCCCATCTTGATTTGTCCCCTTTGCGTGATGCGCTCAGTGATAACAGGGGGTCGCCCCTGCACACGCCCATCGAGGACTATTGCGAGATGGTGCCCGATATTGCGACCAGTCATATCGCCGAACTTCCGCGACGCGACATTCAGGAGTTCGAACTGCACAATGGCGCCACCGGTAGTGGGGTCGATCGCCGCAGTAGCGTCCTGCAGTTCATCACCGGTGATTGTCGACCTGGCATCGAGAGCATAGAGCGCTCGAGCGGGAGCACCCTCCCATGTGTGCGTCTGCGCGGCCCAGCGTAGCTCGATGCCGCGCGGCAAATGTTGTTGCACCTCAGGCAGCGCCAGCAGTCGCTCCACCTCGCCCACATGCGCTTCGGGCACGAAGAACTCCCCCTGGATGTCGCCCGGGTGCAGGAGATGCGAGATGCGCGCAGCAGCGTCCAGTGAAGGCAGAGCGCGATTCAATTGGCCCGTCGCATCAACGATTCGGAATTCCAGGAAAGCCGATCGCTCGACGATCGATCTGGCCCGCGCGAGATCGTGCACACCGGGAATCTCAACCACCAAGCGACATTCTCCCGCTACCTGCACTACTGGCTCGCTGGTTCCTAATTCATCGAGCCTCGCGCGAACAACACGCTCCGCTCGCAGGATTGCATCGCGACAATCCGCTATCGCACCCTGCGATTGATCGGGTTCCAGTGCAAGGTGAACCCCGCCGCGTAGATCCAGTCCCAGATTGATGGGAACACGGAGCATTGAGGTATCGCGCATCAATCCAGTGGATCTATCGTACACGCGCTGCTTGACGTTGCGCGGGAACAGCGCGAACAAACTCGTCAGCGCAAGCACCGCGATGATTATTGTGCGCCATCGAATTGACCTCATGGCGCGCTCCAGAGTTGGCACATGTGAAAACGCATCTTTGCTCCTGCCGATGAATGCCATGCCACAGACTCCGTCGCGCGTTGGTGCGCTGACGGGTGCTGCGGCGATTTAGGGGCTGTCGGTTGTGTGGAGGCGCGGCTGGCGCGCTACTCCTCAGGAGCGAGCGGGAGGGGCGCGCGAGTTGGGTAGGAAGACACCCGCATCAAAGGCGGGAATCGAGATTGTTGCCAGGGGCTGGTCGGCAACTCGCTGTCCGATCTCGACGGTGATTGCGGTTGCGATGGTAAAAAGCGGCGGAGCGAAGCGGCGTCCAGCGTTCTCACTCGGTCGATTCTTGGCGATGAGCGCAACCGCATGAGCCTCACTTGGCGCGACCGATCGCGAGGTCGCGACATCGATGACTTCGCCGGAACGCGAGATCGCTCCGAAGAAAACGACCTGCAGGGCTGCAAAGTTGAGGAGGAGGAATGAACGGATGCGCGGGCTCATTGTCTCAACAAGATAATGGATTGGCCCGTAGTGGGTCATTATGCCGTCATTCCGGCGAAAGCCGGAATCCATGTTAGTCGGAAAATGGATGCCGGCTTTCGCCGGCATGACGAAAATGGACCACTGCCGATTGGCCGAGGACCGATGCTGGCCTGCAGACAAGGTTCCGGACGATCATCGAGCCTCCGTTTTTGTTTCGTCTGTGGCAGAGTGGCGCCTGTGGAGAGCCAAAAAAACCGTTCGTCAATTTGTGGGTCGGGTGGGCGGCACGACAAGATTTTTTGATTAAGAATTGATTATTGTCACTCATGCCCGTCACCGATTCATTTCGAACTTTCGTTCTTGAGCAGCTGAAGCGTGCTGTTCCGGATATTCGCTCGCGCTCGATGTTCGGCGGAGTCGGCATTTACTCGAGCGATCTTTTCTTTGCTTTGATCGACGACGACGCTGTGTATTTCAAAACTGACGACAGCAACAGGCAGGACTTCGAGGTGCGCGGCATGGGCCCATTCCGGCCGTCAGGAGATGGCGGAGAGACGATGGGTTACCATCAGCTGCCTGAAGAGGTACTGGAATCTGCGGAAATGCTGGGTCAGTGGGCCGAGCGAGCCATCTCTGTGGCGCGGCAGGCGCGGGGCCGGCGCTCAAAGCGGACAAAGGGGGCGTGAGGCTTGCAGATGTCAGCACTTGCAATTGCAAGTAATTGGCTATAGCGTCGCAACTTGATGAGATTCCCTACCCCTGGTTCGGTGCCGCGGCCTCAGCCCGGTCCGGTTCTCACGAGGGCAGTGCTCGCCGCCGCGGAACAACTCGACTTGCGAAGTCGCCACCTCGCCGCCGTGCTGGGTACGAGCGAAGGATCGGTGTTACGACTGCGGTCTGATCGCGAGATCAGCCCGAACAGCAAAGAAGGGGAACTCGCTCTCCTGTTCCTTCGCGCACATCGCTCTCTTGAGGCACTCATGGGAGGGGATGAAACCAAGGCGCGACTCTGGTTGCACGCGGAGAATTCTCATCACCGCGGCATTCCTTCCGAACGCATTCGCACGGTGGAGGGACTCGTCGATGTTGTCCAGTACCTGGACGCGCTGCGCGGGCGACTCTGAAATCCATGGGCTGCAGTCCGCGTCGTGGCGTGCCGTCGCTCCGCTATCCTTAGGAAAGCGCTGAAGGACGCGTTCACCTCGGAGGTCCCAACGCAACTGAAAATCGACGTCGAGCAAGAAGTCGACGGCCGGTGGGTCGCGGAGATAGAGGCGATACCCGGTGTGCTGGCCTACGGGGTCGCGAAAACAGACGCCGTGGCCAAGGTGCAAGCGCTCGCGTTACAAGTGCTTGCCGAACGCCTCGACAACGGCGAAGAGGCTGCGCTGCCGTCGATTACCTGATCGTCAGCTTCTGCACGCGCCAGTTCGTCATCTCGCCGATCAACAGTTCGTTCGCGTTGCGGCAGTCTATGGAATTGGCGAGACCGAATTCCTTGGGCAGTTTCCCCGCAGATCCGAACTTGCCTACCACCTTGCCGTCGAGCTGCACCTTGTAAATCGTGGCATCGTCCATCCCGACGTCGTCGCCCGCGTGTGACACATAGAGGAATTGCGTCGCGCCGCGCGTCATGCACATTGTGAGCGGCGTGCCGATGTTGCCGAACGATGATTTGAATCGACCGTTGCCGTCGAAGACCTGAATGCGTTTGTTGCCAACATCGGCTACATACACATTGCCCTGTGCATCCACCGCCAGTGATTTCACGCCTGCGAATTGTCCGTCTGCGACGCCCGTTGAGCCCCACTGCGCGATGAACTTTCCATCTTTGTCGTATTTCGCTACGCGATTGTTGTTGCCGATGCCGTCGGCAATGTAAATGTTGCCGGCTGCATCCCATGCTACATCGGTGGGCCGACTGAACGTTGATCCGGGCGTGCCAGCTCCAGCCACACGCCCTCCTCCGCCAACACGCCCGCCGCCCGGGGCAGCAGCACCGGCAGCACCGGCAGCACCTCCAGCACCTCCGGCGCCAGCAGCGCCACCAGCTCCTCCTGCCCCAGCTGTACCTGCAGCACCTGCACGACCGGCGGCACCCGTCGCACCGGCCGCGCCAGCAGTACCAGCTCCACCAGCCCGCGGACGCACAGCGATCGCTTCAGGCTTTCGCCCCAGCACGAGCGCGACACGCCCCTCAGAATCGAACTTCACAATTTGATTCGCTGCGACATCGATCGTCCAAACATTGTCCTGCGGATCAACACGCAATCCGATCGCCGCATTGAATCCATAAACATCCTGCCCCCACTCGCGCACGAACTTGCCATTCGCATCGAACACGAAGAGCCGTGATCCACCATGCGAGAATGTGCGGTTGTCGCCGAGCGTCGCGTAGGGGTGGCCGGTCCGCGTGTAAACAAAAATCTGTCCGCGCGAATTTGCGCCGACACCTGCGACTTCGCCCACGAATACGTCAAGTGGGGTCTGCAGGAAATTTGCGTTGGATGTGAACGGAATCTCCGGCACCGTTGTCTGTGCAGCGACCGAGCCTGCGGCAAAGGACATCACCGCGGCTGCCGCGACGAAATAACGAGTCATGGCCTCTCCTCCTTCTGGCTCGGCGCCTTGAGCAGAATCTTCTGCGAGCGCCAATCATTTATCTCTGCGGTGAAGATGACGTTGGGATCGCGACAATCCATTTGGTGTGTGGTGGCAAATTCACCCGGTGCTTTCCCTGCCTGTCCGAACTTGCCCACAATCGTTCCGTCGAGTTCCATCTTGTAGATCTCGCCGGTGAATGCAGCGCCCGCAGCAGGCGCGCTATCCTGCCAGGAATTTGAAACGAACAAATACTGCTTGCCGGGATCACGCGGGCCGGGGCCGCCCGATACACACACCGCCCAAGGGTTCCCGACGTTAGAGTAGTTCGCCTTCCAGTTCAAATCGTTGTCGAGCACCTGCACTCGTGCGTTACCACGATCGCCGACATAAACATTTCCCTGAAAATCGGTCGCGATAGAGTGCGGAGTATTGAACTGCAGATTCCCATTGCCGCGCGTGCCGACTGCTTTCACGAAACGCCCGTTCTTGTCGTACTTGACCACGCGGGCGTCGTCGTAGCCATCGGAGACGAAGATGTTTCCCTGCTGATCGAATGCGACATCTGTCTGTCGACCGAAACGGTAATTGGCATTGCGCCCGTGATAGGCACCAGTCCCGGGCATATTGCCGAGCATTTCCACGGGATCGTCACGCCGCCCGATGGTCATCAGCACTCTTCCCTCAGCGCTGAATTTCACGAGCATGTTGGTGCCTTCATCAACCACCCAGATATTGTCCTGCGCGTCGACGCGCACGGAATGCGCGAATGAAGAGCCGTAATTGCCGCGGCCGATCTCGCGCACGAACACACCTTGCGGATTGTACTGGAAGAGCCGCGTTTCGTTGGCGCGATGATAGATGTAGATGTTCCCCTTCGAATCCGTCGAGATTCCCATGTTCTCGCCCGTGTAGATCCCCGGCGGATTCTTGAAAAAGTTGGGAACTGCAGTGTGCGGAATCACCGGCACGTTGGTCGCCGTCGCCCGCGTCTGGGCAGACAGCGCTTGCGAGAGAACCGACATCGCGCCAGCCAGGAGGGCGGCACCCCGGAATGTTGCAATTGCGTATGACATGTGACCGAACCTACGCGTCGCGAGCGCTGCGTCAACCAGCCCAACCTCGCTTTTTTTTGCATTTATCTGCAGCTTAGCTCGGTCGTCGCAGGAGTTCACTGCAATCACAATGCGGGAGGTAACGTGACAGTAGCAAATCGGCTTGCCTTGCTGGGCCTGGCGATGGCACTTGGCTGCGCACCGAAGACGGCGGAATTGTCCCCGGCAGATGTCGCTGCGATTCGGCACCGCTTCGATGAAGTGGCGCGTCACGTAACAGCCAAGGACTATGCGGCGTGGGCCAACGACTTCACGGAGGATGCCGTATTCATGTTCGCCAACTCGCCCGCAGTCCGGGGTCGTGCCGCAATTCAGAAGTGGGGTGAAGCAGGCCCGAAGGCGGAGAGACTGACCTTTTCGGACGTTCAGATCCAGGGAAGCGGCAACACCGTTTGGGGAACAAGTGCGTACGCATTCAAGATCGAGGGCGCACCAGCTGCTGATATCGGGAAGCAGTTGGTTGTCTTTCGGCGTCAGCCCGACGGTTCCTGGCTGTCCCTTGCGGCGAGCGTGAGTTCGGATCTTCCCGCAACACAGCCATCGCCTGCACCCCCGGGAGGTGACCCGTTTCTTGGCACCTGGAAGTTCATCCCCGACAAGTCGAAATTCGACCCAGGCCCTGCGCCAAAGACGAACATCGCCAGGTACAAGGCGTCGGAAGGTGGATTGACACAAACCGCGGACGGAACTGACGCGAACGGCAACCCGACGCATTCAGTGCTCGTCCTGCGCTTCGACGGGAAGGAATATCCAGTGCAGGGCATCGCCTACGCGGATACGGCTGCGTTCACGCGTGCTGACCCGTATACGATCACGTCGATTTGGAAGAATGGTGGACAAGTGATGCTCAGGGCCACGAACGTCGTGTCTCGAGACGGAAAGACGCGAACCATTACGCAGACCGGCAAAGACGCACAAGGTCGTGCCGTCAACAACGTGATTGTCTTTGAAAAGCAGTGAGGTTTCGCTGGAACTTCATTCACCTCCTCACATTTGAGCAAACATATGCGCATCAGACGCGTCATCTTCTGCTGCATGTTGGTCGCCGCATGTCAGTCTGCAGAAACGCCACAGCAGGCTGATGAGAGAATCGCCGCCGAGTCCATCACCGCCCGCACGGAACTCGAGAAGGTCAGAGCAAACTTTGAGCGGTGGTACGCGGAAGGAGCCATCGATTCGGTTGCGACGATCTTCACCGAAGATCATAGATCGCTGCCGCCGAACCATCCTGCGAGTTCGGGTCGTGCGACCTGGCTCAGTGCGAACAGGCCGCTACTCGCGACTGGGAAGATGGAAATACATCATGTGACGGTATCAGTCGTGGCGAATGGCCCGCTTGCGGTGGAGCAAGGGCGCTTTGTAGCGACCTTCGTTCCCGGCGCGACGGCTCCGGCCGGAGCCAGGACATCAGCTGACACCGGGAAGTATCTCTGGCAATGGCGCAAAGTCGACGGTCGATGGTTGATAGCTGCAGCATCATGGAGCAGCGACCTCCCTGTGAAGCAATAACCCTGTACCTGATTGCCAATTCGTGCGTACAGTCCGCGAGTTTTTGCGCTCGCGCCAACGCCTGTGACGATGAATCAACGCAAGCTCTTCTCGAAACCTCGTCTCTGGTTGGCGACGCTATGCATACTGGCGCTGGCTGTTGGTTGTGCGCCCCGCGCAATGCCCGACGAGGGCTTCATCCAGGTCGACGGCGGCCGCATCTGGTATCATCGCGTGGGTTCAGGCACGGCCACGCCCGTGGTTGTCCTTCACGGCGGACCAGGAAGCTGCAGTTACTATGTAAAGCCGCTGCTCGCTCTCGCCACTGATCGACCGGTAATCATCTACGACCAACTCGGCTGCGGCAAATCAGACCGCGTGACCGATACAACGTTGTTCACCGTTGATCGATACGTGAGAGAGCTGCAAACATTGCGCGACTCTTTGGGTTTGCGTGAAATCCATCTTCTTGGCCATTCGTGGGGCGCAATGCTTGCCCAAGCATACATGGGCAGAAACCCTACCGGGGTGCGGAGCCTCATTCTTTCCAGCCCCGTCGTCACGACGACACAGTGGGAGATAGACGCTGATTCATTGATCAAGTTTTTGCCTGACTCGACGCGCGCCGCGATCGCGAAGCACGAGGCCAATCGCACAACTGGTTCGCCGCAATACGTAAAGGCGACCGAGGAGTATTACAAGTTGTATCTGCAGCGCAGGCCGTGGACCAGCAAGGCGGACGAAGACAGTAGCACTGCGGCGTTCAGCAAACTGATCTACGAGTACATGTGGGGTCCCAGCGAATTCACTTCGACAGGCACGCTCAAGAATTTCGACGCCACCGGTTGGTTGCGCGCGATACGAGTCCCGACCCTTTTCATCTCTGGTGAGTTCGACGAGGCATCACCGCCATCGACGAAGAAGTTTTCTCAACTCGTAAAGGGCGCCGAGTTCGTCGTGATTCCCGCAAGCGGACATGTGACGCACAATGACAACCTGCCGGCGGTTCTCGCAGCGGTGCGCTCATTCCACATGCGTGTCGAGAAACAATGACGCCCACATTCCGCGTTGGCTCGGCGCGGACGCTCTTTACGTGGTGTTTTGATCCCCTGCCGTGGGCTGCGAACTACGATGTAGCGCGTGACGGGCGCTTTCTGATGATCCGATCGGTAGGGGCGGAAAGGTGCCTGGGACAGATCAACATGGAGCTGAATTGGATAGGCGAGTTGAAACGTCGATTTCCGAACTAATGCAGGGCCTCCAGCAACCGGTCAATGTCGTCCATCTGCAACCAGCCATCACCATCCCAGGGCCTCGAGTCCTCGTTGCCAGGGGAGAATCTCGACGCCGTTGAGCCGCTTGTTCACGCTGCCCAGATACCAAACCATCGATCGTACTCGACGCCCCGCATATTCGGTGAATCGACCGAGTCCGCGCAGGTCAGAAGCGCTCACGTTACGGGATGCTTTCGTCTCTATCGCGATCAACTCCCTGCCTCGCTCGACTATGAAGTCGACTTCGGCGCCGTGCTCCGTACGAAATGTCGAAACGCGAATCGTCTGGTCGAAGGCCGCTGCACTGTGTACAAGCTGGCCGTAGATCAGATGCTCGAACAGTCGACCGATCCGATCGGGCGATGCGACGAAGTTCCCAAGCATTCCATTCAGAACGCCGGTGTCGAAGAAGTAAAACTTTGGATGCTGCACCAGTCGCCGTGTAGCGCTTTTGGCGAACGCATCGGACCGGTGCACGAGGAGAGTGTCTTCGAGCACCTCGAACCAGCGACCCGCAGACTGGCGCGGCACCTGCGCAGCCTGCGCGATCTTGGCGAGGTCGAGGTGTGCGCCGGCCCAGTCGCTGATCGTGGTGAGGAAGCGAGCGAATCCTTCGAGACTTCGACTCAGATTCTCGGCCTGAACCTCCTCCCGCAAATAGATCCCTGCATAAGTAGCAAGCGTCTTCTCACGATCGGCGGCATCCGGTTCCGCGAGAATTCCGGGTAGCGTACCGTGCGTGAGTGCGAGCGCTGCCGGCAACTGGTGATCGAGTTCGGCGCTAATGAGTGGTCCCATGCGATAGGCGTGGATGCGGCCGGGGAGGAGATTTGCCTCGCCGCGCCGAAGCTTCCGAGCGCTGGAACCTGTCAGGAGAAAACGGTATCGGTGTCGTGGCTGGTCGAGGATGGTCTGGATCGTGTTGAGCAGTCCGGGGAGTCGCTGTATCTCATCGACGAACACGGTGCGAAGACTGGCCGGTGGCAGCGCGTCGAGTCTGGATTCGAGTTCGGCGGGATTGCTGGCAAAGGCCAGGTATGTCGATTCGTGTGCCAGGTTAATCTCGACATCGGGCTCCAGCGCGCGCATGAGCGTTGATTTGCCGACCTGCCGTGGGCCGAGCAAGAGGACGCTGCGTCTGGAGCCTTGCAGAACTGGGAGGATGCGCCGCGAATACATGTGGTAATAATACCGCGTAATATTACCACTAGCAATAGGTGCCAAGACTCTAGCGCTACGCGCAGCCCTAGCACCAGCTGCGGTAAGCAGCGCGGGTTCGTTCCAGCATAGATAGCATCGAGGCAGAGGCTCTGTCCGGTTTCGGCGGATTCTCTCGCGTTGACAGGTGCAGCCCATAGTGTGGCCATGCCGGAGATGATATCCTCTGTCTGGCTCAGCTATCACCCAACGCGAGTTCAATCTCAGGGAGATCACCCATGAAACGCCGTAAATCCGCACGCTTTGTCGCGCTAACACTCGCCGCAGCCGCAGCAGTGGCGTGCACGGAACAGTCACCAGTGGCGCCACTCGAAATCCCCGATGACATCAGCCGGGCGGTACACGGTGCCTCAGGCACTTACGTGCTCACCTTTTTCAAGGAGACCAGCACTGGTTTGGCTCCAGCGGCGGATGCAGAACCAGTTCGCACGTACCTGGTACTCGGTTCGGAGGTGCGGGATCTTTCGGGCAATCTCATCAACGTTGGCAAGGTTACCTATCAGTACTGCTGGTCTAACGGGGATTATGCGCCGAGTGCCAGCTGCAACTCAGGATCTGGATCGTGGAGGCGACAACTGGCTGTGACAGTTGGCACGAAAGTGGGCTTCGGATGGTGCTCCACTCCCAGGACGATCGGCTTCCGTTTCACATTCTCAGGAAGAGGGTCTGGAGTTGCGGATGGAGTCAGTCAGGGCAGGGACTTTACGTGGACTGAGTAGCGGATGTCCGCTTTGCACGTCTTCCCCGCGTTGGAGTCGCACACTGGATCTACTCAGGCTTTCCCTACCTTTGTGACCTCGCCCTCATGAAATCATTAGGAGAAACATTGCGCCCAGCGCTGATCGCATTGACCATGGCTATGCTGGCGAGCGACGCTGCGGCGCAGACAAACCGGCCCGACGGACTCTACGCCGAAATTCATACGGTGAAGGGAAAGATCGTCGCGAAGCTCGAGCCGGACATGACGCCTCTCGCAGTCGCGAACTTTGTCGGGCTGGCGGAAGGCACGATCGAGAACGCAGCGTTCGATCCTGGCCGGCCCTTCTACGACGGCATGGTGTACAGTCGCGTCGTGCCAGGCCATGTGATCCAGGGAGGCGCGGCGCGTGGCGGAAGATCGACCGGGCCGGGATACAACTTTCCGAACGAGATTCATGCCGCTCTGCGCCACGACCGTGCCGGTGCACTCAACTTCGCGAACGGCGGACCGCACACCAATGCAAGCCAGTGGTGCATCATGCTGGGCGACCGATCATATCTCGACGGTGACTACATCGTTTTCGGCAATGTGATCGAAGGCCTCGACGTGGTCATGCGCATCGTCCTGAACGACGGCGTCGACAGCATTCGTATCCTGAGGGTCGGCGCGAAAGCGCAGTCGTATCGCCCGACCACCGCATCGTTCCGCGCAATGATGGCGGCGGCACAGCAGCGTGTGGTCGAGCACGACGCCAAAAAGAAAACCGCTCTCGAGGAATGGATCCGCCGCAATCATCCGAATGCCACTGGTCCTGCGGGAGGTGTGCTCACGCAGCGGCTGCGCGAAGGCAACGCGGCCGCTCCAACTGGCCCTCTCCGCGTTCTTTACCGGGGCAGCGAAATCCGCTACCTGGCGAACATGCTCGGCCACACCGGCCCGGCCTTAGAGGTGACCCCCTTCACGAGCACAGAAAACGGCACACCGAACGATGCAGCGACGCCGCAAACATTCACATTTGAGTTCGGCAAGACTGCAATCAATCGCACGCTTGATAGTGTTATTGCCGCAATGAAGCCGGGAGAGCGGCGAGTCGTGATCGTGCCTCCCGAATTGGGGTATGGACGGGGCGGATTCTACGCACCCGAAGTTCCCGGCAAGGTGCGCTTTGCCATTTCACCGTACGCAATGCTGGTCTACGAACTGGAAGTGCAGCAGTAGTGGTTTTCGACAGAGGGGAGTAACTGCCCTCACCTCGTCACGAACGCGCGCACCCGTTGGGAGAGCGCCACCCGATTGGTGCGCTCCTCGAATACTGAATGCCCCGCAACAAAGAACGCGCTTGTCATTCGATCCGCGGGCATCCCGGCGCGATCCAGTGACTGCTGCGCCGCAAAGAGCGGGGTAGTGATATCGAAGTATCCGCCGGTCCAGAGGAGCCGCATGCGCGCGTTGCTGCGCATCACTTCACCGATAAGCGGCATCACATCGGTCATCCCCTCGTGGTTCCAGGCGGAATTCACTTCCAGGTTGAGACCACTGTATGCGTCGCTGGCAGCGAACTTCAAGACGTCTTTGTAGTAGGAATCAACCGGCGCGAGTGTAGCACCGGGCGTCACTTCGGGACTGTAGTTCATCCCGGGATCATTGTATGGGGGGCGCCGGGCCGGTGCATCCAGCCGCGCCGTCGGCCGACCATCGAGCATGCCCGTTCGCAAACCCTGATCTTTCAGCAGTGTGAACATGAAGGTGTCTTTTGCGATTCGCAGATTGTTGGCTTCTATCTGCGCGCGCGGAAGGCCAATCAGCGCCGACATCTTTCCAGCCACTTGCCCTCTCTCCTCAGCAGTGAGGGCCGCCCCGCGACCCATTGCCGCCGCATACTCGGCGCGGGTGAATTCGACCGCCTGCTCGTACACTTGCTGCACCGAACGTCCCGCACGATCAATGCGCTGATGAAACCACGCTGTGGCCGCATACGATGGAAGGGAAGTCAGCGCGACTACTTCGCGCGTGGCGCGTTCGCCAACGACGGAGAAGAGCAGCAATCCATCGAAGCGCAGGTTTCCCGGATCGCGCATGATCAACGCCGCCCTTACCGTGCCATAACTCTCGCCGCAGAGATAGAGCGGTGAGCGCTCGCGCCCGTTGCTCTTGAGCCAGGCTTCCATCACCGTGCGCACCGATCGTGCATCTCCAGTGCGCGACCAGAACTGCCTGCCGTCCACTCCCGGAAATGGTTTGCTGTATCCGGTGCCAATGGGATCGATGAATACGAGGTCCACGACATCCAGTGGACTGTCGGGATTGGGCGTGGTGCTTTGCGCCGCCGTCGATTCATTGCGGCGCACGGGGCCGAACGCGCCGAAGTGCAAAGGTGACGATGAGGCGCCGGGGCCACCATTGAACAGAAACATGACGGGACGCGTGGCGCGGTCGGCTACTCCATCGCGCACGTAGGCGGTCGTTACCATCGCTGCCACTGCGGCGCCGCTGGAGTCTTTCAAGAATGTTTCACTCACAAGCGCGCTGTAGCGAACCTCCTGACCATTGAATCGGCCCACGTGCTGCGTAACAGCGACGACCGGAGTGCGTTGTGCCGCGACCTGGGTGACCTGCGCGACTTGTGCGGCAAGTGGCAGCGATACCGTGGACGCGAGCAGCGCAACAGCCAGGCGCACTCTGAACATTGTCATCGCAATCATTGGTGCAGGGCCTCCAGCAACCGCTCAATGTCGTCCATGTCGTTGTATACCGATGGAGAGATGCGCATCCAGTATTGCGCCACCCGAACGTTCACCTTCGCAGCCTGAAGCCTGCGATTGATTCCCTCAGCATCCTTGTGCGCAAATGTCACGATAGGCGACGTGCTCCCTTCCGGAGTCTGCGCAACGAAACCGAGACTCGGCATTTCCTTCTGCAACCGGTCGATCAGTGGCTGACGGTGACGCTGGATGTTGTCGACGCCCAGTGAGTTGATGTAGGGAATAGACACGTCGAGAGCGGCGGCGACGCTGCTGGCCATCGTTCCCAGCTGGAAATGTGTGGCGGCATTCGATCCCGGCGTGTATTCGATGACCTTGGGCGAAAGCGGATCGGTGGGCGACAGATGAAATGCTATGTCGGGCGCCGATTCGTAGCTCCAGTGTGTGCGCTTGACCACGCGACCCAGCAGATCTTCGCGCACGTACAGAAAGCCGAGTCCGAAATCACCCATCAGCCACTTGTAGGTCGAGGCTGCGGCGAAATCGACACCGGTGGCGCGTACATCGAAGGGAACCGCACCCACGCCCTGAATAATGTCGGCGTAGACATAAGCGCCGTGTGCGTGCGCCAGGTCGCAGACCGCCTTGAGGTCGTGCTGGAATCCATTGTACATCGAAACCAGCGAGACCTCGACTAGTCTGGTCTTGTTGTCGATGACGCGTTCCAGATCCTCGAGGTGGATGCGTCCATCACGCGGCATGACGATGCGCAGGTCGAGTCCCTGTTTCTGAAGTTCGGTGAGGTGCAGAATTGCTCCTTCGAAGTGCAGGGCATCGGTCACAACATTTCCGTCGAATCGTGTGATGCCGAGTGCTTCGACGACGAGATTCTCACCGGTGCTGGTGTTGGGGATGTATGAGATTTCAGAAGGCTTGGCGTTGATCAGCGTGGCAAAGGCTGACCTGGGGTCGGGACGAGTGGGTGGCGCCGCGGGCGGTGGACGAAGCGTTGAGCGCCGCTCCACCGAACGGTTGTAGGCTTCCGCGGCTGCCAGAGGCATCGGGTGAGTGTATGCGCCGTTGATGTATGTGTAATCATCGGCAATTCTGAAATCGCTCTTTCGCGGAAATGCGCCAGTCTGAGCCTGTCGCTGCGGTGCACAGCCGATTGCAGGGAGCGCTGCAGCGGCGGCCAGCGCCGCCAGGCCCCGCAGCGCATCGCGTCGGGAAACGTTCATCCTCGATTCACCAGTTGAAGAGCCAAACAGGTTATGCAATGGCGGATTCGCCATAAATCAATAACCCGAACCGGTCAGAATCGCGAGAACTTACGGGGACAGGTCCACGGGGGACACGTCAGATTGACGTGTCCCCCGTGGACCTGTCCCCAATGCGCCAATGATCATTTGATCATTTGATCGCTACGCGGCTAGCTCAGTAGTGGATATTCTCCGCGCGCAGATCTTTCCACTCACCGTGGAACCACGTTGCATCGTCTTCGCTGCGTGGCGTTACTCCCATCACGATCTTGCCTTCCTTGATGTCGTTCTCGTATTTCTTGGCGCGATCCTCAGGGATTCCGGCACCGATGAGTGCGCCGACGATTCCGCCAGCCGCGCCACCAACGCCGAGCCCGGCCAGCGCCGCGGCAATTGGACCAGCGATAACGAGGCCGAGCCCCGGCAACGCAAGTGCTCCTGCGGCGGTCAATGCACCGACGATCGCGCCGGCGCTACCTCCGATAACGGCCCCGGCAGTGCCGCCTTCCGCGGCCTTGTTACCGAGTTCTGTGGTTTCGCCGGTGCCGAAATGTTTCTTCCGCGCATCATCTGACATAATCAGATTGATGTCGCTCGTCTTGTAGCCGCGCCTGGTGGCCGAATCGTAAGCGCGTTCCGCGCTGTCACGATCGTGGAATGTGCCGGTGAGCAGTGTTGTTTTCCACGGCGTGGAACCAGCTCGTGATGTTACGTAGCCCGTCGTTCGGGATTCCGTTCCTGGCTCCGTTGCTGTCGGTGGGGGAGCAGATCGCATTCCCGGATCGTTATCGTCTCTGTCTGTCATCGTAGTGCCTCGAGTGCTGGATTAATTAGCGCCCGCGTACGAGGAAAACTCGTATACGGCTGCGCCTCTGTGACCGAGTGCACGTGCACGTTGTGTGCCCTGCATATGCACGAGCCTGCACCAAAAAGGGAGCGCTGTTGCTAGAGGCGTTGTTCCCGAGGCGCAGTTGCTTGCAAGCGCGGTTCCTTGCAGCGCGCCTCCTTGCAGCGCGGTTTTTCGCAGCGCGGTTCCTTGCAGCGCAGGTCTTGTCGGAGTCCCCGAAACGACGCTTCGAGAACAGCGCTTCAGGAACAGCGCTTCTAGATACTGCGCTTCAGGATACCGCGCTTGCATGCCACTGCGCTTCGGGAACAGCGCTGCGAACCACTGCGCTGTTATGAGCTGATCCTTTCAATTGCGTCACAGGCCACTTGCACGGCGCGTTCGGCGCGAACGATCGTGGCTACTGCGGCAGCATGCTCGCGATACTCTGGATGATTCAGTAGCGTTTCCAATTCGCGAACCACTCGCGGAGCTTTGTAACGCTGCGGTGTGAGTGTGCGCGAAACGCCGAGTTTTTGCACACGATGCGCGTTGTCAGGCTGGTCATGTCCATGAGGCACCACAAGAGTTGGGACGCCAGCGCTAAGCGCCTGATGCATCGTACCGGCACCGCCCTGATGCACAATCGCTGCTGCGCGCGGAAATAATGCCGCATGCGGCGCGAATGCTTCGACGTGAACATGATCAGGCAATGCGCCCTTTGGCCGGTTCACTTCATGATGACCTATCAGCAACACGCCGCGCCTTCCCATGCGACGCAGCGACTCGGCGCTCTCATCGTAGAAGCGACCAGCCGCTCCAACTGCCGAACTGCCGAGGGTGAAGACGATTGGTGCATCGCCGGCGGCCAGAAATGTTTCCAACACGGGCGATAACTCTCTCGCAGTAGAATCATGACCGTTATACGGAATGGCGCCTGTGACCAGAGTGTTTGCGGGCCAGTCCGGCTGAGGTTCTGCGAGTACCCGCGAAAAAAGCGCCAGCACCAGATGCGGTGAGTGTTGCCCTTCGAAGATCGGATTCCCTCGCGATTCCAGGCCGAGCTCGCGGCGCAACGTATCGAGTGGCCTCGTCCATTTGCGGGTCATTGCCTTCGCTTGTTTCACAAAGAATTCCGGCGCGCCCGGAATGCGCTCGATTGCCTTGAGCCACGGTGCGGGAGGCAAGACGGGAAAATCATGCGCGGAGAAAAACGAAAGCGGCGCCAGAACGGTCGACACCCATTTCATGCGCAAGTGGTCCGCGACAACAGGAGCTGCGTATGTGATTGGATGACTTATAATGAGATCCGCGCCGCGCGCGGCGCCGAGCAGATCATCATACGAGTCGCGCAGCGACGCACCGAAGAGCCATTGCACCAGGTACTGCGACCCGGTGCGCGCGTTCATGATTTTGCGAATGAGTTCGCGATCGGTCGGGTCTACTTCCGGCCGTGTCGGGCGAAACTCAAGTCCCTCGCGTTCGACCGTGTCTCGATAGAAGCCAGGCATTGCAAGGACCGGCTCATGCCCCCGTTCAGCGAGGCCCTTGGCCAGTCCTATATATGGATAAACATCTCCGAATGAGCCGATGCTGGCGATTACGATTCGTCGTTTCACTCTGCGCTGACGTTAAGGTCAACCTGATTCTGATCAGTCGTTCGTCCTGCTTCTGCTTCGGGTCTGGCAGTCCGCTCGCGCGCATAAACTTATTGGTGCGGGGAACTTCATCCTGGGCGATGTATTCTGCGTTGCACAATTGGGCCGCGAGCTGTAGCATCGGGCGGTATCCCGGCGCAGTCGCCGCTTTCCTGGAGGCATCCATGGGGTCCATCTCGAAGGTTGTTGCTCCGCTAGCAGGCGTTTTCTTACTCGAGTTTGTGAGCTCCGGGCTCGCCGTGGCGCAGGTTCGAACGGAAGTGCCTCCAATAGTCGCTGGAGCAAAGCCTGTCACGGTCCAACCAATCAAGGTCCATGGTAAATCGCTCGAGGGAAATCTCGAGGGAAACGCGGTCGACCGCGAGGTGCTCGTTTACCTCCCACCCAGCTACGCGACGGCGTCGAGCCGCCGCTATCCAGTTGTGTACGCACTGCATGGTTACTCGGTCGGTGCTGCGCAGTGGTCACAGGAGATCCGTGTCCCGCAGACGATCGAAGGAGCCTTCGCACTGGGCGCGAAGGAGATGATCGTGGTAGTGCCGGATTCGAAGACCATGCACAACGGCTCGATGTATTCGAGCAGTGTGACGACCGGTGATTTCGAGCGGTTCGTTGCGAAAGACCTCGTTGAGTACATAGACGCGAACTACCGCACCCTTCCGGACCGTGTTAGCCGTGGCCTCGTTGGCCACTCGATGGGCGGATACGGCGCAACACGGATCGGGATGAAGTATGCGGACGTCTTTGGGAGCCTCTATATAATGAGTCCATGCTGTCTGTCGCCCAGAGGAATTGGCACGCTCAACGCAGAGTCGGAGGCGAGTATCAAGGCGCTCAAGTCGCCTTCGGAGTCCGCCACGCTGCCGTCACTTCGCATACAGCTGGCAGCCGCGGCGGCATGGTCACCCAACCCGCAGAATCCGCCTCTTTATCTCGACCTTCCTATCAAGGACGGTCGGGAGCAGCCAGAGGTTCTGGCCCGGTTTGCGGCCAACGCACCGCTCACTTTCCTGGACCAGTATGTCGGCAACCTCCGACAATACCACGGTATTTCAATCGATGTGGGGGACCGAGACGGGCTCCGCGTCGACGCAGTCAAGCTACACGATGCCTTGGACCGCTACAGGCTTTCACACCAGTTCGAGATCTATTCGGGCACCCACACCAGTGCGATGGCGCTGCGATTCCAGAATCAGGTGATGCCGTTTTTCAGCAGCAATCTCTGTGCGACGAGCAACTGCCGGTGATGCGCGCAGGCCGGCCCGCGTGCGGTTTGCGTCTACCGCTTCGCGGTTGCGGCCCATGCGCCTGTCGACTCGATACGCCCTAACTCGCTGCGCGCTTATCCAGTAGCGGATCTTGCCGCACGCTTATCGAGCCAAAGTGTTTCTTGCCATTCACGGTCATCGTTAAGCGATAGGTTCCCGGCTCCGCCAGCGCAGGAGCGCCGGCGCCACCAGGCCCGCCGCCGCCTCCGCGTCCGCCCCCACCTGCCGCACCGCCGCACGCAGCC
>CAZKXZ010000081.1:0-18852 GCA_964556695.1 uncultured Gemmatimonadales bacterium
GTGGTCTCTGACGTCCGGCGCCAGGAGATCAGGAGAGGCCTGGACACCGACCTGCTCAAGACCGTGAGCGGTGGCCTGCAGTTCGGCTACTCGATCAGCGACGCGCGTCACGTGAGCCGGCGAACCTCGCAGATCTTCCTGTTGCTGACGTTCCAGTTGTCGTTGTACGCGGGGGATTATAGGTGAAAGGCTATTAGCTATTGGCGATTGGCGATTGGCGATTGGCGATTGGCGATTGGCGATTGGCGATTGGCGAATCATGGTGGATTGTGGTGTCCGTAATGCTGGAGGCGGCGGGACCTCGTCGATTCGGGCACGAGGTCGCCCGCGAGCATTCCGAAGCGGTCGAGCCGATTCAGCCGTTGCTCAGGGGCGAGCTTGCCACGAGGCCGCCGAAAACTGCGTTGGCCGGTCGTGCTTGAGCAATGATAACGCGCGCCCCGTCGGGTGTATCACCGAATTCCCGCGCGCATGAGCATTTCTATTCCGAAGGCGGAAAACACCGTAGCAATCCAGCACCGACGTAGTTCCCCCTATTGCAAATCGCAAATCGCAAATCGCAAATCGCAGATCGCAGATCGTTCGATCGTTCGATCGTTAGTGGTGAAACTTGAGTAGTGCGTTCAGCTCACCCCGGAAGAGAAGGGGGGTATGTGAGCCCGGCTGTCAAGGGGAATTCTCTTACACGCTGTGAGCCTTTCCCTCCTCGGCGGCGAGGGCTTGGTGCATTAGCTTGACGGTGAGGGCCAGTCGTTGACTGTCCCTCGAAATGCGGGTGCGTCAGGACAGTTCGGAGCTAGCCACAACGGATGGCACCTGTCCGGAGCCTGCATTCAGCCAGATCATGATCTGGCGGGAGGTCGAGGATGCTGGCCGTAATCACGGTAGGACTCCTCGTAGGTCTCGCCCTGCCCATCGTGATGGTGATCGCAGCCGTGTCGGTCGATGCGGTTGCGTTGCTGTGGATCGCTGTAACCAGCTTGCATGACAAGTGGTCGCGTGCGGTCAACGGTTCGATGAGCGTGCGGCCGCAGCTGTTCCACGGTCACGCGTTGCATTGGCACCGCCACGCGCACAGGTAGTCAGAGACGGTTCTCGTGCGAGTGTGCCGAGGCTGGATTCTCAACCGCGGCATGCTCGACTCGCGCGATATTGCGGCGGCGGCTATTCGAGGTGAGTTGCAACTCCTGATTGCGGCAGTTCCTACAACGAGGCCAGAATGCAAATGACTGCACCACGAAGCAACGCGACAGGAATGCGCGAGCGCCGCTTTTGTCAGACTCTCGCTGGCCTGGCCGCGATGGTTTCGTGCCTGACGACCGGATTGCTTGCTCAAGCGACGGACAGCACCAGGAAGGACAGTCTCCACGCTGGTCGGCTTGCCGCGATAGTGGTGACGGCGACGAGGGCGTCGCGCAGTACCTTCGAAACTCCCATGCCCGTCAGCGTTCTGAGCCGCACTGATTTCAGTGAGCGCGCGCCGAATTCGGCGACTACTCTCTTTCGCGATCTTCCGGGACTGGATGTGCAGGGTGTCGGTACGAATCAGGTGCGCCCCACCATCCGCGGTCAGCGGGGGCAGCGAATACTTCTTCTTGAAGACGGAGTTCGCATCAACAACTCCCGGCGCCAGCAGGATTTTGGTGAGCTGCCCTCGCTCGTTTCGGTCAACGATCTGGAGCGTGTCGAGGTAGTGCGGGGTCCGGCCTCCGTGCTCTACGGCAGCGACGCAATTGGCGGCGTTGTCAACCTCATCACGCGGGACGCGCGTGCGTCGCTTGATGCAGCGATTCATGGATCGGCTTCCGTGCTCTATTCCTCCGCGGACAGACAACGGCGCGGCTCTCTCACTCTCGAGCAACGACTCGGGTCGTTTTCCGTTCGCCTGAGCGGCACTGGCCGCGCAGCCGACCCGTACGCAGCACCGCGCGGATCATATGGTGACATCACGCTTGCGGAATCGCAGAAGGTGATGGACAGCGGGGTTGACGATTCGTCCCTGTCCGGACTCCTCAACTATGCCATCAACAGCACCAGCTCGCTCACGGCAAGATATGAGGGATACAGAGCCCGGGACGCGGGGTTCGGTTTTGTTGATCCGGCGGTACTCGGCGAATTTGAACCGCTCATCCGGATAACGTATCCGGACCAGGACGTGCACCGCATTTCGCTGCGCTATCGCGCGGACGCGCTCAATTTCCTTTTCGCTGACAGGTTGGAGGTCACCGGCTATTCCGTGAGCAATGCGCGTCATCTCGGGCTGGACATCTTCATTCCATTTGGTCCGGGAACACCGCCGGGCGCGGGTGTGAGCGTACAGGCGTTGAATTTCACCGACGTGGGCACCATTGGAACCCGCGTGGAGTTGAGGAAGCGACTGGGCAGACACGAGCTCACATATGGCGTCGATGCATTCCGCGATCGCACAGTAAATACCGATTCCAGTACGACAGCCGTTGTGGGTTTTGGCCCCTCTGATCCCGAGATCAACAAGCTGCCACAGGTGCCCAACGCATCGCTGACCAGCTTCGGCGCATTTGCACAAGGAGATCTCCGGGTAAGCTCGCCGCTTTCGATTGTGGCAGGTGCGCGCGTGCAGGAGGTCAGCGCGGCGCCACGGGCAGGAGCAGTGCCGTCGGCGTCGTCAATGCGGAGCAGCGACGGTACCGCAGTGGGAAGTGTCAACGCGATCTATCAGATCGGCAACAACGTTTCGATTATCGCATCAGTGGGGCGAGCGTTCCGCGCGCCTAACCTCGTGGAGCGTTTCTTCGAGGGTGTAACGCCCGAGGGATCGGGCTATCAGCGCGCCAATCCGTCTCTGAGTCCGGAGACAAGCCTCAATGTCGATGGTGGCTTGCGCGTGCGGCATGGCACTCTGGAGCTGGAAGGATTCCTGTTCCAGAACAGCGTGCGTGACGGAATAAGAACTACTGCAACCGGCGACACGGTATTGGGACAACCCGAGTATCAGAACGTGAACGTGGACCACCTGCGCTTCACTGGTTTCGAAGTGGAAGGCTCGTACCGTTTCGGATCAGCGCTCAGCGTCTCTGCCAGCTACTCGCAAATTCGATCGCGCAACGAGGAGGCTCCGGCCGTTCCGGTCGGGTCGAGCTACTCCAGCAAGAGCGTGGGAGGGGTGACGTGGCGTCATCCCGCGGGACGAGTATGGGCTTCGTATACGGTGCGGCACAACGGCAGAGTGGAAGGCGATCAGATACAGGGTGGCCTTGTTGGTGAATTCATGCCTGCATTCACGGTGCAGACGATGCGCGCCGGGGTGCGACTGTTCGATGGCAAGGCGCTCCGCGGCAGCATTGTCGCCGCGATCGAGAATCTGGGAAATGTGTTGTACGCCGAGTCATCGAATGCGAGCTTCTTCCGCCCTGAACCTCGCCGCAATCTGCTGGTCAGCTGGGTAATCGACTTCTGAACGCCCGGAGGTTTGTCTCAATCGCTGGCGGACATCTGTCGTTGCAGAATTTTCCTGCGGAGTTCATCAATCCTGTCGATGAGATAGCATTCTCGTGGCAGCGCGGCGCGCGCTGCTCCGCGATCACGTTCCGATAACTGCACAGCGCGGAATCAATATCGGCGAGGTCATTGTCAGCTACCCCTGACGGGGATGCCTTCGCATAGCTCGTCTGTTTGTCGACGCTCATTGGTTTTCCTCTGCGATGTGCCGGGCCGGTCTTGTTGGTCAACATGGAATCTCCGGAGAATCACGCTTGCCGGTAAGTCAGCATTGAGGATCGATCGTGCGATCATCGTCCTCGGCTGTCTTGATTCGAAGGTGAGAGAACAATGGCATCGCTGACTGCCAGCGTCTGTAGGGAACCGGGGCCATAATTGTGCGGGATTCTCTCACGCGCAGTATGACCACGCGCGATCCAACTGTGCCCACGGGGGACGTCTCGTTTCGGGTTTCTCGGCGTGATGACGGATGCGTCCTTGCGTCGAGCCAATGTCAGAGCTGCCATGCAGCACGAACTGTTGTCCGGCTTTGAGTTTCAGGGGCTGCATGGCAACTCTGCCGATACCGGCTCGACTCCAGGACGCATCCGCCACCACGCCTGCTCATCTCGTGTGTCCGGAATTCGTTTTCGAGAAGACATTTCTTACCGACGTTTTCCAAAAGACGGTTTCCTGAAAACGTTGTTAAGGAACGTTGTCCGGAAGACGTTTTCGAGAAAACGTCTTCCGGACGTTTTCCTTGAGACGTTTGCATGAGAACGTTCTTTACGCGAACGGCGACGACCTGCAGACCTCACGTTCCCCAGTTGGGATCACCTTCCGATTCCCCTACAAGGCTCCCGGCAACAACTGACAGACGCGGAAGTGCCGGCACCTGAAATTATTGAGCATGGCGGGACAAGCATCTCAATTCCAATTCGCGCCGGAGAACAACATGACAGCAATCGCAAGCAAGCCAATAAGGGTGCGTCAAACTGCATCCGCCAGAAACGACAACAGCGCAGCCAGGGTCGTCAAGAACCCCGCATTGAGGGGTCCGGTGGTTCTCGCCACCAAGGGCAGTGTCGACTCGTCATCTGCTTTTGCAGTGGCGCAGTTGATCGCCCGTCGAACGAATCGGAAGCTCGAGATCATTTCGGTGGTCGAGCCTGTTATCTACTATAACCTGCCACCAGAGGTGCAGCCTGCGAGCTTTGCGCTTGACGCACAGTCGACCGCCGAACGTGAGGTCGACATCAAGGGTCCGTTCGCGCAAAGGATTGTTCCCGGCGTGAATTGGAGCGCCGATGTCATACTGGGACAGACGGCCACCGAGGTATGCGATGCGGCCAGGTCTCTCGACGCCACTTTCATCGTGGTGGGGGCGTCGCCGCACAGGCGCCTTCGCCGTGTTGTCGCGGGTCACAAGGCGGCTCAGATACTGCACCGCTCCGCATCCCCCGTTCTCTCCGTAGCGCCGTGGCTGAAGGCGCTTCCGAAGAATGTGGTGGCGGCCATTGACTTCCATCCGGCTAGTGTTCGCGCGGCGGAAGCCGCGCTGTTGCTCATGGACGAAGGAAGCCGATTGACTCTCGTTCACGTTATCCCTCCCAACTACATCTTTCCAGCGGCAGTCGTTACCGACCCGATTCTTCGCGAAAGCATCCAGACGGAAATGGAGAAGGTTGCTCGCGCGCTGCGAGCGCAAGCGGGTGACCGGGTTGTGATCGATACCGTTGTGCTCGATGGCGACGCAGCTTCGGAGGTACTGACCCTCGCCGAAAAACTTGACGCCGATCTGATTGCAGTTGGAACGCAGGCCGGTTCGGCCTTTCGGCGTTTTCTCGTAGGGAGCGTAGCAACGGAGGTCTTTCACGCAGCGCTTTGCAGTGTGCTGGCATCTCCGCCACCACCCTTTGCTGACCGTTTGCACATGGATCTGGAAATGCGCGGCACCGTGGCAACTGCAGACCAAAAAGAGTTTGGTGCACTGCTCGACGCTTTCAGCACGCGCAACAAGGGGAAACTGGTTTCTCTCGAAGAGGACGATGATCTCTTCGGTGCACAGATTCAGGTGCATGGATACCGGCTGCGAGCGGTCACCTTCGACAAATCGGACAAACGCGCCGAAATAATTCTGAGCGCACCGGATTCCGCGACGGTACATCTAACTCGCACAATTCCTGGAGTAACATCCGTCGCGGTTGCGGACGTCAAGGGTGCCGCGAACATGGCGCTTCAGATCAAGCATGGAAAGTCGCAGACTCTGGTGCTGATCGACCCGGTTAAGAAGGGCTGAATCTCCGAGTCGGGCTATTCCCGGGGCAGTCGAGAGACTGTCCCGGTCCGTCGGCACCTGACAACTATGTTTGATGCGTGACCACAATCCCGGTCGTTGACGCTGAGACTCCTATCCGCCGCGCGGTCCCCCGGAGATTGACTTGAGCAGGAACGACGTCGTCTTTTCCGTTCGCGGCCTGACAAAACACTACGATACCGGCGAGTTGCGCGTTACTGCCCTGCGGGAACTCAACCTCGATCTGCATCGCGGTGAACTGCTCGTCCTCCTGGGCGCATCGGGGAGCGGGAAATCGACGCTCCTCAACATACTCGGAGGGCTCGACACGGCGACCAGTGGTCACGTGTCCTTCAGGGATCACGATCTCACCGCTGCCACGCAGCAGGAACTCACCCGCTACAGACGCGAACACGTCGGCTTTGTTTTTCAGTTCTACAATCTCATCCCCAGTCTCACCGCGCTCGAAAACGTTGCACTCGTCACCGATATCGCCGAGAAGGCGCTGGATCCGGCCAGGGCGCTTGCCCTGGTCGGACTCGCCGAAAGAAAGAATCACTTTCCCGCGCAACTCTCGGGCGGCGAACAGCAACGCGTTGCGATCGCACGTGCCATTGCAAAGCAGCCCGATGTTCTCCTCTGCGATGAACCCACCGGTGCGCTCGACGCCGAGACGGGGCGGGTTGTGCTCAAGGCGATCGAGGCGGTCAATAAGGACCTCGGCACTACAACAGTGCTCATCACACATAACGCGCCGATTGCGGACATGGCCGATCGCGTGCTGCACATGACGAGCGGTCAGATATCTGATGAGCGGCGCAATGCTGTGCGAGCGAGACCCGAGGATTTGGTCTGGTGAGGGCCATCGACCGCAAGCTGCTGCGCGATCTCAATAATCATCGCGGCCAGGTGCTGTCGATTGCACTGCTGGTGGCCTGCGGGTGTTGAGGCCACCGTAAAAGCCAAGGGCCGACAGCAAGGTGGTGCTGTGCCTGGCTACGATCAGATCTACACCAAGGTATTCGTACTTGGATCTGATCTAGCGGGTCGAGGAGATGTCAGCGTGGTCACGACTTGTGCACGAATGACCAAGCCGGAAGCCTGCGGAGGTCTATGCGCGCCGCGCGCGAAAACGGACGTCGGGCATTCTCTGTTTTGTTTTGTTTGTTGTTAACAACGCGACGTAGCTGCACCTTGCTGCATCAGCTGGCGTCCACCAGAATTACACGATTCCTCTTTCCGGTGACGTCGTTGACCCCTGACCACAGATCCCGCGTTATCCTGGATGTCGATGCCGGCCGATCGGCACCAGCTGCGCGCCCCGAGCCCGACCGACCGTTCAACATCCTCGTTATTGGTGATTTTTCGGGAGCCGCAGCGCGCCCGACCGCTACGGACCCGGCAGAGTTGCGCGGCCGGCGCGTATTCGCGGTTGATCGCGACAATGTGGACGATGTGCTCGCCGCGCTGCGTCCCTCCGTGCAGTTCTCGCTTGCCAGCGACGCTGTGGCTGGAGCTGGTGCGGCAGACGGGCCATCCGTCTCAATCAACTTCCAGTCCCTCGACGATTTTCATCCCGATCGGCTCATAGCGAATGTTGCGCTACTCCTCTCGTTGGACGATCTGAGGGAAGAGGCTAGCGAAGGCCGCCTGACCAGCGCATTGCGCGCAGAATCCAGTTCAAGTGCTAGCGCTCCTGTACCCAATACTCCAGCGCTGTCCAACCCGCGCGGCGGAAGTCTGCTTGACCAGATTGTTGAAAGCAGCGCCGCTTCATCTGGTGCGGGCGACACACGGAATTCCGGCGCGCGTGCCGAGCGCGCGCCCGACCCCAGTGACCTGCATGCGTACATCAGGCACATTCTCAAACCGCACATGGTCGCCCAGGCTGATACGCGCACAACGGCGCTGGTGGCGCAGATCGAAGACACCATTGCGACTGTACTGCGCGCCATTCTGCATCACGCCGGGTTTCAGGCGCTGGAATCACTTTGGCGCGGGCTCGCGTTTCTGGTGCACCGCCTCGAAACTGGAGCGCGGCTGAAGGTGTACATGGTGGATGTCTCCGCTGCCGAGGTGGCTGCGGATCTCGCGCCGGACAGGCCGCTCGAGAGTTCTTTCGTCGGCCGCCTTCTGCTCGATGGTGCCGATGCCGGTGCCGCGGGCGCCGCGCCATTCGCGGTCGTGTCTGCGCTATACACGTTCGGCGACTCCGCGGAGGGCGTCGCACTCCTCACGAGACTTGCAGCGCTGGCGCACCGGGCGAATGCAGCATTGCTGGCCGCGGCCGCACCGTCTCTGGCGGGACTAAAAAACTTCGCGACGGAAGTCGAGCCGGGTGATGTGAAGTCTCCGTCGCGCGAGGAGTGGCGCTCGCTGCGCCAGAGCGGAGACGCTCGCTTCGCAGGGCTTGCAATGCCGCGCTTCGTTCTGCGCGCACCGTATGATCCGCGCGAGGAACCATGCGAACGCGTCGCCTTTCAGGAGATGATGTCGCCGCCATTGCACGAGCATTACCTCTGGGGCAATCCGGCCATTATATGCGCGCTTCTGCTGGGCGAAGCGTTCAATGAAGCTGGTTGGCAGATGCAGCCCGGCTCCGCGCTGGAGGTGGGTGGTCTGCCAGTGCATTTGTATCGCGCGGCCGGCACCACCGAAGCAAAGCCGTGCGCTGAGGCGTTGCTCACGGACCGTGTTGCCGGACCGATAATGCAGCTTGGCGTGATGCCGATGCTGTCAATGAAGGGCGGTGACGCGGTGCGGCTGGCACGCTTTCAGTCGATTGCGGATCCGCCGTCGGCACTGGCGGGCCCGTGGTCTATTCCGGAGTAGCGCGTCATCACCTGGCGCTTGTCGGGAATGTGAGTGACGAGCCGAGCGAGGAACTCGAGTGGGTCCAGCTTCTCGGTACCAGCCGTGGGGCCCTCGGTCTTGTCTGACCGGTAGCTCACCCGTTTCGACTCGCGCGTGTACTCCATGCGGTCGAGCGCAACTGGGTTACGTGCGCAGTAGCGCGCCAGACGCATGGCGAAATCGGTATCACCCTCGGGCACGAACAGGCTATCATGCACCTGGAACCCGGAGTGGGGCCAACTGAGCATTGACCGGGCATCATCATCCTCGAAGATCCCGCGCCACACAAAGAGCCTGAGCACGGCGCGGCGAAATGCTTCGGTAAGCTGTGCAGTGTCGTGCGCGGGCCAGTGCACGAAGGTGCCGTCTGGGCGAAATCCGCCGACGGTCACAATCATATGTATGTGCGGGTGCCAGTTGGCGAGCGAGCCATGGGTCTGTCCGCTGATTGGAGTGGCGATGGAGAGGAAGGGTGCGATGCTGCACCTGCTGATCGCGCTGTCGCTACTTGTGATGCTGTCGCACAGGATTGAGCTTGGCACGCGCTGGCGCGATCGGGCCGCTGGCGATGTCAGGCGCATCTGATCGTCTTATTCTCTTGCCCGGCGCGCCGCGAGCAGGCGCTTGGCTGCCCTGCACCGACTGGACTTGTTGAACCCGACACCGGCGGCTATGCCCGAGACAACGCCCGAAGAAAGCCCGACAGCGGCTATCGGCCTCTGAACCACTGGGTCAACACTTGGATCAGAAAGAGAAATGGCTGCAAGAACGCCGAGCCCCGCGCTGAGCCCCGCCCAAACGATATCGAGGATTGGGGCGGCATTACTCTCGGTGCACCTGAAGGAGTTCATTTGCTGAATTATACCGAAGTCATCCACGTAGTGATTGCAGCAAGCCGCCATCTATCCTCGCCGGGCCAACGCGCTCACGGCGATCAGGGTCGCCTGCTCCACAGAAAGAGAGCGGAGCAGGTTGTCGCTCCGACCCGGCGTGAGGAATTGAGGTCCCAGTTGCTCGAGCCCCGCGTCGGTGACGCCCATACGCGCGAGTGCCTCGTTCACTTTCAGCTCCCTCAGAAGACCGCACAGGGATGCATGCAGATCGTCTGCGGAGTTGTAGCCCGCAGCCAACGCCGCCCGGTTCATAGTGTCCCCATGCTCGGCAGAGACAAAAGCCAAAACCTCTGGCAAGGTAAAACTCGCCGCCAGGCCGTGGGGAACGCCGTAATGGGATGTCAGCGGATAGGAAATAGAATGGGCCGCAGCCGTACGGGTCCTGGAAATGGCCAGACCCGCGAGGGTGGCCGCTTCGAGCATGTCTTTCCGGAGGGTGAGGTCGCGCGGGGTCAAGAGAATCCGGGGCAGAATGCCGATCGACACGGCCAGACTGCGTGCCGCCAGCGCGTCCGTGATAGGTCCCGCGTTCTTGTTCCAGAGGGCTTCGCAGGCCTGTGATATGGCGTCCAGCCCCGGGGCAACTACGGCGATGCCTTCCGCCGATGCAGTCAGGGACGCATCCAGGATTGCGGCCACCGGGAAATTCCCTGGACCGCTGACGGAAATCTTCCGCTTGGCGGCATGATCCCAGAGGGTCGCATAGGGGGTGACCTCGCTACCGGTCCCTGCGGTCGTCGGCACGGCGATGAGGGGAAGTGACTGGCTTTCCGCTACCTCACGACCCTCAATCGCGGCTTGCAGTCCTTCGCGGCCCGATCTCAATCCCAGAGCCAGCGCCTTCCCGGTGTCCAAAGCGCTCCCACCCCCGACGGCCAGGACGGCCTCGAATCCGTCACCCGAGAGTTCGGCGAGTTCCACCAGCAGGGTCCGGAAGTCAGGATTGGCCTCGACCCTGTCCCAAACCACAGATGGAACGGGAAGAGCCGCGGCAAGAGCCCGGGTCGTACCCCGCCTGACAGAGCCGGGGCTCGCCACAATTAGGGTCTTCAAAGTCCCCAAAACACTGGCGGCGGATTCAGACGCGGGCGGACCCGAAATGATCCGGACCGGATTCCACCAGGACCACGCGGCGCCCTCGAGCGGGAGCATCAGGAACCCAGGAATTCCTGCAGTGCCCTCTTGTTCTCGACGGGGCTCGACGTCGGCCGGCCCAGATCTTCCCGCGCTCCCTTCCTGACCCAAACGTCGACGAACCCGGACCCGGGCGTATGAACCTTTTCCGTCAGGATCCGGGTCAAAGCGTCCAGGTCCTTCGCTTGGGAGCTCCATCGGTAGCCGCAGGCTTTCGCGATCGCGGCCAGGTCCACCTGCCGCGCCACCGTGGGCTGCCCTCCCACCGAGTCGTGAGCCCCGTTGTTGAGCAGCACATGCACGTAATTATCGGGAGCCAACGACCCAATGATGGGCAAGGAGCCCAAGTGCATGAGCGCGGCCCCATCGCCGTCGAGGCACCAGACCCGTCTGTCGGGCCGAACCAGTGCCAGCCCCAGCGCAACCTGGGAAGCATGTCCCATCGAGCCGACGGTCAGAAAGTCCCGGCCGTGCCCCTCTTTCCTGGATTCACGCACCTCGTACACCTCCCGTGAAGCCATCCCAGTCGTGGATACCAGTATGTCGCGCTCGCCCATGCTCTCGATAACGCGACGGACCGCGTCTTCGCGCGAAGGGTAACTTTCACCCGCGGCAGGACCAACGGGCACGTACTTGTCAAAAGTCCCTCTGCGCACCAGAAGGGCAACGGGCCCCTGGCGTTCCTGAGCGGAGGTGACGGCCCATTCCGCGGCCTCGCCGGGATCGTCATCGGCCGCCATGATCCGCGTGGGAAGACCCAGAGCTTCATGCAGGCCTTCCTGCAGGCGACCCTGGACCTGGTGTTGCGGCTCGTCCTTGACGCCGGGCTCGCCTCGCCAGCCAACGAGGAGCACCATGGGGATGGCGTAGACGCCGGGGTCCGCGAGGGAAAGGAGAGGATTGATGAGGTTTCCGAACCCGGAATTCTGCAAGTAGACGAGGGACAGCCCGCCGGACCCCGCCTGAAAACCTGCGGCGATCGCCAAGGCACCGCCTTCGTTAGCAGCGATGACGTGGCGTCCAGGCGGCGCCTTGTCAGCCAGGAAAGCGCAAAATTCCTTGAGCAGCGAGTCGGGCACTCCCGCAAAAAAAACGACCCCTCGACGGGTCAGCTCGTCGAAAAAATCCCGGGGGCGGATCAAGCCGGATCCGACGCCTCGGGAACCAAGGCCAGCAGGTCCCGCACGCGCATCAGCCTATCCTCGGATTCCAGGGCTCTTCCATGTTCCAGAATTGACTTGGCGGTTCTGAGCATGGCGGGGTAGGCCGAACGCAGCAGATGGTTGGCGTAGATCACGATGTTTACCCCGTGGTCCGCCAGCTCATCCTCGTGAACTCCGCTGAAGGTGGTGGGGACCACGACCAACGGAGCCTTTCTCTCGAAGCGGCTGTAAGCCTCGCAGAAGGAGAACACTTCGTCCGGGGTCTTCGCTTTGCTGTGGATCATGATCGCGTCGGCGCCCGCGTCTATATAGGCTCGGGCGCGGGACACAGCATCGGCAAGGCCCTGGTCAAGGATGAAGCTCTCGATCCGAGCGATGATCATGAATGCGTCGGTAACCTGGGCCGATTTCCCCACCCTTATCTTGAGGGCAAATTCCTCAACGGTCGCCCTGGTTTGTTCGACCTGAGTTCCGAAGAGCGAATTCCTTTTCAGTCCCACCTTGTCCTCGATGATCACCGCGGAGACGCCCAGCCGTTCCAGGGTCTTGACCGTGAATCCGATGTGCTCGGGCCGTCCGCCTGTGTCCCCGTCGTAGATGATGGGCTTGGTGGTGACTTCAGCGATGTCATTTACGGTCTGGAGCCGCGTCGTGAGGTCAACGGCCTCAATGTCGGGCTTCCCGCGAGCCGAAGAGTCGGTCAGGCTCGACATCCAAACCCCGTCGAACTCCCGGGGTGGGATCGTATCTGAGGCTGCGCTCTCGGCGATGAGAGCGGACAGCCCGTTGTGGGCCTCGATGAACCGGCTCAGTCTCTTGGCACCGAGTAGCCTCCGGAGGCGCCTCAGCCGAATATCGGGGGTGGTGCCGATCTCACGCAGGTTCGCGTTAAGCTGAGTCGACGAAATACCCTGGGTATAGGGGATCTCGACAAGCTCTCCACCCCACTCAGCAAGGATTCGGATGACCTTGTCGCGCACTTGCCTCTGGATTCCTTCGCGCCAGTCGTCTCCGTGAACGACGTAATTGGGCTTGAGGCTCCTCAGATTGGCCTCGTAGTCAAGGGTGGTCTGGGGGACCACCCGTGCTACACCTTTTATCGCCTCAACCACCTCTCTCCGTTGGTCGAACGACATATGGGGCAGACGCTTGTAGCTGGCGATGGCCTCGTCGGTGAGCAGGCCGACTGTGAGCTCGCCGAGGCCGGCGGCGTGCTTGATGATGTTGAGATGGCCCGGGTGAACGAGGTCCGCGCTCATGCCCACGTAGACCAGCTTGGGAGGCGTCATGAGCCCGCCTCAGCGGTTACCCGCGGCCGGGACTGGGCGAAAAGGACGAGGAGGACCCATGCGTTCCCCAACGTTAGCACGCCCCAAAGGTAGAGCTCATGGCGGTTGAGGGCTCCGAACACAGCGATCATAAGGTAGTGCGCCGCCGGCCCGGTGAGCAGTGCCATTTTGAGGTAGGGTAGGTTCGCCCTCCGCCAGGCTTCGGCGCCTTTCTCGCTGCCGGCCTTGGAGAGGGGGCGTGTCACGGAGCCCCAGACCCGTGTGTAGGCGACGTACAGAAGAATCACACTCCGCAGAATCAGGTGGCTTCCTTCCTTGCGCCAGACCGCGGCGTCCCTCTCCATGTCGCTGACTTCTCCATCGTCCCCAGCAAATTTGTTGTACACCCTGTGCATCCACTCCATGCGCTTTCTGTCCACGATGTAGCAGGCCCACCCGGCGGAGAGTCCTCCGGCAATGGTCAATGCCCACGACGCCGCGGGCCGACCGGTTTGCACAGCCAGGCCGTGGCCGATGCCGATGAATATCGCGACGCTCCCGAAATAATCCATCATGCCGTCCATCAGGTAGCCAACATACGATTTCTGTTGGCGCAACCTTGCGAGCTGTCCGTCGGCGCAGTCGAATAGGTGCGAGATGTAGCAGAACAGCGCGGCCACGCCATAGCCCGCCGGATCCCCCCTCCAGAACAGTGCCGCAGCGAAGAAGCCGCAAAGGGCGCTCGCAACGCTGACCATGTTGGGGGTCACCGGCGTGGGCGCCAGCGCCTTCACAAGCAGGAACGCGGGGGGGCGGTAAAGCCAGAGATCCACCGGCTCTTCCAGTTCAATCTTTTTCAGGGACGCGAGAAATTCTTTGAACAACCTTTTCATTGGTCTCAGCCTGGCGTACGCGATCCGAAACGACGGAGCCTCATGATTGTTCCGCCGTCGAGCATCCGAACTTAGAAGAATGGAGGAACAAGAGAGGAAGGAGGGTAACCGTTGGGCCGCGAAGGCGCTATGCTCTAACCACGGTGCCGGTGGCTTGAGGGATAGGAATTTCGATTCACCCCTCTCACAACCTTAGGGTAGGAACTCTGAGGGATTCATCAATTTCTTGCGGGATGTACCCGATCTTTGCCACCGATAGCTCGGACACACCCTGGTACTCGCCGCAGCGCTCGACGTCGGTTGCGACTCCGCAGCGACACACCGCGTTTATTTCTCTCAGGCACCTGCAGGCTTTGTCCGCCTTTCCCGCCAAGGCTGGCATCGATGCGCTGCATGTGGCGGTCGCAACGGGAGGATGGCGTCAAGGTGACGATTTCACTCAGCCGCAAGAGTGTGGACTTCTTCAAAGCCGAAGCCAGGAAATACAACACACAATACCAGCGGATGATTCGGAAGCTCCTCGATACATACGCAGAGAAGTACGCAGGACCGAAATAGGTCAGACATCGGAATCTGCTCCTTGATCGACCAGCATTGTTACGGCATACAACACGATGTCGTTCGCGCGCTCGAACGCATAACACCCCGATCGCGGCAATGGCAGATCGCGTGTTGCACATGACGAGCGGTCAGATATCCGATGAGCGGCGTAATGCCGTGCGAGCGCGACCCGAGGACCTCGTCTGGTGAGGGCCATCGACCGCAAACTGCTACGCGATCTCAATAATCATCGCGGCCAGGTGCTGTCGATTGCACTGCTGGTGGCCTGCGGCGTCATGACGGTAGTAGGAATGCGCAGCACGTATGATTCGGTGCTCAGTGCGCGCGATTCCTACTACGATCGCTTCAGGTTCGCGCACGTTTTTGCGTCACTCAAGCGCGCACCCGAGAGCATCGCAACACGAATCGCGGCAATTCCGGGTGTCGGAGCGGTTCAGACGGGTGTGGTTCTCTCTGCGACGATCGATGTCCCCGGTCTGACCGAGCCGGCGATCGGTCTTTTTGTTTCCGTGCCGGGCACGCGACAGCCGATGCTTAACGACATCCACATTGTCGAGGGACGCTACATATCAGCGGATCGCGACGATGAAGTACTTGTCAGTCCCCTGTTCTCGGCATCGAACAATCTCTCACCCGGTGACACACTCGGCGCCGTGATCAACGGTCGCTGGAAGCAACTGCGCATCGTCGGAATCGCGACTTCGCCAGAATTCGCTTACGAAATTGGCGGCAACGATCTCTTTGTCGACAATAGCCGCTTCGGAATTCTATGGATGCGGAGAGAAGCACTGGCAGCCGCAGCCGGGATGCAGGGCGCATTCAACGGAGTTGCGCTCATGCTGGCGCCCGGCGCGCCCGACGCGCCCGTGTTGAAGCAACTGGATGACCTGCTCGGCATCTACGGCGGAATTGGCGCCGTCGGTCGCGCAGATCAGGCATCCAATAACGTCATCAGCAATGAGCTGACGCAACTCAGTGCGATAGCGAATGTCTTTCCCTTTTTCTTCATGGTGATATCGGCATTCCTCCTCAATGTTGTTCTCAATCGCATGATTGCTACGCAGCGCGGTGAAATCGGGACGCTCAAGTCGTTCGGTTACGATGACTTCACCATAGCGATCCACTTCCTCGGATTCGGAGTCATCTCGGTCGCGATCGGATCTCTCCTCGGCGCACTGGGCGGCATCTGGCTGGGGAATCTTTACACGGAACTGTATACGAAATACTTCGGCTTCCCCGATTTCCATCACCGGCTTAGCGTCGGAACGATGTTCGGTGCCATAGCAATCAGCGCGGCCGCGGCACTAAGTGGGGCAGCGGCCGCATCGCGTCGTGCGGCAGCATTGCCGCCGGCACTGGCAATGAGAGCTCCCGCACCGGCCAAATTCCGCCCTCTCCTTCTCGAACGAATTGGGATGCGCGCGCCGCGTTCGCCGGCAATACGGATGGTGATGCGCAACCTCGAACGACGACCACTGCGGGCACTGCTCTCCTCGATAGGCATCGCACTTGCTTGCGCTGTTCTGGTTGCCGGGATGTACCCTTTCGATGCGATAACGAAACTGATGGATATTCAGTTCCGCCAGGCGCAGAAAGAAGACATTACCATCGCGTTCAACGCGCCACTCGCGGCACCCGCAAAAACAACTCTCGCTGCACTGAGTGGAGTGACGCGAGTTGAGCTGAGCCGCACAACGTTGATACGCGCGTCGGCAGGGCACACGGACAGGACCGTTCCCCTGACGGGAATTGACGGTGACGGGATCCTGCGCGTGCTTGTCGATTCTGACGGTTCGTCACGGCATCTGCCGCCCGCCGGCGTAGTATTGACGCAGTCGCTTGCCCGGGTGATCGGGGCTCAAGTCGGCGACACTATTGATATCGAGTTTCTCGAGAAAGGGGAGCTGCGTCGCCGCGTTCTGGTAGCTGGTACGATCGATGAGTCCGTAGGATTCGGCGCATACGCCGAGCGGCACTTTCTCAACAGCTTGTTGCAGGAGGGAGACCTCGCCAACGGGGCGAGACTTTCTGTTACACGTGGGCTGGAGGACCAAATTGCGGTCAAACTCCGACGCATGCCAGCGGTAGCGGGTGTGGCATCGCGGCTGGATCTGCTCGCGTACTTCGAACGCGCTGTAGCGGAATCCATTCTCATATCGGCGGGAATAGTCATCTTCGCTGCAGTTGTCATTGCAGTAGCGGTTGTGTACAACGGCGCGCGGATCTCGCTATCGGAGCGTGAGAGGGAACTGGCCACTCTGCGCGTGCTGGGATTCACCCGCCGCGAATGCAGTACGTTTTTCCTGATGGAACAGGGCATCATTGTTCTCATCGGGCTGCCGATCGGTTCTGTGGCGGGACTTGGGCTTGCGTCGGTTCTTTCAGCAGCATTCCGTACAGAACGTTATTCGTTCCCTTTGACGATCGAACCGCGAACCTATGTTCTCGCGGTGCTCGTGGTATTGACCGCCGCTGCGGCAGTCGCGCTCGTGGTGCGGCACCGAATTGACAAGCTCGATATGATAGCGACACTCAAGAGCGGAGACTGAACGGGGCCAATGGCAATTCCTCGACGAAACATTATCTGGGTTGTGGCCGCACTGGGCGTGGTTGTGTTGTTGCTGATGTCTTTCAGGCCAAAACCCGTCGAGGTCGACACCGCAACGGTTGGACGGGCAAGGCTGAGTGTCTCCGTTGAGGGCGATGCGCGCGTCCGTGTTCGCAATCGATACGTGATTACAGCACCGGTTTCGGGACAGTTGCTGCGTATCGCGCTGCAAGCCGGAGACAAGGTGGCCCCGGGCGCGGAACTCGCGCGCATCGCTCCGGCACCGCAGGACCCGCAAACCGCTGCCATGGCGAGAGCGCGTCTCGACGCCACGCTGGCCGTTCGCGAGGAGGCGGGGGTACGTGTTCAGCAGGCCGCGAACGAAGCCGAGAATGCGCGGCGAACGTACGATCGCCTGGTGCCCTTGCACCAGTCGGGCGCCATTTCGAATCAGGAACTCGAGAATGCGGAACTCGCTGCTCGGCGCGCCAAGGATGAGCTGGCGGCTGCTACCAGGCGACGCGAGGCTGCGGAGGCGGATGTAAGCGCTTCGAGAGCGGCGATAGCCGCTGTTGATGCTGTAATTGCAGGTGAGAGAATTGTCAGCGTGAGGTCACCGTCGCGCGGCCTGTTGTTGCGCCTGGCACCGGAGGGACGCAGCGAGCGTGTTGTTGCGAGTGGAATGTTGCTTATGGAAATCGGCAATCCCGAAGACATGGAAGTTGTGATTGATGTGCTCTCGACCGATGCCGTGAGGATTGCAACCGGCAATAGAGTGGACCTGACAGGTTGGGGAGGTGACAGCACATTGATTGCGAATGTGGAACTTGTGGAACCATCGGCAACGACGCGCGTGTCCGCCCTTGGTGTCGAAGAACAGCGGGTGAACGTTATTGCCCGGTTCACGACAACGCCTTACAATCTGGGCGACGGTTTCCATGCTGGAGCCAGGATTGTCATTTGGGAGCAGGACAATTTGCTCTCTGCTCCAGTCAGTGCACTGTTCCGTCTCGGTGAAGGCTGGAACACATACGTGGTGCGCGACGGTAAGGCGGCGCTGCAGAAGATCGAGGTGGGCCATATTTCGGATACGGCGGCAGAGATTCTCTCCGGACTGAGTGAAGGAGACGAGGTTGTTCTCTTTCCGTCCGACAAGATTCAGGGAGGAGTGCTGGTAAAGAGGCGCTGACGATGCAGAGAGTTGATACAAGTCAGCAGGTGTTGCGGGCTACTGCTGACACGCTCAATGACCGACTGTTCATCACGCAGATGAGGAGGACCAATGTCTGGAGGAAGTGCGCCAGTGTTTCGCAAACTTGGCCAGCGCGAGTGCGAAAGAATCCTCAAGCGCAATCATGTCGGACGAATGGCGTTCGCCCTACGGAGTCGAGTGGAGATCGAGCCCCTTGGTTACGTAAAGGTCGGCGCGTGGCTTTTTGGCCGTACCTCGCCTGGCACGAAGCTGCAGGTAATTGGCCACCAACCGTGGGTTGCGTTCGAGGTGGATGAAGTCGAAGGCGTGTTCGACTGGCAGAGTGTGGTTGTCCATGGGGTGTGCCGCCAGCTGCACGACGAAGGCACCTCCCTCGACAGGAGAACATATCGCCGCGCGCTCGCCGCGGTACGAAAGGTAATTCCCGAGACGTTCACCGAAACTGATCCTGCTCCGCACCGGTCGGTTGTCTTCGGAATCCACATCGATAGCGTGACAGGTCGCGCCGCCAGTTCAGGAGGCTAGTCCCGACTGACACAAATACGGTAACGGATTATCTGGGCTTGTGCACTGC
>CAZKXZ010000082.1:0-17854 GCA_964556695.1 uncultured Gemmatimonadales bacterium
AGGACCGCGCGATGTATTGTACAAAACGCGATAGCCGGTGAATACCTCGACCTCGCCATTGTCGAGCTGCACCGGAATGGAAATGATTATCTGTTTTTCCGGATGTCGCAGCACCTTGTAGATGCCGGGCTCGAGGTCCAGCAATTCGGCCGCGTGATCGAAGCGGGACATCATCGCTTCGAACGGGTTCTCTTCGTTCAGGAAGCGGTCTTTGTCAGGGCGTACTATCCCTTCGGTGGGGAGTCGCAGATCGGTAGCCATGGCATTCATTTATCTGGCCGCGCGCGTGGCAGCGGCCATTTTTTTTTCAGGGTTCATGTGTGACAAGAGCGTCGAGCATTTGATCGATAGTGCCAGCTCCCTGCTCCACTTCAACGGACTGTGAAACATACCACAATGGAATCGTCGCGCGAGGCCAGAAAGGCAGGATCTTGACTGCGTCCTTGAGTGTGCATAACGCGACATCATGATCGGCCGCAGCACTTGCCAGCTTCTCAACTTCACTCGCGCGAAATTCGTGGTGGTCCGCAAACACTGCGGCAGTCACCTTTGCACCCAGGCTCGCAAGCTGCAGCCGGAACGATTCCGGATCGCCGATTGCGGCTATCATGAGAACGCTCTTTCCCATCAGCGAATTCAAATCGAGATCATCGCTGCCATCTGATCGCAGCGAGTGCGGCCGCAACGAGACCGTTGCATGCGGTAAGTCAGGCGCGACCCCCAGAACAATTTCGCGCACCGCAGCCACAGCCGCATCATCGGCCGCCTTTCTCGTGATTATGATGTGCGTCGCGCGACGCAGCGCCCAGAGACCCTCGCGCAGAGGACCAGCGGGGAGCATCCGGTGCGAACGGGCAAAGCTGTCAGCGCTCACGATTACAACATCGATGTCGCGCGCCATGCTGCGATGCTGGAAGCCATCATCCATTACAACAACGTTGCAGCCGTAGTCGTGAGCGGCCATCTGCGCCGCGACATATCTGTCGGCCGAGACGATGACCGGTGTTCCGGGATTGAGTTGCCGATGAACTTCCGCTTCATCCCGTCCGTAACCGCGTATCAGCAGCGCCGGAGTAGCGCCACGCTCGACAAGTCGCCGCACAAAATACGCCGCCACAGGTGTCTTGCCCGTCCCGCCAACCGAGAGATTGCCAATGCTTATCGTTCGCAGCAGAGAGCGATGCGTCTGCAACACTTCGGCGTCGTACAAAACATTGCGCACGCGAACCGCTATGCCGAAGAGCAGTGAGGCAGGAGCGAGGAGCGCCCGCGCGACAGAAGCTGCGGCGCCGTCGCCGTACCACAGGTTCGCTACCAGTTGTTCAGCTTTCACCGGCAAGCACACACGTCTCATTGAGCAGCCGCTGAAAATCACGGGCTGCGCCATCGAGAGGCACTTCTTCTGCGAGAGCGCGCGGTTTGCCATAGGCAACGGAGATGCGCGCAAAGGGCTTGGGTACGACAAAGCCGTCCCATGTTCGCAACCGCCACGCTCTGTCCGCGTGCGCGGCAATCGTCACGAGCGGTGCACCGCTGCGATTCGCCGCGAGAAGAACTCCCGGTGCGAAAGTTCGCGCTGGGCCGCGCGGGCCATCTGGCGTGACACCCACATCTCCGCCTCCCTCGACAACGCGCACAAGCGCCAGCAATGACCTGACGGCGCCGCGCGATGACGACCCGCGCACAGAGGGAAATCCGAATGCCGCGGCGATCCGCGCGATGATCTCGCCATCCTGATGCTCGCTCACCATCACCGTGATGTTTTCATTGCGGTGCGCGTGAATGAGCGGCAATATATGGCCGTGCCAGAAGGCGAATACCACCGGCCGCCCCTTCCCTCGCACTCCGCTCAGCACCTCGGGATTCACCTTGTGAAGCCGCCATGTGAGCGAGAGCGCGCGAATAAGAAGGACGGCGACAGGGACGCCCAGCCGCAGCCGCCAGGTCATCCCACGAGCTCCATTGCCATTCGCGCCACGCGACCCGCTGCACCCGGCTGCCCCAGTTTGGCGCGCACCTCGGCGAGCTGGGTAACAACGCGCGCACGCTGCGGGCTTTTGAGATCGAGCAGTGGTTCAAGTGCGTCTGCAACACTCGAGGGACGCAGCGCATCCTGAAGGAACTCGCGTGCCACTTCATGCCCTGCTACAACGTTCACGAGACCTATGTGCGAAATCTTGACCATTCTCTTGGCAATCGCATAAGTCCATTCACTCGTCCTGTACGCGACAACCATCGGGCAGCCGGCAACCGCGGCCTCGAGTGTGGTGGTGCCGCTCTTGCAAAGCGCCGCATCCGCCGCACGCAATACGGTCAACGACGATCCGCCAACCATTGGCAGTGTGCATTGCAGGCTGCCTATCTCGACATTGGCAGCGACACTGAGAAAAACATGCAGCCGCGGCTGGCGTCGCTTCAATTCCTCGGCGGCCGCGATAAAGTCCTGCAAATGGCGCGATATTTCCTGCGCGCGGCTGCCGGGAAAGAGCGCGAGTGCTGCAGCATCTTCAGGAATGCCAAGCCGTCGCCGCGCTTCCTCACGTGACGGCAGGTCCTGCGCCCTGTCCATCAGCGGATGACCAACGAAGGTCGCATCAATTCCGTGATCGCGCAGCAACTTCTCCTCGAATGGCAGAATCACCGCGGCCTTCGTAACCGTTGCCCTGAGATTCTCCACGCGTTTCTCACGCCAGGCCCACACCTGCGGCGTGATGTAATACAGCACGGGGATCTTGAGTTTCGCCGCATCCTCTGCGACTCTCATGTTGAAGTCGGGATAATCCACAAGGATCACCAGCCGCACGCGACCACTGCGAAGACGATCACGCATGCGTCGCAACAGGGCGAAGTGTTTCGGCAAGTGCTTCACCACTTCGAAAATCCCCATGACCGCCAGATTCTCCGAGCGCTCTTCCAGCTCCACACCTGCGGCAGCCATCCTGGGGCCGCCTATCCCGCAAAGATGCAGGTCGGGGCGAAGTTTCTTCAGCTCCTCCGCTACCGCACCAGCGTGCGTGTCGCCAGAAGTCTCGCCGGCGATGATGAGAATCTCATGCTTCGGCAGGTGACCTCACTCCCGCGAGCGCCGGAATCCTGTCCTCCATCTCGCGAACTATCATCAGTGCGAGAGCAAGGGCGTTGCGCCCATCGCGCCCCGTTACCGCGACCGGTCGTTCGCCGCGCAGTCCCGCCACGAAGCTCTCGAATTCAAGGAGCAGTGGTTCGCCTTCCGGTGCTTCGAGCTGGATTACATTCACAAAAGATTCCAGATCGGCTTTCTCTCGCGCGATCATTGCCAGATCTACATCGCCCCGCATCTGAAAAAACTCGCCCGTTCCCGCGGCGAGGTCCAGAGACATGTATCCGCTCTGCTGAAAGATCCGGAGCTTGCGCATCCTCTGCCGCGACACACGGCTTGCCGTGATGTTCGCAACGGCGCCGGATTCGTATGTCAGCCGCGCGTTCGCGATGTCGACATACGGTGTCAATACCGGAATACCAATTGCCGCGACATCCCGAACCGACGATCCAACCAGTGTGTTCACCAGATCGAGATCGTGAATCATGAGGTCCAGCACCACTGCCACGTCCGTGCCGCGAGGAGTGAATGGCGCAAGCCTGTCGCTCTGTATGAAACTGGGCGCGTTCACATAAGGCATCGCCGCGCGAATTGCCCTGTTGAAACGCTCCACGTGGCCCGTCTGTAGAACTGCGCCCGAGCGCTCCGCTGCCGCCAGCAGCTCATCGGCTTCTTCGACGGTAGTCGTGAGTGGCTTTTCAACCAGACAGCCTATTCCGCGGCTCAGTGCTTCATGCGCCACTTCGAAGTGCGCTGAGGTTGGCACAGCAACGGTTATGGCGTCGCACTCATCGAGGAGCGAGCTCACTGAAGCAAAGGCGCGGACTTCCAGTTCCTTCTCGACGAACGCTGCGCGATCCTTGCGCACCTCGACGAAGCCGCGGAAATCCACATCCGGCATCGAACGAAGAAGGCGAACGTGGTGATAGCCGAGACTGCCCGCGCCGACAACGCCCACACGCGGGCGACTTCTCACACCAACACCCCTCTCTGCGTCTCGTCCAGAAACCGAAGGAATGTCTGCACCTCAGGAATCTGTTGCAGTTCGTCGTTCGCGCGGGCGCGCGCCTGCGACATGTTCAGACCGGAGCGAAAGAAGAGGCGATAGGCGCGCTTCAACTCCATACGCACCTCTTCGGGGAATCCATTGCGCTCCAGACCGATGCTGTTCAAACCATACAGAGCGGCAGGATTGCCGTCGGTTCTCACATACGGTGGCACATCCTTGGTGACCTTGGAGAAGCCGCCCACAAACGCGTAGGTGCCAATCCGCACGAACTGATGCACTCCGGTCATGGCCGAAACAATTGCATTGTCGTCGATGGTCACATGACCCGCGAGCTGAACCGAGTTCGCCAGAATCACATTGTCGCCGACGTGGCAGTCATGCGCGAGATGTACATATGACATCAGAAAGCTGCCTTTACCAACCGTCGTCCGCAGCGACTGCTTGGTTCCGCGATTGACCGTGGAGTATTCACGTACCACCGAGTCATCGCCAATTTCCACCGTGGTTTCTTCGCCTGCATACTTGAGATCCTGAGGGTCGCCCCCGATGATCGATCCGGTCCCGATACGCACTCTCGCGCCCAGGCGAACGTTGCGCTCAATAACGGCGCGCGGTGCAATTACGCAGTCCGCTCCTATCGTGCAGCCCGGGCCGATAATCGCGAAGGGACCAACTTCCACACCTTCACCAATTTCGCTCGCCGCATCGATGATCGCGCTTTGATGAATTCGCGTCATCGGTCGCGCAGCATGGCGGCCATCTCGGCTTCCGCGACCACTTCACCGTCCACCGTGGCCACCCCTTTCATTCTGCAGGTGGTGCCACGCACCTGAGTCATCACCAGCTCGCAACGAAGCTGATCCCCGGGCCTTACTGGCCTGCGGAACTTCACATTGTCCAGTGACATGAAGTACACAACCTTGCTCTCCGGATCGTCCACGGCGCCAACCAGCAGCATGCCGCCAATCTGCGCCATCGTCTCGATTATCAGAACGCCCGGCATGATCGGGTGACCGGGGAAATGTCCCTGAAAGAACGGCTCGTTTATCGTGACGTTTTTGAGTCCCACTATTCTGCGGGCATCCACCTCCAGAATCCGGTCCACCAGCAGGAACGGATATCTGTGGGGCAAAACCTTCATGATGTCTTCGATTGAGTATGCCGATTTCTGGCTCACTGCTGCTCGCGTCATTTCTCTGACCAGGGTTACGGTTCCACGGTGACTGGGTTTGTGGGCGACAATTCGAGCGCGCACACGCGATCCCGCGAGGGCGAGGTCGCCCACGCAGTCCATGGCCTTGTGCCGCACGAACTCGTCCGGGAATCGCAGTTCGGCATCAACTACACCCGCTTCATCCAGCACCAGTGCATTGCTCGTTGATGCCCCCTGAATCAACCCCTTTCCGCGCAGCTCTTCAACTTCGCGCATGAATCCGAATGTCCGCGCCGGCGCCAGATCCCTCACAAACGAATCGCGCGTGATCGAGTACTTCGCCTCCTGCTTCCCAATGAGCGGATGGGGAAACTCGATTGTGATGTGGAGGGACAGATGCGGCGACGGATAAGCTTCGTAGACTGAATCGCCGTCAATGACATGAACGCGCTCTGAAAGCGACAGAACTTTCACCTTCCCGCCGTTGCTTTTTATCCCGGCGGACATCAGCGCATCAACAAATGGCATCGCGCTGCCATCGAGAATGGGTGGCTCCGAGGCATTCATCTGGATGGTGATATCGTCGATCTCGAGCCCTGCCACCGCAGCGAGAACATGTTCCACTGTATGGAACGCGGAATCGCCAGTGCCGATCTGGGTGCGGCGCTCGGTAATCACGGCATTGTCGACGGTCGCGGAGACAGGCTTGGACTCCGGCCTGTCAAATCTCTCGAAAAGAATTCCCTGTCCGCTCTTTCCGGGGAGAAATCGGAGTGTGCAATCCTTCCCGAAGTGCAGCCCTATACCTTTCAGTTCAGCTGGACTGCTTATTGTGCGCCTGCCTTCGTTCACTTCTCCTCTCCCAGAAGGCCTTCCAGCTTTTTCATCATCCCTTCGAGCTTGAAGAGCGTCGCGTACGCCCGCATCGATTCACGGTGCGGCCGCGCCGGGTAACCCGACCACATCTCGTTGGGGGGGATGTCGCTCATCACTCCTCCCTGAGCACCAACGCGCGCGCCACGACCCACTGTGAGGTGACCACCGATGCCAACCTGACCGGCGAGCACTGCACCGTCTTCAATGCGGCATGACCCTGCAATGCCCACCTGCGCGAGGATGAGACAGCGGCGGCCAATCCTGACGTTATGACCAACGTGAACGAGGTTGTCGATCTTGGTGCCCTCACCTACCACTGTGTCGTCTATGCTTCCGCGATCAATGCACGTGTTAGCGCCAATCTCCACATCGCTGTCGATGATGCAGCGGCCAACATGTCGAATTTTCTGGTGGCCGGATTCGTTGGAAAGGTAGCCGAAGCCGTCGCTACCAATCCGCGCGCCGGACTGCACAATCACGCGGTCCGCGATCCTGCTGCCGCTATAGACGGTCACAGAAGGATGAAAAAAACAATCGCGGCCGACGGCTACCCCGGGGCCAACCACACAATGCGCGCCAACAACAGTTCCGTCACCTATCTGCGCGCCTTCTCCAATGATCGAGTACGGTCCCAGGTGCACACGATCGCCCAGCACTGCGCCACGCCCCAGCGTCGCTGTGGGATGAATACCCGACAGGCCGTCGATCTCGGGATAAAGGTCCGGGAGAAGCGAAACCAGCGCCTCCTGGGGCTGTTCCACAACGATGCGCGTCTGAGCTGTTGTGCTGATATCCTTGAATTCCGGGCGAATCAGGACCACACCAGCCCGCGTCGACTCGTAGTCACCCGAGTATCTCGCGGACGCAAGAAAACTGAGGTCGTCCAGGCCGGCTCGATCGAGTGGAGCTATCCCTGTTATGCTGTGCCGGGAGTCGCCTCCCCCAAGCAATTCGCCGCCAACCCGGGCTGCAATGTCGGCGGCGGTGATAGAGCTGCCTCCATCACCGCCGCCATTCGTGATTGTATTTGCCGGGCTAGAGGTCACGGCTCCGGTGGAGGCCTCGTGGCTCCGCCAACACCTGTGCCGGTGTTGAGAGGGGCTCCTGTGCTGGGGGTGACGCCAGGCTTGGGCAGCGCAGCCAGCGCCACCTTGAAGCGGGCAAGTACGCGATCAGTGATTTCCATGTTGCGATCAATAGCAACAATCAGAGCGTCAAGAGGCCCGCCCTCATTCTGCGCGTTAACGTCGATGATCATCCAGAGACCATCCTCCGTCCGAATGTCGTTCAGAATCTTTTTGAGGGCGTCCATCATGGGAGCCTGAATCTCATTCCTGCGCAGCGCGGCCTTCATGTTTATTGAATCCGACTTGAGCTGCCAAACCTTTTGTTTGTCGGTAATCTCCTTTTCCCGCGTCGCCTTTCCTTCCGTAGTCAGGTTGGGTTGATCGGTGCGGTACTTGGCCAACGCTGCGGCGTTGGAATCGACGATTGCCTTGAGTCGCGCTTCAAATGGAGCCAACTCCTTTGCGAGCTGCGCTTCCATGTCGGCGAGCCCGGGCGTTTGCTCCATGATCTTCTTGGAGCTGATATAGGCAATCTTCGGCGCGGCCTGCGTATTCTGGACGTATGACAATGGGACGGCCAGTGTAAGCGACAAGGCAGCTACGGCGAGTGTGCTTAATGTGCGAGTCATGCTGTCTCCTAGAATAGCTGACCAAGTTTGAAATGCAGCTTCCAGCCCGGATCAGGTTTTCCGAATTGATCCAGTCTGTCGAATCCGTACGCATAGTCAAGGCCCAAGGGGCCCAGAGGCGTAAGGAGTGATACCCCTACACCGGCTCCACGGAACATCCGGGTTGGGTTGAAGTCGCGGGGGTCGCGCCAGACGTTCCCCGCGTCAAAAAAGGCGTTTACATAAACGCCCTGGCTCAGCCGTGCACCCACCTCGGCTGTTGCTGACATATACGCGCGCCCGAAAGACTCCCTGCGTGCCTGGAGGTTACTCCCCTCCGGGACGTAGCCCTCGGGGGTGATTGTGAACTCATCGTAGCCGCGCAGCGGTTCACCCTGCTGCACTCCCCCCATGGCGAACTCCTGGTTGGGGAAGAAGGGTCCCGTATTGCCGAATACCATACCGGTTCGGAGGGAGAATCCGAACACAAATCGGATGGGCGCCTTGCCGGCCATCTCGTCACCACCCACCGAACCGAGGTCGACATATGAGCGGAGCTCCGCAGTATACCTCTGAAAATCCGAGGTGCCGCCCAGCGGTCCTCCATTGAACTGCGCGTCCAGCGTTTGATAATCGCCACTTGTCGCGAATGGCAGCCCCAAACGCGTATCACGGGTCAGGTTGGCGCCGAAGGTGGAGCGGAAACAATTGTTGCACAGTGCCGCCAATTGCCCCAACAGCGAAGTTTCGTCGCGACTGTACTTCACCGCCTCGCCACCGTAAGACAGAAACGCACGGGTTGAAAATGCATTGAAGATCGGGAAGCCCACGCGCAGGCTTCCACCCCTCCTGGTTTGTCGACCGAAGTCGGCTACTACATAGCGCGACCTCTGACTGTACAGGCTGGTGGAAGCAGAAATATTCGACTTTCGGACCGAGGGATCGGAGTAGGTCAGACTGAATTCATTGATCAGCGATCCGAACTGCCAATTGAGCGAGCCACGTTTGCACTTGCCAAAGAGATTGGGCTGATCGAATCCAACGAATCCACCCAATCCTCCACCGCCACCACCCATCGACGCGCCGAAGTTTATGCTGCCGGTCTTTTTTTCGACGACTGTGAACTTGATGTTGAGCAGACCGAGGGAGTCATTGACCGGCTCGAAGTCAGGGTTTTGCGGAGGGTCTTCGAAGAATCCCATCGACTGAATGCCCTGCATGCTCTGAATAATCAGCGCCTCGTTGTACACAGAGCCCGGGAAAATCCGCAGCTGCTGCCGAATGCACGACTCAACAGTGAAGAGGTTGCCGACGATGTCGATGCGATTGATGATCGCCTGCTGACCCTCGGCAATTTCCCAGCGCAGGTTCACGACGTAGGATGAGTCCGCAGCCCGTGCCCGCTCCATTATCGGTACGACGTTCGCTTCTCTGTATCCATCGTTTCTGTACATCGAAGCGAGATCGCCCGTGGCATCGTACCAGCGCGTCAGGTCAAACACATCGAAGGGATCATCCTGTCGTCCAAAAACAGATTGAACTCTCTGAGCGATGGTGGGAGATTTTTCCCTGAAGGGAAAGAGCGGTTGCAGTTCGAACGTTTCGAAGTGACGATTGCCGATGATATCGAACGAACCCACCTTGTACTGCACGCCTTCCTTGACGTGTATCACGATCATCGCCTTGCCAAGATCGGGATTCACAATGAGCGTGTCACGCATAACCTCGGCGTCGATGAAGCCGTGCGAGGCATAGAGAGTCGGAATGCTGTCGGAGAGATCGACCTGGAACTGCACCTCATCGAATTCGCCGGTGCGGCCCCAGAGAAAACCTTCCGGCTTGGTGCCCATGTGCGACACGATCTCTTCATCGGAAACGTGCGTGTTCCCTTCGATGGTGATTCCGGAAATGGCAAGCCGGCGCCCTTCGCTGATGCGGAACGTGATCGCGACGCCGGTGGAATCGAGAGCGCTATCGACCACAATTCGCGATAGATAGTACGATTTGCTGCGATACAGCGAATCGACCGCGACGCGCGCCCGGTTGATTTCCAGCGGATCCGCCACGCGCCCCGGAACCAGCAACATCTTGTCAGTGACCTGGCGGAGAGTGAGCCGCTCCACTCCGACCACGTTCACGCTCTTCATGAGCGGGCGCTCGATGACATTGATCACCAGAACGGGTCGCTTGTTCGGTCCAACAAACTTGCAATCGAAGGTGGGTGCCTCGAATTGCGCGCTGATCATGAGTCGCCTGAACGCAAGCTGCATGGCGGCCTGATCGACGGTGTCACCCTTTTGCAGCCCCGCGTCCCCAATGATAGCCGACCGGCTGACGCGCTTGTTTCCCTCAACCGCGATGGAGTCGATAGCGGCGCAGGTAGGTCCCGTGGTCTGGGCGGATGCGGTCGACGCCCCAAAAGCGGCGGCCAGCACCCACGCGGGCAGAATTCGCATGGGTGAAATATACACGCGGGGCATAGCCCCGGGTCCGTCGAGAGGCGGAGGGCGAGAGACCCTATGCCCCAAGGCGGGATTTAAGCCTGGGACCGGGAAGGTGTGGGGTACGAGATCAAATGAACAAATGAACAAATGAACAAGTGATCAATTGATCGCGATCTCAGATCGCAATCACTTGATCACTTGATCTTTAATCATTTGATCGATTGCTCGCCGCCAGGCGCTACGCCTGTGCCTTGCTCAGAACTCTGAATTCCAGCCGCGAGCCGTCTGCGGAGACATCAACCTCGATTTCGTCTCCCTTGGCAAACTCACCCAGCAGAATCTTCTCAGAGAGCGGATCTTCGATCCAGCGCTGTATGGCGCGCCGCAGCGGACGGGCGCCGTAGCTCTCATCGAAGCCGTGCTTGACAAGGAACGTCGTGCCCGCATCCGTCAGCTTCAGCGTGAGCTCTTCGTCCGTCAGCCGTTTCTGCACGTCGTGAATCAGAATCGCGACGATCCTGCTGATGTGCTCCTCGTTGAGCGGATGGAACACGATCACATCATCCAGGCGGTTGAGAAACTCCGGATTGAAGGTGTGCTGCAACTCTTCCTTCACCTTCTCGGAAATGCGTTCGAACGTTCCCTTGGCATCGCCGGCTGAGAAACCCAGTGAGCGTCCCTTGCTGATGTCCCTGGCGCCCACGTTCGATGTCATGATTACGACTGTGTTCTTGAAGTCGATCACGCGACCGTAGTTGTCGGTGAGGTGACCCTCATCCAGCACCTGCAGCAGAATGTTGAACACGTCAGGGTGTGCCTTTTCGATTTCGTCGAGCAGAACAACCGCGTATGGCTTGCGCCGCACGGCTTTTGTCAGCGTGCCCGAATCTTCATAGCCCACATATCCGGGAGGCGCGCCTATCAAACGCGACACCGAGAACTTCTCCATGTACTCGCTCATGTCGACGCGAATGAGCGCCTGGGGATCGGCGAACAGAAACGCCGCCAGAGCGCGTGCAAGTTCCGTCTTGCCAACTCCCGTCGGGCCGCAGAAAATGAAGGAACCGATAGGACGGTTGGGATCCTTGAGACCCGCGCGGCTGCGGCGAATTGATCGCGCCAGCGCTGTGATGGCCTCATCCTGACCTACAACCTTCACATGCAGCTCTTCTTCCATGCGGAGCAATCTGGCTGTCTCAGCTTCCTGCAATCGCGTTACCGGAATACCGGTCCAGCGGCTGACGATGAAAGAGATGTCCTCTTCACCAAGCACGGGACGATACGACTGGCGCCGCTTTTCCCACTCGTCCTGCTGGCGCCTGATGTCCTGCTGCAGTTCACGCTCACGATCACGCAACGATGCAGCGCGTTCGAAATTCTGATCGCGCACCGCTGCTTCTTTCTCGCCACTCACACCTTCGAGTTGTTCCTTGAGTGCCGCGACTTCCGGTGGTGGAACCTGTGCGGCGAGACGCGCCCGCGCGCCCGCCTCATCGATCACATCAATCGCCTTGTCGGGCAGAAAACGGTCGGTGATGTAGCGTTCCGCCAATTTGGATGCGACAGTGAGCGTCGTATCCGGAATGGTGACGCGGTGATGATCCTCGTACTTCTTGCGAAGTCCCTTGAGGATTTCCACCGTCTCGTCAATCGAAGGCGGTTCCACAAGAACTGTCTGGAAGCGGCGCTCGAGTGCGCCGTCCTTCTCGATGTATTTGCGATACTCGTTCAGAGTTGACGCGCCCACGCATTGCAGTTCGCCGCGCGCGAGTGCGGGCTTGAGCATGTTGCTCGCATCAATCGCACCCTCCGCCGCACCGGCACCAACAAGAGTGTGAAGTTCGTCGATGAACAGAATGATGTGCTTGTTCTGCGCGATTTCATTCATCACGGCCTTGAGCCGCTCTTCGAATTGACCGCGATATTTCGTGCCCGCGATGACCGCAGCCATGTCGAGCGACAGCACGCGATGATCGCGCAATGACTCGGGGCACGTGCCGCCGGCTATCATCTGCGCCAGACCTTCGACAATTGCAGTCTTGCCAACACCAGGTTCTCCGATGAGAACCGGATTGTTCTTCTTGCGACGTGTGAGAACTTCCATCACGCGCTCGATTTCCTTCGCGCGGCCGATGGTGGGATCCAGTTGACCCTCTGCGGCCAGCTGCGTGAGATCGCGGCAGAAGTGATCCAGCGCCGGTGTCTTGGACTTTTTCTCACCCTTGGGGGTGGGAGCCGAAGGCGGCGATCCTGAGGACGAAGCTCCGGCGCCCGAACCAGCCTGAGGCTCGGTGCCAAGCAGTCGCAGAACTTCCGAGCGGGTGGTATCGAGATTCACTCCCGCCTCGGTCAGAACATTCGCCGCAATTCCCTTCTCCTCGCGCAGCAGCCCAAGGAGCAGATGCTCCGTTCCAACGTAACTGTGATTCAGCTCACGGGCCTCAGCCATCGCAAGCTCGAGCACTTTTTTCGCGCGTGACGTATACGGAAGGTCGGGGCCGGAACCCTGGGCGCCTTTGCTACCCTTTTTCACCGACTCTTCGATCTTCTGCTGGATGTCGTCCAGGTCGATGCTCAGGTTCTGTAACACGGCGGCCGCAACGCCTTCACCCTCACGAATGAGTCCAAGCAATATGTGCTCGGTGCCCACGAATTCGTGATGAAGTCGCGCCGCTTCCTCGCGTGCCATCGCGAGAACCTTTCGCACTCGCTCGGTGAAGTTATAGCCGTTCATCCTGCCACCTTCCGGGTATGCTTACCCTCTAAGTTCCTGCTTCCGTCTCCAATGCCAAGCGCATATGCCGTGCCCGCGCAAGGTTAGCTTCCTTTTCCGACAATACGGCGCCCTCGAGATACGCGAGATGCGCCGCCTGGGAAAAAATAAGGAGCTTGTTGAGTGTATATACACTGAGACCACTGATCAGTTTCAGTCCTACAGCCAGTCGTACGTTGTTCAGATAGTTCATCGCCTCTTCGAATGAGAGACTACGCGCGTATCTCAACGTTCCGTACGAACGCCAAAGCTTGTCCTCAATAATATATCTCGCGTCGCGCAACAGAACACGCCGCGCTTCCTGTTCTCTTTCAATCACGTGTCCCACAACACGTGCAAGATGGTCCAGCAATTCCTCTTCTGATCTGCCCAGCGTCGTCTGGTTGGAAACCTGAAAGAAGTTTCCAACCACCTCGCTGCCCTCACCGTACAGCCCGCGATATGTAAGTCCCATCTGCTGCAAACCCGCCAGCACCTTCGATATCTCTTTAGTGAGAACGAGTCCCGGCAGATGTATCAAGACCGACGCCCGCATTCCCGTTCCCGTGTTGGTGGGACAAGCGGTAAGAAAGCCAAACTCCGGATGGAAGGCGTAAGAGACGCGCCGCCCTAATTCCTTCTCCAGGCGGTCCGCCGCGGCAAATGCTGCCGCCGTGGCAAACCCCGATTTCAGAGACTGAATCCGGAGGTGATCTTCCTCATTCACCATGACGCTCACGTCAGAACTTAGAAACACAGCCGCTCCGCTACGAAGCGGTTGCTGGGCATCGATTCCTGCTAGTTCCCGGCTCACAAGGTGGTGCTCGTGGAGCAGGAGTCGGTCGTCCGTGGGAAGCTCGTCCACCCGAATCAGCATGCAATCTGTGAGGCTTGGCACCGTGACTGCAGCGTCCTTGACCTGCGCCAGAATACGGAGCCTTTCGCCGTCTCTGGCCCTGGGGGCGAAGGCATAACCCGCAACATTCCTGGCAAGCCGTATGCGGGTGGATAGTACTATCTCGGACTGGTCGCCGGACGCGTCAAGCCAGCCTGCGCCGCGGTCCGGCAGCATCGAGAGATCAATCATTCCAGTACCCTGATCTTGTCGCGCAGATCGGCGGCGCGCTCGAACTCTTCATTCTCGATGGCTGCCCTGAGCTGCTCCCGCAATTCCCCGAGCACCACCACCGCGTCGGGACTGTCGCTCTCCGGTATGCTGTAGCGGCGACCCACATGCACCGAACTGCCATGCACGCGACGCAGGAGTTCTCGCAGGCTGGTCTCGAAGCTTGTGTAGCATTGCGGACACCCCAAACGCCCCGTGTCCCGAAAATCGCGCAACGTTGACGAGCAGAAAGCGCAGCGCCCACTTTCACTCGGCGCGACGGCCAGCTGCAGCTGAACTGCCTGAAGGAAATCGCCGAGCGGATGCTTCGGTGTTCCTGAAATCTCGACGCCGCGCTCCGCCGCGCAGCGCTCACACAGATGCTGCTGCGTTTGGGTATCGCCGTCGGCGGTGTACAACTTGACCACCGATTCCCGCTCCTTGCATACATCGCACATCATGCGCTGCCCATGTCCTCTACACTCGCCTGCGTGAGCGTTCCATCCCGTAACATCAAAATGCGGCGCGCCCTCGCGGCGAGCGCACTGTTGTGCGTCACTACCACCATTCCAATTCCGAATTCACCCGAGATCTCCGCGAGGAGATCGTGCAGCTGTTCACTATGTGAATGATCCAGGTTGCCCGATGGTTCATCCGCGAGCAATACGGCCGGCTCGGCCGCCAGGGCGCGGGCGACCGCGGTGCGCTGCTGCTCACCCCCCGACAACTCATGAGGACGGTGCTCCAGACGAGCAGATAGCCCCACGCGACCAAGCAGCTGCAAGGCGCGCTGACGCGCTGCTTCTGCTGAACGGCCCGCGATGCGGAGCGGCATCATCACGTTCTCCAGCGCTGTGAATTCCTTGAGGAGATGGTGGAACTGAAACACGAATCCAATGCCTGCGTTGCGGTGCTCCGCTAGCTGATCGTCGTCGAGCGTCCGGATGTCCTTCCCACCAATAATAATGGTGCCCATCGATGGACGATCCAGGGCGCCGAGCAGGTGCAGAAGGGTGCTCTTTCCGGAGCCGCTAGCACCGACAACCGCGACCATTTCGCCGCGTTCCACCTGGAGCGAAACATTCTCCAGAACATCGATTCGTTGCCCGTCGCCGCCGATGAAATGCTTGGAAACGCCCGATGCATCAAGAACTATCATTCGCGGCGAATTGCTTCAAGGGGGTACAACTGCGCCGCTTCCGATGAAGGCTTGAGCGTGGCCAGCAATGAGATGATCATGCTTCCGATCGCGATCATGAGAACGTCAAGTGGTTCGGTGCGTACCGGAAGGTGATCGATGAAGTAGGTCTCCGGAGACAGCTTGATCAATTCATAGTGCCCAACTGTAATCGAGACCGCGAGGCCGATGATAAGCCCCAGTGTGGTACCAACGAGCCCAATGAACACTCCCTGCGCCAGGAAAATCCGCCGCACGCTCGACGCCTTCAACCCCATGGCCCGCAGGATTCCTATCTCGCGCGTCTTGTCCTGCACAAGCATTGTGAGAACACTCACAATGTTGAATGCCGCGACAAGGACGATGAGCATGACTATGACAGCCATCGCGAGTTTTTCCAGATTGAGAGCGGAGAAGAGCGGTTTGTTCTGACGCTGCCAGTCCTCGAGATTGTAGATGTTGGTGTCTATTACTTGTTTGAGCTTTTCCGCGATGAGGGGCGCTGCCCAGCGATCGGTGGTGCGGATTTCGATACCGGTGACCGCGTCGCCCAACGCGGCAAGTTTCTGCGCGGTTTCCAGGTCGACATATATGAATTCATTGTCGTAGTCGTACATGCCAGTGTGAAATATTCCATTCACGACGCCAACAAACGTTTCGAAGCCAAGAACCTCGGCCTGCGCACTCTCCTTGATGCTCCCATTGCTCAGCACGTGTAGCGTGTCCCCCACGTACACCTGCAGCCTGTTGGCCAGTTCATCGCCCAGAACCATTCCCATCTTCCCGCCGTTGGGCGACTCAAAACTGAATTTGCCGCCGTTGTCGATGAGATGTTCGCGCGCGGTGGTGACGGCGTAAGTACTGTCGGATGGTATTCCCACAATCATTGCGTGTTGCGGGCGGGGAATGTCCCAGCGCTTTATCAGGGCCATGTTCATTACAAATGGCGCGGCCGCCGCTACGCCGTCCTGACCAATCACCTTATCCAGCGTTTCACGCCAGCGCGGCATGCGCAGGGCAGCGCCGAAGGTGGTGATGCGAATGGACGGACTTCCAACCAGAATTTTTTCGCGCATGTCATGCTGCAGCCCGTTCATCACTCCCATGATAACAATGAGCGCGCCCACACCAACAACGACGCCACCGACCGCAATTACCGTGATAAATGACAGAAGCCGCGAGCCGCGACGACTGCGGAGGTAGCGATAGGCAACTTCGAGTTCCAGCTTGTTCATTCCGGTCTCATTGTCGGAAAGAGAATCACATCCCGGATAGATTGAGTGTCCGTGAGATACATGAATAGCCTGTCCACTCCGATTCCCACCCCACCAGTTGGCGGCATTCCGTACTCCATCGCGCGAAGGTAGTCCTCGTCCAGTCCTGCCGCCTCTTCGTCCCCAGCGGCGCGCAGCTTGGATTGCGACTCAAAACGACCCCGCTGGTCAATCGGGTCATTGAGCTCAGAGAATGCATTGGCAAGTTCGCGGCCGCCGGCAAAAAGCTCGAAGCGCTCGGTGAGCTCCGGATTGCCGCGTTTGGGTTTGGCCAGTGGCGAGAGTTCGCGCGGATAGTCTACGACGAATGTGGGCGACTCAATCTTGCGTTCCACCAGGGCCTGGAAAACTTCATCCAGGAGTTTCGCCTTGCTGAGTGAGTCCACATTTTCCACTCCAACTCTTGCCGCAATTTCCTTGAGCGAATTCTGAGGAAGAGAAAGGACATCGCCCCCGATGGCAGCATTGAGCGATGGCACCCATTCGATACGCGGGAGAGGTGGTGCAAAAACGGGAACCCTGGATTCAAGATCCGGGGATTCCCGAAGCGCGCGCGCCGCACGATCGATCAGTTCTTCCACGATGGTCATCATACCACGGTAGTCCGCATACGCCTCGTAGAACTCCAGCATTGTGAACTCGGGATTGTGCGTCCTGTCGATCCCCTCGTTCCGGAAGTCGTGCCCGATCTCATACACCTTCTCCATTCCACCGACGATCAATCGCTTGAGGTAGAGTTCGTCGGCGATTCGAAGAAAGAGCCGCATGTCCAGCGCGTTGTGTTGCGTCACAAAGGGACGCGCCGCTGCACCACCATACAACGGCTGCAGGACCGGAGTTTCAACTTCGATGTATCCGCGCTCATCGAGAAAGTGACGTATCGCACCAACCATTCGAGTGCGCGCTACAAATAGCTGGCGCACTTCGGAGTTGACAGCGAGATCGGCGTAGCGCTGGCGATAGCGCTGTTCGGGATCGCTGAAACCGGAGTGACGCACAACCTTGCCATCGACAATTTCCTCCTTCCCTATCGGAAGAGGGCGCAGCGATTTGGCGAGCATCTGCACTGTGACGACGCGCACAGTCACTTCGCCCGTGCGCGTCCGGAAGAGTGGACCCGAGACGCCGATGTGATCACCGATGTCGAACAACTCCAGCAATGCGAATTGCTCCGCGCCCAGTACATCTTCACGGAGGTAGAGCTGGATGCGGCCGCTCATGTCAGCGAGATGCGCGAAGGCCGTTTTGCCGTGTCCTCGCCAGGCCACAATTCTTCCCGCTACCCGAACTGTGGGGCCTTCCGTGAGATC
>CAZKXZ010000083.1:0-17443 GCA_964556695.1 uncultured Gemmatimonadales bacterium
CGGTGCAGCTCAGCGGTTATGTTGACCTGTGGCTTGTGGGACGGCTCTCAGTGGTTGGAGCACTTGCCGGGCTCACGAACGCGCAGATCCTGTATCAGTTGCCGATCAGTCTCTTTGGTATGGCAGTTTCAGCGGCAGAGTTGCCGGAAATTTCCGCAGCCGCAGGGGGAGATGTCGCGCGTGACTCTCAAGGCGCGGCTGAATTGCGGCGACGCCTTGGGGCGGCAGTCCTCCGCACCCTGTTTTTCGTCCTTCCGTCTGCCGTGGCCCTGGCACTCATCGGCGATCATATCGTCGCGCTATTCTGGCTTGATGTGAATGGCAGGTTTCTGGTGAGTGACACCATTGCGATCTGGGTTGTGCTGATCGGATTCTCTATCGGAATAGTGCCAGCCACCCTCGGTCGTCTGGTTGCGACATCATTCTTTGCAATGCACGACACGAGAACACCGCTGAGATTTGCACTCGCGAGAATAATTGTCGGAGCGTGCTTGTCCGTTCTATTTCTCTTCGTCGTTCCTCGATTTCTTCCGCCAGACTTTTTCGCGGGGCATGAAGTCTGGCGTGTGGCCGGCCTCAGCATCGGCGGATCGATCGCATTCTGGCTGGAGTTTGCCCTTCTTCGCGCAGCATTTGCGCGCAAACTGGGACACCCGGATGAGCGGCGTGGACACCTTACAAGGCTTCTAATCTCGGTTGCGGTGGCGGCAGCTGTGGGCCTGCTGTTGCGACTGTCCTTCGATGACCTGACGTCCAAGATCGCGAATCTTGTGGTGATTGGCGGTTTCGGACTCGCATATCTTGCTGTCACCTCTCTGTTGCGCGTGTCCGAGTTGTCAACCATTGGCAATCTTATGCGACGTCGCTAGTCGATAGTGGCTCGGCGGCTAGTGACGTGATTGGTCGGCTCAGTTGTTGTTTCACGCGGAGGCGGTGGGCGCGGGGAACGACAGATGAGTGTCTCACTCGTCAGCAATAGCCCCTTTTTTCACCACGGCTCATATGTCGTTCACCGCGCTCCCCGCGCCTCCGCGCGGAACAACAAAGGCCAATCCAAGGTACTATCGCTATCCCTAATCCTCTCTCTCTCTCTCTCTCTCTCTCTCTCCCTTTATCACACGCGCTCTCTCTCTCGTTCTCTTCTCTCCACCTCCATCTGGGATTCAACGATCACTACTCGGTAGCCGCCGCCCGTCTTGACGGCGATGTCGGCGTCACAACGCAGCAGAGTTTGTCGTACGTCGTAAATCCGCGAGTACACTGAATACGTTTTTGCATCAGAAGCGTATCCGACCAACTTCCTCAGATCTTTCTCTTTGACAGCATGAGGATATGCTCTCAGCAGCGCTCCAAGAGTGTTGCAAACCGCTGCCGAGACTTCGTAGCTACCAGAGGCCGTCATCAATATTGAATCCGTCGTGTCCAGAGTCGTGTCTGCCGTGCCCACTCTCAGCACGCCCCGCAACCCCTCGAGGTGACGCGCGCACTTGTTGACGGCTTGCGGCAAGGACTCTAGGTCATGCAGTACAATCCTCCACTCCTTGCCTTCAACTTCGAAAAGTTTCGTGGCGCTGAATCTCCGTCCGCCTCTCCGAGCAATTAGCACCATAGCCAGCGACCCCCACATGCTTGGCAGAGCATGAAGCGCGTTCAATTCTGCTACGGCGGGATGGAGGATATCAAGGACGGCAATCGCGGGATTGTGTTCGACGAAGGATTGCATCAAGGCGGCTGGCGACCTCACGACCGTCACAGCATGGCCGTTCGCCATGAGCAAAACCTCCATACTTCGGGCGCGTTTGGGTTGCTTCTCAAGAACTATCACGTGTGCGTCGCCCATTTGCCCACATCTCCCAGTGATCGCTAATGTCCCGCGTTCAGATGTTGCGCATTGCGGACCATAGAGCATCGTCCGTCGGTCGTCAAGCCGTGTGGGCGGGCTTGGCGAAGTGCGCTCAAGAGTCGCTCAGAATTGCTCAAGAAATGCTCAAGTTGGCGGGCTGCCGACGCGAACGACTTACGCGTTACCGTTGGATCAAGATTCCGTTTATCAACCAGCTCAACACAGGAGGAGGAGCATGACACGGCAATTATGGTGGTCACGTCATCGCAAGGAGTCGACAATGAGGGTCGAGGCGATGGCAGTGTTGAGGGCCGTCAAGGTACCTCTAGTGGTCGCTATCGGAATTGTAAGCCTCAGCGGCAATCCTGATCGGACATTGCAGGCGGAGCTTCGGGAACCTGCGCGAACAGTTCTCGCTTCGCACAGCACGGTAGCTGGGGAGTATTGCGCGCGATGCACAGTGGTTAACGAGGGATGGTTCGGAAGTGAATACTGGTACCATACGCGTGCAGACGGTAATTGCTATGAAGGCCTCTCTGGAGCGTTGCAGAGCACAAATGCTAATACATTGGCGCAAGCTGAAGGCGGAGCCAATTCGCCAGGGACTGGCTTCGCACCCATGGCTCAGTCCCAAGACTCCTCAACGGAGGATATCCTCGCTCGTTTCACACGAACCTTGCTTAGAGATGTGCGTTTTGACGAGGACACCGTCTGCGCTTGGTGCTCTGAATCGTATTGGGAGCAAATTGACGGCGGATTTTGGCTTGGCGGCGGTGCTCACTGCGCAGGTGGTTACTTCAATTCACCGTGGGAAGAACCATGCACCAAGTACCTCTGCCTGGATGTGCCGGCTGAAGCCGAGCGGTCATTACACGCCGCTTTAAGATCGGAAAATGCTGAGGAGGTTATCCAAGTGTTAGCAAAGTGGAGTTCGGTATTCAGTCTCGATAAAGAGAACGGTGAAATTCGAACGCGAGACTGCCGGGTCTTGGGAGGGAGAAAGATAGCCTTGACATCAGGTCTGCTGCGATCAGTATTGTCAACGAGCGCAAATCGAATTGGGGCCAAGAAACCAGTATAACCATGTGACGATCGACTGGGCTGATTACCACCCGATCCCTGTGAGGTGCTCAATGATGTTTTCGAATAGCGTAGGACGTTGGGCACCTTGCAGGCGCGCCAGCCTGTTCGTGGCGCTTGTTGCATATCTATTGGTAGCTAGCGCTGATGCGCAGCAGCCCCGCGATCGGGTCCTCCGAGGTGCTCCCGTCTGCGCATCATGCACGCTTTCCGTCCGTCTGGTAGCAACGTTGGGTTCGTTACGTGACTCCGTCCTTCTTTCCGAGTTGCCTCTATCGGTTGGCGTAACCTCGAAGGGCCTTTTTCTCGCTGACGCTTTCTCATTCGCGGGAGTAGCGGTCTTCGACAGCCTCGGAACCCAACGGGAGATTATCTGGCGGCCAGGACAAGGTCCGAACGAGCTTCCCAACCATGCCAAATGGTACTTCAATCATCGCGGGGATTCGCTTTTCATCATAACGAACGGTCGTGTTTTCGTATATGGCCCTGACTTGCGGGAGGTACGCCGATTCAATGTCACCTCGGACCCTCGCTACGCGCTGCTCCGAGACGGCTCCATCGCACACCTGCGCAGTGCTCAGACTGATTCGGCCATGGCAGTCGTCGTTCATTCCAGTAGCGGTGTCGCGTTCGCAGACTTTGTTTTCCGTCCGAAAGTCATGAGCCCGTCTTGCAGTGGTTGCCGACAAGTCAGTATGTCGGCCGCGAGCGACAACAACGATTTGTGGTTGGCTTTTTCAGAACCATATGAACTACAGCGTTGGACCAAGAGCGGTCAACTGACGGCTTCGCTGAAGGTGGAAGGATCCCCGTGGCGCGAACGATGGCTACCCCAAATGAAGGGCGGGTGGGGTAGTCCAAGGGGTCCAACCATACCAATAATCCAGTTGAGTGCTCGATCGGATGGTCTTCTGCTCGTTAGCGCCCAGGGACCTAGTGCATCGCCCCCTATGTCCAAAGTTGATACATCCATTCGTTCTATGGCCGCGATTAACATGCGTGCGGAGCCCGGACTCGATCAGATTTTCGAGGTTGTGGATCCCGCGCGCGGCGTGCTTGCATCGACGCGCGTGACACAGCGGGGCCTCTATCTCCTTCCCAATGGCCGCCATGCAATGCGACCCATCGCGGGTACTTCTGGTGAAACACGGCTGGAAATATACGAAATTGTCCTGAGTCGTTAGCGCCAGTGATTCGAGGGGAAGTTGCGTGGGGGGAACATCGTAGCGTCCACTTGGTCGCGTTGCAGTGCTCGATGGCTCGCGCAAGAGCGCCGAATTCCGAAACGCCGCTAACCACGAAGCCGGCAGCGGACACCTGCGAGGCATGACACCGAAAATGCGTGGCGCTCGTCGAGTCGATGTGGCAACGCTCGCGATGAGGTGCGTCATGTTTTCCAGCGCTTCTTGCCGGCGGTAACAGCACGTGGCTCGGTGCAGCTCAGCGGTTATGTTGACCTGTGGCTTGTGGGACGGCTCTCAGTGGTCGGAGCACTTGCCGGGCTCACGAACGCGCAGATACTGTATCAGTTGCGGATCAGTCTTTTTGGTATGGCTGTTTCGGCCGCGGAGTTGCCGGAGATTTCCGCGGCTGCAGGTGGAGATGTCGCGCGCGGCTCCAAAGGAGCAACTGAATTGCGGCGCCGGCTTGGCGCCGCAGCCCTGCGCACCCTGTTTTTCGTCGTTCCATCTGCCGTGGCCCTGGCACTCATCGGCGATCATATCGTCGCGCTGTTGTGGCTCGATATGAACGGCAGGTTCCTGGTGAGTGACACGATTGCAATCTGGGTTGTGCTGATGGGATTCTCAGTCGGAATAGTACCAGCCACCCTGGGTCGCCTGGTCGCAACATCATTCTTTGCGATGCACGACACGAGAACACCGCTGAGATTTGCGCTCGCGAGAATAATTGTCGGAGCGTTGTTGTCTGTTCTGTTTCTCTTTGTGATTCCTCAATTTCTTCCGCCAGACTTTTTCGCGGGGCATGAAGTCTGGCGTGTGGCCGGCCTCAGCATCGGCGGATCGATCGCGTTCTGGCTGGAGTTTGCACTTCTTCGCGCGGCCTTTGAACGCAAGCTGGGACCCCCGGAGAAGCGCCGCGGCCATTTGTCCAAACTTCTGATTTCGGTTGTGATCGCGGCAGCGGTGGGTATTGCGTTGCGATTTTCCTTCGATGATCTGACCTCCAAGCTGGGGAATCTTGTGGTGATAGGCGGCTTCGGATTGAGTTACCTCGTTATGACGTCGGTGTTGCGCGTGTCGGAGTTGCCAGCGATTGGCAATCTTCTGCGTCGCCGCTAACGGGCATTCGTTGCTCTCGCCACTTAGAGCTTCGTGTTCCAAGCTTTGAGCCAGCAAAACGCACTCCGCTACGTACTGGACAGCCAGATTAGACTAAGTACATGATCGAGATCCCCACCGGCGTTGCTGCGGTCCTTCCGCACCTGCCCGACACTCCCGGCGTCTACCTCTGGAAGGGCGTCGACGGAACCGTTTTGTATGTGGGAAAGGCGGCAAGCCTGAGATCGCGCGTGCGCAGCTACTACTCCCAAGACGCACTGCGCGCGAGTGTCAAGACGTTCGCGCTCATGCGTCAGGCCACTGGTCTCGAGACCATCGTAGTTCCTACCGAGGAGGCAGCTCTCATTCTGGAGTCCAACCTCATCAAGGAGCACCGTCCCAGATTCAACATCACACTGCGTGACGACAAGAGTTATCCGTACATCAAGGTCACCGTGAAGGAGCCGTTCCCGCGCGTTTTTGTGACGCGTCGCATTTTGGAAGACGGCTCGCTGTACTTTGGTCCCTACACCGATGTGGGTGCTATGCGCCGCTCACTCACTCTGGTCAAACGCATCTTCACCGTGCGTTCCTGCAACTACCATATGCCGCGCGAGAATCCGCCGCGACCATGCCTCGACTATCACATCGGCCGTTGCCTGGCGCCGTGTGTTGGTTACCAGAGCAACGCCGCCTACCGCGTGATGATTGATGAAGTCGTTGGATTTCTCTCGGGACGCAGCGACGAAGCGGTGCGGCGTGTTGCCGGGATGATGGAGAAGGCGGCGGCTGCTCTCGATTTCGAGCGCGCGGCGCAACTGCGCGACGCTATTCGCACGCTCGAAACCATGGAGGAACCCTCGGTAGTTGTTCGCGTCGCCGGCGGCGACTGCGATGTACTTGGCTTCGCGCGCGACGGTGATGATGCCTGCATTGCTGTGCTGAGGGTGCGCGAGGGCAAACTGTTGGCGAGGGACCATACGTTTCTGGAACACGTGGAGGGCGAGGCGGACGCTGACATCCTCGCCGCTTATCTCAGAAGCGGTTATCTCTCCCGCGAAGATCGCTCACAGGAGCTGATCGCTCCCTTCGAATTCTCCGATCAGCAGCTCATCGCGAGCGCACTGCGACCTACGCGCATCCTCATTCCGCAGCGGGGTCCACGCCGCGAACTGGCAGACCTGGCAGAGCAGAACGCGCGTCACCTCATGGAGGAGTTCAAACTCTCCACCCTCGAGGTGGATGAGCGTGCCGCCGATCCAGTTTACGAACTGGCTCGCGAAACTGGAATGGAAAAAATCCCTCGATCCATTGTTTGCTTCGACATCTCCACCTCGCAAGGCACCGACACCGTCGGCTCGTGCGTATGGTTTGAAAACGGAAGGCCGCGGCGCAGTGAGTATCGCAAGTTCCGCATCAAAACGGTGCAGGGGAGCGATGACTTTGCATCGATTGCCGAAGTGGTGCGCCGCTACTTCGAACGTCGCATTGCAGAAGCGAAACCACTACCGGACCTCGTGATGATCGACGGCGGCAAGGGGCAACTCAGCGCGGCGCGTGAGGTGCTGGCGCCGCTGGGACTGGAGACCATCACACTGCTGAGCCTCGCCAAGAAGGAGGAAGAGGTTTTTCTCTCGGGACGCTCAGAACCGTTGCGCCTTTCGCGGCGATCACCTGCCTTGCGGCTGCTACAGAGAGCGCGAGACGAAGCCCACCGCTTCGCTATATCTTACAACCGCCGCCGGCGGACGATGCGCACCGTCACATCGGAGTTGCTCAGGGTTCCAGGCATTGGACCGTCGCGACGCACCGCGCTTCTGCGGGAGTTCGGCAGTCTCGACGCGGTGCGCAGTGCCAGCGAAGAACAAATCGCTGCTGTGCGGGGATTCTCGCTGGAAAGCGCGCGTCGCCTTTTGGACGCTTTGCGAGACACCTCCGCGATCAAACCGTAGAATTGTCATTCCGGCGAAAGCCGGAATCCATTGTAACGTTGTCAACATGGACCCCGGCCTTCGCCGGGGTGACGACGACAGGCAACAAACCACCAATCAATGCGCTACTCTTTGATGACAAGCTGGACTTTGGCCTGTTCCGCGTGCGACCATACCGCACCCGGTGATGCAAAGGCATCAGTTTGCCCCAAATGCGGGCAACCCCTCCTCGTGATTCACGCACAGTTGCCCGCGCGCGACTCGTTGCTGCCGCGCTGGGACATGTGGCGCTATTCCTCTCTCCTGCCCATCGGACCAAACGAAACGCCTGTCACGCTTGGGGAGGGCGCTACGCCTCTCATAGACGCTCCAGCGCTGGCGAAATCGATTGGTCTTCGCAAGCTGTGGATCAAGGACGAAGGGCTCAACCCAACCGCGTCATTCAAGGCGCGAGGAATGAGCGCAGCAGTAACGCGCGCGCTCTACGTCGGTGTACCCGGGCTCGTGTGCCCGACAGCGGGGAACGCCGGCGCGGCGCTCGCTGCGTATGGCACCGCAGCGGGGCTTCCCGTGCGTGTATTCGCGCCGGAAACGACCCCACCTCCCATTCTCGCCACAATTCGCACTCTCGGTGCCACGCTCGATCTCGTCCAGGGGCACATAGGCGATGCGGGAAAAAAGGCTCGCGCCTTCGCGGCGGAGCACGGGTACTTCGATATGTCCACTCTGCGTGAGCCGTACCGCATCGAAGGGAAGAAGACGATGGGTGTGGAATTGGCCGAGCAGTTGGGCTGGCGTCTGCCGGATGCGATTATCTATCCAACGGGTGGAGGCACTGGGCTGATCGGCATGTGGAAAGTGTTTCGCGAGCTAGCTACTGCTGGTTGGATTTCAAAATCAGAGCGGATGCCGCGCATGGTCACCGCGCAAGCCGATGGCTGCGCTCCAATCGTGCGGGCATGGGCAAAGGGGGAGACCTCAGCAGTTCCGTGGGAAAATCCCGAGACGCATGCCAGCGGACTAAGGGTGCCCGGTCCGCTCGGCGATCGCCTGATTCTCAAGGCGATCAAGGAGAGCAACGGCGACGCAGCATCGGTCGGCGAGGAAGCGATCCGTGAAGCCACCGCGCGAATGTCGCGTGAAACCGGAATAGACGCAGCACCAGAAGGTGGTTGCGCTCTGGCAGTTATGGAGTTGCTCGTGCGTGAGGGGAGGCTCGATCAGGATTCCGAAGTTGTTATCTACAACACCGGCAGTGGGGCGTCGTACCGGTTCTAGCGCCGTGCGTTGTTGTCGAAATCCTGACCACTGAACACCGTTCACGTACAACTGATGGCATCCGACCGGGATCCCAAGACGGATGCCATCAGTTTGAAGTGAACAGTGTTCAGTGATCAGAAGTAACATACCAACAACGTCCCGAAGTTATTACGCCTGCTTGATTTGGCCCCCCAAGCCTGCTAGACTACTTAAGGTCCTTCCCCGTTTCTGTGCTTAGGTGAAAATGGTTCGAGTAGCAAGTGTACAGCCGGGAAGCATCGCAGCTGAGCTGGAGATCACTCCGGGAACAGAAATCCGTTCCGTCAACGGGCAAGCGCTTGCTGATTTTCTGGACTGGGAATTCCTCACCGCCGATGATGAACTCGTGCTGGAAGGGCGCGACCAGACTGGCGGTGAGATTGTCTGGGAGATTGAGCGCGATGAAGGCCAGTCGCTCGGAATTGAACTGGAGCCACCTTCCATTCGCCGCTGCGCCAACCGCTGCGAATTCTGCTTCATCGAAGGGCTGCCCCCCGGTCTGAGGGCGTCGCTATACGTGCGTGACGATGACTACAGGCTGTCATTCGCCTATGGAAACTTCGCGACGCTCACCAATCTGAAGGAGCGCGACTACGAGAGAATTCTCTCGTATCGGCTCTCCCCGCTGTACGTGTCGGTGCATGCGACCAATCTTGAGGCACGACGCAAGCTGCTCAACAATCCCAGGGTGCCGGCGATTATGGACCAGCTCCGGCGGCTGGCGGATGGCGGAATCAACTTTCATTGCCAGATGGTGATCGTTCCTGGCCTCAACGATCATGAGGTAATGGAAGAATCGCTGAGCGATCTCTGGTCGCTCGAAGAGGCCGTGCTCTCAACTGCTGCTGTTCCGGTTGGTCTTACCCAGTTCTCGCATCTGTACACCGGGAAGAACATGGATCGGGCGTCGGCAGGTGAGCTGCTCGACCACGTCTCCCGCTGGAGCAATCGCGCAACCCGCGAGCGCGGTCATGCCTGGGTGTACGGGTCAGACGAACTTTATCTGCTTGCCGGCCGCGAGCTCCCCGAGCCGGAGCACTACTCCGATTTTTCCCAGATCGAGAATGGTGTGGGTGCGGTTTCATATCTGCGCAGGCGGGTCGCCGAGGGGATTGCCGGGCTCCCGCGACTCGATGGCAGTCGCATCGGCGTGGTGACAGGACTGTCAATGCAATCGATCATGCCACCGTTGCTGCAGTCACTTGCTGGTGCGACTGGTGCGCATTTTGAGCTGCTTCCCGTCGAGAACTCCTTGTTTGGAAAAACCACCACGGTGGCCGGGCTTCTGGTAGGCAGCGATGTGCGACGGGCGCTCGACGGACGAAGTGACCTCGACCTTGTGTTGATACCTGCAGAGACCATCAACGATTCCGGTGTTTTTCTCGACGACACATCGTTCGCCGAGCTGAGCGCGACAGCGTCTGTGCCGCTGGTGCCGTCGTATGATTTCATCGACGTGCTCGGGTCCGATGCTGCGGCCGCAACAATCCTGACAGGTTTGAGAGGCAAGTGAACACACCGGTTGTTGCACTGGTTGGCCGGCCCAACGTCGGCAAATCTTCCATTTTCAATCGCATCATCGGTGGTGTTTCTGCCATCGTGCACGACGAAGCCGGAACGACGCGGGATCGCAATTTTGCCAGGGCTGACTGGGCAGGCAGATCTTTCTGGCTGGTTGACACCGGTGGTCTCACGCATGCGTCGCAGATTCCCATTGACGTCGAAATTCGCCGTCAGGTTTTGCGCGCCATCGACGAAGCGGATCTTCTCCTGCTCGTCGTAGATGCACGTGACGGTGTGCATCCCGATGATGCCAATGTGGTCGAGTTGCTGAGGGAATCGCGAAAACCGTGGCTCCTCATCGCCAACAAGGTTGATGACCCTCGGGTAGCCAGTCATCTCGAGTTCTACGAACTCGGTGCAGGAGATCCGATCCCGGTGTCGGCTTTAAACGGCAAGAATTCCGGCGAGATGCTCGATGCAATTGTCGAGCGCATACCAGCAGTTTCGGCGGCGGACGACGAGGCTCTGTATGTAGCGGTCATCGGCAGGCCCAATGTCGGGAAGAGTTCCTTCGTCAATCGCCTGCTTGGCGAGGAACGCCTCGTGGTATCGGACGAGGCAGGGACAACACGTGACGCCATCGATACGCCGATGCGATATCATGAGCGGACCATTGTGTTCATCGACACTGCGGGTCTGCGGCGCCAGTCGCGGGTTGATGAGGACGTCGAGTTCTATTCGGCTTTGCGAGCGCGTCGCGCCATTGAACGCGCCAATGTTTCACTTCTGCTTATAGATGCCGAAGAGGGACTTCAGAATCAGGACCTCAAGATCGCACACCTCGCATGGGACTCCGGCTGCGCACTGATCATGATCGTGAACAAATGGGACCTCAAGGAGAAGGACGGAAAAACTGCAGATGTGTTCAGGAAGGATGCCGAGGAAAAGGCGCCATTCCTCAGATTTGTGCCGTTCATGTTTACCTCTGCAAAGAGTGGCCAGCGGGTGCACGGTGTCCTTGACCTGCTGCAGCAGGTTGATGCCGAACGGGGCAAGCGTGTGCCCACAGCGCGCGTGAACGAAGTATTGCAGGATTTGGTTGGACGCAGGCAGCCGCCGCAGGCGGCGGGGCGCGAGATCAAGATGCTTTACGCCACGCAGGCCGACAGCTCGCCGCCGCAGTTCACAGTATTTTGTTCGGCGCCAGATCTGGTGCAGGAGCACTACGTTAGGTATCTCCATAACGGCTTCAGGGCGGCCTGGAGCTTTTTGGGGAATCCTTTGCGAATAAATCTCAGAGGTCGATCTTCGTAAATGAACATCGCATTTGCGGTAATACTGGCGTACCTACTGGGCAGCCTTCCCTCGGCGTATCTCGCGGGGAAACTGTCGAAGGGGATAGATCTGCGCCGCTATGGCTCAGGTAATCTCGGCGCGACCAATGCCTATCGCGTGCTTGGTTCACAGCTCGCGATTCTCGTCTGGGTTGTCGACACCGCCAAGGGATTTGTACCCGTCTTTTTTCTTCCGCATCTCTTCAATCTTCCCGAAGGCCCGATTTGGCCTCTTCTCATGGGAGCGGCGGCGATTGCGGGACACACACGCTCAATTTTTCTCGGCCGCGGTGGTGGGAAGGGCGTAGCGACGGCAGCGGGCATTTTTCTGGCGCTGGCGTGGCTCCCCGCGCTCCTCGCGATAACAGCATGGTGCCTCGTCCTATGGCGCACCGGCTACGTGTCACTCGCTTCATTGACGGCCGCCGTCACCCTGTCAATCTCGTTGATCCCGGTGAAAGGACTATTGAGTCCGGAGTTCGCGGCCGGGCTGGTGATCACGATTTTTGTTTTCTGGTCTCATCGCGAAAACATCAGGCGTTTGCGCAACGGGGAAGAGCATCGCTTTACATCGGGGAGCCGGGCACCGGTGACTGAACAGCGGCCGGAGGCGGGACAACGACGGGGAAGAAGCTGATGCGCTGCGCCGTGATTGGGGGCGGCGCATGGGGAACCGCATTGGCGGACCATCTGGCCCGCAACGAGCACGCCGTGACGCTATGGGCGCGGGAAGCGGATGTAGCCAGCGAAATCAACAGGGAAAACAGGAACACACGTTTTCTTGCGGGGGCCGTTCTTGACAAGCGAGTGCATGCGACGACTGACCTTCATGAAGCAGCGCGCGCAGCCGGCGATCTGCTGCTTCTCGTCACACCGTCACAGGCGCTGCGCGGCATCGTCAGGCAGATGCGCGGCGATCTGCCGCCGAATACACTCGTTGTTGTCGCGAGCAAGGGAATCGAGCAGGGCACGCTGTTGCTTCTGAATCAGGTGGTGGAGCAGGAGCTCGATGAACCGCGTGCGGTGGCGCTTTCCGGTCCCACCTTTTCGGCTGAAGTGGTTGCAGCGCGTCCCACAGCGGTAGTGGCCGCATCTGCAAAGCCGGGCGCCGCGGAAGAGGTGCAGCGTGCGCTTTCGACCGCGCGCTTTCGCGTTTACACCCAGAGCGATGTTGTAGGCGTGGAGCTGGGTGGATCGCTCAAGAATGTCATGGCAATCGCGACGGGAATATCTGACGGTCTGGATCTCGGCTTCAATTCGCGCGCCGCACTTATCACGCGCGGGCTCGCTGAAATCACCAGGCTCGGCGTGGCCATGGGGGCCAAAGCGGAAACGTTCGCCGGCCTGGCGGGGATGGGTGACCTGGTCCTCACGTGTACTGGATTACTCAGCCGCAACAGGTCGCTCGGCATTGAAATCGGCAGCGGCAAGAGCCTCGAAGAGGCATTGCGGGGAAAGGAGACAGTCGCAGAGGGAATCGCGACAACCGACAGCGCCTATGCGTTGGCGCAGCGTGTTGGAGTGGACATGCCGATTGTTGAGGCGGTGTACCGTACGCTCTTCATGGCGCAACCAGCGCCGCAGGCGATCGCATACTTGATGGAACGGGAACTTCGTTCGGAGACAGACTGATATGAGCGCGAGCGAGCCGGTGCAGGAATTCTTCTCGATCGGCGAGGTATGCAGCATGACCGATCTCAAACCACATGTTCTGCGCTACTGGGAAAGCCAGTTTCGCTTTCTCAATCCGGCCAAGAATCGCTCCGGAAACCGCGTCTATCAGCGGCGCGAAGTCGAAATGATCATGCTCGTAAAGCACCTGCTCTACGACGACAAGTACACCATCGAAGGTGCCCGTCAGAAAATTGATGAGCAACGCAAGGGCGGAAAGATCAAGGGCGTTGCGCGACAGGCGCTCAAGGTTGAGACGCTCGAAGCACTGGAGCGTGAGCTCGAGGGTCTGCTCGGCATTCTAAAAGGAAAAGATGGTTCGAAGAGCTGAGCGCGCGGACGTATAGTGCGACTCCTTTGCACCAACGATGATGGATTCCACGCGCACGGACTTTCGTGTCTCGTCAAGGCGGCTGAGCAGCTCGGCGAGGTTACGGTGGTGGCGCCTGATCGCGAGCAAAGCGCAACCAGTCATTCCCTCACGCTGCATCATCCCCTGCGTCCTATCAAGCGGGGCGAACGGAGATTTCAGGTTGATGGAACGCCCACGGACTGTGTGATGCTCGCCGTGGAAGCATTGATGGACGATCGTCCCGATTTTGTCCTGAGTGGCATAAACCACGGGCAGAACATGGGTGAAGATGTCCTGTATTCGGGAACGGTCGCTGCTGCGATGGAAGGGCTGGCGCTGGGCATTCCATCCATCGCGATATCGTTCGCCGGTGGTGATCTGAGAACCGATGTGAAAATGCTCGACCAGCAGGTGGACCTTGTCACGCGCCTGCTGGGCCACCTGCTCAATCTTCCCAATTTCCCCAAGGCAACTCTTTTCAACGTGAACCTTCCGCCGCTTTCGGGTGGCGACGTTCAGGGAATTCGGCTCACGCGTCTCGGCCGGCGGGTTTATTCGGACTCGCTCAAGCCGATGCAGGATCCATGGGGAAGGGAGATCTACTGGATCGGCGGCGGCTCAATGGCGTGGACTGGACTTGAAGATTCTGACTTCAGGGCAATTCAGGAAGGATATGTATCGGTGACACCTCTGCATCTTGATCTCACCAACTTCGACATTCTCGCTCAAGCGGATTCCTGGTGGCGGGACCTGTAGAATCGGAACAGCGCGGATCGCGCCGGCGTCTCGTCGAGGCGCTGGAGGCGAATGGCATCGCAGACCCGGCTGTCATCCGGGCCTTCGAGGCGGTGCCGCGCCATCTCTTCGTGCCGGCAGCTGTCAGACACCGCGCCTACGAAGATTCGCCCCTGCCGATCGGCAATGGTCAGACGATCTCGCAGCCCTCGGTTCACGCACGCTATCTGGAGCTGCTGCAATTGACGGGCAGCGAGAGAGTCCTTGAAATCGGAACTGGATCGGGATACCAGACGGCGCTTCTCTCACAACTCGCCGCACAGGTGTTCAGCGTTGAGCGAATTGCGCCGCTGCTGGAAAGTGCGAGGGAAGTTCTGGCGCAATGCGGAGTGCGCAACGTTTCCTTTCTTCTGGGCGATGGCACACTCGGATGGCGCGATTACGCTCCGTATGATGCGATAGTGGTGAGTGCCGCTGCGCCCGATGTGCCTGAGCCGCTGTCACAGCAGCTTGCCGAAGGCGGCCGTCTCCTGATTCCTCTGGGAGGAAGGGATGTGCAAACACTCAATGTGGTAACTCGCCGGGGCGAAAAGGTTGAGTTCAAGACCATCTATTCTGTGCGATTCGTTCCGCTCGTGGGCGCCCACGGCTGGTCCGCCTGATGCAGGTTGCTTACTGGCGGGTTACCGGAACTGTACAGGGAGTAGGCTTTCGCTGGTTCGTGTCACGCCAGGCGCGCGCTCTGGACGTTAAAGGGTGGGTACGCAACATGGATTCCGGTGAAGTGTGCGTGCTTGCATCAGGACCTGAGGAAAAGTTGCGTGAGCTGCGCGCGTTGATCATGCAGGGGCCGCCGGGAGCCAGAGTTGACCAGATCGAAGAAGTGGCATCCCCGCCACCGGCCCCGCCTTCCACACCATTCAGCATTATTGGCTGACGGAGCGTAAAGAACCGTGCTTCCAAATGTCGATCTCGAACAGGCGATCCGCGCCAGAATTCGGGATGTTCCCGATTTCCCAAAGCCGGGAATTGTTTTCAAGGACATTACTCCTCTGCTTGCGGATGCAGAGCTCTTTTCACGCGTTACCACCGCATTGGCGGAGCCCTTCAGGTCGAGAGGTGTGACGCACGTCGTGGCGATGGAGAGCCGTGGTTTTATTCTGGGCGCGCCCGTCGCGCAGATGCTGCGAGCCGCATTTGTTCCGGTAAGGAAAAAAGGGAAACTGCCATTCAAGACTGAAAGCGTCGAGTACGCCCTGGAGTATGGGACCGACTCTCTGGAGGTCCACTTCGACGCATGCCCGCCGGGTTCCAATGTTCTGATAGTCGACGATGTGCTTGCGACAGGCGGAACAGCCGCCGCCACATGTGACTTGATGGAGAGGGTAGGAGGGAAAATCGCTGGATGCGCGTTTCTACTGGAACTTTCCTTCCTGCACGGGGCGCGCAGGCTGGATGGAAGGGAAGTGCTGGTTCTCGCACGCTATTGAAACCCCAATTTGGACCAAATCAGCCCCTCCGCTAGTATATTACTTCGTTAGATCTTGACTGCCTGAGAACATCGTGAAGGGACGTGGTTCACCCCAAAGCATTTACGCCTTTCGGCCAGGTTCCAAACTCCAGGAGATGTACATGATATCCACCGGCAAATTTGCCTTGTTTGCGTCGAGCCTCGCCGTAGGTGCGGCGCTCCTTATGCCCGGCTCTGCCCTAGCCCAGGGAAACGCAGCCGCTGCCGCTGCCGCGGACGTTTGCGACGTGAGCGAAACGAGCCCAACTGAAGTGGGGCGTGCGTTTCTCTCACTCCAGAACGCGGTGAGTGACACCGCCAGGGAATCACGACTGCGATCGACCAGATCCGTAATCCAGTCAGCATCGCTCAATATGGAAAAGGGGGTCAATCTCGCGGGACGCAGCTTCATAATGGCGAAGGCCATGATGCTGATCCTGCAGGTCCCCAATTTCCCGGTGAAGACAACGCGAGGCGAAATCGGATTCCAGATTCAGCCAGCTGAGCCGGTAGACCTTATTGTTGCGATTGACTCGCTATTCACTTCGGTCGAGACATCCAATCCCAGGTGCGCTGCTGAAATCCAGAGCTGGCGTTTCTCGCAGCCCTGGGTTGACCTCCTGCAGAAGGCAACCGATCAGCTGAAGATAGCGAAGGACACGACCACGCCAACCGATATCCATGCGGACAGCGCCGAACGTCTCGTTAACCGCGCGCAGATCCTCGAGCGCAAGAGCCCTTACACGTGGCAGCTGAAGGCCAGCATTGCCACGCGGCGCAACGATGCTGCCAAGTCAATCGAGTTCTGGAAGAAGACCTACGAAGCGGCCGGAAGTGATACGGCCAATCTCGACATGCGGCTGCAGGCGCTCTACTTCATGGGCGAGACCAACATGGGCCAGGCAGCCATCGCCTCGAAAGCCGGCAAGGATTCTGTTGCGCCGTCTCGCGAGGCCGCCAAACACTTCAAGCAATTCCTCGTTGAGGCTGGCACACACAAGGACGCCCCGGCTGCGCGCGCCAATCTCATGACTGCGTTCATGACCGCGGGTGACACCGTCGCGGCTGCCGAGGTTTACGCTGACCTGATTGCGAATCCCGCCAAGTATACGTCGCAGGATCATCTCCAGGCCGGCGTCGCAGCTACCAACATGAAGAAGACTGAAGATGCCGTGAAGTTGTTCGAAAATGCGCTGCTGGCCTCTCCATTCGATCGCGACGCCCTCTTCAACGTGTCGGTCAGCTTGTTCACGGCGAAGATGTTCCCCAAGATGCTGGAGCTTACGAGCAGGCTGGTGCAGGTTGATCCCAACAATCCTGACAATCTGCAAATGCTTGCCTACGCATATGCGATGCTGGAGCCAACGGAGCCCGATGCGGTCAAGAAAAAGCAGTATGCTGATTCGCTCTTCAAGTACAACGACTGGTACGAGAAGCTGACCAAGAGCCACGCGGTAAGGTACGCATACTTCCAGAAGACCGAGAATGCGACGATGCTCACCGGCACGGTTCAGAACGCGGGTACGGCGGAGAGAACATTCAAGCTGGAATTCGACTTCCTCGACGACAAGGGAAATGTTGTCGACAGCAAGGCTGTCGACGTGGTAGTCAAGGCGGGCGAGACGAAGCAATTCGATGTGAAGGTTGACCGTGGCAAGATCATAGCTTTCAAGAACAAGGCGATCCCCCCGTTTCCATGATGTGACTGCCCGAGGTAGTTTTACAGCACACAACGAACCCCGCCGGACCCAGCGTCTCGCGGGGTTCGTCATCAACATGGGTTCCGGCTTCATACCACAGAGGTCACAGTGAGGCGCCTGCGGCGATCAATCGATCAATCGATCAAATGAACAACTGATCATTTGATCGCGATCTTGGATCTCGATCAATTGATCACTTGATCATT
>CAZKXZ010000084.1:0-16512 GCA_964556695.1 uncultured Gemmatimonadales bacterium
CTGATGCTCGACTACCTCGCCGAAGTCACGATGTCCATTCTGCAGAAGCAGAAGGAACGCGATCCATCGATGGGATATGCCCGCGATTTCGTGGGCGCAATCGACTCAGTCCTCGACGCGGTAGTTAACAAGGGCGTCCGTGTTATAGCGAACGCAGGCGGTGTGAACCCTGATGGATGCGCCGCTGCAATAATGAAACTTGTCGGCCAGCGCCCTGTGAAGAAGTCATTGAAGTTGGGGGTTGTAAGCGGTGACGATCTTCTCGGCCGAATCGACCAACTGATAGATACGGGACATCCGCTCGCCAACATGGACACGGGCGATCCGCTCAGCACGGTGCGTGAGAGGGTGATCGCAGCCAATGCATATCTAGGGTCGGCTCCCATTGTGGAAGCACTCGAGCGCGGGGCGCAAATAGTCATCACCGGACGTTCGACCGATACTGCGCTCACGATGGCACCGCTCCGTTTCGAATACGGCTGGGCCGCGGATGACTGGAACCGTCTGGCCGCGGGGATCATTGCTGGCCACATCATCGAATGCGGCGCGCAGTGTTCGGGGGGCAACTGCCTTCACGATTGGCGCAGCATTCCGGACCTGGCCAACGTGGGATATCCAATTGTTGAAGCGTCAGAGGACGGCACATTCGTTGTTACGAAGCATGCTGGTACCGGAGGTCGCGTCGACGTTCACACAGTCTCCGAACAGCTCGTTTATGAAATGGGCGATCCGCACAACTACATCACTCCCGATGTGGTGGCCGACTTCACCACAATCCGGCTGGAGCAGGTTGGCGAGAATCGGGTGCGCGTTCACGGAATTGGCGGTCGCCCCCCCACAGACAAACTCAAGGTCTCAATTGCCTACCGCGCCGGATTCAAGGCGGTCGGAACGCTTGTGTATTCCTGGCCCGACGCATTCGAGAAGGCTCGCCTTGCGGATGAAGTGCTGCGCACGAGGCTCGATCAGATGGGACTGCGCTTTGAAAAGATCCTCACCGAATATGTGGGGCTCTCCTCCACTCATGGTCCGCTGGCACCATCTCCCGGCCGCGACAATCCGCCCGAGGTTCAGCTGCGTATAGGTGTTCGCTCGGAAAATCGTGGCGACGTGGAACGCTTCACTCGCGAAATTGCACCACTGATATTGAATGGTCCGCCCAGCGTCACCGGGTTTGCTGGAGGTCGACCCAAGGTTGAGGAGATTGTTGCCTACTGGCCGGCGCTTCTGGACAAGACGCAGGTAGTCCCGCGCGTGGAGATGGTCGGATGAGAGTGCGGCTCGTGGATATTGCGCACGCGCGATCGGGTGACAAGGGTGACACTGCCAATGTGGGTGTCATTGCAATGAAACCAGAGTGGTACCCGTTGATCGCGGCGCAACTCACCGCTGAGCGGGTGTCGCGCCATTTCGCGGGAATGATCACGGGAAAGGTGGAGCGCTTCGAACTCCCCAACCTCAACGCGCTCAACTTTTTGTTGCACGGAGCGCTCGACGGCGGCGGAACACTGAGCCTCAAAACCGACGCACAGGGCAAGGTGTACTCGACGGGACTGCTGCGCATGATTCTGGAGGTGCCCGACGCTGAGGCTCGCTCGTTGAACCTGCCAGGAGACGAGACGTGAATCGCATCCGGGTGGAAACCCGCGACGCGATAGGTACAATAACTCTGGCGCGCCCCGAGCAACGCAACGCCCTGGATCGCGAAACCACCGATGAGCTGGTCAGCGCCACCAGGCAACTCGAGGGCGATGAACGTGTTCGCGTCATCGTGGTTCGCGGTGAAGGAAATGACTTCTGCGCGGGCGCCGATCTTCACGCACTTCGCGTAATGCTCGACAAACCGCTTGAGGTGCACGAGGCGGACGCGCGCGCGCTCGGGAATGTTTTTCTCGCGCTGCACTATTGCGTCAAGCCAACCGTTGCTGTCGTGCGCGGAAAAGCGCTGGCGGGTGGAGCAGGGTTGGCCACGTCCTGCGACATGATAGTTGCGCACGAAAACGCCGTATTCGCATACCCTGAGGTAGCGATCGGATTCGTGCCGGCGATGGCCATGGCACTACTCGTAAGATGTGTAGGAGAGCGAGTCGCCTTCGACCTCGTGTCCACGGGACGACGAGTAACTGCTGCGGAAGGGGAGCGGCTGGGACTCGTTTCCCGATGTTTCGCAGAGAACGAATTCGAGTCGAGCACCGCTGAGCTCATCACCTCGCTATCGAAAACGCCGCCGTTGGCCATGGCGGCGACGAAGAAGCTGCTGCACGAATTGCGCACTCTTAGTGTGGCGGAGGGAATAGAGCGAGCAATTCATGTGAACGCAGCGGCGAGATCAACGGATGATTTCAAACGCGGCGTGTTGCGCTTCACCGACAGAAAAGCCGACTCGTGAGCCGCTCAGTCCAGATAAAACTCGCGCTCACCATAGCGGGACTTGCGATCTGGGTGTACGGTGCAAAGAATGACGACAGCACCGTGCGCTGGGTTGGAATCGCATTCATAGTCTTTGCATTTGTCCTCCGCTTCCTGAAGCGCCCCACCGTAGACTAGATGCGTGGAGAATTCACGCGAGGAGCGCCTATCGCCAGTTATGCCATCGCGCGATACTGGACATGATTTCAGCGGCAGCAGCGTTCTTCACGCTCTTGCTCACAAAAAGCTCTCTTAGCACTGCAGTGGCCTGCTCGCGCTCATTGGTTGATTTCTGTCTACCGAACGTGTTCTGCGTAGCATAGGAGAGGGCAAAGATCGCAGCGGTGGCGAGCGTCCCCGGATCAGCAGCAACGACGCGCAAGTACTGAAGCGCCCCTGAATAATCCGGGGCTTCCGTAAGGCTGTACACAGCCAACTTATCCATGCTATTTGACCCCTCTCGGGCGACACGAATCAGACGGTCTGTAACGCCGTCGTATGGTGTACCAGGCAAGTCTTTGGTACCGAACGATACAAGTGCGTTCAGCGCCTCCCGTGCATAAATGTAGGCGCTGTCGGTCGGGTTCTGGCTGCCTCGGATCGCGATATTGGTCATTGAGTCTGCAATTGCATCCAGCTTGGCGCGAGGTTGAATGTTTCCCTGTCGCATTATCCTGTAGAGCCAAGGCGCGCTCAGACCGTTTGGCCCCTGACTCCGGGCCCTCATAATACTTGCCTCGGCAGTGGCCAAGTCTAACGGCGATGGTCCTTGCGCAAACAGCACAGGAGCAAGAAGTGCCGAGCACGCAAACGCGACAAAACGATTTCTCATCATTGGCATATCGACGATTTGGGCTCGCTAGCGCCGTGACCAGTACGCCGCTGCTGGAGATGCCGCTGGCGCGCTGATCGAATAGCGAACCAGGCGCTGCACGCCGAGGCTGTCCTGCTGTCGCGTCCACATATGTCGTCCGGCAGCTCCGAAAAAAACACCCAGCTCAGGCAGGCGCACGCGTCCCAGGAATTCTCCAGTCGGCGCGAAGATGTCGTATGCGCCATACTCGGCCCAGAACTCTCTGCGTGTTGCCGGTGTCGGTGGCGAGGTGCGGGCCGGCACGTCGTACACCTCCTTCACCGCGGGCGTATGAAGCAAAACCCATATGCGCCCGTCAGTGTCGGTGCTTACCGCACGGAAGCGAGGCTTCACTGTGGGAATTACGTTGAGCGACGGAGCACGAACGGCTTTGTCCACACTCAAAGTCTTGACCAGGCGATCCAATGCATTTCGTCGCTCGTCCGCCGCGATAGGAATGGACGGGAGATCGGACGTGATGCGCAGTGGTCCGCCGCTGAGCCGGTGCAACGTGAGGGAGTACCTGTCCGGAAACGCGCTGATCCAGTAACCGAGGTCGCTGTACGCAAGAAAGGGATATGGCGCGAGAGGAATCCGCGCCTCACTGTCAGAGAATCCAGCCCTCGCTTGATACGGAACGCGATAGGCGATGGTAGGCACAGTTGATTCAAGACGGGGCGGCAGAAGTGAATCCACAACTTTCCCTGTCAGCGTTACTCTGATCGCGATGTCAGTACACGGTCGGGCGCCGCGTTCACCTGTGCACGCTCCAGATGCCGAGTCCAGTCTGCCGCCGGTGTGAACAAGACTGTCGGCTGTGAGAGCGAGAGTCTTGAAATTGGAATTGCGCAGCGGAGGAAAGGGCCACGCTCGCTCAAACTCGCCACGCGGGTTGTAAACATTCACCAGTCTGTCGGAGGAATTCCATGCGACTATCCGGCCCGTTCTATCACGTGCGATCTTCACGATAGTTCGTTCCTCGATGACAATCCCTGGCTGGGCTATGAGTGGCGGTCTGGGAGGAATCTCACCTGGTCCGGTACCCACTCGTGATACCGTGCGCACGAATCGGCCCGTCGAATCGAACCAGCGAATATCGCGGTTCATTCCATCGTAAAAGATCAGCGAGCCGTCCCTTCCAGCGTTCGCAGTCGTTACCCCGCCGAGCATCTGTTCCGGTGGGCCGACGGTCATGCCGATGCTGAGGCTCTTCTGCAACGTGAGATCCGCCAGCGCACTCGCAGCTCCAATGGTACTGATCACGGACGTGTCCCCAGATCGTGTGCGCACAGTTTGCCAGGGTCCCTGAGCGCTCGCGATCGGAGCGGCGCCCCTGGCCTGACCATCGCACGATGCAACAGCAATCAGTTCGGCAACAAGGATGATCAGACCCCGCAATATTTCATTCTCCTCAGTTGGGTGGCGCCCATGTTCCATTCAACGGCTAATGGCAGGCGATCGTTGCATGCCGCGTGCAGCCGCACCTGGCTACCCCTTGCACTCAAGCAGTGCTATGCTGTCGAATGCTCGGACAGTCGAAACGAGGTGTGGCAATGCGTAGTGAAATACCGCCATCGTGCGCAGTCTTGACCACCGCATGCGTCATCATATTAGTGGCGGCGTGTGCAACCGGGGACAAGCCGGCCGCGTCGGTCTCCGTCGCGTCGCGCCGCGACAGCTCAGGAATTACAATCGTCGAAAACACGGTGCCGGATGGACCACACGCCCGGCAATGGTTCGTGGACTCCGTACCTCGGCTCGTGCTGGGAGATGGAGCAACTACCGGTCCTTACGAGTTCTCCGACGTCCGCTTTGTCTTACGCGCTCCAAGTGGCCGCATCGTAGTGCTTGATGGCGCAACGCAGCAGATACGGTTTTTCGATTCTGCGGGAAAACACGTGAATACAATCGGGCGGCAGGGCGAGGGACCGGGTGAATTCGCCAACGTCATGCAAATCCGTACGCTCGGCGGAGACACACTGGCCGTTGTCGACGGTGATCTCCGGAGAGTCACAATTGTCAGTGAGTCGGGGGGAGTGCTGGCAACCGGTCAGTTCACAACAGCGGAGATGCGCCCCTTGCTCGCCGACAGCGTTGTCAACATTACTGCACCCTACTGGCTCCGCGATTCATTGGTCGTCGTGAAGGGCTTTCGCGCCGCTTATTTCGGTCCTGATTCCTCCACATACACGCACGAGGTCTATCAGATGCTCAATCTTGCCAGCAAGGCATCGCGCGTGCTGGCAATACACCCGCGCCCAATCGGGACGATGGTTACCGTTAGTGACGGCACAAGGCGCTTGATCACGACGGTGCAGTCTGAGTACACGCAGTGGGGTGTGGACGCCGGAGGTTCCAAGGTTTGTACCGCACTTCCGCGCATCGCACAACTTGATTGCACATCAAGCGCTGGCGGGCCTCTCCGAATTCGCTGGGTATTCGACACAATTCCGTTTCCGGCCAAGCGGCGAGCTGAGATGCACGATTCCGCACTGGCGAGGCTCGGGCCGAACGCCAGGCCCGCGCAGCGCGCCGACATGGAGATGTTCTATGCAAAACGCGAATGGCCGCCATTCTGGTACCCGCTGGTGCGATTCAGCTTCGATAGCGAGGGCAACGTTTGGGTCCGTGAGCACGGTCCCTCCTCTGATGGTCGCGAAGTCCGCCGCCACCGAGTCTTCAATGCTGCGGGTGAACATATCGCATGGGCAAATGACTTTCTCGCGACACCCTTCGATATGCGCAATGACGAAATGATCGGCGTATTTCGCGACGCCGATGACGTCCAGCGAGTCGCCATCTACCGTCTGATCAAGCAGTGACCGGTTTCCTGAGACCCTCAAAGTGAGCCATCTCTTGCAAATCCGATCGCCTTCTTGGGCGGGGAGCCGGACGGATGCAGGGATTCTCGCATCGCTCGGATGATTTTTTCTAGCTCTCGGTCGTGCTCGCCGACTCTGTGCTCCAGATCAGCAAGCCGTTGTGCCAGCTCCGTTTGACTTACCGCCCATTCGCGGAGGTTCAGGAAGGCCCGAACTACGAAAATGCTCATGTGAATGGCGCGTAGGCTGTTCAGGACCGTCGCAGCCATCAGCGCGCCGTGCTCGGTGAATACCATTGGAGCGTACTTGGTATTCTGACCACGCTTCAAGATCACAGATTGTGATCTTGAACGGCGCGCGCGGAGACGCTGAGGAATAGGACCGCGTTTTGCACAGTGCACCTGCATGACTCTCACGACGCTGGACCCCGTCCTCGATCGCCTCGCCGAATTCGAAAGCGACTCACACGCTGTCGTCAGCCTGTATCTGGACATGCGTCCGAACGCTCGTGGCAAAGATGCCTACAAATCGTTTCTTGAGGGCGCCATCAAGGAGCAGCTCGACAGCTATGGCCCTGATGAGTCGGCCAGGCCCGCGCTGGAACAGGATTTCGACAAAATACGCGCGTATCTGAATGACGAGCTCAAAGACGCGACGCAGACGCTCGCAGTCTTTTCATCATCTGGAGATGTGCCGCTGTTCGAGGCGCTTCAACTGGATTCGCCCATCGACGGACACCGGCTCTACGTCGATCGCGAGCCGCATTTATTTCCGCTGGCCAGGCTCGCCGAACAACACAGCGGCTACGCGGCGCTGCTGGTGAGTACGAACTCGGCACGGCTGTTTGTGTTCGACGCAGGTGCTGCACAACAGCAGCTGACGTTGCGCAACAAGAAGGGCAAGCGCGTGTCCAAGGGCGGCTGGTCTCAGGCGCGCTACCAGCGACGCTCGGAAAACCTCCACTTGAAACACATGAAGGAGGTCGCGGCGGCAGTCGAGCAGGTCGTGCGCGACGATGATGTAAAACGGATTCTCGTGGCTGGCGACGACATGGCGATGCCACTTTTGCGGGACGAGCTGTCGCCAACTACGCGCGAACTACTGGTCGAGGTCGGCGGCCTAGACCTGAAATCCGGGGATGACGAAGTGTTCCGAGTCACGCTGGAAGCATTCCGCGAAGCGGACGTGCAGAGCGATCAGGAACTCGTGAAAGATCTGCTCGATGCATACCGGTCCAAAGGGCTAGGCACCATCAGCGTGGCCGGCGTGCGTGGAGCACTGGAGATAGGGCAGGCCGACCGGCTGATTGTTCCAGCTGTCCCCGTTGCGAACTCCGCGGGGCAGGCTGCAGCGATGGTAGAGTCAGCTGGCTCCAAGGAGGAACGCAGCCAACTTGACGAGAAGACGGTGGAAGATCTCGTGACGCTCGCCCGTCGCACCGATGCGATGGTCACCTTTATCGAAGATGCGCGCCTCCTCGAACCCGCCCGCGGCGTTGGCGCAATGCTGCGCTACCGCGTGTGAGCGCGCCGGAGTCTCCATCGACCCGCATCTGAGGTTGATTCGCAGATAGACTGAGGGCCGGGGTAGATTGGACTCATGCCCCCTCATCAGTCTGCTGTAGTACCCGAACTTCTTGCCCCAGCCGGCTCGCTCGATGCCGTGCGCGCAGCAATCGCCAATGGCGCGGATTCCGTTTATCTGGGCGCCGGCCGCTTCAATGCGCGCGATGAGGGTGCGCAGCTGACTCTTGCTGAGCTTGAGCTGGCTTGTCGTCTCGCGCATCAACGGGGCCGCCGCATTTATCTCACGCTCAATACACTGGTCAAGTCGAGCGAACTTGTTGAAGCACTCGATCTCCTCGCCAGCGCTGTCGATAGCGGCATAGACGCAGTCATCGTTCAGGACCTCGGCCTCATTCAGCTCATACGCACAGTTTTTCCGGATCTGGAGATTCACGGCTCCACGCAGATGACGGTGCACGATGCATCGGGCGCGGCAATTCTCCATGACCTCGGTGTGCAGCGCGTTGTCCTCGCTCGCGAGAATACTCTCGATGACATCCGGTCAATTTCGTCGGCTGTGCCGGGCATGGGACTCGAGACATTCGTGCATGGTGCGCTGTGCATTTCATATTCGGGGCAGTGCCTCATGTCCGGGATGATTTCCGAGCGCAGCGCCAATCGTGGATCGTGCGCACAGTCATGTCGCAAGAGTTATGGACTGATCGATGCAGAGTCGCGTGAGACGCTGGACGAGGGCTTCGTAATCTCGGCGCGCGACCTCGCCGCAGCCGAACATCTGGACGCGATCGCACAAGCCGGTGTGAGCTGTCTCAAGGTGGAAGGCCGCAAGAAAAAACCCGAGTATGTGGCAACCGTGACGGAAGGATATCGCCGCCTGCTCGATCAAATGCGCAGAGGAGAAAAAGTCCGTATCGAGACCGCCGACATGACGCCGCTCGTGCAGATCTTCAGTCGCGGTTTCACTGGTGGAATGTTCACTGGCAGAGCAGGGCGTGACTACGTCACCCGCACTCAGCCCGACAACGTCGGCGTAGTGCTGGGACGCGTGGTGGAGCGGCACCCAGACGGAATCGTCATCGAAGTCGCGACGCCGGTGAAGGTGGACGATGGTCTTGGGTTCGACGCCCCTGATTTCGACTCGCCCCCCAAGGGGTTCAGAGTTAACGCGATCAGGAATGTTGCAAGCCCAAATTCCGGAGCGCTGCGCCAGCTGATCGTCACCAATGAAATGATACCGGTCGGTTGGCGGGTCGTGCGCAGTTCTCAGGCGGAACTTCTTGCCAGGGCGCGCAGCAGTTATCAGGAACATTCACCTGACCCGGGGTCTCCTCGCGTGCGATTGGATGCCAGAGTAACGGGCAACGATGGATCGGCACTCACTCTCGAAATGATTTCGGAGGGGCAGAGCGTGATTGTCGAGAGCAGCGTGACTCTTGCGCCCGCCCGCAATCGCGGCACTGACACAGCCCTCTTGCGCGAACAGCTTGGGAGGTTGGGAGAGACGCCGTATGTACTCGCATCGCTCGACACGAGCGCGCTTGAACCCGGCCTTTTCATCCCGGTCAGCGAGTTGAACCACTTGAGGCAGCGCGCTACAGCTGAGCTTTTGCGCATCCGTCAGAATTCGCACGGTGTGCAGTCAAGCGATCGGCACAGCGCGCTCGTCAATGCTGTTTCCAGCTTGGAGAACGCGGATTTGAGCACTGCGCACTCTGAAGGCAACGATTTCGACCTGATCGCTGAAGTCTTCTCGGTCGAGCAGGCACTGAGCGCGGCAGCTTCCGGTGCGAGTGAAGTTGTGCTGGATCCGTTTCTAAGGCATCCGCTGCCACCAACATCACGCGTGCAGCGCCTCGCCGATGAACTGCGCAACATGAACGTGAAGTTTCGCCTGCGCACTCCGACAATCGTGCGCCCGGATGATCGTCCCGCTCTGGAAAAATGGCTCGCGTTGCAGCTGCCCCTGGTTTCTGGTCACCTCGGCCTTGTTTCGGAACTGGCTCGCGGCGGACGGAACGTGGTCGCGGACTATGCCACGAATTGCTTCAACGAGCACACAGCATCGGAGATTCGCGCACTGGGCGCATCCGCAATTGTGCTCTCGGTCGAACTGACGGTTGCCGAAATCGCGGCAGTGGTGCGACCCTGGAGTGGGCACGGCTTCATCGCGGTTGCATATGGACGGCCAGAGGGCATGACAATCGAGCACTGCGTGCTGTCTGCGGCGTTCGACAGGGAACCGACGACCTGCCGCGACCTGTGCGTTCAGAAGCATCCCAATGTCGAACTGCTGGACCCCGCCGGCTATGCGTTTCCGGTGGCCACAGATTCTGATTGCCGCAACCGGCTGCTGCATTCGCGCCCGATCGACGCCACCGAATTCCTTCCGCGACTCTGGGCAACTGGAATCCGCGGATACAAACTCATTCTCAATGTTCCCCATCTCCCTGTGGAGAATCTCGTCTCTGCATACCGCTCCGTTCTGGAGAGCATCGCGTCTGGTGCACGGAGCCCCGCGAGTGGCACGCGCGAACTGATCGGTAGCGAGTACACGCGCGGCCACTACGCGCGTGCAGTGTGATGATTACGCGCGCATGATTTTGATGATGGTGATTCGCGCGAATGTGTCACCTTGTTCAGGTGTCCACACATCCACTAATGAGCCAGGCTCGTTCGGCGCTCAGGGAATACTTCGGCTACTCTGAGTTCCGCCCAGGCCAGGCCGCGGTCATCGAATCCGTCCTGTCCGGGCGAGACACACTCGCGGTGTTGCCCACCGGCGGAGGCAAATCCATTTGTTATCAGGTTCCCGCTCTCGTTCGTCCCGGGCTCACCGTTGTGGTGTCGCCACTCATATCCCTGATGGAAGATCAGGTTGCATCACTCACGCGTCGCGGTCTCCCGGCGGCCTTTGTCAACAGCACGCTCACGCAGGGTGAAAGTGCCGAGCGGATGGCGCACGCACGAAGCGGCGCGCTGCGCCTGCTATACGTCGCTCCCGAGCGGTTCGCATTCGGACGAACTGCGGAACGGTTGCGCGACGCCGGCGTTTCACTGCTGGCCGTCGATGAAGCTCATTGCATAAGTGAATGGGGGCATGACTTTCGGCCCAGCTACATGAACCTGGGCGCGCTACGAGAGCAGCTTGGCAATCCTCCAACTATTGCGCTCACGGCAACGGCTACGCGTCGGGTGCGACTCGATGTTATCCGTGCCCTGCGATTGCGTGACCCGGCGGTCGTGGTCACCGGCTTCGATCGAGCTAATCTCGACTACACAGTGCAGCATGCGAAAACAGCAACTGACAAGGACCGGCAGCTGCTTCAACTCGCACGAGCACAGACCGGAGTGACAATTGTGTACGCGTCAACGCGCCGCGCAGTGGAGCGTGTCACCTCCTTCCTCCGCAATCACGGTGTGGCGGCAGATGCCTACCACGCAGGCCTTCCCGAAAAGCGCCGCCTGTCAATTCAGGTTGCGTTCATGCGAGAACAGGTAAGGGTGCTGGTGGCGACCAATGCATTCGGCATGGGAATCGACAAACCCAACGTGCGACTGGTCGTGCATCACTCAATGCCTGGCACGCTCGAGGCGTACTATCAGGAGGCGGGACGGGCGGGTCGCGATGGAAAGCATTCGAGCTGCATCCTGCTCTACTCCTTTGCGGACAGGTTCACTCACGAATACTTCATTCGGATGCGCGTTCCCGAACGCGCAACTATGGATCGCGTATTCGCGGCACTCGTGCGCGCCCGCGACAGAAGCGGCTTCATCGAGAGCACATGGACGACAGCACCTTCGTTCTGTCCGCAAATCTCTTCCGCTGAGTTGGAAGCAGGCATTGGTTTGCTCGCACGCCATGGTGTTGTCTCATTTGTGCCTCCTCTGGAATCGCGTGTGAGGGTGAGGCTGCTTGCGACGCCGCGCCGAATCAGGCAGTGCCTCACGAACCACGAGAGGTTTCTGGAACTGGAACTTCTGCGGGCGCTCTGGCGCAGCGCTGGTCACGCACTCGAGCGCGGTGCAGTTGTCAACCTCAGCGCCCTCCCGCCGGCGCTGCACAGTCCTGGACTCCTGCGTACCCTGCTGCAATCGCTTCAGTCGCAGCAATTCGTCGCAGTTGAACCGATTGGCAAAGGCTGGAGAATGAATTGCGAGATGCAACTCGCCGACATTGTATCGATTCTGGACTGGAGCGCGCTGGAAAAACGTCGCGTTGCGGAGCTGGCCAAACTGGACGCGATGCAGCGCTATGCACACGCGCGCAGTTGCCGCCGCGCGTTTCTGCTTCGATATTTCGGCGATGACTCAATTCGCGGGACGTGCGACGGCTGCGACAACTGCACCGGCCCGCGCCACAATCAATCGACAGCCCACAATTCGCACAAATCCCGACGCCCCCGCCAGACAAGATTGCGCATTTGACAGCCCAGTCTGTCATGACGAACGGTTTCAATGACGGAGTTTCCGATGTTTTCGGAATCCCACATCGCCGTCAGAGACATGGTGAGAGACTTTGCCACGTCAGAGATCGCGCCAGTCGCGGGGAAACTCGATGAGTCAAGCGAATTCCCCTGGGAAAACGTCAAGAAGATGGCCGACCTCGGGCTGCTCGGTGTTCCGTGGCCCACTGAACTCGGCGGCGCCGGCCTCGATCTGTTCAGCTATCTGATTGTGATCGAGGAATTGGCCAAGATTGATGCTTCACATTCGATCACCGTTTCCGCGCACACAACACTGGGAACGTCGCCAATAGTCCGCTTCGGAACCCAGAAGCAGAAAGAGACCTATGTGCCGGCGCTGGCCAGTGGACGCGTACTGGGTGGCTTCGGGCTCACGGAGCCTGGCGCCGGAAGCGATGCAGCGGGCACAAGGACGACCGCGAAGAAACGCAACGGGCATTACGTGCTCAATGGCTCCAAAATTTTCATTACGAATGCGGGTGTGGGCGAGGTGTTCGTAGTAACCGCAGTCACCGATGCGTCCAAGGGAACACACGGAATCAGCTCGTTCATTCTCACGAAGGAGTGCACTGATCTCAAGAAGGCTGCCGCAGTAGGCATGGGACACGATCCCTCTTTCATCCCCATGAAAGGATTCCGCTCAGGCAAGAAGGAAGACAAACTGGGATGGAGAGCGTCCGATACCCGTGAACTCGTCCTGGAGGACGTTGAGGTCCCGGCGGAGAACCTTCTTGGAAATGAAGGAGAAGGATTCGCGAACTTCATGCGGACTCTCGACTCCGGACGGATTGGAATCGCGGCCCTGTCGCTCGGCATTGCACGCGGCGCCTTCGAAGAAGCCCTGCGCTATGCGGGCGTCCGCACGCAGTTCGGAAAACCGCTCGACTCGTTTCAGGGTGTTCAATTCCAGCTCGCCGACATGGCAACAGAGATCGAAGCAGGCCGTCACCTGGTGTACGCCGCGGCTTCTCTGGCGATGCAGGGCAAGCCATTCGGAAAAGAAGCTGCGATGGCGAAGTTGTTCTGCTCCGAGCTCGCGATGCGCTCGACTATTAAGTCCGTTCAAATCCACGGCGGCAACGGCATCACACGCGAATATCCGGTCGAGCGCATGATGCGCGACGCAAAAATATGTGAGATAGGGGAGGGCACTTCCGAGATTCAGAGGATGGTAATTGCCCGCCACTTGATGGAAGAGGCGAAGGGTTGAGCACGTCGTTGTCATTCCGGCGCACAAAACGTCACCCCGGCGAAAGCCGGGGCGGAATCCATTTTGCTCCAACATGGGTTCCGGCTTGCGCCGGAATGACAAGCAATGACAAGCAATGAGTGACTATCAGCGTTTCAGCAGGCGCTGGCGAATGCCCCTCGGATTCCTCCTCGCACTCATCTACGTGCTGTTTGCCCGCCCGGTACCCTCGCGACTACTACCTGGCCTCGCCCTGGCGTTCTGCGGCTTGTTGATCCGCGCGTGGGCCGCGGGACATATCGAAAAGAACAGTCAGCTTTCAATCGCTGGCCCATACGCATTCGTGCGAAATCCCCTCTACCTGGGGAGCTTCCTGATAGCCCTTGGGTTCGCGCTGGCATGTCACTGGATCTTCGTGATCCTCGTGATCGGATTCTTCATACTGATTTACGGCCCGAATATCGAACAAGAGAGGCTAACCATGACCTCTCTTTTTCCGGATCAGTATACGGCCTACGCTGCCAACGTCCCCCCAATTGTGCCGCGGATATCACCCTGGAAGCCAGTCTCCACCACTAGCACTGGCACTGGCACTAGCACTGGGTTTCAGCCCCAACGCTACATGCGCCACAACGAGTGGAAAGCGGCCCTCGGATATATCGGCGGCTGCCTCTGGCTCGTCCTTCGTCTGAGGTTAGGCCTGTAAGTCGTTGCCGCTATTGCCGAAATGACTGCACAACCAGTAGAATTCTTCCCGTGACTACAGTAGTAAATGAGTTTCCTCTGTGGGGGATGCAGCGCGACTCGCTGCGTTCGCCGCATTTCTTGCCCGGCGCAGCCACGCTCTTTCGAGCGCTCTCGGTTGCCGTCGGGCTATTCCGCATGCACGTAAGACAAACTCTCGGACTTGAGGGTCGCATTGGTTCCCGCACTTCTCCCGGAAGCGAGCTAACGAAGGAGCGGCGTCACGACGCCGCTTCTTCGTTTCGCACAGCCGGGACGGGAAAACGGTGGACGACCGCGTGCTTCGCAGGAACATCCCAGTCCAGGGCTGCAACGTTCCGATCCAATAACATGGGTAGATACGTCAGGCCCCAACCTTTGATCAGTCGTCCGGAAGGCAGCGTCGAGTCGCTGCTGCACTTCGCCAGGACGCACATTCATGAAACGAGAAATTCTGGTGAATGCGACACCGCGGGAGACCCGGGTCGCAATTATGGAGGACGACCAGCTAGTAGAACTGCTGGTTGACAAGCCGGACGCCCGCCGAATGGTGGGTGACATTTACCTCGGAAAAGTCGAAGCGGTACAACCAGGGCTACAGGCGGCCTTCGTCAACATTGGGACGGAGAAGAGCGCCTTCCTGCACGCATCAGACCTCGTCTGGGAGGATGATGCCGATGATGACGACGACGCCGAGGACGATGAGGCCGAAGAGCCTGCGTCCAGGAAAAAGCGCGACATAGGTGACAAAGGTCCCGCAATTCAGGATCTGTTGAAGAGAGGACAGGAGATTCTTGTTCAGGTCACCAAGGAACCGATCTCCACAAAAGGTCCGCGCGTAACGGCGCAGGTTTCACTGGCTGGCCGATTCCTGGTCTACATGCCGACTGCTTCACGCGTGGGGGTGAGTCGCAAGATCGGCGACCGTGCAGAGCGGCAACGTCTTCGCAAGCAGGTTCAGGAACTCCTTCCCGAGGACGCTGGCGGCGTGATCGTGCGCACGATCGGCGAGGACGTTACTCCCGAGACCTTCAAGCGCGAACTCGAGAGCCTCATTTCACAGTGGAAGAAAATCAAGAAGAAGGCGAGTCACGCTCGCGCACCTTCGCTTGCGCACCGCGAGACCAGTCTTACTCGCGGGCTGATGCGCGATGTTTTCAGCACCAAGGTCGACCGCGTAACTATCGACAGCAAGCAGGTACACAATGAAGTCGTCGAGTACCTGAAGGGAATAGCACCCGAGTTGCTCGACCGTGTGACGCTCTATGAAGAGAAGATGCCGCTATTCGACAAGGCGGCGATCGAAATTGAAATCCGCGATCTGTTCAAGCGGCGCTGCGATCTGCCGTCGGGTGGCTATCTGATCGTCGAGCCTACCGAGGCGTTGGTGTCTATCGATGTGAACACCGGACGCTACACAGGTAAGAAGGATCCTGAGAAGACCATTCTGCGCACCAATGTGGAGGCAGCGCGCGAAGTCGCGCGGCAGCTGAGACTCCGCGACGTTGGCGGAATTATCGTATGCGACTTCATCGATATGGAGACGAGGTCCAACAGGGAAAAAGTCTTGCAGGAGCTGCGCACCCATCTCAGTCGCGACCGCGCCCGCACCAAGGCATTTTCTGTAAGTGATCTCGGGCTGATCGAGATGACCCGGCAGCGGGTGCGCCAGAGCCATTTGCAGAGCATGACCGAGCCGTGCCCTACCTGCAACGGCAGTGGCCGCGTATTCACTCCGGACACCATTGTGAGGCGCATTGAGCGTTCCATTCGCAAGATGGCTACGGAGGGGCGCAAGGATAACCTGATCGTGCGGTTGCACCCCGATGTGGCGATGTTCGTTCTGGAGCAGGAAGCCGACTTTGTGAAGAAGCTGGAGAAGGGAATTGGCTTCTCGATCGAACTTCGCGATGATCCTCTACTAAAGCCCGACGACTTCAAGGTGCTGATCAAGAGCGCCGGGCGGGAGCTCACACATCATTACGCCGCCGCAAGTTGACATTGAGCCGTAACATGGTTCAATTTAAAAGCTTACCTATTTTCAAATCAGACCAGTCAAGGCAATGTCGTACGCAATAATCCGCACGGCCGGCAAGCAATTCAAAGTCGAACCGGGCAAGACAATTCGAATCCCATCGGTGGAGAATCCGGCGGGAGAGTCGATCACGTTCAGTGAAGTACTGCTTGCGTCCGATGGGTCGGCTATCCAGACCGGCGCTCCGACAATCAAGGGTGCCAGCGTAACGGCAGAAGTTGTCCGGCACGCCCGCGACAAGAAAATTGTCGTGTTCAAGTTCCGCCGCAGAAAGAATTACGCGCGCAAACAGGGACACCGGCAAGGCTTCACCGAAGTTCGCATTCAGGACATCAAGCTCGCCAAGGGAAAGAACTGAAATGGCTCATAAGAAGGGAGTCGGCTCCTCCAGAAACGGCCGTACCTCCAATCCCAAGTTCCGCGGCGTGAAGAAATTCGGCGGCGAAGTTGTGCGCGCGGGCAATATCATCGCGCGCCAGTGCGGCACCAAGT
>CAZKXZ010000085.1:0-16148 GCA_964556695.1 uncultured Gemmatimonadales bacterium
CCGGTTTGCTAAACCGGCATACGGGGTCAACCTGTATCGAGGGTTCGAATCCCTCCCCCTCCGTGCTTAATGATCTCGCCGACAGACAATCCAAGATTACGATTCGCGCCTTCGCCCACCGGATATCTGCATGTGGGCGGGGCGCGGACTGCGCTCTTTAACTGGCTGTTCGTACACCGTTACGGCGGCAAGTTTCTCCTTCGCATCGAGGACACCGATCGCGCGCGCAGCACCGATGCGAGTACCCGCGCGATCTTCGAGGGACTGGAGTGGCTGGGACTCAACTGGGATGAGGAAGTTGTTTTCCAGGGAGCCAATCTCGTCCGCCACCAGAACGATGCGGCGCTAATTCTGAAAAACGGTGGGGCATATCGCTGCTTCTGCACGGCAGCTGAGCTGGATGAGCGGCGCAAGGAAGCGGAAGCTCGCAAGGAGAGTTTCAAATACGATCGCCGCTGCGCACAGCTCGCGAAAGATGTTGTGGAGCAGAGGGTCGCGTCCGACGAACCGTTCACAATCCGCTTTCTCGTGCCGGAAGGCTCGACGGATTGGGATGATCTTGTGCATGGCAACATCTCATTTCCCAACAAGGATATTGAAGACTTTGTAATCCTGCGGTCGGACGCCACGCCGATCTACAATATGGCTGTTGTATCCGATGATATTGACATGCGAATTACCGTGGTGATGCGCGGCGACGATCACATCTCCAACACACCCAAACAGATCCTTCTATACCGGGCACTCGACGCTGAACTTCCGTATTTCGCACACCTTCCCATGATCCATGGCATCGATGGCAAGAAGCTGAGCAAGCGGCATGGTGCCACCGCGGTTGGTGACTACCAGCATGAAGGAATACTTCCCAGCGCGATGTCCAATTTCCTCGCGCTCCTGGGATGGTCGCCAGGCGGCGATCGCGAAATCATGATGCTGCCGGACATGATTGAACTTTTTTCGCTCGACGGCCTGCTGAAAAAGGCATCGATCTTCGACCCGCAGAAGCTCGAGTGGATGAATGGCCAGCATCTTTCACTGGTTGCGCTGAGCGAACTGGAGCCGCGAGTTACCCCGGAGATCATCGCAGCGGGGTTGGCGACCCAGAGTGAACTCAACGAGCGCCGTGTCTGGTATCTTTCTCTTCTCGATCTTCTCAGGGTGCGGGCACGGCGCATCGGTGATATCGTGCGCCAGGCTGTTCCCTATTTCGCGGAGAGCATCGACTATGATCCCGAAGCAGTCGCGAAGCAGTGGAAGGATGCCGACGTGGTCGCCGCAATCCTGGAGGACACACGCACCAGCCTGAACGAGGTTGCGGAGTGGAGCACGCCCGCGTTGGAAGAGGCGCTGCGTGCTCTCGCCGAACGCCGGCAGGTTGCCGCAGGAAAAGTATTCCAGCCAATGCGGGTTGCACTCACCGGACTCACAGTCAGTCCCGGAATCTTTGATGTCCTCGTTCTGCTGGGCCGCGACAAGTCTCTGCACCGGCTCGATGCCGCAATACAGTTCCTGCGACCAAAAGGCTGATCGCGCACTACCCTCGCATCGTGAGCCACTCCGCGGCACGAGAGCGGCGTAACCGTGAACGAACCACTCTCACCCCTGGAGCGCGAGGTATACCTCTACCTGCTCGATTATTTGTCGGAGCATACCTACCAACCGAGTGTGCGGGACATAGCGCAAAAGTTCAGTATCCGCTCCACAAAAACTGTTTCCACACTGATACGCAACCTGGAACGCAAGGGATACCTGGAGCGCGATTCATCAAGATCGCGTGGCCTTCGGCTTGTCGGGCTGTCCGCGCCCTCGAGAGTAATTCCGGTGCCGCGCTTCCTGCGGCTGGCAACGGAGCGCCCCGCCCTGCGCGATGAAAACAGGGATGGCTACGTAACCTTCGACCGCCGCTTCATTCCGAATCCCGATGTTTTCGTGCTCAGAGTCGACGGAAAAAGCGCGAAGGGCGCCCGCGGCGTACTGCCAGGAGATTACACTCTGATTGATCCGTCCTCACCCGCAACTGATGGTGCAACTGTTCTCGCACGCGTAGGACAGGACGCACTAGTCCGCACAATCGATCACCGCGGTGCCACGACCGTGCTCGTCTCCTCCGAGCCCGACGAACCCGAACTCGTACTGGGCCCGTCCTCAGATTTCGAGATAGTAGGGGTAGTGTGCGGCGTGTTGCGCGCGACGTACGACTCAGATGAATCGGGCGGCGCTTAGCAGTTCAGGGTGGGACCTTGCCAGAACCAGCTGCGGCTGCGGCGGCGCGAAGTTTGGCATTGCGCTCGCGGGTCATTCTTTCATTGATCGCATTGATTTCGGCGCGTTGCGATTGTGTTCTTTCGCCGCGCTCGCGTACCTCTGACGCCATAACGCCGAGAGTCTTGCTGCGCTCGTAAGCACCCGGGTTGCCCTGCACGCCCTTCAGTGGAATAAGGGCTAGCAGCATGGAGGGGAGCTTGAATTTCCCGAGATAAATCCACCTCTGGTCGATTCCGAACTTCTTGTCCCCCTCACCCACTGTCCAGTCAGCGGGATTCTTCGTGCGCGCGATGGAATCAAGTCTGTTCTTCACACGCAAGGTGGAATCCAATGAGAACTCGATCGCATCGAGCCCAGTTCTCTTGGGTGGCTCAGGAATCGGTGGCGTAGCACCAAAGAGTTTCGGATCTGGGTTGGCCGGATTGAGCGTGGGAAGACCGGGAACTCCAGTTGGCGAACCCGCAGCCGCGCGAGAAGGAACGCTGTCCACGGGCTGCGGGACCGTAGCCTTTGGCGCCACCGGCAATGTGGTGGGAACCTCAATCGGCGCAACCGGCACCACCTGAACGCGGGGGGGAGCCCTTGGTGACGCGGGCCGCACTGGTTCAGGGGTGGCCGGGTAGACGTAAGTCAGGTTCTCCACCCTTATCGGCTCATCTCTCTCTCGCAGGGAAAAGAAACCGCGAGGTGACAGCATGGCCTGAAGCAGCAGCAACAGCAGTACACCATGTACTGCTGCCGAAGCAAGCACCCAGAGACCACGCTTCAGTTTCACGCGACGGCCATCCTCATTGAATTGAGCACCCGTCCGGCGCGGCGCGCTGCTTCTGCCAGCCGCTCCGGCGAGACAATAAACGATACCCTGAAAAACCCTTCTCCACCCGTTCCGAACGACGCACCGGGCAGAACAACAACACCTTCCTCCTCGAGCAATCGCTCCGCGAAGGGCTCGCTCTCAACCCCCTCGGGTAACTGCGCCCATAAATACATGGTAGCGCGCGGTACGTCGCAGCGGAACCCCGCATCCCTGAAAGCAGTCACTGCAGCATCACGACGCAGACGGAAGACTTCGAGGTTCCCTGGGAGGAAATCCGACCAGCTTCTCAGTGCTGCCGCTGCCGCGGCCTGCACGCCCATGAATGCCCCTGTGTCGACGAAGCTCTTGACCCGAGCCAACACAGCAGCGATCTCCGGTCCTGCAACCGCCCAGCCACAGCGCCATCCGGTCATGTTGTACGTCTTCGACATGGAGTGAAACTCGACGGCAATGTCACGAGCCCCATTAATTTCGAAGATGCTGGGCGGCCGGTACCCGTCGAAAGCAAGCTCGGAGTACGCATTGTCATACACCAGGAGGCAATCCAGTTCCCGGCAGCGCGCCACAATGCGCTCCAGGTAATCACGCGGAGCGATCGCTGCGGTGGGATTGTTGGGATAGTTGAGATAAAGGACGCGCGCCCGCGAAAGAATCTCCTTGGGTATTTCATCCAGCTCAACGAGAAACTTCGTGCGCGGTCGCAGTGGATACCGGTACGGCTCCGCTCCGGAGAGAATCGTGCCCCCCAGATACGCGAGATAGCCCGGTTCCGGGACGATAGCCACGTCTCCGGGACCAAGATACGCCAGCGCGATGTGCGCAATCCCTTCTTTCGATCCTATGAGTGGAACGATCTCTTTGAGAGGATCGAAATGCAGCTGGAAGCGCTTCTCCATCCATTCCGAAACTGCTTCACGATATGACAGAAGTCCGAGCGCAAATCCATAGCGACTCATCGCGGGTTCGCGCACCGCGGCGGTAATTGCTTCAATAGCGGCCGGGGGCGGCGAGAGATCCGCATCGCCGGCACCGAGATCTATTACGTCGACTCCGCGCGCGATGAGTTCCCGCTTGCGCATCGGCACATGTGCAAGCGGATAGGGAGGCAGGTTGAGAAAACCACTTGTTGGTTTGGGCACAATCAGGTTCCTCTCACTGTTGCCTTGGGCACATCATTTCCCATCTCGTGCGCGTGTTCCACATAGTTACGACCCACGCAGACGATTTTCCCCGGCCTAATCACGATAATCTCCGTTGTTTGTAGAACCTTCGCAGCTCTGCCGAGACCTCGCGCCACTCGCCGATTGTGCGGCGAGCGGGCGGCAGCGAGTCGAGCAGGGATTCACCGTAGCCGCGAAGAACCAGTCGCGAGTCCGCAATTATCACCGCGCCCCAGTCAGTGGAACTCCGGATGAGGCGCCCAAATCCCTGCTTCAGCCGCAGTGCTGCGTGGGGTAAAAGATAATCGTTGAAAGGGTCGCCACCCGCGAGGGCAATTGCCTCGCAATGTGCAGCGGTGACCGGCTCGGTTGGCACGGCGAATGGCAGTCGAACGATCACCAATCCCCGCAACGCGTTACCCCTCACATCAACACCCTCCCAGAAGGAGGAAGTGCCCAGCAACACCGCTCTTCCCGACTCACGAAAGCGCCGCAACAATGCATCACGTGACTCATCGGCACCATGCACAAGAAGTGGCCAGCGGGACGCAAATTCTGAATCGCGGAGCGCGATTGCGATTGCGCGCACGTCGCGGTGACTGGTGCATAAAACGAAAATTCCGCCGTCCGACATCTCGCTCAGCTCACGCACCGCGTTGATCACCGCTGCACGATGTTCATCGGGCTGCTCGTTCGGCAGCGGAAAGTCCGTCGGGATGGCCAGAAGAGCCTGATCATCGAAATGAAACGATGACGGAAATATTCCGGTCGCCGGTTCCACATCCGGGTGGTTCAAGCCCAGTCTGCCACTCACGAAATCGAAGGAATTGTTTGTACTCAGCGTCGCGCTTGTAACGACCGCGGTTTTGACGCGACGGAAAAGATCATCGCGCAGTATTCTCGAGAGGTCCAGAGGAACCGTTGTAGCGGCGACATTGCCATCTCGCCCACGGCTCTCAATCCAGCGCACGCTGAGCGCGGGTTTGTCGTCCGGGCGCAGCGTCGTGTGCAGTGCGTCGCCCGCACCACTCAGTCGTCGCGCCACCGCACGCAGTTCGGCGATGATGGGAAGATCTTCTTCGCCAGTTTCCGTGGAGGTCAGTCGTTCCCGGATACGCTCCAGTGCTTCGGCGAGGAGATTGACTTCCTGAACCAGATCGTTGAGCGAAACCTCAAGACCGTTGCGCCAAACCTCGTGCTTCGCGAATTCTCCGGTGATGCGAATGGTGCTTCCCCCTTCGCTCACTTCGCGCAGGTGACTGGCGAGAATATCGAAGACGTTGTCCGACAGGCGCCGCGCCGCCTGAGTTGCCGGAACCAGTCGTTCCTCGACCAGGTCATAACTTGCCGAGTTGATAGCGCTCTGGTTGCCGGAGAATCGCATCAGCAGTGTGGACAGCAATCCCTTGCCGCGGCGCTCCAGTCTTGAGAGCAGTCGCGCGACGCCGCGTCGGCTCACGGTTACACCAAGGTGCTGGGTAGCGGCGTCCTCGAGATGATGCCCTTCGTCGACTATCAGCCTGTCATAGAAAGGAAGTACGGCAGCTTCCGACCAGTTCTGCTGCGAACGGCGCACCGAGAGATCTGCCATCAGCAAATGATGATTCACAACGATTACATCCGAGTGTGCCGCTTCGCGGCGCGCCCGAAACACAAAACATTTCTCGAAATGTTTGCAGCGCTGCCGGCTGCAGAGATCGGGCTCCGCTGCTACTTCGTCCCACACCTCCGGACGCGGTTGCACGACAAGGTCGCCCAGAGAACCATTTCCGGTACCCGCTGCCCAATCTGTGAGGCGAACCAATTCGTCGGCGCCATCCGAATCAAACAATGTCCTGGAATCCGCGCGGGCGTTCTCCAATCGTTGCAGACAGACATAGTTGCGCCATCCCTTCAGAATTGTGAAGCGAACCTTCTGATCGGTCAGCGCCCGGACAAGCACAGGAAGATCGTTGCCGACGATCTGTTCCTGCAGATTGATGGTGTTGGTGGAAACGACAGTTCGGTCGCCGTTCTTCGCCGACCACCGGAGCGCCGGAAGCAGATAAGCAAGCGATTTTCCCACTCCTGTTCCTGCTTCAAGAACTCCAATCCCTTCGCCGTTGTAGAGCTTCACGATCTGGCGAACGAGATCGCGCTGACTCTGGCGCTCTTCGTAGTTCTCCATATGCTGCCCGACGCGTCCCGCGGCGCTGAACTCATGCGCGACGGCATCTGGTTCGAGAAGTTCGACCAGACGCTCGTGAGGAACCTCGACGACTACGTACAGTTCGCTCGCTGAATTGTCGATGATTCCGAAGCCCACACCGTCGAGATGGATCGCCTGCGCTACATCGCGATCGGAGCTGGATGGCTCGAGGATTCCTGACGGATGATTGTGGAGGAGCATTTCGCCGCGTTTGGCGAATCCGGGAAGAGCGAGAACACTTTGTGCGTCGCCGCGCGCCACAGCTCGCGCAGTTGCTACGGACCCATCGTCGCTCATGGTGCAGACGAAGCAGACTTCGCGGCCGCCGGCCAGAGTGATTGCGCCGCGCATGGTAGCTGCGGCGCTGACCGATATGCTGGGTGGTCCGTTCACTTTGCGCTGCTCACTGAACTGCGGGAAGGCGAACTGCGCAAGTACGAGAGGCGGAGCGGGAACTGCGTCCACGGGGACGGCGGGTGCGGGAAAGGCGGATTCGGAAACAGCGGTTGCGGGAACGGCGATTCACAGCGCCGCTAGCCGTAGTCCCGCGACCGCAGTCCCCGCAACCGCCGTCCCCGGACCCGCTGTCCCCGTGCACGCAGTTCCCGCTCCGCTGTTGGTTGTTGCGCAGTCAGCAGTCCCGCAGTTATCACGTCTTCAATGGTTTTTTCTTAGCCGCGGGAAAGAGCACGTTATTCAGAATCAACCGATATCCAGGTGAGTGAGTGTGCAATGACAAATCCGTAGGTGGGCTGCCAATAGCGTGCTGCGCGTCCTCAGGATCGTGACCGCCCAGGAATGTATAGCTCCCCTTCCCCAGTGAACCGTGAATGTATTTCACCCAGGGCGAGCCTTCTTCCTGTCCCAGAATCGTGACGCCTGCCTTGAGCGTTTCTCTCGAGAAACTCGTCGTCACTCCATAAAAATCCTGAATCACATTGCGCTGCGACTGAACCAGCATCGCGGGCACCGGATCGAATTTTGCCGAGAAGGCAAAGAGAGAGAAGGTGCCCAGGGTTTGCCGCCGGCCCAGCACATTTACCTGATGGCCGTCGATGTTGCTCATGGAATTCACGACGGGTGAGGGCTCCAGCCTGGCAGACTTCACGGCAAAGGCGCGCGTCCAATCCATTAGACGATCGGCTCGCGAATCCATGGGAGAGCCGTCGGCGTAGTCGTGCGCAATGTCCACGTCACGGCCCGCGAGCGCGATCTCCAGCGTTTCGGTTGCACCACACATCGCGAAAAGAAAGCCACCGTTGTTCACGAAAGTGCGAATCTTGTCGGCGACAACTTTCTTGAGCGCGGGAATGGAACTGTAGCCCATCGATTTCGCATCGCTCATCCCCCGTTCCACCTGTTCGGTAAACCAGGGAGTTCCACGGTAATTGACGTAGAACTTGTTGAGCTGGCCTGTGAAGTCTTCGTGGTGCAAATGCAGCCACTCGTACTTGGAGAGATCGCCGGCGACTACCTGGTCATCCCAAACAGTTGCGTACTGAATACCTGCGTACTGCAATGCGAGTGTTACTGCATCATCCCACGGCGGCGTTTTTGGCGGCGTGTAGATCGCGATGGACGGCGCTTTTTCCAGGGGGACCTCTTCCATGTTTCCTGCTGCTATCTCCGCTCGAATGGTTACGAGCGCGGCCGCAGTGATCTTCTGAGTCGTCACCCCTTCGAGCTGCGCGCGTCGCAACAATTCCGGCGTATCGGGAAGCAGGAACGATCCACCGCGGTAGTTGAGCAGCCAGGAACCCTTGAAGCCGGCCTTGAGCGCGTTGTACGTCACGCCGTACGCCTTCAAATGGTTCTGCTGCTGATCATCCATCGGCAGGAGGATGAACTGCGCCTTTGCGCTGCGCGTTGCGCTCGCGACAAGGATGAACGCGCCAATGAGATAACGTTGGAAGTGCTTCACTGGTTAGCTCCAGCCATTTGAGGAATTGTGCCGCCCTTCAGCGACTCGAGCTCGCGGCGTGCCTGCGGTAGCAGCGCGCTCGATGGGTACGACAGTATTAGATGCTCCAGACGTTCAATAGATCCAGCGCGGTCGCCTCGCTTGCGCAATACACGAGACCACTCCAGGTCGGCCTCAGCTGCTTCGGGGGATTCGGAATGCTTTTCCACTATGGTGCGCCAGAGCGCAATCGTAGCGGTCGTATCACGACGCCCCAGCAGCAAGCGTGCTGAGGTGGAGAGCAGCAACGATGCTGCTTCGGTCAACTGCTCCGCAGACGCCTGAAAGTCTCGCGCGCTGGAAACAGTATCGGCCCGCGCGAGCGCCAGAAATGCGCTTCCCAGCTTTAACGACGAATCAGCTCGCGTGCGACTCATGATGGACATCGCGGTCAGAGTTCCGGGAAAACGCCCGGCGTCCCCGTAACCGCGCAACTGTGCTCGCGCGGTGCGCAGATCGCCGCTATACAACGCGATCCATCCTGCAATGTCACCGGCGTCATTGGCGTTCATTCCCGTGGCCAATGACTTCCTGGCTCGCTCGATGTCACCGGCGCGCACCCATCCCCATGCAACCTCATTCTGAATCTGACTCACGATGGTTGCTTCGACGAGGCGCGAGTACTGCGTTGCTATGATCTCCGCCTCGGTTGGTCTCCCCATCCCCGCAAGCGCACGCACGTGCACAACGGCAAACCAGCGGGCCGCTTCGCGCTCCTCCATTCCGCGTGCCGCGTCGGTCAGGATTTTCAAACCACCTTGCGCATCGCCACCACTTACTGCAGCCCTCGCGGCGCGCGATGCGATTCCCGCATCGCGACCTCCCGCGAGCGCGGCAAGCAGAGCGTCGCGCATGGGAATCCAGGCGTCGATCGCTTCGGCCCGATCGGCAAACTCGAGCCACGCAATCGTCGTGGAGTCACTGCGCGGAAGTTCGCTCAGCGCATTCCATGCGAGTTGGGCTGAACCCCAACCCAGTTCGAGAATCGACAGAGTCTTGCGAACCGAGAGGACCGCAGGCGCCACTACAAACACCGCACGAATCCTGTCGCGCTGATCCAGTGGAGCCGGCGCAAGGCCGAACACAGCCGCGTTTTCCAGGTACTCGGCATCTTCAACAGCACGCCGCCACGACTCCGCTGCCTGATCCCAGAAGCCGAGTGCTGCACGTACCTGCGCCAGCTCGATTGATAACGCGCGCGTAGTCGTGAGAGTTCTCTCAGCATCACGGAGTACGCTGTCGGCCAGTGCCACCTTCCCGCCGTCGATGAGAAGGCGTGCGTATTCGCGATAAGGTGCCGCTTCGCGAGGAGCGGCGCCGCGCCACGCTTCGAATGCCGCCCGCAATTCCTGACTGCGGTTGAGTGTCTGCAATGCGCGGAACTGAACGGTTCTGGCAACGGCGTCTGCGGGACGGAGACGCACAATGGAGTCGACGACCGGGAACAGCGAGTCGACATGACCGAGTTCGTGGAGCGAGCGCTCCAGTCCTGCGAGGGCCATGGCGTAGGCGCTTTCAACCAGGAGCGCTGCACGATACTCGCGTGCTGCATCACGGAACTGTGATTTCCCTTCAAGATCCATCGCGCGTTCCAGCGCGCTCGGCTGCGCTAGCGCAAACGCAGGCAGAATGAAAAAAGCAGCCGTCATTCCGGCGAAAGCCGGAATCCATTGTAGAAGAAACATGGATTCCGGCTTGCGCCGGAATGACGAAAATGGGGCGTTACGAACCACCGCCATTGATTCTCTTGAAGTACTCCAGAATTGCGCGACGATCATCCGCGGTTAGTCCACGAAGCTCTTCCCATCCCGGTTCCTTGAAACGAACTGCGGGTGCGCCCTTTGAGCTGCCGTCGATCGGAACGAATCGGGCATCACCTGTCGCCGCCTTCGCAACTCTGCGACCGGTGGTGTCGCGCTCTTCCTGCTCCAGAGTTGTTCCAGCATCGAGCATGCGACGGAAGAGCTGTTGCTGCCGCTGCACCGTGGCTGGATCGATCATACCGGCATCAAGCGCGGCAGCGATGCGCCGCGCTTCACTTGCCAGCGCCTCGTTCCGACCACTCGCATCGGAAAGTTCCTCCAGCCTTCGCGCCATTTCGCGCTGCTTCTGTGCGATCGCGGCCGCTTCACGCGCCTTCTGGTCCTCGGTCATGGAACCGGAATTCTGAAGAAGTCCCTGCGACTGGCTGTTCAACCCACCCTGTTGCTGGGCCATCTGCTTCATCTGCTCGATCATTTCGGTGAATCCCGACGCCGATTTCGCCTGGTTCACACGCTCACGATCGCGAGCCAGTGCAGTCGCTGCCTGCTGCATCGCGGCCGCCGATTCCTTCATCGCATTGGCTGTCTGTCCCGCGGTCTGCGAACCGGACATCTGCTGAGTCGCCTGCTGCACCTTGTTCTGTGCATCGCTGGCGGCGCGCTGGCTCTGCTGAGAAAAGAGCGACGACTTCATTCCAGTCTGCTGCAATCTCTCATTCACTTTCTGCACGCCCTGCTGAATTGCGCTCTGATCGCCCTTGAGAGAGCCAGGATCATTTCCCTGCCGCAACTGCTGCTCGACCCGTTCCTGCTGTCGCGCCAGTTGCTGCATTTCCTGAATGGAGCGGTCCAGCTCACGCGTCACTTCCGATTTCCATTCGCCTATCTGCTCTGAGCGCGCCTTGGACATTTCATCTGCAGCACGCTGCATCGCATCAGCCGCCGCCTGCGCATTCTGCTGCGCCTGTTGCTGCTGTTGCGGAGTGAGTTGCTGCCCGCCCTGCTGTTGCTGTCCGGCGCCAGCCTGCTGTTGCTGCGAGCCGCCAGCCTGCTGCTGAGCGCCAGCCTGCTGTTGCTGCGCTCCGCCGGCGCGCTGCTGCTGAGTGCCACCAGCCTGCTGTTGTTGCTGACTCGCTGACCCGCCGGCCCGCTGTTGCTGTTGCTGTTGCGTACCAGCAGGATCCTGTCCGGCCTGGCTCTGATTCATCTTCTGCAACGCATCGAGCGCTGCCTGCGCCTGCTTCGCTGCTTCTTCAGTACGCTTTGCGCCCTGCTCCGCACCGGCCTCGGCGAGTTTCTTTGCCAGCTCTTCCATCTCGTTCTTCAGTGCTTGCGACTGTGCCTGCAGTTCCTTGCCGTCCTTCGGTGCAGTGCTCCCCTTCGCAAGAGAATCGGCCATTGCCTTTTCCTTGGCAGCCAGTTCACGCGCTTCGTCAGACATCGTCTGCATCGCACCTTCGAACGCGGCGCGCTTCAGCATCTCCGCGCTCTTTTCCAGTTGCTGGCGCAACTTCTTCTGCTGCTCGAGAAGTTCGGAGAGCGACTGGCGAGCCTGGTCCGGCGAAAGTTTTTGCGCGGCCTCTTCGAGCTTGCCGATCTGGTCGCGCAGCTCCTGAGTCAACGCATCGTTGAGCATCTGACGAGCTTCAGCAAGGCGCGACGCAAGACCACTATCCAGCGCGCCGGCTTGTCTGAGCTGCTGCTCCATTTCAGCGGCGGCGCTCTTCAGCTTGTCAATCTGTTTCTCGATTTCCCTCTGCGCACCGGCGAGTGACTTCGCCTCTTCGGCCGCTTCGTAACTCATGGACTTCTTTTCGTCTGTGGCGCCCGATGTTTGCGAGCCACTCGCGGTCCTGTCGCGCGAGTTGGAGGCATCGCCGGTTTTCTTCTCCAGCTCGCGCTGCGCGCTGGCTGCTGCAACTGCTCCTGCTACGGCGCTGTCGGCAGCGTCTCTCGCGAGAGCACGCTGCTCCGATGATGTGGGAATGCGAATCACCAGCTCGCGACTTGATCCTGTCTGCGCCCATGGCGAACCGTCAGTGGCAAGCAGCACGACGTGCAATTCATCACCAGCCTTGAGATCGTGCTGTGACAGATCGAGCCGCGATATTCCGCTCCACGCGGCGCCAGGCGCCTGCGCAAGGGGAATGGACTTCTCGACACGCGATTGACCGATGGGGCCCGCTTTCCACGCCTTGAGTACTACCGTTTGGATCGAATGGTCGTCATTCGCGGCCAGCTCCAACTCGAGCCGATCATTCGCCGCCAATATGGTGTCACCGCCGGGCCAGAGAATGCGCGCAGATGGCGCCGAGTCTGGCACCACACGCAACTCGAGTGGAGGTGGAGCATCCTGGATATGCATGGATTGACCGCGCGCCACCCATGTCCATTGACCGTCAGAGCGAGGAGCCAGCTTTCCGCGGAACCGGTGTCCATCCACCACCAGCTCTGATGTGTCGGTTCCGTCACGCACGAGCGCAACCTGAGCGAGAAGAACGGACGCATGTCCTGAGATTTCCAGCACGGTTCCGCGCGGAACCGTCGCGGGTTCGCCGATTGCAAGGGCTTCGTCAGGTTTTTCGAGATACTTCGGGAAAATCGCCTTGATGGCAACGTCACCAACGAAGGGACGATCGGTCACGCGCAATATGACGGTGTCGCTCAGCGATCGACCATCTCCTGCGACAAGCATCAGGTCCGCATCAACGGGACCCAGAACCGCGCGCGCATTGGCATCCTCGTCAACTTTGTAATCCGCTTCGCGCCACGCGCTGCCGGTGGAACGATGATAGAGAGTAACATTGCGTCGAGCGGCGGCGGCGATGAGTATTTCCACTTTCTCGCCGCGCATGACGGCGCTGGGCGCATCAATCAGGAGCGGGGCAGCAAGCGTTCCCTTCCACGCGCTCACCGGATGAGTGAGCGCCTGCCATCCGTCGGGACTGGCACCACGCGCGGCGGTCAAAGCCAATGCGCCGGTGAGCGCTGCTCCTACACCTATGAAGGCTCGCACTCGCGCCGTGTGCTGCATTCGCGGGGCAAGTCTCCCGCGAGCAGTGCCGAGTTTTCCAGCCATGAGTTCTGAGGCGCGTCGCGCAAGTGCGCTCGTGCCGGAGAGTTCGATCACGCCGCGCAGTGAGCCGTCGCGCAGCTGGCGTTCACGTTCGATTTCCGTCGCGACGACGGCCCCGGAAGCCTCGGTGCGGTGCAGACGCGTCACCTGCACGATGGCCAGGACAATTGTCACGACAAGCAGGATCCAGAACAGGAATGGAACGGCCGGCGGAAGTGATATCCAGCGCGAACCACCCAGAACCAGAACTCCAAGTGTGAGCGCAATAGCCGATCCGGCCAGCGCCATGGACGCGGCTGACATTACCAGCTTCGATCGAAGCCGTGATTGCTCTCGTTGGACCAGCTGCAGTACGGTCATCCCTGAGGCCTGCTTGTTATTGCGTAAACGAAGAGATTTACGCCCATTCTGAGCGCGGCTTCGTGAAGGTTGGGGGGATCATTGTATGTAGCGGGATCCTCCCAGCCATTTCCGAGGTCACTTTCATAACTGTAGTATACCGCCAGCCTCTCTCCGATGAAGATTCCAAATCCACGAGCCGGCTTCCCGTCGTGCTCGTGAATCTTGGGAATCCCCTGAGGGAAGGAGTAGACGATGCTGTACACCGGATGAGACAACGGAACGTCGACAAGCGCTCTGTCAGGAAAAACGCGCCGGATCTCACGACGGAAACTTTCGTCCAGACCGTAGTTGTCATCGGCGTGAAGAAATCCCCCCTGCTCGAGGTATTTGCGCAGACGGCGGACCTCCGCTTCGGTGAAGCGGATGTTGCCATGCCCCGTGACGTGCAAGAATGGATGATCCCAGAGTCCGTCATCTGTGAGACGAACACGTGCTTCCGTTCGTTCCACCTTGAGCGATGTTCGCGATGCGATGGCCGCGAGGAGATTGGGAAGGCTGGACGGGTTGCCGTACCAGTCCCCCCCGCCGTCGTACTGCAGCCGTGCCACGGTCAGGTTCGGTACGTTACTGCCCTCTGTCATTCCCGCGAAAGCGGGAACCCATGTTGCTGGAAAATGGGTTCCCGCTTTCGCGGGAATGACAGTAACAATCAGTAAAAGGGCAGTAACGGTGAACGCTTTTCTCATGATTCCCGTGCGAGACGGTAAGCCAGATTCCTCGGAGCGCCATGCTCCTGAACCATTATCGTCACTATGTCCTTCGTACTCAACCCTCTGCCGTGCAGTGACTGGGCCAAAGCGCGCCATTCGTCTTCCCCCCTCTCCTGAGACGGCGCACCGCCGAGCACAAGCACGACTTCGCCACGGGCAGCGGTCTCTTCGTAGTACTCTGCCAGCTGCGCGAGCGTTCCGCGCCGCGCCTCCTCGAACATCTTGGTTAGTTCACGCGCCACGACGCACTGGCGTTCCACGCCGCACACCTTGATCAAGTCTCGCAAGGTCACCAGCAATCGGTTTGCCGCCTCGTAGAGCACAACGGTGTGCTCGCTTTGCGCGACATCACTGAGCGTCTTGCTGCGTTCGGCGCCTTTGCGTGCAAGAAACCCGTGGAAGGTGAAGGGGGTCAGCGGCAATCCCGAGACAACAATTGCGGCAAGCAATGCGGATGCGCCCGGAACTGCGGTCACTGCAATGCCGGCGTCGATGGCGGCGCGAACCAAGCGATCTCCCGGATCAGAAAGGAGAGGAGTTCCCGCATCACTGATAAGCGCAATGCTGTCGCCCTCGAGCAGCCGGCGCACAATGCCGGGAACTGAACGGGCCTCATTGTGTTCGTGGTACGCAGAGAGAGCGGTCTTGATGCCGTGGTGCGAGAGAAGTTGTCGCGCGTGCCTGGTGTCCTCTGCGAGAACGAGAGAAACAGACTGCAGCACCTGAACCCCACGAAAAGAAAAATCCCCCATGTTGCCGATGGGGGTGGAGACAACGAAAAGGGTTCCGCGTTGTTCTTCTACCATTCGAGCTTCCAGGGAATATGCTCGAAGAATCCGGCTGACTGGAACATGTGCCGCCGTTCGCGGGTGATGCCGCGCAGTAGTTCGTGCGGGGCTCCTGCTTCAATGTCCATTCCGGCCCATACAGTTTCGGTTGCCCAGACAGCGATGTCTTTGCTCAGGTCAGCGGTGGAACAGACTGGATCAAACTGTTTGGACACGTCCGGTCCAAAGCCGGCAAGACTGGGATGCCGTCCCATTAGTGTGTTGCGCGCGTGTTCAGCAATGGCCGGTGCGCTGTTCCTTCCGGCGGAAACGAGTTGCACCACCAGCGCATCCATCAGATCGCGATAGGCCTTGATGAGCGGCGGCTGTGCCTGCGCCGGCAGCTCCTTGCTGAGTGGGAAGCGGCGCAACACGCGCGCCATTCCCACTGAATCAGACAGGGAGCGGGCAGCGCGGTCGGCGAGCGGTCTTTCACTCGCTCCCGAGAGATAGCCGCGCACCACCGAGCCATTCTCGAAGATGAGGTAGTTGACGTGATCATCCAGGGTCATCTCAATGAGACCGCAATACTGCGACGCGTGCAGATGCGTGAAGACGTCGGTGCTCGCGCCGTTGGAGTCGTCGGCGGAAGGCCATGGGGTGTGGGCGACCGAGTGTGCAGTGTACATGCACGCCAACTGTTCGTCAGGCGCTTCGTTAAAACAGATCTCCCCCCATTCCGGTTCGGCGGGAATACGGCTGAGCGCTTCGCTGAGTGAGAGTGCCTGGCGCGTGCGACCGTTGTCCGCGGAGGCGTTTACCAGTTCTCCGTCTTTCAGATAGAGAATCAGGAGGCTTTGCGGGAGCCAGATGGCTACATAGCCAGAAACCCGCGCCGATCGGTCTCGCTTGGCATCACTGAGGAGCCGCGGGAGATGGATGTAGGCGAGCTTGGTGCGCGGCAGCAGCGTTCGGTCTTTCCAATTCCGAAGTCCCGCGAGGGTTTGTGGCATTTCCGGCCTGGGTGAAGAGTCCCAGGC
>CAZKXZ010000086.1:0-15770 GCA_964556695.1 uncultured Gemmatimonadales bacterium
CGCCACCACCGCCGCCGCCACGCCCGCCGCCACCGCCTCCACCACCGCCGCCACCACCATCGCGCGCGGTTGAGATTGTGTACTTGGCGTTGTTCTCATCGAGGAACACAGCGACTTCGTACGTCGTGGTCGGGGCGCCGCCACCCTGCGCGCCACCACCAGCACCGCCACGTCCACCAGCTGCTCCACCTCTGCCAGCGCCACCACCACCACCACCGCCAGCGCGTCCACCTGCGGCCGTACCAGGAGCGGGCGGAGTTGCGCTGGGAACTGGCGGTGCAGTTTCGGTAACGAACATGATGCGGCCATTCTCGGAGTAGCGCACCTGCTGGATGCGATTGGCCGTTTCGTACAGCACCTTCGTTGCATTCGAATCCGCAGGATTGGGCAGCAGCATCAGGCGATCGTTGCGCGGCGCAGTTGCCGCGGTGCCTGCTGCCACTGGAGCCAACTGATAAAACATCTGTCCCGTCATGTACGGGTGCCAGTTGAGACTGCGGCGTGACGTGTCCGGTGCAGTCGATGCTGCTGAATCAGCGCCACCGCGCCCACCGCCACCACGTCCCTGGCGTCCCGCTGCTCCACCGGCGCGAGCAGCACGTGCCGCCGCGTTCGGATCATTCGGATCGATCACTGCGTTGGGATTATTGGGATCAATCGGCGCTGGATCGGGATCGTTCTGTGTGCCATCACGCATCGTGCGGCGGGCGAGTTCCTTGATCATCTTGCCCGTTGCGTCGATCATGTTTTCATGCGTGCCGAAGGCGCTGAGCGCCTGGAAATACGAGAAGGGCTTGTCGAGATATGTAACGCGGAAGAACATCGCATCGGGCGACGCACTGATTGTGCGGATCATGTCGGGCGTGCCGACTTTTTTCACCGCGCGCGTCTTCACATCAATTACTGCGAGCTGGCCGGTCATGTGGTATTCGAGAAGGGTCTTCTCGAAAGGCGACATGATCACGTCCGGGAGAGTGCGCGTACGCAGCGTCGTGTTTTCATTCACGCGAACCTGCGGTTCGTTCGCGATCATCGGTGCCTTCGGCTCGGGAGGACGGCCGTCGGGAATCAGCACGGTGACGATTGATTTGCTGTCGCCAGTCCAGTAGAAGCTGGTGACGTTGGTCGCGAGGACGGAGGTCTTCGTGAGTGGCGTCGACTTGCCGGTAGCGGGATTGGCAAGGTAGATGTGCGTCGCGTTGTCGAAGTTTGCGAAGTACGCGAGCGTGGTTCCGTCGGGCGACCATGTTGGCGCTGTTACGCGAGCGCCGGTGGGGAATTCGACCTTGATTGTCTTGCCAGCGTCGACGTCATAAAGATCGACCTGATACATGTTGCGTGAGGTCATGGCGCGCGAGCGATTGGCTCTGCTGTCAACCTGCCATCCGGCGAGGTTGTGGTGCGGAGCACCCAGATTCGCGAGCGGCGGCATGCCTTCCGTATAGGTACGCACCAGATATTTGCGCGGTCCCGAAACGGAATAAGTCGCCATTGTGTGGCGCGGTGCATCGACCAGCGAACGAAGGGGCTCGGGTGGTTCGATGTAGCCCTCAGCAGTGATCGGGTCGAAGGCAGCCTTCGCCGGCTGTGCCTGAGCTGCCGTCGTACGAGCGGAAGCTTGAGCGTGTGCCGCGAGTGCGAGACTGGAGGCGCCGAGTAATACGACGGCGAATGCCAGTGCGGTGGCTGCCATGCGTGGACGGAATGATCGCATGTGGTGGTGCTCCGGGGAGTTAAGGGAAACGGGAGATTGGAGACTGGATATTGGAGACGGAAAATTTGAAAAAGTGATTACTGGAGAATGTACGGCTGACATGTTGTTCTTGTTGTGTTCCTTGACACGTTCGGGACGAACCGGCGGGGCCGGGCAGTCGAGCGGGGCAGGGGCAAAACTATGGTATGTAAGATTAGACCAAATCGGCTTTTGGTCAATCGGGAGTGCCGGAGAGGGGGCAGGGCCGTAGGGTGCATGGTGGGGAGGAGCCGCTTTATAGAGGGGAAAGGGGTCTGGCCGGCCTTCCGGACGCGACGCAGCGGCGTCTCTCTGCGCCATCTCGCGCTGCTGCGGCAACCCGGGCCGCTATTTCGTGTCGCGCGCGGTACAGGAGCTTGCGCACCTGTTCGGTGGCTGTCGATAGTTCGCGGAGTTTCACGTCAACTTCCTGCATGAGCGACACAAGTTCTTCGTGCAAGTCGCGAAGTGTGTGAAGCAACTCCTCGCTCGAGCGGATCGGTTTCTTGCGCGCCTTGCCGAGGCCGTACTCAAGGTGTGAAACAAGGTCACTGGTGTGATCGGCGAGCATTTGCCGGCAATGGAAGCCACGTTGGTGCACTGCCAGCCATTCTTCCAGTCTCGCATGCGCATCGTCCTTGAGATTGGAGAGGGGCATTTCGCACAGGAGCAGGACTTCGTGTTGGACGTCGGCGGTGGCGATCTCCGCGTTGGCAAGCCACTCGTGGGGAAGTTGGAGGGATTTGGTGAGGTCCTGTTTGAGATCGTGGCTGTCTCACAGCGACCGCAGGAGCCAGCGCGGCAGGAGGAAGTCGCGCCCCTGCACATTCACTCGCGCATTGCCGAAGGGCCAGTGCCAGTTCCTCCACAATTTCATCGCCAGGATGAGGAGGAGCGGCGGAAGCCGGGAAGTAGCGGTGACGTCATTGGCAGGCAACAATATTGAACGACACAACCGCGCGCCAGGTTGTTGTGGTTCAGGGGTACGAAGCCAGGGTCCCCATCGCCACAACCTTGAAATCTGAGCGATAGCCGCTCGGATTTCGCGGTCTCCTGGGACTATTCGAAACGCTGCGCTTGCTCTCCAATGAGAGTGTACTCCAAGCGAAAGTTTCTCGTGCTCGGCAGTGTCGCGCATTGCGCGCACGCAACGAAGCATAAAGCGACCATTGACGGTTGGGCTTGAGGCGGTAGCTTCCTACTATCACATTAGTAGGAGGCTCGCGTGCGAATTGGCGATTTCGGTACCATTGCGGCACTTGCGTTTTCAATCGTTGTCGCGTCAGCGGATGCCCAGCAACCTACGGCACTCCGATTGGAACGAAAAATCAGCGGCGATCAGCTTGGCATCGGATACGTCGGCGCCGTAACCGCCGATGCACGCGGGAGGATCTATGCGCTGGAAACAACACCGGGCCAGCGAAGCATTTTCGTGTTCGACTCGACCGGAAAATCAGTTACCCGACTTGGGCGCTCGGGGCAGGGACCGGGTGAGTTCCAGAGCCCGAACCATACACTCGCCTGGATGGGAGACACGCTGGTCGCGATAGACTATTCAGCGCAGCGACTCACCGGCTTCGACCGCGATGGAAAACCCGTTCTCATTCGCGACATGCCGGTCCCCAGTCGTCTCATCGGAGCGCGAGGATTTCTGTTCGGAGTGACGAGCGGAACGGTTGCCGTTACGGGATCAAGATTCGTCAGCACTGGGCAGGTACTCGATCGTACCGCGACCATGGGAGTGGTCAAGTTCAATCGCGATGGTTCCAGTATCATGACAACTATTGTCGACACGATTCGCGGCAATATGGGAGTCCAGTGCGTTCAGGCCACGGGTGATGAATTGCCGATGACGCGCATGCCGTTCAAGAATCCGCGATCACTGATGGCGGTCACGCCCGCTGGTGAAATTGTTCGCGGACATCTTGATAAGTATCAGATCGACATACTCGACGCCGTTACCGGGAGAACACTCCGTTCCATCCGCCGTGATGTCACTCCTCGTCCGTTGACGAATGCCGATCTCACGCAAACCATCGAGGGCGAGGAGTTGCTCGCTTTCGAACGCAGTGGTGGAGGAAAACTTTTCGGAGATTTGACTCGAAAGACCCCGTGTCCCATTTACAATCTGCTTCCCAAAACAGGTCCTCCGCTAAGGTCAGTTACAACAGACGATGCGGGACGGTTGTGGGTTGAGTCCATGCATCCCACACAGCCGGGGAAACTTGCCCTTCACATCTATAACCCCGCGGGCGCTGTGATTGCGGAAACCGTCATGCCGGAGCGCGATATGAGGATCGCGCCATTTGTTCGGGGTGAGCGGTTGTATGCGGTTACGACAGACGATATGGGCGTACATTCAATTGCGATCTATCGATTGTCGCTCTAGCGAAGGTGGGGATTCCAGATGAATCCAATTGTCTCGGCTAGAGCGGACCGAGTTGCATGCCCGCGCGTTCGATACCAATCGAAACCGCTTCTCATTAAGCCTCGTAGGATTGCGAAACCTCGGCAGGGAGCACTTCGATGATCCATCGCCTCGCGGCTCTAGCGGTGACAGCGCCGCTCCTCATTGCCTGCAGCGCTGACAGGAGTTCCGCGGACAGCGCTGACGGCCGTGAAACAGTTCTGCGCGACTATTCCTGTTCCAACTGTGTTGTGGTGGCGGAGTCCATTGCGTTCCTGGGGCACCCCGACGACACCGTTGCACTTGCTCGCGAGGGGCTGCCGGCGATTGACTCGCGCGGTCGTTTCTATCTGCCGGCATCAAGCGGCGGGGAAGTGCATGTCTTCGGCCCGAACGGAAGACTGATGAGTTCATTCGGCAAGGCCGGCAAGGGGCCCGGTGAGTTTGCCGGGATATCAGAGATTTACGTTGGAGCGAACGACTCACTATTGATTGTGGGCGCGGGGACGGTACATGTGCTGGCACCCGACTACAAGCATGTGCGTCAATTTGCGGTGCAGAATCAGGGTGGTTTTTTCACGAATACATTGCTGGCAGACGGGCGCATGCTTCGTGAAGGACGTATCAACCAGTTTGTATTGGTGGATGCGGAAGGGTCCGCGAGCCAGCCGGTTTTGCTTGCAGAGGCGGATACATCTGCCTGTTCTGATGAGTGCGATCGTAGTTATCGCGAGTCCAGCTCGCACGGTTCTGTGTGGTCGGCGCGAGAAGATATGTACAAGGTGGACAAGTACAGTTTGTCGGGCGCATTGGAGCAGCGTTTCGTGCGCCTCGTGAGCTGGTTCCCTCCGCGGCAGCCTCGGCGACCGACTCAGCACGAGGGCGCAGCGTCAGTCGATCATTCCCAATGCAGGATGAAATCGTTGATTACTTTGCCCTGCCCAGGTTGTTCGGAGTGCGCCAGTCACCCAGCGGGATTGTCTGGACGCATGTAGTAATGATTGAGGATGTCGAGTCGTTGCGGGGCAAGGTGAATGAGGACAGGCCCGAGGACTTTGCGAAGGTGATCGCGAAGATGGTCACCTGGGTTGAAGCAATTGATCCGTCGGAGAAAAACCTTCTGGCGGGGATAAAACTTCCAAATGGGATACTGCCGCTCACTGGTGACTATTCCGCACAGGTTATCGCAGATCCGAGTGGCGACTGGTCGTGGAAGATTCTGCGATTCACGGTGGAGAGGAAGGATCGCTCGTAGGAGCGCCAGCCTCCGGTGGCGAACACCGCATTCGTAGCGCGTCGGTGGCGGATAATCGTGCTACAACTCGAAGATGGAGAACCCCAGTCTCGCGGCGGTGGCTCTGAGTCGCGCGTCGTAAGTGGCAAGCTCGACCTGCTGGTTTTGGCGGCGCAGAAAGTCCATCGACGCGAGATGAAGCGCGTCCAACGTGCGCACACGAACCGGAAAGGGTTCGAGCGCACGAGAGAGTACTTGCGGCGCCAGTTCGAGGAATGCCACTCGCTGCAGGAGTTGCCGCGCCAGCTCGCCGTGTGATGCAACGAGATTTCGCGCGTTCAACCTGACCCAAATCTCGTACTCGAGCAATCGGCTGCTGACGATAGTCTCATCCCAGAGCGTTTCGCGGGGAACGACATCCTCCGCGAGCAACTGCGCCAGAGCGACCGAAGTGTCGAGATAGATCAGCGATCCACCCTGTCCAGGTCCAGTTCAGCGAGCAGCTCACTTAGTGTGGTATTGGGGCTGCGCGGTGGCGCGCCCGATGCAACAAGAAGAGGGGCAGACATCCAGCCGCGGCGCATCGCTTCGGCCAACAGAGCATCGGAGTACAGCGGTCCGCGACCGGCGGGTGGGCGCAGTTCTGCAACAACGCGATCCCGGTCAGTGACGAGGACGGTCTCGCCATTGGTGACGGCGCGGATGTATTCGCTGAGCTTGTTCTTGAGGATCTTGAGCCCGACGGTTCTCATTCTGGCATGGTAGCTTCTGGAAGCTACCATGTCAAGGACATTGACTTCGCCACGCGGCCCGAGGGCCGGCGAAGGGTCGGCGGTGATTAGATTGTGGTCATGGGTCGAACGCTATGTTCGCCCTCTCTTTTTGGGGTGTAGCTTAGCTGGCAAAGCGCCTGACTGTTAATCAGGAGATCGCTGGTTCGAATCCAGCCGCCCCAGTTCGTTGTTGTATAATGAGTTAACCTGCTTCAAGCTGTCCGCACTTTCGCGAGTTTTTTCAGCCGTGGCAATCACATGGCAATCACGGCGTTCTGCGCAGCTCTGCCATTGCGCGCTCCTCATGGTTACGATGCTGCTCACGCTAGTGCTCGCGGGCATGACCGGTGGATAAGTTCCCCTTGCCGCTGCTAGAAGTTGGGAGCCGTGATAGATCGATCAAGAAAAACGCGTTGATATTCAGATAATGCTTTGGCCAACTAGAGGGAACTCCCGCATTGCACAGTCTCTGGCAACGTCCAACGGATGTCAATGAAAAGGTTGGTGCAGCGTCTATCCGAATTCCTACACGGGCGTCATTCGTGAAGCAGCCTCACTTGCCAGAATTGTGCGTGCAGACTCGTTTGAGCGCATGCCAGTTTCGATGTCACGAGATTGCGTGGCGATTGTGAGCCATGTCGCGATCGATCGGCAAAGGAGACTGTTTGCCATCCTTGAGGAGTTCTTTCATCGCGCCACCGGCGAGGACATTGGTAAGTTCGCTCGACGCGGAAAATTCGCGGAGGTTGTAAGAACGGAGGCAAATCGCTTAGCTGGTCGCGGCGGCCCTGCGTTCGAGTGGTTTGAGACGGAATACCGCGCGTTTCAAGGCGCAGAGCGCATGACACCCTTCCGCGATGCTGCGGCGCTAGGCGGAATCAAGCTAGTGCTAGGCGGTTCATCGCGGTTCGGCGCGGCGCAGCTCGGCAGCGTTCGCAAGATGTTGCTCTATGCCGACACTATTCTACTCCCAGATCCCGTTCTGCCATGGTTCGAGCAGAGTAGAGAGGAAGAGCGTTTCCGACATGTAATTGTTCTTCAGACGGTGTTCTCTCTCCTTCATCTCAAACCATTTGTGGATGCCGATCTGCCGTACCCGGCCATCGTTGTGTTTCCGAGTTGGGAGCGCAGTCTTGAACTTTCCGACGAGGAAACGAGGGAGAGGCAGCAAGCGCTAATCAGCGCCACGATCGGTCAGCACATCGGGCAGGTCTTCGGATCGTTCGGGGACCTTGCCAGCTTTGCAAGTGCAAGAGAGGCCGAGTTCCTGTCTGCTGTTGACGGTGCGCAGCTCTTTCTTGCTCCGGGAGCCGTTGCTGCGGAGCCATTGGAGCAGGCTCTCGAGCGGTACTGGCGTGATTTAAGAGAATGGCGATCAGAGGATCATCTCAAGACCCTTCAATCTCTACCGAAGGGCCACTTTGTTCTGAATGGACTAGTGGAACGCCTGGGACCGCAATATCACATGCTTGAGAACGCGGAGGAACTGCGGGCGCAGCCCATGATGTGCTTGGACTCGCATTGGTACTATCATCGCCTGATCAGTTCTGCTCTTGAGACGAAGCTGGCTCATGCAGGCATGCTTTCCGACGAGGCTGTTAGTACGTTGCGGGCGATCAATCAGCCTGCGCTAGGATGGCTAGGAAATGTGCCAACATCATCCTTGATCGAGCTTAGACAGGACAATGCGAATGAGGATTTTCGCAGAAACCTTGCGGGATATACGGACCGGCTGCATCAGGCCAACCTTGAAAATCTTGACCAAGTTGCCGCCGAAGTCGGTCGTGGCCTCGCGACATTGATTGCCAAGCATCAAGGTGAGATGCGGAGAATAAAAGAGGACTACCGGCTCGCACACGCTAAGACGCTAGCGGCTGGCGTCGTGACCGGCGCGGCTCTCTTCGTTCCGGCACTAGCACCGTTTGTTGGGAATCTTGCCGCTCCTGTCGGTCTCGCAGCAAAATTCGTGTACGACAAAGCAAAGGAAGGCCTTGAGAAGACGCGGGCAGCGCGGTCATTGACTGGAATCCTTGCGAAAGCGCATTCGTTGAGCTCAGACGACTGAATGCCTGTGATCCGCGGACAGGCCTGTAACTGGGGGAATCTCACCAAACCTGTAGACAGGGGTGCGGGCAGCGCATGAGCACGGAGTCAATGCCGTAATGGACCAAGCAACGCACAACAAGATCGTCTCCTTCATTTGGGGTATCGCCGACGACGTTCTGCGCGATCTGTTCAAGCGCGGCAAGTACCCCGACGTCATCCTGCCGATGTGCGTTATACGTCGCATGGATGCCGTGCTCGAGCAGACCAAGAGAAAAGTCCTCGATACCAGAAAGATGCTCGATGAAGCGGGCATCACCGAACAACGCGCCGCGCTCTGCGACGCCTCAGGCCAGGCCTTCTACAACACGTCGAAGTTCACGTTGCGCGATCTTATGTCACGTGGCAGTCAACAGCAGCTGCTTGCCGACTTCGAGGATTACCTCAACGGATTCTCGCCGAACGTTCAGGACATTCTTGAGAACTTCAAGTTTCGTAATCAGCTCCAAACACTTTCCAAAGCTGATGCCATCGGCACACTAATCAACAAGTTCCTCGATCCCGACATCGACCTCTCTCCTTTTGGCATCGACAACCATTCGATGGGCACCGTCTTCGAGGAGCTAGTCCGCAAATTCAACGAAGAGAATAACGAAGAAGCTGGGGAGCACTGGACTCCACGAGATGCCGTCCGGCTAATGGCGAACCTTGTATTCCTGCCGATCGAATCGGAGATCAAGTCTGGCACGTATCTGCTTTACGATTGCGCGTGCGGCACAGGAGGAATGCTTACTGTCGGTGAGCAAACGCTCACCGCGATGGGCGCGAAGCGTGGCCAGAACGTCAAATGCTTGCTCTACGGGCAAGAGATAAATCCTGAGACGTACGCCGTTTGCAAGGCGGACATGCTGTTGAAGGGCGAGGGCGAGAGTGCCGACCACATCGTAGGTGGTGCCGAGTGGTCCACACTCTCGCACGACGCCTTTCCCGCGCAAGAGTTCGACTTCATGCTCGCCAATCCACCATACGGGAAGAGCTGGAAGAAAGACCTTGAGGCGATGGGCGGCAAGGACGGCATGCGCGACATGCGCTTCAAGGTAGTGCACGAGGGGGAGGAGCTCTCTCTCGTCACCCGGTCCAGCGACGGCCAGATGCTCTTTCTCGCCAACATGGCGTCTAAGATGAACGGCAAGTCGGCCTTGGGCAGCCGGATCGCCGAAGTTCACAACGGCTCGTCGCTCTTCACGGGCGACGCGGGCCAGGGCGAGAGCAACATCCGTCGCTGGCTGATCGAGAACGATTGGCTTGAAGCCATTGTCGCCCTGCCACTCAATCTGTTCTACAATACCGGCATCGCCACCTATATCTGGGTGCTTTCGAACAAGAAGCCCGCGCACAGAAAAGGACGCGTCCAGCTCATCGACGCGAGCCAGTGGTTCAAGTCGTTGCGCAAGAACCTCGGCAAGAAGAGCTGCGAACTGTCGCCCGAAGACATAGAGTGCATCAGCCGCACGTTCCTCGACTTTAAGCAGACGGCGGAGTCGAAGATTTTGCCTAACGCCGCTTTCGGCTACTGGAAACTGACCATCGAGCGCCCGCTACGCCTTCACAGCAGGCTCACGCTCCAGGCCATCGAGACGCTGCGCGTCACCTCTGGTGACGAGGGTATTCGCACGTCGCTATACGAAGAATTCGGCGACGCGCTCCTCTCCAATTTCGACAAGCACGCCGCCGCGGTGGAGAAGCGACTTGCCGATTGGGGCGGCGATGAGGACGAAGGCGACGATGACGAGGGCCGCAGGAAAGGGTTGCCCGAGAACAAGCGAAAGAGATTGCTCGATCCCAGGACCTGGGAGCGCGACGGCCGACTCGTTGAAGTTGCGACGAACCTGCGCGAGGCGCTGGGCGATACGCTCTTCGACGACCACAACGTCTTCCGCGATCGCGTGGACGATGCGCTCAAGAAAGCGGGTATCAAACTCGCCGCAGCAGATACTAAGCAGATCCTCAAGGCCGTGAGCTGGCGAGTCGAGACGGCAGCGGCCGTAATCGCCAAGATGCATAAGCCAGGCAAGGTCAAGGCCGATCCGTTGCACGGCCTCTTCGAGGCCGTGATCGACGGTAAGGCCGCCATAGTCGAGTACGAGCCAGACACCGATCTACGCGACACCGAGCACGTGCCGCTACTCGAGGAGGGCGGCATAGAAGCGTTCATACGACGCGAGGTGGTACCTTACTTTCCCGACGCGTGGATCAAAGAAGGATTCACTAGAATCGGATATGAGATCAGCTTCACTCGGCACTTCTACAAGCCGCAGCCGCTGCGCACATTGGAGGAGATCAGCGCCGATATCCTCAAAATCGAGAAGGAAGCTGGGGGGCTGTTACACGACCTGTTGAAGGTAGGTGTGAATTGAAAGCTACCGAAGCAAAGCTGCTAAGCTTTCTTCAGAAGTCACCGCAGTTCGTGATCCCGATTTACCAGCGCACCTATTCGTGGACAGAAAAGCAATGCCGACAGTTATGGGATGACATTCTACGCGCGGGGTCAAGCGACTCGATCGTGGTCCACTTCATCGGTTCTATCGTCTACGTCGAGCAGGGGCTTTCACAGGTCACCCACCAAGCGCCCTTGCTCGTAATCGACGGTCAGCAGCGCCTGACTACGGTGTCACTATTGATCGAGGCGCTTGCCCGGGCGCTGGGCGACGCTGAGCCTGTCGACGGTTTTTCGCCAGCGAAGCTACGGCACTACTACCTCAGCAACCCGCTCGAGAGCGGTGAGCGCTATTTCAAGCTGCTGCTCTCGCAGACCGACAACTCGTCCCTAAAGGCGGTGATCAAGAACACAGAGCAGCCCAGGGAGCCGTCCCTACGGGTGACTCAGAACTTCGACCTGTTCAGCGAGCTACTCAGGGAGCAGAAGGGCAACTTCGTACCGGTGTGCCGCGGACTTGCCAAGCTCGTGGTTGTGGACATCGCTCTCAGCCGCGATCAGGACAATCCTCAGCTCATCTTCGAGAGCATGAACTCGACTGGAAAGGAGCTGAGCCAAGCTGATCTGATCCGCAACTTCATCCTCATGGGTCTCGAGCCGAGCCTCCAGTCCCGGCTTTACGAAGAGTATTGGCGCCCGATGGAGCAGGACTTTGGGCAGGAAGCCTACGGTACTCAATTCGACAACTTCATGCGCCATTACCTCACCGTGCGAACGGGAGATATTCCGCGGGAGCGCGACGTCTACGAGGCGTTCAAGGACTTCTCGCGCACCGCGCCCGTGCGCGAGGGAGGCATCGAGGCCTTGGTAAGCGATATCCGCTCTTTCGCTCGCTATTTCTGTGCGCTCGCGCTAGGTGGCGAGCAGGATCCTCTGCTCCGTGAGGCCTTCCACGATCTGCGTGAGCTGAAGGTCGACGTCGCGTATCCGTTTCTGCTCGAGCTTTATCATGACTACATGACCGGCCAGCTCAGCGCGCCCGACTTCGCGGCTGCAGTGCGGTTGGTCGAGGCGTACGTGTTTCGCCGCGCTATCTGCGCGATCCCAACCAATTCGATGAACAAGACCTTCGCGACTTTCGGAAAGGCGCTCAAAAAGGACCGGTACCTCGAGAGCATTCAGGCGCATTTCCTCAAGCTGCCCTCATACCGGCGGTTTCCCACCGATGAGGAGTTCCGCCGCGATCTGTATACGCGCGATCTCTACAACTTCAGAAGCCGTAGCTACTGGCTACGACGACTGGAGAACCACGGCCGCAAGGAGCGCGTGCCGGTGGACGAGTACACCATCGAGCACATTCTGCCGCAGAACCCCGAGCTTCCGGCGGCTTGGAAGCACGCGCTTGGACCCGACTGGCAGCGCGTGCATCAGCAGTGGATCCACACCATAGGAAACCTCACTTTAACCGGTTACAACGCCGAGTACAGCGACCGTCCCTTCGCTGAGAAACGCGATATGAAGGGCGGCTTCAGGGAAAGCCCGCTCAAGCTCAACTATGGGCTCGGCCTCCTCGACGAATGGAGCGAAGCAACAATCCACGAGCGCGCGGTTAGGTTGGCTGACCAAGCGCTGGCCGTGTGGACGACACCGAGGCTCAGCGTCTTAACACTCGCTACATATCAACCGGTGAAAGCACCGGCGAGCGGCGGATATACCATCGACGATCACCCACAGCTGCTCACTCCCGGATTGCGCCCTGTATTCGAGGCCTTTCGCAAGGAGGTGCTCGCACTAGATCCCTGCGTCACCGAAGAGTTCTTGAAGCTGTACGTAGCGTATAAAGCCGAGACCAACTTCGTGGACGTGGTGCCGCAGGTGAAGCGGCTTCGGCTTAGCATCAACATGGCGTTCGCGGAGATCAGCGACCCAAAGGGTCTCTGTAAAGACATCACGAACCTGGGCCGCTGGGGCAATGGCGATGTCGAGGTCGGCCTCAAGTCCCTTGATGAGTTGCCTTACATCATGGGTCTAGTGCGCCAATCCTTCGAGCGCCAGATGGGAGATGGAGCCCAACCATGATCGCCGACCTCAAGCCGTACGCCGCATACAAGGAATCGGGGCTACTTTGGTTTGGGCAGGTTCCAGAGCACTGGGAAATGCGGCCCGCGTTTGGTGCGTATATCCCAAATCACGAGCGCAACAAAGGAATGAAGGAGAAAACTGTTCTTTCTCTTAGCTATGGACGAATCGTTATCAAGCCGCCCGAGAAGCTCCATGGACTTGTACCTGAGTCATTCGAGACGTACCAAGTTGTCAATCCGGGTGACATTGTGCTGCGGACCACTGATCTTCAAAACGATCACACAAGCCTGCGTGTGGGGATCGTGCGAGAACGTGGTATCATCACGTCCGCCTACCTAGCTCTGCGAACAACTGCTGGAGTCAACCCGGAATTTGGATTCCAATTCCTCAACGTCTGGGACGCTAGCAAAGCTATCTACGGCTATGGATCGGGCCTTCGCCAGAACTTGGACTTCTCGCACTTCAAGCGGATGCCTGTGCCAGTCCCTCCGCCCGACGAGCAGACGGCAATCGTGCGGTTCCTGGACCGGATTAACGGACGGCTGGAACGAGCGATCCGCGCGAAACGGAACGTCATCGCACTGCTCACTGAGCAGAAGCAGGCCATCATCCACCGCGCCGTCACCCGTGGCCTCGACTCCAGGGTGCGACTGAAGCCTTCGGGCGTTCCGTGGATCGGAGAGGTCCCTGTGCATTGGAGTTTGACTCCCAACAGGACTTTTCTCCGCATTCGAAAGGTGCCAGTCGGAATCCGTCACGGCGATTACCAATTATTGTCGCTTACCAAGAGCGGGGTGGTTGTTCGGGACATGACGCTGGGAGGGAAGTTTTCGAACTTCTGGGAGAGATCACAGGAGGTTCGGCCTGGCGACTTGGTCTTCTGCTTCTTCGATGTGGAGGAAACGCCGCGCACGGTGGGGCTTTCGAAGCATCTCGGCATGATTAGCGGAGACTACACGGTTATGGAGTGTGCCGACGCACTCACTGCAGCGTTTATCGAGTGCTTTTACAAGGCTATGGACGATCGAAAACTCCTGAGTCCACTTTACTCGGGGCTCCGCAAGAGGATCCCGAAACCAGAATTCTTGGCGCTTGTCACGCCTATTCCTCCACGCGAGGAGCAGGCTGCCATCGTATGCAGCATCGAAGAGTCGCTGTCGAACATCGACCGATCAGCTGATAGAATACTGCGTGAAGTCAGGCTTCTGCTCGAGTACCGCACTCGTCTCGTCGCCGATGTGGTGACCGGAAAGCTCGACGTGCGAGACGCTGCTGTGCGCCTGCCCGACGAAGCACCACTCGACGCTGTCGAAGACAATGCCATGTCTAGCGGCGAGACTGAGCCAGCTGACGCCGAAGCTGCCGCATGACAACCGACACTAGCGAGAAAGGCCTCGAAACGCTGATCATGCGACACATGACTGGCACGGATGGCCTCGCCGTCGGCCCGAACCGAGTCGGGGAAAGACCAGCGCCGTACGGTGGCACGGGATACACCGCAGGCAGCGCGAAAGACTTCGATCGCGCCCATGCAATTGACGTTCAGCAACTATTCGCCTTCCTCCGCGCCACCCAACCTGAAGCGTTCAAAAAGTTGGCGATGGTGAACGTCAACGATCACAGCGACATTGGCAGACTCAAATTCCTTGCGCGACTATCATCTGAAACGGGCAGGCGCGGCGTGATCGATGTACTACGAAAAGGCGTGGATCACGGACCGCTGCACTTCGATCTTTTTTACGGCACGCCGTCAGCTGGCAACACTAGGGCTGAGAGGCTGCACGCGCTGAATCGCTTCTCTGTTACGCGTCAGCTCTCTTACAGCGTCGATGAGACGCGACGCGCATTGGACCTTGGACTGTTCATCAACGGCCTGCCAGTTGCCACGTTCGAGCTGAAGAACAGTCTTACGAAGCAGACCGTGGCCGACGCCGTTGAGCAGTATAAGCGCGACCGCGACCCGCGCGAACGCCTCTTCGAGTTCGGCCGCTGCGCGGTGCATCTTGCGGTAGATGACAGCGAAGTTCAGATGTGCACGGAGCTCGCAAGCAAGCGGTCTTGGTTCTTGCCCTTCAACAAGGGACACAACGACGGCGCGGGCAACCCGGTCAACCCCCTCGGTATCAAAACCGACTACCTGTGGAAAGACGTGCTCACACCGGCGGGACTCACCGATATCCTCGAGAACTACGCACAGATCGTTGAAGAGCTAGACCCGCGAACCCAGAAGAAAAAACGCAAACAGGTGTGGCCGCGATACCATCAACTTGGTGTGGTTAGGATGGCACTGGCCGATGTGCGCGCAAAAGGCGCGGGCAAACGATACCTCGTTCAGCATTCGGCCGGGAGCGGCAAGTCAAATTCGATCGCCTGGCTCGCACACCAACTGATCGGACTGAAACGCGGCGACAAGGAAGTCTTCCACTCTGTCATTGTTGTCACCGACCGTCGTCTCCTCGACGACCAGATCCAGAAGACCATTAAGCAGTTCATGCAGGTGAGCGCGACGGTCGGGCATGCCGAGCGGTCTGGTGACCTGCGTAAGTTCATCGAGGAAGGGAAGAAGATTATCGTCTCGACCGTGCAGAAGTTTCCGGTGATTCTCGACGAGATCGCAACCGAGGGCGGTAGGACCTTCGCCATCATTATTGACGAAGCGCACTCGAGCCAGGGCGGGAAGACATCAGCGGCAATGAGTCAAGCGCTTGGCGACTCAGCAGAAGCCGATGAGGGATCGGATCCAGAAGACATAGTGAACGAAGCGCTTTCTCGCCGCATGGCTGCGCGCAAAATGCTCTCCAACGCCAGCTATTTCGCATTCACTGCTACTCCGAAGAACAAGACGTTGGAGATGTTCGGCGAGCCGCGGCCAGCCGACGCCGAAGGCAAGGTCAAACACCAGCCATTCCACAGCTACACCATGAAGCAGGCTGTTGAGGAACGGTTCATTCTGGATGTGCTTGAGGCTTATACCTCTGTTGGCAGCTACTACAGGCTGGTGAAGAAGACAGAGGACGATCCTGAGTTCGACACCAAGAAGGCGCAGAAGAAGCTGCGCCGTT
>CAZKXZ010000087.1:0-14893 GCA_964556695.1 uncultured Gemmatimonadales bacterium
GGGTTATGAGCCCGACGAGCTACCAGGCTGCTCCACCCCGCGATAGTCATGGAAGTTTAGAGGGAATATCGCGAAAGTCAATGCGGATGGCTGATTTTCGATCGCAGATCAGTTCAGATAGACGAGGCGTGATCCACGAGCAACGATAGACGATAGACTGACAGACGAATGCACTGCGAAGTGGCTTCTTATCGTCTTTCGTCCATCGTCTATCGTGGATCGTGGATCACGCCTCGTCCATCCAAAATCGGCTGTTAGTCATCGCCCCCGACGCCCAGGCTCATCAACCAACTTGTATATGATCTCCCCGTCTTTGACCATTCCCCACATCTCCCGCGCGATTCTTTCCTGAAGCTTCGCGTCGGTGGCGAGTGCCCTCTTGTATGCTTGCAACGAATCGACTTCTGCTTTCAGCGAGTCGATCTCCGCGGTCAACCGCCGCTGTTCAGAACCGAATCGCAGAAGGTCGAGTGTGGAGTACTGGCCTCCCTGCAGCGCGAAAAAGACCGCTGCCGCGATTATCCCCCAGAGGATCAGTTTCTGCCGCGTGACTATCACAGTCCGTATATCGCTCCGCCGGGATACTCGCACGATTCTCCCAGCAGTTCCTCAATGCGCAGAAGCTGATTGTACTTCGCTATTCGATCGGTGCGACTGGCCGAACCTGTTTTTATCTGCCCCACACCAGTTCCCACAGCAAGATCGGCGATGAACGTATCCTCGGTCTCTCCCGATCTGTGCGAGATGACGGAGAGATAACCGGCTGCGCGCGCCATTTCTATTGCTTCGAGCGTTTCGGTAACGGTGCCGATCTGATTGACCTTGATGAGGATCGAATTGGCGACGCCACCTTCGATGCCGCGTGCGAGTCGTTCCGTGTTGGTCACGAAGAGATCGTCTCCCACAAGCTGGCATCTGTCACCGATTGCCTGAGTGAGTTCTTTCCACCCATCCCAGTCATCCTCGGCGAGTCCGTCCTCAATGGAAACGATGGGATAGTTATCGAGCCACTTTGTGTAGAGCTCGATCATCCCGCGCGCGTTGTGCGTGCCGCCGCCGCTCTTCTTGAAATTGTATTTCCCATTCGAGAAGAGTTCCGACGCGGCACAGTCCAAGGCGATTGCGATTTCTTTCCCAGGCGCGAATCCCGCTTTTTCGATTGCCTCTATGATCAACTTCAATGCTTCTTCGTCATCCGAAAGATCCGGCGCAAAGCCGCCCTCATCGCCGACGCTGGTGGAAAGTCTGCGACTGGAAAGAACTTTCTTGAGTGAGTGAAACACTTCAACACCCTTCCGCAGCGCTTCGCTGAACGTGTCGGCGCCTACTGGAACGATCATGAACTCCTGAAAATCGACCGTGTTCGCCGCGTGCGCACCGCCATTGAGGATGTTCATCATCGGTACAGGCATCACGCGCGACAACGGACCGCCCAGATATCTGAAGAGCGGCTGTTCGCCATCGGCAGCCGCAGCGCGAGCGGCGGCCATCGACACCGCCAGGATTGAGTTTGCGCCCAGGCTTCCCTTGTTGGGCGTTCCATCGAGTTCGATCATGGTGCGATCAATCATGATCTGATCGCTGCAATCCATTCCTTCAAGAGCGGGCGCGATGCGTTCGACGATATTCGCAACCGCGCCGAGTACTCCCTTCCCCAGGTAGCGCGACTTGTCTCCGTCGCGCAATTCGAGCGCTTCATGTTCACCGGTGGAGGCGCCCGAAGGAACTGCCGCACGACCGAAAGCTCCACTTGCGAGTATGATTTCCGCTTCGACCGTAGGGTTGCCGCGGCTGTCAAGAATTTCGCGCGCAGCGATATCTATGATTGTAGACATGTTTCCTTTTTGATCCCGAAATCAAATGAATGACGTAGGTATGGCCGCTGCCTCTGGATCGATGGTCAGCGGACCGCCACTGCTCTCCACGCCGTATCGTTCCCTGAGAAAATCGGCCATCCTTTTCCAAACCACCTGCATCAGCTGCTCGCGCTGGTCATACCCGAGTCCAGCGGTCGGCACGGGTGCAAGAAAGTGAATGTTCACCGCGGCGCCATGGACGGCCAGGCTTCCCTTGCGCTGCACCTCACGCGCACCGTAGACGACTGTGGGCACTATTGGGACACCAGCGGCAATGGCCAGGACGAAGGGCCCCTTCTTGAACGGGCGCAACCTGTAGTCATAGCCCCGCGTACCTTCGGGGCACACAACCACCGACTTCCCCTTCTGCACTTCTCTGGCCGCGGACTCATATGAAGTGAACGCGGCCTTGCGCTGCTCCCTGTCGATGAAAACTATTCCCACCGCGCGGGCGGCGCGGCCGAAAATCGGAATGTCGCCCAGTTCCTTCTTGGCGATGAACGTGTAGCGCTGCAGTACCGCCGCAAGAGACAACACGTCGAACCAACTCACGTGATTGCTGCAGTAGACCACACCAGCGCCCTTGCGTAAATCACCTTCGGGCGTCTCCTGTTCCCGACCATGCACTGTGATCTTCGCACCCGCCGACACACACACAGCCCGAGCCCAGAGCTGCGCGCAACGCTGATAGATGCCGTTGGGACGGTCCTTCACTCCTGCCAAACTCGCCACGATAACGATAGTTCCCAGTATCGGAGTGAGAATCAGCAGAGTTGCAGCTACTACGACGGTGCGCATTGCATCAAAAGTGATCGTGCCCGCGAGGCAATGCAATCAACTGTCCGTGTGACATGAGATCCACGCCGGCGGTACCTGCGACAACACGACCGATTTCGGTTATCCGGGTGCTGAATGCCGCGCGAAAAGAGTCCAGAGGAAACGAGTCAGGAACTGTCACGAGGAGCTCGTACTCCTCGCCGCTGCTGAGCGCGTCGAGCGCAGTGATCGCCGGTGTTCCGCCCTCTCGCATTGGTGTCGCATCCAGTTCCACCCGCAGTCGCACATCACCTGCGGTGGACAAGTGTGCCAATTCCGAGCCGAGTCCATCAGATACATCGATCGCTGCTGTGGCCCCGTGGGCTGCAAGCCACAAACCTTCGGCGATGCGCGGCGCGGGATGAGCAAAGCGTTCCATTTCGTCCGCTGTCGGTGTTTCACCCTTGCGGAGTTTTGCGAGCGCAGTTGCGCTGCGTCCCACATCGCCGGTCAGCACAATGCGATCTCCGACGCGTGATCCTGCGCGCGAAAGTGGGCGACTGGCGGCGCCGATCACTGTGACTGTCAGAGAAAGTTGCGACGCAGCTGATGTGTCGCCGCCGAGTATGCGTGCGCCGCAATCTCGCGCAGCATCACCGACTCCTTCCGCGATGCCTTCGACATCGTCGAGCCATGATGCAGGAACATTGAGTGCGATGAGCACACCGATGGGAGTCGCGGCGGCCGCGGCAAGATCGCTGAGCGCGGCCGCGGTTGCGCGATAGCCGATTTGTTTTGGCGTGAGCCAATCACGACGAAAGTGTACGCCTTCGATGCTGGAATCAGTGCTGGCCACGAGTTGTGAACCGGCGGGAACCTTGAGATGCGCGGTGTCGCTGCCAATGCCGGATGCGAGATCGCCCCAGACGCGGATCATGCGTCTGATGAGATCGAATTCGCGGCCTGGGGCCATGGACACATTGTCTGGCACGTTAGCCGTATTTCAGGTTGTGATTTGGGGACTGCGCTTGCGGAACTGCGGTTGAAAAGCCCGGGGACTGCGCCTGGGGGACTGCGCCTGGGGGACTGCGCCTGGGGGAAAGCGCTTGAACAGCCCCGGGACTGCGCGTCGGGAACTGCGCCTGGGGGAATGCGCCGGGGGGACTGCGGCTGGGGAAATGCGAGTAGGGGACTGCGTTCCAATGGTGCTTGTTAACGTCGTTCCCCATACGCAATTCCCATTGCTCACTCCATCAACCGCCCGCAGCGCAGTTCCCTCAGCGCAGTCCCCTCGGCGAATTCCCCCAGCCGCAGTCCCCCCAGCGTAGTCCCCCAGGCGCAGTTCCGGGCTGTTAAATGCAGTCATCCAGCAACCTCTGGCAACTCCGCAATCACTGGACTCACATGATGAACAACTTGACAACCCCAAACATCTGACAGCGCCTCCAACACGTGGGCAAGCGTCCGTCCTCTCACTCCACGTCCAGCGACCGCAAGTTCTCCCGCTCGTCCGTGAATCCACGCAGCACATGATGCCGCAACAAATGGATCGTCGATCTGCGCCAGCAGGGTTCCGAGAATTCCTGCGAGGATATCACCACTTCCGCCCACGGCAAGTACGGGTGAACCAGCGGCCGAAACGTTCATGCGCCCATCTGGAGCAGCGATCAGTGTTGGCACTCCCTTGAGGAGCACGACGGCACCACTGATTCGCGCCAAATCCGCGGCCACGTCGAATCGGTGCGAGAGAATTTCATTCACCGACATCCCCGTCAAACGCCCCATTTCAGCAGCGTGTGGAGTGACAACTGTTTTGCGCGATGCCGCGATCCGCGTAAGTGAACCAAAATCCTTCGCGCAGATATTTATTGCATCGGCATCCACAACAATCGGACAGCTGCCAGAGCGCGCAATAATCGCCGCCACGTCGCGAGCATTTTCGCCGGTGCCGAGTCCCGGACCAAGGACGACGGCGTCGGCCCAGCTTTCGATAATGTCGAGCGCTTCCTCCGCCGAATCTGGCCACTCGGCAGCAATCGCGTTGGGTGACGCGCTTTGCACGACTACGAGACTCTCATGAGGGACGACGAGACGCACGAGGCCTACTCCACTACGCATCGCACCATCCGCCGCGAGAACCACCGCACCAGTCATACCCAGCGCGCCTCCTGCGATGACAATCCTGCCACGCACCCCTTTGTGCGCATCCGCGGGAATGGGTGGAATGTGACTCATCACCCAGCTGTCATCTATCAAACGCGGCAATGTCGCGTCACCCTCCGACCCCAGGCCGATGTCAAGCACGACAATCCTGCCGCAACTCGCGCGGTTCAGAAGCTGCCCTCGTTTTGCACTTCCAAAAGACAAGGTGAAGTCCGCAATGATTCCGCCATCGGACACACCCGAGGAAGCGTCCAGACCCGACGGAACATCCAGCGCAACAACAATCGCCCCACCACTTTTCATTAGAGCAATTCGCTCGACGGCATCCGCGATTGCTCCGCGCGGCGCACCCGACGACCCCGTGCCGAGCAAGCCGTCTACTACCACACCCTCGTTTCCATGAGGAGCATCAAAGTGGCGGCCGGCGGCTGCGGCTACCCTTGCTGCTTTGGCATCCTCTGTTGACGGTGCGATTGCCTCGTACACGCGAACAGCAACACCGTCCGCGGAGAGCTTGCCGGCCACCACCCACGCATCGCCACCATTGTTTCCAGGACCAGCGAATATGGCGACGCCGCGCTTGATCGCATCCGGGAATCTCCTGACAATCTCATCCGCTGCAGCGTTGCCGGCGCGCTGCATTAACACGCGCGACGGAGTGCCGCTGGCGATGCAAGCGGTGTCCAGTGCTCCAGCCTGGGCGGCGGTGACGACCGGAACCGTCATCGTGATGTGAGCGCGCGCGAGATAAAGGGGACTTGCTGCCGGGCGCGCCGAGCGTCTCTACTTGTGGGACTGCCCGATAGTGCGACCGAAACTGATTTCGCCGTTATCGATTCGAAGGTTAAACCCACACTCCGGATTGGTGCAAACCCATGCTTTGTATGTGATGGGCGCGCCGTCACGGCCATAGTCGCTCAGCGGAATCAGGGTTCCGGAGTGACACTTGCCGCACTCAGGAAATTCTTGTCGCTCAGCCATTGACCCCTCCCCCCCGTGCGCATTGCAAGTCTTGCGATCGGTTTGGCCTGCCTCCCGAAAAAACAGCCTTTCAGGCTACGCTTTCGCAGTTCCAGGGATACTCCGATTCGAACGCGTCGTCGAAATCAAATGCATCACTGAATTCGTCGCGCGTATCGGTCGGCTGCGTCAGCAGGAGGCCCAGCTCAACCATCGTAAAAACAATATCACCGATGTCCGCTGCTCTGCGGACACCCCAATGCTCCAGCACCATCCGGGCCATCAATCCAAAGCGGTCGAGTGCCAGGTCGCGGCACCCCTGCGCCAACTCCCGTCCGCTTATGTGACGCCGCTCAGGCAGGCGCGACTGGCAATACTCAAGGCTCGCGAGCACGAACAGATAGGCGCTCTCGTGAAAGCGCTGTTCGCGGGTGCGAATGCGCTCCATGATTCCGTCTTTGAATGCCAGAGTTCCCACCAAAGCTCCGTGCGGTTGAACATCGATAAGATGCAGGGCCAGCCCCAAGCGCACAACCTCTTGCGCATCGCTACGCGATGACCATAGTAACGCAGCCCGAACCTGCCGTTCTATCTTGACGCGGCAACTGCGTTCCGGTAATTCTGACGGTCGCGTTCCCGTGCCTGCGGCCGCAAGGCAGAGGGAGCTGCGACACATCCGCAGGGGGCATCCTGAGCACGCCAGAGATCGGGGTCGCAGTTCTCCACGGCATTGGCTCCCAGAAGCCGGAGTATGCCAGCTCGTTCATTGAACTCGTCTCCTCCGCGCTCCTCAAGCAGGGAGTTTCGCCGCAGTCGTTTGCATTTGAGCCGGTGTTCTGGGCGGAGGTGCTGGAACCCGAAGAAGCGCAATTGCTCGCAAAGATGCACGCTGGCGGCACTATCGAATGGAATTCGGCGCGTGAATTCGTGATCGCTACGCTTGCCGATGCGGTCGCGTATCGGCGCGGCTATCCAAAGGCATGGGATGCATATCACCAGATCCACTGGGAAGTATTCCGGTCACTCGCTGTACTCGGCAAACGGCTTCGTCACCCGAGGGCACCACTAATCGCCATCGCGCATTCCCTCGGCAGTGTCATCCTGTCGGATCACATATGGGACGAGCAGAAGGGCGAGGGATTCGGTCGTGATGCGTTCACAAAGTGCGAGACGCTCTCGGGGATTGTCACGATGGGAAGCAACATTCCCTTGTTTACACTGGGATTGACGCAGGTGCGTTGTGTCGCGTTTCCGCCGCCGGCGAATCTTGTGGGTGAATCGGTGCGTGCTGCTTCGCGGTGGCGCAATTACTACGACCGCGATGACGTGCTGGGCTACCCATTGCGCACGTTAAGCGAGTCGTACGCTCGAACTGTGGAGGAGGATGTTGAGCTTAATGCGGGCAATCTGCTGACATCGTGGAATCCCTTGTCGCACAATGGCTACTGGTCGGAGGGCGCGTTTGTTGATGCAGTGGCGCGGCAGCTTCTCGGCGTCTACCGGGCGCTCCGTGAGTAAACGCTTATACAACGATCTCATCGAAGCTCGAGATCGTGCTCGCATCGAGGGCCGTTCGAACTGGCGCGTTGCCTGGGCGCACGCAGAGCGCGATCTGACAAGAGGCGTCGGCTGCGGCGATAAGCTCCGCATCAACATCGGAAAGAAACAGTATCTCCAATGGCGGCACCTGCAGTTCCGAGGCAATCGCGCCGTAGCTGGCGGAGGTTTTTTTTGCACCAACCGCTGTATCGAAAAAGGCGCTTATGTATCGGGTGAGATCGCCGTATTTCGTGTGACTGAATATCAGGCGCTGCGCCAGTACGCTGCCTGACGAGTAAATCGCGAGAACGATGCCCGCTTTGCGCCAGCGCTCGAGGGCGGGCGGAACATCGGGAAAAACCTCTCCTATGAGCGTGCCATCCGCATACCCTTTTTCCCAGATAATTCCCTGCAGCCGCTTGAGCCCTGGCGACTTGACGTCGCGATCCATGAGCCAATCGCAAAATTCGGCGACTGAATCAAGCAACTCGCTGGAGGTCTCATCCTTCCACAACGGCAGACTCCCGCCGTCCGGGAGTGTCGCGGCGCGTTCATCGCGCAACATGCACGCGGTCTCGTGGACCTGGGCGCTTTCCGCCTGCGCATGCAGGAACTCGCGCATGTGAGTGCGCGCGTAGGGAAAGAGCACGTCATGGACAAACGATATCGGTGTAGTGGTGCCCTCAATGTCGAGCAGCACCGCCGTTACTCCGCGCTCGCGGAGTTGTATCGTCACACCGTCACGCCTGGCGTCACTCTCGCGGCGGGAATGTAGACCGGACCGAAGCAGAGCGGCTGAAACTTCGCGTCCACTCCGCTCTTGGTGTAGTGCGGAGTCCAGCCGGACATATCCTGAAAGAGCCTTATTGCCCGAATGCGTCTGTCGCCGCACAGGTCGAACCAGTGATGCGTTCCCCGCGGTACGCGGATCAGATCGCCTGCAACAACTTCAATTGAGAAGACAGGATTATTGGGAGGATGGATGTGGAAGAGCCCCCTGCCCTCGACAATCAACCGAACTTCGTCCTCGTCGTGCCAGTGTTCGCTGTTGAACTTCGCCAGCATGGTGTCGAGGTTCGGTGTGTCGGATTTGATGTCGATCACATCGGCGGTCACGTAGCCACCCTTCGCTTTCAGCTCGTTGATCTTCGCTTCGTAGTGCGAAAGAATGACGTCGGCCGGAGCGCTGAGCGCGAGCCCTTCGAGTGGAACCATCTTTTCGTATTCAATGTCACGCGACGCGAGGTAGGCCAGTATCTCCGCCGGATCCTCGATCGTGCGGTCTTCCTCAGGAATTCTCAAGAGTGCCATATGTCGTCTCCTGTGTTCGCAGAAGGAGCGAGCGCCCCACTGCCTCGAATAGAAACTCAATTACCTCCACGTGGCGTTCGGCTTCCGCCAGGCTCACGCCCCACGTGTATACCCCATGTTTTCTGAGCAGCACCGCATGCGCACCGGGATGCTCGACGAGGGTCGCACCCAGGCGAGCCCCCAATCGCTCCATGTTCTGATCGTTCTCGATTATGGGAACGATCTCCCGCGCATCGTGCGTGGTATTTCCCGCGAGAGCCTTGAGCATTTCGTAGCCCTCGATCTCAACACCGCCGCGTGCTGCAAAGTGCTCTGACAGAATGGTGCTCCATATCGAGTGGGTGTGCAATACCGCACCGGCGGCGCGGCGGCGCACGATCTCCACATGGAGAAGTGTTTCAGCGGACGGGCGCAAGCCGCTCGGCGTTTGAGGGTGCGGCGCTCCGCGTTCATCCACAACCAGGATCTGATTCTCGCTCAGTGTTCCCTTGTGAACTGACGTTGACGTGATCGCGAGCGCGAGAGGGTCCTTCGAAATAACCGAACTGAAGTTGCCGGCCGTTCCCATAACCCATCCGCGAGCGTAGAACCGCCGTCCAATGGCGGCAAGTTCAGAGGCGGCTTCGATCGATTTGGGGGATGTCATTTCCGAGGGGTGCTGTACCGATAGTCTAGGCGACGCGAGCCCAAAGAGAAAGTGGAGAATGGAGAGTGGATACTGGATATTGCAATGGCAATTGCCAATTGGATATCCAATTTCCAGTATCTAATCTCCAATTTCAGGGCCTAACGGCCTCGTTCTTGCGCTTTTCATCGGCCAATCAGGCGAAGTCAACTCGCAGCAGAAGGGTGTTCTGCTTTTACTCGGGGGGTCAAAATGACAACAACGGCCAGACGTGTGAGGACGGCCAAGCGAAAGACAAAGAGGGCTGTATCCTCTGCCAAGTCTGCAATGTCCGCGACGCGATCGGCGATGGGCGCAACCAGGTCTGCCCTCGCAGCAACCGGCAGCGCGATCAAGAGCGCTGGTAGCGAGGCGAAGAGTCGCGTTGCGAGCGCAGCGAATGTAATCAAGAAGGCGGCCAAGTCTCCGAAGGCGCGCCGCACAGCAGCGGTCGTAGCCGGCGCAGTAGCCGTTGTCGCAGCCACGGGAGCAGCAGTAGTCCGATCGCGCAAAAAGCGCTAACGCGTAGCGCTAACGCGTAGCGCTAACGCGTAGGGACGTGTCCCCCGTGTACCAAAGGGGACAGGTCGGGCGTGCACTAAGGGAACAACGTAAGTCGGGTCTCTGCCTCGCTTACCGGTGGGGACGTGTCCCTCGTGTACCTATGGGGACAGGTCGGCCGTGCACTGAATGGTGCAGCGGGGGCCTGTCCCCATGTGCCTTGTAACCGGCGCGCTCGCATTCGCGTACTTTATGGCAATGCAAGCGACCAAGACCAAATCGGTGGAAGTGCAATCACCGTCGCCTGCCCCTGCGACCAACCCGCAGGGGGCTCCCAACCTGGCGGTTCCCACTACGGCAGCAGAGTTGCAGGCTCTACGCGCAACGCGCAGCGAACTTTCCAGCCAGTTGATTAACGTCCAGGCGCGCCACGCGAGACTCGTTGAAAACCTCAAGGACGCACCGCAGGAAGCAAGATCGGGCATGTCGGACCACCTGAAAGTGCTCACCGATCGGATGGTTCAGATCGAGACGGAGCTCGCTTCAACCGGATGGCAGATATCGCATGCGCCGAGAGAGTTGATGTCCTCGGTGGCGGTAGAGCCGCCATCTTCATCCGGCCTTGGCCCCGGCAACATCACGGCGATTTCCATCGTCGCCACTCTCTTCGTTCTCTTTCCCATGGCCCTTGCGATGGCGCGGCTGATGTGGCGGCGCGGAACCAGGCGGATCGAGACCCCCAGAGATGCTGAAGGGGCGCAACGGCTCAAGCGCATGGAACACGCAGTGGACGCCATGGCGATTGAAGTTGAGCGCATCTCGGAAGGGCAACGCTTCCTAACGCAGATCTTCGCCAGAGAGCAGCGACCCAGCGTGCTCGCGCCAAGCTTCGAGCCGGCCCAGCCAGCACCCGAAAAAAACGCGCGCGAATAATTGGGGACAGGTCCGGCGGGGACAGGTCCGGCGGGGACAGGTCCGCTGGGGACAGGTCCGGCGGGGACAGGTCCGGCGGGGACAGGTCCGGCGGGGACAGGTCCGGCGGGGACAGGCCCAATGGGTTATTCCCGCACTTTGCCCAAACTTGCGCGTCGATTGCTGCGGGGATAGCTATTGATCGGTTGTTTTCTTCCCCTTCACCGATGGTCCTGCCCAATGCCAGAGCATGATCGCAGCCACACGCGTCTATTCGTTGCTTGCGTTCGCGCCTTGCTCGCACTGTGTGTGGCTGGTTCGCAAACAGTGAGTGCTCAGGTTTCCGACAAATGGCCGATTCACGCACTTGATCGTCCGCAGCCACCGGTCGTAGCTCCAGGCGCCGCGACAGCGCCGCAGCCGCCGCCTGCAGACGCCATTGTTCTCTTTGGCGGCCGCGATCTCGCGCAATGGCAGAGCGCCAATGGTGCTGCGGCGCGCTGGAAAGTTGAGAACGGATACTTCGAGGTTGTCGCGGGCACTGGCACAATTCGCACTGCGCAGGGCTTCGGCGACATGCAACTGCACATTGAGTGGGCCACGCCCGCAACTGTCATCGGCTCCTCGCAGGAACGGGGCAACAGCGGAATCCACCTTATGGGATTCTATGAGGTGCAAATTCTCGACTCATACCGCAGCAACACATATCCAGACGGACAGGCCGGCGCGATCTACGGACAGTTTCCGCCGCTCGTGAACGCGAGCAGGCCGCCGGGCGAGTGGCAAACATATGACATCGTTTTTCACGCGCCCCGTTTTGATGCGGCCGGACGAGTGACGAGCCCCGCCCGAATCACTCTGCTGCACAATGGGGTTCTTGTGCAGGACAACGTCGAACTCTCGGGACCGACCGGTCATTACCAGCGCCCGCCATATGCGGCCCACGCCACCCGTCTTCCAATCGCGCTGCAGGATCATGGCAATCCGATTCGTTTTCGGAATGTCTGGTTGAGGGATCTCACGCCAACCGCTGGGAAAGATCAATGAAACTGCGTTCCTCAACATACACGGCCGTATTTGTCGCGCTGGGACTCATCGTTGCTGTGACCATGCTGCAAATGCAACGCGATGGTGGCAGCTCGCAAGATGGGTCCAGCCGGACTGGCCTTGCGGGGATTTACGGGGCCACGACAAGCGCTGCGGCGAAACACGATATTTCTCCGGCGCTGTCTACGCTCATGTTGCCGCGGTCAGCCGCGGAAAAGCTGGAGTGCAGAGAGGCATTGTCCGGGTGTGGTACCGCGCCGACCGATGAGAATGTGCTTGAACAGCAGCAGGGGGCGCCACCTTACGTCTTTCCAGCTGTGAGCGCGCAGGGCGCCGCGGTTGAGCAGACGTCGCACGGACTGCGGCCGCCTGTGGTGATGATCGAAAGCTTCGACGGCCACGGATATGGCCTCGTCGGTCCGCACGGAACGGGTCGCGGTGGCAATCCTTCTGACAACAGCCTCGCTGTCGGCCGCAATCACATCTACGAGACGGTAAACTCGCTCACCGCGGTTTATACAAAGAAGGGTGAACTCTTCGACAGATCCGGCACAGTGTTGTTCGGTCCCATTGGACACAACGTTGTGTGGAATGGCTTTGGTGGCGAGTGCGAGCGCTCTCCCAATGGCGACACCGTTGTGCGCTACGATCAGCTTGCCGATCGCTGGCTTATTGTGATGCCGCGTTTCAACCGCGCGCCGGCGCCGGCGGGATCGCCTCCGGGTACACTCGGCCCATATGGGATGTGTTACGCGGTGAGCGTTGGTGCGAATCCTCTGGGACCATACTACCGCTACTACTTCGAACGCACACTCTTTCCCGATTATCCGCGTCCCGCAATCTGGCCCGACGGTTATTACATCCCGACAAGCACCGGCGACAATCTCCTCCCTGACGGTCGCCTTCCCGAGAAGCACGCATGCGTCGTGGACCGCACGAAACTATTGCAGGGACTTCCCGCGACGGAACAGTGCGTGATAATCCCGGAATCGAATTTTCTCAACAATGCTGACATCGATGGCCACGGACTGCCTCCTGCGGGTGCGCCCAACATCATGATAGCATCGGGTGGTACTCAGCTGCGCCGCATTTTCAGCGACGATGGAATTTACGTTTACACGTTTCACGTCGACTGGCAGAACCCCGCCAACACAAAGGTCGATGGCCCGGTGAAGATCGCGGTCGCACCGTACAACTATCTGTGTGACGGACAGCTGACGTCGTGTGTTCCACAGCCCGGGGTGAACAACCGGCTCGACTCGCAGGGCGACAAGATCATGCAGCGGGTGGTGTACCGGAACATCAACGGCCGCGAATCAATTGTGGCAGTGCATTCGATCAACACCTCGGCGAAAGGCGGCGGTGTGCGCTGGTACGAGTTCCGCGTGAATTCCAATCGTGATGTCGTTCTGCATCAGCAGGGCACCTTTGCTCCGCAGGGTGATTATCGCTGGATGGCGAGCCCCGGAATGGACCGGCAGGGGAACATCGGCTTCGGATATTCGTTCGGTGGTCCCAACGATTTTCCCGGCCAGAGATTTGTTGCGCGACTCGCAGATGACTCGCTTGGCCGCATGACATTTCGCGAAACTGTGATGATCGAAGGACAGGCATCGCAAGCTACAAATCTTCGCTGGCAGGATTACACGACGTTGGCGATGGATCCATCGGATGATTGCACCTTCTGGTATCAGGGTGACTACTGGAGAGCCGGCGCCACCGGATATACCGTCCGCATTGGTTCCTTCCGCGCCCCCGGATGTTTGCGCGGCACGGTGAGCGGATCTGCATTCTACGATTCCAATCGCAATGGTGTTCGTGAGCCGAATGAAGCAGGCGTTCCCGGGTTGCAGGTTGATTACACAGGAACGCGGCATCAGCAGGATGCGATTATGCCACCTTCAGGTGTGTTGACCACGAATCAGTCTGGCGATTTCAGCACATGGCTGCCCGCGGACCCGGCGTACTTCGAGCCGACCTACACGCTGACTGTGCGTCGTGCCGGAAGTTCCGCGTGGACGCGAACCGCCGGCGGCACAGGATATTGGAGTGGTGGAGCAATTCCAGTGAAGGACAATGCGTACACGGTGCAGTTGCGTGATCGAGATGATGTAACACATCTCGAGTTTGGATTTGTTTGCTCTGCTGCTAACACTGGCGGCGCCGCTGCGACTTTTTGGACAGGCACGGGCGGGAGAGCACTGCTCGTGGCAAACGATCCGGCTCCGGTCGTGGCAGTTGATCCAGGAAGGGGAGGACGAGGCGGTGCTGGTGGAGGTGGCCGAGGACGAGGTGGCGGTGGACCTCCTGCATGGCGACCGATTGTGAACACAACGCGGTTCCTTGCAAACGCAGATGGTTCGAGGCTGGCTGTTTCACCGACTGTTCCATTCGGCGAAGCGTACGATCAGTTGAGCAGATGGCTACGCGCTGGTGGGGCGAGTGCAAACATGTCGCACCAGCTTTCCGTTCAGCTGGCGGTAACATCGTTCAATGTTTCTTTCGGTACTCAGTCCGGCGCTGCGACAGTTGTGGATCCGGTAGCGGGCGACTGGATTTCCATCACCACGTTGCTGACTCGTGTGAGCATGTTCGTCGGCGCGCACCCCAACACTGCCGCGCCAAGTGCCGATAGAAGTACGGCTGATACCTATCGCGCTCTGCTGGAAAAACTGAACAACAACAGCGCGATGGTGACGCCTGCGACTCCGGCAGGTTGCCCGCCGATTTCGTAGCGCGCTGATGCGCCGACGGCCGCAGGGTAGATGCCCCGCGGCCGTCCTGGTGTCCATTGCCGGCTCGGGCGATTAGCCCGCGCCGGTAACCCGTTTACCGGGTGGCGATATGGCGATCGCTTGCCCAGTTCGAGCCGGCTATGGGACTGGAATTAGACAATGGATCACCTCCTGAATTAGGGTGGAAGAAAGGGCACAATTGACCGCGCACTTCGCGCGGTTTTTCCATGGTAATAAATATCGCCGCGTCGTGCAATAGTTCCCCGGATTGGGGACGTGTCCCTCGTGTACCAACGGGGACAGGTCGAGCGTGCACTGAATGGCGCGCTTAAGGGCTGATGTGGTCGTAACTTCCACTAGGGACGTGTCCCCCGTGCACCGAAGTTACACGCCCGACCTGTCCCCGGCGGACCTGTCCCCGGCGGACCTGTCCCCGGCGGACCTGTCCC
>CAZKXZ010000088.1:0-14652 GCA_964556695.1 uncultured Gemmatimonadales bacterium
AGCCGCTTGATGCGGGCAGCGAGGCCATCATTGCGCTCGGCGGCGGCGGCGCGGGCGGTGGCGCCGGTGGACGCGGTGGTGCAGCAGGGGGCGGAGGTGGTGGCGGCGCTGCACCCGCCTTTTCAGACGATTCCAAGTGGATGATATACTCGGTCACAGCATCGGGTGGTCGCGGCGGAGGCGGCCGAGCCGCGGCGGCGGGTGCTACTCCCCCACAACCGGGCGGACGTGGTGCTGCAGCGGCGCCGGCTCAAACTCCAGCGCCTGCATCGCGACTGGAGCTGCGCAACCTCTCTACAGGAGTCGTCGAAAAAACCTTCACTGGTGTAGCCGCCGCGCGGTTCTCACCGGGATCGAAGTATCTCATGCTGCGAATGAGCCGCCCGCAAGGCGCGCCAACAACGCTCACGAGTGCGGATCTGGTGCTGCACGACCTTTCCAGCGGGGTCGATCGCAACATCGGCAACGTTGCGCAGTACGAATTCAATGACGACGGCAAGTTCCTCGCGTACACCATCCAGGCGCCCGAAAAACTCGGCAACGGCATATATCTGCTGGACGCCGCAACCGGCCTCACACATACGCTCATCACAGCGTCGGAAGACTTCGATGCGATGGCTTGGAACTCCACAGGCACCGGACTCTCGGCACTGCGCGGCGACAAACCTGCGGGAATGAAGCACCGCAATAACGTGCTGCTCGCGTGGAGTGGAATCGGTGCGGGAACACCAAAGCCTTTCACATACGATCCAACCAAGGAAGTCGCCTTCCCGAAGGGCTTTGTACTCAGCGAGTACACAGCACCGCGTTGGAGCAATGATGGTTCGCGCTTCTTCGTCGGCATCAAGGAACAGGAAACGGAAATTGCCGCAGCCGATTCCAACAAGGCGAACGTCGACATCTGGCACTGGAAGGATGTGCAGGCCCAGTCGGTTCAGATCCAGCAGGTGAATCAGCTGCGCCGCGCCACACTTCCAGGCGTGATCTTCGTGACCAACAACAAGTTCGTGCAGCTGGGCGACGATGACATGCGCAACGTTACGATGGCGGCCAACAACAACATCGGCATCGGCCGCAATGATGTCGCATACCGCGGTGAAATCTCGTGGGGTGCGAGCCGGGCAGACATCTACAAGGTCGATGTGAACACAGGAGCACGCGCGCTGATCGACAAGTCGGTTTCGCGCGCATATGGCACGTCCGCGGATTCGAAGTGGTACCTCTATGCGAAGGGCAAAGACGTGCGCGCTGTCAATCTCGAGAGCGGGAAAGCCGTGACGCTCGATGCGAGTGGCACGCCGCTCAAGAGTTATGTCAACGAGGATGATGACCACGCATACGAGCTACCGATATGGGGCGTAGGCGGTTGGTCGCGCGACGGGAAGGCGGTCCTTCTATATGACAAGTACGATATCTGGGCTGCGCCGCTCGATGGCAGCAAGGCGACAAATATCACAAAGGGCGTCGGGCGCGCTCAGCAGATTCAGTTCCGCGTTACTCGATTCGGCGGCGCAGGTGGCGGCCGTGGTGGCGGAGGAGGAGGCGGCGGAGCTGCAGCGGATTCGGCCGGAATCGATATGACGAAACCGATCACGCTTTCGGCCAACGGCACCAAGTCGAAGCGAGTTGGAGTCTGGAAAGTGACGCCAGGACAAGCGCCGCAGGAAATCATCTGGACGGACAAGAACATCGGAGGAATCATCAAGGCCGCCGATGCGGACCGCATGCTCTTCACGCAGCAGTCGTACGACGAATATCCCGACGTGTGGGTGACGAATACGTCCTTCGCCTCGCCGAAGAAAATGACGGATGCGAATCCCATTCTGAAGGAGTACGCCTGGTCGGCCGGGCGGGTGCTGATCGATTACACCAACTCGAAGGGACAGAAGTTGCAGGGGACGCTCCTGCTTCCGGCAGGTTACGAAAAGGGCAAACGCTATCCAATGCTCGTGGAATTCTACGAGCTCAGGTCGCAGAATCATTTCAATTTCTCGCAGCCCGGCTATAGCAACAGTCCCCAGCTCTCAACGTACGCGAGCAATGGCTACCTTGTGTTCGAGCCCGACGTTGTGTACGAAATCGGCAAGCCGGGTTCATCCTCGGTGGACTGCATCACGGCCGCGGTGAAGAAGGTCATCGAGCTTGGCTATGCCGATCCGAAGAGAATCGGCCTGCACGGACACAGTTGGAGTGGATATCAGTCCAGCTTCATCGTGACGCAGACCGACATGTTTGCCGCGGTGGTGACGGGCGCGCCACCAACGAACCTGCTCAGCTTCTACAATGAACTCTACAAGAGCAGCGGCACAGTGCAGCAGGGCATCACAACCGTAGGGCAGGTGCGCATGGGGGCGAATGTGACGCCCTTAAATTCCACGAAACTGTATATGGATCAGTCGCCGATCTTCCACGTTGACAAGATCAAGACGCCGTTCATGATCCTCCACGGCATGGAAGACGGCGCCGTGGATTACGTCGAGGGAATGCAATTCTTCAACGCCGCGCGCGCCGCGGGCAAGCAGGTGATACTGCTCGCGTATCCTGGCGAAGCGCACAACCTCACCAACCGGGACAATCAGAAAGACTTTACCATTCGGATGAAGCAGTTCTTCGACACGTATCTGATGGACAAGCCGATGCCGAAATGGATGGAGGAGGGGCTGCCGCAAGTGAAGAAGGGTGGGCCGATCAAGGATTGACGGGGCCGAATGTGTGACTCGGGAGGATCAGTGTTCACCGTAACGATCCGCAATGTTTTCATTGCGGCGTTGTTTCCAGTGTTGGCTGTGCGTGGCAGTGCCCAGGCGCCTGCCATCGTGAGCAATCCTGCGCCGAACCCGAACTCCCCAGCATTCAGGATATCGGCGCAACCGATGCTCAAATTGGGCGGTTTGAACAACGATACGCGATATGAGTTCATCGGGATCTCTCAGGTCGACATCACCGAGACAGGCCGGCTGATTGTTCTGCCGAGCGGTGGGCCGGAGGTTCGGGTATTCGACCTGCGCGGACAATATCAGCGCACACTGGGGCGACGGGGTTCGGGGCCCGGCGAATTCACACAGGTCGCGCAGATTTCCGCGCTACGCGGCGACACGATCGCCGTTTACGACAACCCACAGCGCAGAGTCACCATTCTTAATGCCGCGACGGGCGACGTGATACGGACGGTCCCCGATGCTGCGAATGCGCTTTGCTGTTTCCTGGACGCATCGTTCCTGGCACGCCCGAACTACGTGCGACCCTCGGTGACGGTCACTGCATCTGCACCCGACACAAGTGTCTGGGATGTCATGGGCCTCGGGGCCGGCGCGCCTCCGCGGCCACGAATTCTCACCACGAGGGGCAACGATCCGGAAATCCGTCTGGGGCAATTTGAGGAGGCAGCATCGCGTCCCGGCGAACGCTCATTCACTCTGCCCGCTCATCTTCCTCCCTTCGCACGTACGGCAACTGTGGTAGTCGCGGGCAACAACATTGTCTACGGCGTATCGGAGCGTTTCGAGTTCAATGTTTATTCCAACTTTGGTGCAAATCTGCGCACCGTGCGCGCGGCCGCTGCGCCGGTCACACCCTCGAGAGCGGACATTGATGCCGCCCGCAAGGAGTTCATGAGCGGCGCGGACACGCCCGAGAAACTGAAGGCGTACGAGGAGCACTACTCCAAAATCAAACTCTATACAACTCTCCCCGCCTTCGGCCGCATTCTCGCCGAGAGCGATGGCACTGTCTGGGTGCAGAATTACATGAGGCCTGGAGCAACTGCGCAGTGGTGGACCAGGTTCGATCCATCCGGAAAAATGCTCGGCACGATAAACATTCCGCCGGGAATGAATGTCAGGCGCTTCGCACGCGGATATGTTCTATTTGTCCCCAACGAGCGGCCGGATGGTGTCGCCACTCTATTTGTGCACAGAATAGAACGGATGAATTAGTGGCAACAAACGTCCTGGGCATTCAACCCCTTTAGTCATATGACAAAATGCATTGGCATCATCGGCGCCCTCCTGGCGGTCTCGTCCTCTGTTATTCCGGCAACAGCGCAACAACCCGCTGCGGCGACCGCGCCAAAGTTGTACAACACAGCCAAGCAGAAGCTGCTCGAAGGCAAACAGATCTTCAGCTTCACGCAATCAACCTTTGACATCGCCGGCTACTGCGAGTCCGCCAAACACTACGACTTCACCTGGTTCGAGATGCAGCACAGCACACTCTCGTTCAGAGAAGTCGAACAAATGATTGCTGGCTGCCCCCGTGCCGCAGCGATTCCGATGATCCGGCTGCCCGACGCGCAGGAATTTCACATACAGCAAGCAACGGACATCGGCGCGCTGGGTGTAATTATTCCGACGGTTGATGACGTGGAACGCGCCCGCGAAGCGGCCAAGTGGTCTCGATTCCCTCCCACAGGCAGGCGCAGTTCCGGTGGCGGCCAGGGTGGTCGCATCTGGGGCGTCGCTGGCGTCAACTATCGCAATACCTTCAATGACAACATGCTGGTGGTGGTAATGATCGAATCGCCCACCGGTGTTGCTAACGCACACGAGATCGCGGGGACGCCGGGTGTCGATGTAGTGATCATCGGTAACAACGATCTCAGTTCGTTCTCGGGATTTCCGCAGAACGATCCACGCTACCAGGCAATGGTGACGCGCGTTCACGATGAGACGCGCAAAGCAGGCAAGATCTTTGGACAAGCCAACGCGTCCTACTGTAGAGACCACCCGCTCAGCGCAACATCCAAATTCTTTCAGAACGGGCCGTCCAACGATGGCTGGGTTCCTGCGGGGCGAGGTGGACGCGCGGTGACGGCCCCACCCGAAGGCGAAGGCGGTCCTGCAGGCCGAGGCGGGTGTGGGGCACGAGGAGGCACAAGCATCTTCGGTCCCCGGTAACGACCCGCGGGCAGCACTGATGCCGGGGGGAGCGAACCATCCATCCTGCTCAGACGTACTAATGAGGTGAACACCCACCTGGAGCCACCGATGATGCAATTCCCTGTACAGAGAATCAGCGTTCGGCCCGTTTCCTGGGTCATTGCAAGTGCAATTGCTCTTCTGGCTCTACCACTCTCAACGCGCAGCGTCGCAGCCGGCGCGCTGACCGCGCCGCAAGCGCGGCAAGACACGATTGTTCGCAACGTGACGGGGCCAGCTAATCCGCCGCCGTCCACGCTGCAGGTTGAGGTGACAGTTGGCCGCGAGAATGGCCCACCTGAATACATCATCGGCCAGATTGCTACCCTAGCCATGGGCAAGGACGGATCGATTTTCATTGGGGAATCGTCCGGATCCGCCACCTTCGTTCGCCAGTACGACCCGCAGGGCAAATATCTCCGTACTTTTGGTCGTCGCGGCGACGGGCCCGGTGAACTGCGCTCAGTTCAGGATATCGCTCTGCATCCCGATGGCCGCGTCCTCATACTCGACGACAGCAAGGGTGCGGTGTTTGTCTATTCCGCCACTGGCCAGTTCCTCACGGAGTGGCCGGTGCCCGGCATCAGAGTGCTGCAGCAATTTCACTTCTTCACCGCTCCGGACGGCATAACCTACGTGCCCACGTTGTACACACCGCCCACGCCACCAGCCACATCGGTGTCGTTGTACAAATACATCCGGCTCAATTCCAGTGGAGCAGTGTTGGACACACTGATTCCCCCGGCACCGCCGGCGAGCTTGCCACCGCGTCGCATCACCGGCACGGGAACCAACGGTGCGCCGCGCTCGATCTCGATTCCATTTGCACCGGAGCATGTTCCGTGGATGAGCAGACTCGGATATTTCTTCACAGGGCGCACCGATCGTTCCGCAATTGATCTGCACCTTCCCACGCAGCAGGGACAGACATTGGTACCGTGGAAAGCGGGCGATCCCATCACTTCTCTGAGGCACAATGTTGCGCCCACGCCCTTCCCCACATCCGAAGCCACCTTCATGCGCGAGAGAATTGACAACGCACTGCGCACCGGCGGCTCGGGCTGGAACTGGAATGGTGCCGAGCTTCCGCGCAACAGACCCGCGTTCGTGATGGTGATGTCCAGTCAGGACGGCCGCATCTATCATATCGGTTTCGATCAGCAGCATACCTACACTGGCCCGGAGCTCTCGGACTGGGATGATGAAGCGGTACACATGTGGAGCGTTTACGAACCCAGTGGTCGCTTTCTCGGCCGCGTGCGAACGGAACCGCGCTCGGTGATCATTCCCGGATGGGGTGACTGGGTGCTCACCCTGAACTTCGGCGCCGATGTCCCAACTGTGTCCAGGGCGAAGATCATTTGGGCAGCGGGTGCTCGTGAATAGAGGCAAGAGCCCGGAGGGGCGAATGAAAGGATACCTCAGGAAGTTCGCACTCTCCGCGCTGATCAGTGCCGCGGCGATTCCTGCGCACGCACAGGACATTTATCTGGCGCGCATCCGGGTTGATCCAGCGGGCAAGGCGATTGTCGAGGCGCCAGTCAACGTCACAAGCCGGCCTGGCTACGACAACCAGCCTTCGTTCAGCACCGATGCACTCACCGTTTTCTACACATCAACACGCGAAGACCAGCAAGCCGACATCTACAGTTACAACAGCGAAACACGTGCGGTAATGCGGCTCACGAAAACCGCGCCGGAAAGCGAATACTCTGCGGCGCTGATGCCCGATGGCAAACGCTTCTCAGTAATTCGTGTTGAAAAGGATTCCTCGCAACGACTATGGAGCTTTGCCCTGGATGGCAGCGACCCACAGGTTGTCGTTCCCAACATCAAACCTGTCGGCTATCACTCGTGGGTCGGCACCGCGCACATCGCGATGTTTGTGCTTGGTTCGCCCAACACGCTACAGTTGCTCGACACGCGCACGTCACGCTTGGATACGATCACAACTGCCATCGGCCGTTCGCTGGTTGCCATCCCTGGTCCTGGCGCGGTCGCCATGGTGCCTCGACCCGACGGAGGTTTCTCGTTCGTAAAGCGGGAGGGCGCAACGTTCACGCTTTACAGGTGCAGCACCTCTGAATCGCCCGTAGTACCGAGGGTCGTTACAACGCTTCCGGAAGGAAGTGAATACGTGGCGTGGATGTCGTCGACACGCCTGGTGACCGGACAAGGCAGCAAACTGCTCGTGTATGACACGATGGCCGGCGGATCCTGGACCGAACTCGCGGACCTGACGACCAGCGGTGTGACGCGAATCTCGCGCATTGCTGTAGGTACGAGTGCTCACGGGCAGTGGATTGCGATCGTGGCAGAGCCGAGTAGTTACTGAGTTGAGAGCGCCGACCACGGAGAGCTGGCTGAGCGCGCGCGATTGCTGAGAATCTCTCTTCTCTGGGCGTTGACTCTGCTGGCTGCATGCGGCGCCGCCGACAAACACCTGGGTTACTCGCTCACCGACAGCTCCGGCGTTCGCATAGCGACCAACGACACTCCATCAGATCGGCTCCCGCTGATCATATCGAACGGGTCGGATAGCGCTGTTACGATTGGCGTCATCGCAGGCGAAGCGCCGTACATGTTCAACCATATCTCTGATGTTGCTCGGCTCCAGAGCGGGCATATCGTTGTCGCTGATGACACCGAACAGCTGCGCGTGTTCGACAGCACGGGCAGACATGTTGTGAGCCATGGTGGCAAGGGTCAAGGGCCCGGAGAGTTTTTGTCGATCTCCGACATCGTCGCGCAGCAAGGCGACACGATGCTCGTTTGGGACCAGCACGCAATGCGCTACTCCGTATTCTCCGTTGCCGGTGGCTTCGTAGAGCGAACAGCGACGCGCCGGAAAAACCTTTCCGATCTGCTCATCAAGGATTTCTACTACGAGCACATGTACCCTGTCGCTAATGGATCGCTCATCGTCGAAGTGGTGCCTCGGACTGAAGCAGGCCAGCGAGAAGCTCAGCACCCGGTGGGACAGTTCATCCGTCCGATGTCAACGCTGCTCTGGGTCAACAGTGATTTCACCTCGTATCGCAAACTTGGTGAGCATGGGGGCATTGAACAGATCAAGTTGATCGTCGCCGGGAATCCGACGTATTTCAGTGTGCCGGGCGGCAGGTGGCCGCACAAATCAATTGCCGGATCACCACCGCGCGTATGCGTCGATGGATTGCACGGACCGCAAGTGGACTGCTACCACGCCGACGGTTCGGCGACGTATGTTCGATGGTACGCGGTACCGGTTCCATTTCCGCCCGATGCGCTCGATAAATGGCGCGAGCGGGAGGCATCGCGCCCAGACCGGGCGAGCGCCGAACAAGTGCGTGCCGCTTTCTCGGACGTTCCGCCACTCAAGGACCGACCCGCGGTCAACACTCTCAACGTCGACGCGGTCGGACTACTCTGGGTCCACTCGCCGGATCTTGCGATAGACAGCGCCGGCCGCTCGCGTTACCGCATTTTTGACCGGCAGGGACAACTGATCGGATACGCGTCAGTGCGGGGCGCGTTCCGCGAAATCGGTCGCGACTACACGCTCTCGGTCTTCCTCAATGCCGACGGCGTGGAGACAGTAGTCATGCACCGACTCAATCGCGACCTCAAACGATGAGAGGGAGCGTGGTGCTACAGCTGAAGTACTTTCGTGTCTGAGAAGTCGCGAGGATTGCGGTGAATCCCATCGTGGCGATGATTGTCGTCTACATGCTGATCCAGCTCGGAATCGGCGCGTACGCGGCGCGCGGCGTGAAAAACGAAACTGATTTCGTGCTGGCTGGAAGGTCGGTTGGCCTTTTGCTGGGCATGTTCTCGATGTTCGCCACGAACTTCGGTGCCGAAACCGTTATGGGCTCCTCGGCGGCAGTTGCGGAGGACGGACTCGCTGGTGGACGCGCAGATCCTTTCGGTTATACGATCTGCTGGATACTGATGGCGATTTTCGTCGCATATCAGTTGCGCAGCCGCGCCTATGTGACCATCGGCGATTTTTTCAAGGATCGCTACAACGCTGTCATCGAGAAAATGGTGGTGTTCATCATCCTGCCGGCGTCGCTCATTTGGGCAGCTGCGCAGATGATGGCCTTCGGGCAGATCCTCGCCGTGGTATCCGACATGGATGTCAGGCAGGGAATCATTATCGCCACGACGATGGTTGTGATCTACACATTCCTCGGCGGTATGCTGGGCGACATTCTCACTGACTTCGTGCAGGGTGTTGTACTTATCGTGGGTATTTTCATTGTTGGCTGGTATGTGATGAACCACGCAGGTGGATTATCGGCATCGCTCGCGACAATCGAGCCGAGCCAATTGAGTTTTTCCAGACCCGGCGAAAGCGTGCTGCAGCGACTCGATACCTGGATGATCCCGATTCTGGGATCGCTGGTCATGCAGGAGGCGGTCGGGCGTATCCTTTCCATGAAATCGCCGGCACTTGCGCGGAAGGCCGCCTTTGGAAGCGCCGCGATCTATCTCGTTGTCGGCATCGTGCCGGTGTACATCGCGCTCGTGGGCGCGCATTTCAACTTCCAGATCGAGCATCGCGACGAGTACCTGCCGGATCTGGCGAAGAACCTCATGCCGCTGCCGATGTTCATCATTTTCATCGGTGCACTCATCTCGGCAATTCTTTCGACTGTCAACTCGACGCTGCTGGCTTTCTCCACGCTCATTTCTCAGAACCTTGTTTTTCCACTGCTCAAGAACAAGACCCAGAAGCAGGAGATCTGGATAACGAGAGGTTTGATTCTGCTGGCGGGTCCCATCACCTGCTTTCTCGCGCTTGGCGGAGAAAACATTTTCGAGATGGTGCAGTTGTCATCATCGTTCGGCGTGGCGGGAGTGCTTACCGCCTTTTTCGGCGGGATGTGGTTCAAGAGGGGCGGTCCCCTGGCGGCAGGCGCGGCCCTGATCGCCGGGATGACCGTCACTATCCTCAGCAATTTCGTGTATGCCGACGTCTGGCATGCGCCATTCATCTATTCCATCGTCGCTGCCGTTGCCGCTTACGCAGCCGGCGTGGTTTTTGAGAAATGGAAGTTGTCCTGATTGCCGCAGCTACGCTCGTCGGCCGGTCACGTGGATTGTCGGGCGCTGTTGTTTTCTCACGCGGAGGCGCGGTGGGCGCGGAGAACGACCCATGCTCTGTGCAACGTCGCGCTGCTGACACGTCCAACCTCATGATGCTCTAGCTTGTAGTGAAGCGGAAGCACGATGCACGAGCCGCGGGAAGGTGCCAATGCAGTGGATGCGATTCTTGGCTGTTGCCGTTCTATGTGTGTGCGCGGTCAATGCGCGGGCGCAGACAGTAGACCCATCAGCGCGTCTCGCGGCGCTGCGGTATGCGCTCGCAAATGGACTGGTGGTGCAGCGCGACAGCGTCGTCGTTGCCTGGGATCGCGCTGGAGAAGTGCTGGCAAAGCCCGAGCTGGAGGCGGCGAAGCTGGAAGCGCGCGCAATGGCGCAGCTTGTTGGCCCGCGCGCCCGCGACACTTCGGAGAAGAGCGTTCTCGAATGCTTCCGCATGGCGGGCGATGCCAGCGCCGCCTATCAGTGCGCGTCATCGACTCGGAACGCTGTCATTGTCGTGGCCAGGGAGCACGTCAGCCGCTCAAGGTCAACGCGCGACAGTACGTGGTTTGTCATCATTGACGTGTTCTCGCCCGGACTTCACACGCGTGAGCGATCCTGGCAGAGCATCCTTGTCAGCTTGTCGCGCACAACTGACGGATGGATCGGCGCTTCTCCGCAGTCGCTTACCTGGGTCGTACGTCCGATTCGAGCAACCACGATTCCCAATTTGTTGCATGGCTCACGGGAAATGTCTGACGGGGAACAACGCGAGATGGAGCTTGCCGCGGTACGATACCTGATTGCCCGCGACACATCGAGATACACCTTCAGCGGATTCGGGCTGGATCAGCGGCTTTATGTGCACGAGTGGAATAAGCCTGCAAACCGGAATTCGTCCTTCCTTTCCGTAAGTGCCAAAGGCCGCAACCCCGGGCATCTCGCCGCATTGGGGCAGGTGCTGGGAACGAGCGCGGTAATCCACGACGCGACGAGCTGCGCTGTGTTCCGGCCCAGTCCCTGCCGGATGGGTGCGCTCCCCGGTGCAGTGGCATTCACTCAGGGCCTCGTCAAGGAGACCACGGCTCAGATCTCGCTTTTCAGAATTGCGCGCGAGACGCCTGTCCGTGGCACCATCGCGAACGGAATGGTGGGCTGGCGATTCACTTTCAGGAAGACCGGCACCGAATGGATCGTTGCTGACATGCAGGTTCACAGCGACAGATAGGGCTTCGGCGATCCCGCCCTTCCCTTCTGGCAATTGCCGTCGGTCGCAAGCATTATTCCTGTGCGAGCATGAAAAGCTTCACCCCAACCCGCACGGTTATGTCAACCAGATCGCGACTCGTCCTGGCAGCTGCTACCACTGCCGCATTTAGCGCTATTGCCGCTGAAGCAAAGGCGCAGCTTCCTACGCCCAAGCCTCCGGATACGGTTTTTCTTGAGCAGTTAACGTGGGATGAGCTGGCGCTGCATCTCAAGAACGGAAAGACGACGGCCATTATCGGAACCGCCGGCACCGAGCAGAAAGGACCGCACATGGCCATCGGTGAGCACAAGTACGCAACCGAGTACTGCGCCGACAAGATTGCGCGCGCGCTTGGCAATGCGATCGTTTCACCGGTCATTACATATGTCCCCGAGGGCGGCTTCCAGGCATCCGGACACATGTCGATGGCCGGAACAATCACCCTTCCGGAAGATCGCTTCCAGATGTTGATCGAGCTGCAGGCACGCAGCCTCAAGGGAAGCGGGTTCAAGGAAATCATCCTGATCGGAGATTCTGGCGGAAATCGGGGCGGCATGCGCGCAGTTACTGACAAACTGAACGCGGATTCCACATTCAAGGCGGCCGGCGTGCGGCTGCATTTCATCGACGACTACTATACCAAGGCACATGCGGCACAGGAAGCATATCTCGTCGACACTCTCAAGATTGTCACGCGCGCGACTTTAGGCGGGCACGCGAACATCATGGACACGTCGGAGCTCATGTACATCCATCCCGAACTCGTGAAGAAGGACCGTCTTTCGACGGGTGGTCAGGGAGGAAGCGGCGACAACACCAAATCGAATCCGCAACTCGGCAAGTACCTGCTGGATATCAAAATCAATCTCGCACTCGCGCAGATCAAGCAGAGTCTCGCGGCTCCGCGACAGGAGGACAACCGATGAACAAATCATTCATTCTCGCGGCCGCCCTTACACTGCTGGGCGCCTCTTCCCTTGTAGCGCAGCGCCCCAATCTTCTCGGCCCGCCCTACACCGAGACGATGCCATGGACTGATATCCGCGCGGCCATAGACGGGGGCAAGAAAGTCATCATTATCCCGACCGGTGGCGTCGAGCAGAACGGACCGCACATGACGCTCGGCAAGCACAACGACATCGTGACTTTCGCTGCTGGGCTTATCGCGGAAAAACTGAATGGGCTTGTGGCACCAACTGTGAAGTGGGTGCCCGAAGGAAGCGTCCCGACGGGAACGAGCATGGCTCAGCCCGGGAAAATTACAAATCCTTCGCCCTATTTCGAGAGTCTCCTCGATGCAGCGGCGCGCAGTGAAAAGGTGCACGGCTTCACTGACATCATCCTGATCGGAGACTCGGGTAGCAATCAGCGCGGACTCACGAATGTCGCGGATTCACTCAACAAGGAATGGGCGGGTACAGGGGTCAAGGTATACGCTCTCAACGAGTACTACAGCAAGTCGCATGAAGAGATTTACGCCTGGCTCGAGAAGGACCATGGATACAACCGAGCGACCGTCGGGAGTCACGCAGGGATCATGGACACCTCACAACTCATGTACGTGAATCCGGATGCTGTGCGAATTGAGAACAGACTACCGAGTGGCGGCGGTCGCGGGTCAGGGGTAAACGGCGACCCAACGAAGGCGACGGCTGAGTTGGGCAAGCGGATGATCGACTCGAAGGTGAATGCCGCGGTTGCGCAGTACCGTGCGCTCAAGGGTGGCGGCTAGCGCGTCGAGTCTCGGTTAGCCGAGGGCTCCTGCCAAATGGATTCCGGCTTTCGCCGGAATGACGACACTGACTCGTCATTCCGGCGAAAGCCGGAATCCATTTTTGCAGGTGCCAGCTATCTATTCCCGCCGCGACCGCGCGCCGGAGTCACACCGGATTTGATGCGCTCGTAGGCGCGCACCATCTGCAGGAAATCGGCGCGATATCCATTCTGGTCTGTGCCGATTGATGTTTGCGCCAGCCCTACCACATCCTCGATCGTGGCAGTTCCCTTGTATTCGGAATTCCGTAGCAACATTCCGAACTCCGCGATCGCCGCGATGAAGGTGAAGTCTCCGGACATCGTCACTGTCCTGTTGGGCACAGGATGCGTGAGAAGTTTGCTCGTATCTGAAGTGGGATCCTTGTAGCGCAACTTCACGAACATCAGCTCTGCGGAAGACGCCGCATCAGTGCGCGCGGGCGGAGCCTGGTATCGCAGTGAGTCAACGCCACGGATTGTCACATTGCTTCGCACACCGACAGGAACGATTTCGTACAACGCCGTCACGGAGTGACCCGCGCCGAGTTCTCCAGCATCCTTCTTGTCATCATTGAAGTCTTCGGCACGCAACAGCCTGTTCTCGTAACCAATGAGCCTGTACGCCTGCACCAGCGTCGGATTGAATTCGATCTGAAGCTTCACGTCCTTGGCGATTGTGAACAGCGTGCCGCCCATTTCGGTGACGAGAGTCTTCCTGGCTTCGCCGATGTTGTCGATGTAGGCGTAGTTGCCATTCCCCTTGTCGGCGAGCCGCTCGAGCCTCGAGTCCTTCAGATTTCCCATTCCGAATCCCAGAACGGTAAGGAATGTGCCGCCTTTCCTCTCTTCTTCGACAAGGCGCTCCATCTCAGCATCGCTCGACACTCCAACATTGAAGTCGCCGTCGCTCGCGAGAATGACACGATTGTTTCCCGTTGAAACATGAAACTGACGCGCCACTGCGTAGGCGAGACGTAAGCCTGCACCACCCGCAGTGGAACCGCCGGCTTCGAGACGATCGATTGCCTGGAGGATGGTTCCCTTTTGCGCTCCGCTTGTAGGCGGAAGAACAAGTCCCGCCGTGCCCGCATAGACGACCATTGCAACTCGGTCCTGCTCTCGCAGCTGTTCAACCAGCAGGCGCAACGACGTCTTCACGAGAGGCAGCTTGTTCACGGTCTGCATCGACCCGGAGACATCGATGAGAAAGACCAGATTGCTGGGCGGTAGGTTGGCGGTTTCTATTTTTCTTCCTTGAAGACCGATGCGAACGAGTCTGTTCTGCCGGTTCCACCGTGCGGCCGCTACTTCGATCGTGACGGAGAATGGATGTTCGCGTCCCGGTGCTTCGTAGTTGTAGGGGAAGTAGTTGATCATCTCCTCGATGCGCACGGCATCCACAGGTGGTAGCTGACCCATGTTGATATAGCGGCGGATGTTGCTGAGCGACGCGCGATCGACATCTATCGAGAATGTGGAGACCGCATTGGTGCCGACAGCAAGAAATGGATTGTCGACGATGCGGTCGTACGATTCGGTGTTGGGACATCGTGCGGGGTCGGGGCATGTCACCCGTGGAGGACCCGCAGGGCGCGTCATGCCTGCTGGCTGTGGCGCCATACCCGCGCGGCCGCCGCCGCCCCCGCCACCACCGCGTCC
>CAZKXZ010000089.1:0-14218 GCA_964556695.1 uncultured Gemmatimonadales bacterium
ATTCCGCGCTCGCGCTCCAGGTCCATGGTGTCCAGGACCTGATCCTTCATGTCGCGCTTTTCGATCATCCCGGTGGCCTCGATGAGACGATCGGCGAGGGTGGATTTTCCGTGATCGATATGAGCGACGATGCAGAAGTTGCGGATGTGGTCGAGCTTCAAGCGGGAGTCCTGGGGAAGGGGCTGCTGAGCATCGAATATAGTTTACGGGGGGATTGTTTGAGGCTTGGTGGTGGCATTGCGGAGCGGGGACCCTATCAACTGCTAGATGCGGAGCGGGGACTGCGTTCACGGGGACGACGGGTTCGAGGACGGCGGTTACAAGAACGGCGGAACTGGAACGGCGATAAACGTCGTTGAACGCTGTTCCCGCATCCGCCGTTTCCGCTCCGCTGTTCCCGGACCCGCAGTCCCCGTGAACGCCGTTCCCGCTCCGCAGTTCGCTTTACCCACACTGCCGGCGCTTCTACCTTGAACTAACCATGGAAACAACGCGAATCCGCCGCGCGGATCTGTTCGATCCGGCTACAATCGCCGCGCTGGGAAGAATCGAGATCATCGCCCGGTGGATTGTTGATGGATTCATGACCGGGCTGCACCGCTCCCCTCGAAGAGGTTTTTCGGTGGAGTTCGCCGACCATCGCCCCTACCAGATGGGTGACGACCTGCGATACGTCGACTGGAAGATCGCGGCGCGCGCTGATCGCTGGGTTGTGAAGCAGTTCGAGGAAGAGACCAACTTGCGCGCCACCATCGTTCTCGATGTGAGCAGATCGATGGACTGGACCGGCGCGCCGGAGCGTATCACCAAACTTGCGTACGCTGAAACGCTTTGCGCAGCGCTTGCCCTGCTTCTTATCAGACAGCGCGACGCTGTGGGGCTGATTCGTTTTGACGATGCAGTGCGTACCGCCCTGCCGCCGCGAGCGCGTTCCGCGCACTGGAAGCGAATTATCGCTGCATTGGGGCAGCAGGGTGCGGGGAAGGGATCGCTTGCGGGTCGCGCTCTGCACGATGCTGCCCGGATGGTGCGCCGCCCCGGAATGGTTGTCCTCGTATCCGACCTGCTCATGGATGTCGATGAGGTGGTACGGGCCGTGCGATCGCTGCGCGCTCTGGGACATGATGTAACCGTGCTTCACATCATGGACCCGGATGAACGCAATCTCGCCATCCTCGGCGATGCTCTTCTTGTCGACCCGGAGACCGACCTCGAGGTGCCCGCGACCATCGCCGATGTGCGCGAGGCGTACAGCACCACGGTTGAACATGCGATCGTCGAATGGCGTTCGGCTCTCGCGGGAGCGGGTGCCGCCTACGAGACCGTACTCACCGACTCTCCCTTCGGTGTTCCACTGCGCCGCGCTTTTGCGGCGCGACAGAAACTGCCGTGAATTTCCTCGCCCCTGCGCTGCTGGCGCTCGCGGGTGCAGCGCTCGTTCCGCTACTCATCCATTTGCTGCGCCGGCGACTGGGGAAACGAGTCGAATTCCCCGCGGCCCGTTATCTGGCACGAGCGGAGCGCGAGAACAGCAAACGATTGCGCATCAGGAATATCCTCCTCATGCTGCTGCGCGTCGCAACCGTTGTGCTCATCGCTCTCGCTGCCGCCCGTCCGATTGGCCGCGTTGCAGGTGTCGGGCATGCACCGTCGGCCATTGCCGTGGTCCTCGACAACTCGCTCAGTTCATCCGTAATTGTCGACGGCAGGCCCCTGCTCGATTTGTTGCGCGATGCCGCGCTTGAAGTTGCAGATCGCGCAACAGCTGCTGACAAGCTCTGGCTTGTGAACGCTGATGGCGAGGCAACGTCTGGTTCCATTGCGGTGGTGCGCGATGCAATCGCAAAGCTGGCGCCAACGGCGGGTAGTGGTGACATGTCCCTCGCACTCGCGCGCGCCGCGGCACTGATAGATGCAGCGGGACTGGGCGAACGCAGGATAGCACTGCTCACCGACGGTCAGAGATTCGAGTGGCGCGATGTTGAACGGATCGACGCGGGGAATGCCTCTGTATCCGCGGTTGCTCCCGTTGTTGTGCTCCCCGCGAATCGTTCAGTCTCAAGCGTGGAAGCAAGGCCGGCGCGCTGGACACCACTGGGCGAAGTCGTTGTGCGAGTATCCAGCGATGACTCAGTGTCGTATCGCATCGATCTTGGTCCACGCGCATTCGCCCGCGGCACCGCTGCTCCGGACCAGGAAATAATCGTGCGTGCATCGCCGCAGGAACGTGGCTGGGTGCCAGGGTTTGTCGAAATTCAACCCGATGAGCTGCGCGCCGATGATACGCGGCATTTCGCCGTGTGGATCGGTGCCGCTCCGTCCGTGCAGGTGCTGCCGTCGGCTGGTTCGTTCATCACCAACGCTATCGATGCTCTCGCTGTTGCGGGCCGTGTGGCACGCGGCAGCAGCGTGACCGTGGCTGCGGCGGAGGATGTTGAGCGACTCCCCGCTCTGATTTTCCCGCCAACGGATGCTGTGCGACTGGGTGCGGCGAATCGCGCGCTGGAGAGACTTGGTGTGCCATGGAGATTTGCTGAAGCCATCAACGGTGACGTGTCGGTCCGTCCGGCCGAGGGAATGCAGTGGCACGATGACGGGGTGACGGCGCGGATGCGCTATCGGCTGGAGCAACGCGGCGTTGGTGACGCCGACACGCTCGCGCGCGTGAGCGGAGAGCCCTGGCTTGTGGCCGGACCGGGATACACACTATTCGCGTCGCCGGCACACCCCGATGCCGGTAACCTTTCCGTAAGGGCATCGTTCGTTCCACTGCTCGCGGATCTGCTCACTCAGCATTTGACCGGAGAGGGAGGGTCGGTCATCTCGGCCTTCCCGGGGGCGACGGTTTCAAAACCTCTCTGGGCCGATGCGATGGTAACGGGGGAAAGCTCCAGCCAGATTCTCGAGGGAACTACTTTCACCGCTCCGCGACGCAGCGGCGTTTATCTCCTGTCGCGTGCGGGAAAAACGTCCGGCGCACTCGTGGTCAATCCGCCTGCAGGGGAATTCGATCTGGAACGGATGCCCAACGCCGAAATCAGAGCAAGGTTTCTTTCTGAAAAGGTGAGTGTCACCGCCGATCCGCAGCGCTGGAGCCGCGAAGTATTTGAAAGTGCCGGCCGCAGGCCGCTCATTCTGCCGTTTCTTGTCGTGGCACTTGTCGCACTCGCGCTGGAATCATTCGTCTCGCGCGATCACGGAGAGCGTCGAACCACTTGATGCCTCTTGAGACATTGCTGGAACGCATCCAGGCGTTGCCGGCATTTCGCGATCTTCGCGCTTCGCTTCCGAATCCGGGCGAACAGATCGCGCTGAGCGGCTTGTTCGGCTCCAGCGATGCGTTATTGGTGGGCGCACTCTCACTCGCACTCACGCAGCGCTTTCTCGTTGTCGTGACAGATTCGGTGCCGGATGGCGAGCGCTGGCTTGCCGATCTCGAAATTGCCATTGGAACTGAGCGACTGGCGTTTTATCCGCCGCGTGAAGGATTCGGCGAGATGGAACCGCATGCGGAGGTGGCAGGTGAAAGGGTCGAGACACTCGAGCGCATAAGTCGCGGCGCAGTGCAGGTGCTCATCACCACCGCGCGGGCACTGCTGGAAAAAACGCGCCTTCCCAGCGCGCTGAGAAAAACACGACTGGAGTTGCGTGCCCGCCAGACGGTGCGACCCGAAACGCTCGCCACGCATCTGGAAGCGATCGGTTTTAACCGCGTCGCGATGATTGATGACGTGGGTCAGTTCTCCGTGCGTGGTGGCGTGTTCGACATTTACGGATTCGGGATGTCGGACCCGGTGCGCCTGGAGTTCTGGGGGGACGAAATCACAGAGATCCGGCACTTTGATTTGCGTTCGCAACGTTCCACGCGCAATGCGGAAGTCGCAGTCGTTCTCCCACTCGATCGTCCCGTTCAAATAGAGGGAGAGTCGTTCGAGCGCCTCTCGGTCTCCGAGTTGTGGCCCCCCGATGCGCTGCTCTTTCTCCCTCTGTCCGTGCGTCCTGCAGCGGAATTCACTCGCGCGTGGGATGAGGCCGAACACCACATCGAACTGGCGCGCAGACGCGGTGAAGATGTCCCCGACCGCTCCGATCTCTTCGTCGCACCAGAGATTGCGACAGCGAGGTTGAACTCGGTCGCCACGTTGTCAGTTGTTGCAGACTCCAGTTCCTCTGCGAGCGCGGATCGCTCAGTGCGCTTTCCGATCCGTGCGCCCGAACCAATCGATCGCGATATCAGGCTGCTGCGCGAGACGGTGCGCGACTCCATGCCCACTGTCATCCTCTGCGACAACTCGGGGCAGGCGGAGAGGCTGGAAGAGTTGATGACAAGTGAGAGTGGTGTGATGCGTGCCTCGCTCGTTGTGGGAGCGCTGGACCGCGGATTCATCATCCCTCCGTACGGAAATACGCAGGGACTTCGCGTCCTCACCGACCACGAAATATTCCGGCGGGCGCGCAGGACGAGGAGGGCGCGCCGCTACGCCAGCGGCACCTCTCTCGACATGACCGGGCTCAAATCCGGCGACTATGTCGTGCATCTGGATCATGGAATCGGGATCTACAGAGGGATGGAGAAGATCGTTGTTCACGAGAGCACCATCGAGGTTGCGGTCGTTGAATACGAAGGAGGCGATCGTCTCAATGTTCCGCTGTATCGCATCGATCAGATTGAACGCTACCGGCCCGCCGCCGATACAGGCGAAGATGCACCTCCGCCGCGCCTGCACCGCCTTGGTGGCAAACGTTGGAAGGGACAGCGCGACAAGACGATCTCCGCGATCAACGAAATGACTGCGGAGTTGCTGGATCTGTATTCGCGCCGGAAGGTCGCATCGCGGCCGCCCAACATTCCCGATACTGCATGGCAGCGCCAGCTGGAGTCATCATTTCTCTTCGAGGACACGCCTGATCAGCGCCGCGCAACCGAAGATGTGAAGAAGGATCTCGAGAGTGGGCGCCCCATGGACCGTCTGCTGGTGGGCGACGTGGGATATGGCAAGACCGAGATCGCAGTTCGCGCGGCGTTCAAGGTTGTGCAGTCTGGGCGCCAGGTTGCCGTTCTGGTGCCCACAACAATCCTGGCAGACCAGCACGCCCGAACATTCGGTGATCGTCTCGCGGATTTCCCGGTCATGGTACGAACGCTCAGTCGTTTTGAATCTGCTTTGGAGCAAAAGGCGATTCTGGAAGAGGTGGCAGCGGGCAAGGTCGATGTAATCATCGGCACCCACCGGCTGCTGAGCCCTGATGTCATCTTCGCGAATCTGGGACTCATCGTCGTCGACGAAGAGCATCGCTTTGGAGTGAAACACAAGGAGCGTCTCAAGCAGCTGAAGGTGGAGACAGATGTGCTCACCCTTACGGCGACTCCAATTCCACGCACCTTGCACCAATCCCTCGCTGGTTTGCGCGACATGACGCTCATGCAAACCGCGCCGCGCGACCGTTCTCCCGTTCTGACATTCGTCGAGCCCTTTGACGATGCACTGATCGAAGAGGGAATCGCGCGCGAGCTGGACCGCGGCGGGCAGGTTTTCTTCGTTCACAACAGAATCGAGACCATCGACGCTATCGCTCAGCATGTCGAACGTCTCGCTCCATCCGCTGAACTCGCCGTGGCACACGGTCAGATGAAGGAACGCGACCTGGAGCTTGTAATGCGCAGATTCGTTGCGGGCGAAGTGCGTGTTCTTGTGTCCACGATGATTGTTGAATCAGGACTGGACGTCCCCAATGCCAACACGATGTTCGTGAATCGAGCGGACAGATTCGGCCTGGCGCAGCTATATCAGCTGCGGGGGCGAGTCGGGAGATCGCACCGGAGGGCGTACTGCTACCTCATGGTTCCGGATGCGATTGATCCGGAGGCGGAGCGCCGCCTTCAGGTTCTGGAACACCACACTGAGCTGGGCTCGGGGTATCGCATCGCACTCAGAGACATGGAAATGCGCGGTGCCGGCAATCTGCTCGGTCCCGAGCAGTCGGGCTATGTCCACACCGTCGGTTTCGATATGTATTTGCGCATGCTTGATGAAGCCGTTCACGCCATCGGGAAGTCTGGTGGCGAGCGCAGAATCAGGTACGCGGATGTCACCGTAGATATGCCCGCTTTCCTCCCCGATGACTATGTGCCCGGCGCTGAGGCCAAACTCGACATCTATCGGCGCATCAGCAGGGTTGCGGCTGCCGCCGAGATTGATGATCTCAGGACGGAACTGAGAGATCGTTTTGGGGTGCTACCTGCGCCCGCCGGAAACCTTCTGAATGTCGCCGTCCTCAGAGTGGTAGGAGGGGAGCTTGGCGTTGAGGGCGTACTGGTGCGCGGAGACGAAGCGCGTGTTAACTTCAGAAACGACGCCATCCCCCGAATGAGGGGGCTGTCCGCGGCCTTTCATGAGGTCCAGTTTGCTGCTGAAGTAAAGCGCTCGCACCCACTCTCGCTGAAATTGACCAGGCTTGGAGGGTCAGAGATGCTCAATGGATTGGTTCGGGCATTTCACACCCTGCTTTAGGCGTCCATGAATTCCCACTACAAGATAGGAAACTCTTTGATAATGAAACGATTCGGATTGGTATTGCCCCTGGCGCTTATGCTTGTCGCGGGCTGCGACGGATTGAAAGCAGCCATGTCAGCACAGACATCGGTTGCGGCGCGCGCCGGCTCGCAGGAACTCACCACGCAACGGCTGGCAGATTTGATCGGAAACTCGACCGTGCCCCTTCAGCCTGAAGCCACGCAAAATGTGCTGATGGCGCGAGCGGTGGCCGACGTCTGGATCAACTATCAGTTGTTGGCGCAGGCAGCCGCCCGCAACGACTCGCTCAACGATCCGAAAAAGATGGATGCGGCGCTCTGGAAGCAGATCGAGCAGGTGAAGATCGGGAAGTTCGCACAGGAAGTGGCCAAGACATGGTCCAATCCCGACACCGCGGTCACAGAGGCAGAATACAACCAGGGCGAACTGCTTTCCGCCGCACACATTCTCTTCATGTTCCCGACAGGTGGAACTCCGGCGCAAATGGATTCCGTCAAGAAGGAAGCCGAGCGCGTACGCAAGACGGTGACGCTGGCCAACTTCTCCGATTTGGTGAAGAAGCACAGCAAGGATCCGGGTTCCGTAGACAAGGGTGGCCTTTATACCGCCTTCCCCAAGGGTGCGATGGCGAAGGAGTTCGAGGATGGCGTGCTGGCGCTCAAGCCGGGAGAAATCTCGGGCCTGGTGCAAACCAGCTACGGCTATCACATCATCCGCCGTCCCAAGTACGAGGAAGTGCGTGCCGAGCATGGCGTGGCCAAGGCTGCAATGGGATCCAAGACTGCCGAGAGCACCTTTGTGGCCAAGATTGTGGAGGACGGCAAGGTCAAAGACAAGAAGGGTGCGACGGAGACAGTCAAGAAGGTTGTCGAAGATGTCGACGCGCACCGCAATGACAAGACTGTTCTGGTTTCATCAATCGCCGGCAACTTTACTGCTGGCGACTTTGCAAGACTCATTAGATCGTTCCCGAATCGGCAGGAAATCCTGATGCAGGTGAAGCAGATGCCGGATACTGTTGTCCCGACCATGCTGAAGGAGCTGGCGCGTTCGCAGTTGCTGGTGCGGCTCGCCGACAGTGCCAAGATCGGGCCGGATAGCGCCGAACTCGCGGCAATCAGAGGTGGTCTCACCAACGTGGTCGTTCAGTCGTGGATGCAGCTGGGTGTCGACCCCAGCACCCTCGGCGACAGTTCGGCCAACGCCGCAGCCCGTTCGCGAACTGCAGCAACCAAGATCGACGCGTACATGGATGGACTAATGACCCAGACGCGGGATTTCGTGAGCATTCCCGATCCGCTCGAAGTTCTGCTCAGGGACAAATACAAGTACAGTGTTAGTTCGCCGGGGCTGCTGCGCGCGCTGGAACAGGCAACGAAAGTTCGCGCGGTTGCTGACTCGGTACGCGAACTGCAAATGAAGATGGCGCCGCCAACGGCGGTGCCCATGGATCGTGGTGGAGGCGCTCCGCCGCCGTCAGCTCCGCCAGGCAGAGGTCGAGGCGGCAACTGACATGGGTTCCCGCTTTCGCGGGAATGACAACCCTCTGTACGAGTTGTCATTCCGGCGATAAACGTCACCCCGGCGAAGGCCGGGGCGGAATCCATGTTCCCATGCTGCGACGGAGCGCGGATCACGCTTAGGTCAACCGGGGTAACTGCATCCATGGCAACGCGACACATTATTTCCGCACTTTTGCTGGCGCTTCCCGGCACGCTCGCAGCTCAGCCGAATTGTGGCATTCCCTCGCGCGTTGCTGCCGCTCCGGGCGATTCCATTGTTCCTGTTGAAAGGCTGCTCGCGATCGTGGGGGACAGATACATCCTCTGCAGCGAATTCTTCCCGGCATATGTGGCTGCTCTCAGTCAGCAAAACCGTACGCTTCCGGACTCCGCCACGATGTTAAAGGAAATGCGCGAAATGCTGGACGGGTATGTCGACAGGGAGTTGCTCGTGTACATCGCGCTGCAGCAAAACTTGGACTTCACTCCCGAGGAAATCGAACGTGGTACCGACAAGGAGATTGCGGACTATCGCGCGGATCCCGCGCTGGGCGGCAGCGAAGAAGCATTCCTGAGAAAGCTTCGCGAGGCAGGGTTCGCCTCAATGGAATCGTTCAGAAGGTTCATCGGCGAACAAATACGCCGACAGGGGCTTCCCACGAAGCTGCTGGACGAATTACGGAGGAATGGCAAGTTGCCGTCCGCTCCCGCACCAGACTCGGCTATCACAGCACGGCTGCCTGAGCGTCGCGCCGCGCTCGGCAAGAAGCCGGTACGGATTTCATTTCGTCAGGTTTTTCTCATGACGCAACCTACGCCCGCTGCAGAACTCGCGGCAAAGGCGCGTGCAGATTCGCTGCTGGCGCGGCTGCAGAAGGGGGAGGACTTCGAGGCACTGGCCAAGGCTGAGTCGGATGATTCGCTCACCAAGGACAAGGGTGGTGACCTCGACTGGAAGCGGCGTGGTGATCTGGTGCCCGCGTTTGAGCGCTGGGCGTTTTCGTCCGGCCCCGGTCAACTGAGCCCGGTCATCAGGACTGCTTTCGGTTATCACATTGGCAAAGTGGATCGTGTTCAGGCGGCTGAAGTGAGGGCCCGCCACATTCTCGTGCGCCCGGTGATCGATAGCGCCGATGTGGTGCGCAACAAAGCGCTTGCGGATTCCATTGTGAAACAGCTGCGGGCTGGTGCCAACTTCGATACGCTCGCCGACAGACATGGCGATGTCACAACCAAGAACCAGCGAACGATTCCTGGCGAGCCTCGCGACGGGCTTCCTCCCGAGTATGCGGCCGCTCTCAAAGATCTCAAGCCGGGAGATGTTACTGATGCATTCCAAATTCCTGATCCACGCAGCAAAATGCCGACGTACGTGATCGCCGTGGTTACAGCTATCGACCCGGGTGGCGAGTACACGGACGAGGAATTGCGCGAGGACATCCGCCGCAATCTGCAGAATGCGGGCGCGGTAGGTGCGTATCTGACGAAGATGAGAAAGCAGGTGTACATCCGGATATACATGTAGCCGTTGCCTGGCCGGCCCAAGACTACTTATCTGTTGTGATGCTGGTAATCCGTTGAGCTCCGCCCGCCCCTCCGCCGGGATACGTCTGGCGGTTACCCTCGGTGATCCTCGCGGTATTGGTCCTGAAATCGTTGCTGCAGTCGTCGCCAATCGCGACCTCAGAGATCTCTGCGAGATGGTGGTCGTCGGGCCGGACGGTGCCGGCACCAATGCAGACGATAGCATCGGCACTTGGGAGCGCGGCAACGGTTCCGTTGCAGATGCGGGTCGACTGAGCGGACTGGCCATCGAGCGAGCCGTCGAGCTGGCGCGCAACGGTGCGGTCGATGGAATTGTCACTGCCCCGATCGACAAGTTCGCACTGCAGGCGGGGGGCTACGATTTCCCGGGTCACACGGAAATGCTGGCGCATCTGACCGGCTCTCAATCGGTGATGATGCTGGCGTCCGACCGCCTCAGAGTAGTGCTGGCCACCACGCACATAGCATTGCGCGACGTTGTAAAGACGCTCACTCATGACACCATCGTGCGCACCGCCGAGATCACTCGTCGCGGTCTCACACAATACTTTGGCATTGCACAGCCAGCGATCGCCCTCTGCGCGCTCAATCCGCATGCCGGGGACGGGGGGAGGTTTGGACGCGAGGATGAGGAACTGCTGGCGCCCGCAGCGCGAGCCTGTGGAATTCACGGGCCTTTTTCGGCCGACACCGTATTTGTGCGCGCAATGCGCGGCGAATTTGACGCTGTGATCGCACCGTATCACGATGTCGGTATGACCGCGATCAAGGTTGCTTCGTTCGGGAGCGCCGTGAACGTGACCCTCGGGTTGCCATTCCCGCGTTGCTCGCCCGACCACGGTACAGCTCTCGACATTGCGGGCCGCGGAGTTGCTGATGCGTCGAGCATGATCGCGGCTGTGCGAATGTGCGCCGCAATTGTTGGCCGCCGTTGATGCACGACCACTCACATCACAGGGCACATGACGCGTCGTCGCACGGTGGTGCGTCGATCGGCAAAAAACTGTGGCTGGCTCTCGCGGTCACGTTCGCATTTCTGCTTCTCGAGCTTGTCGGCGGACTGTTCGCCAACTCGCTGGCGCTGCTCGCCGACGCGGGCCACATGTTCACCGATGCGGCGGCGCTGGGCCTTTCACTCTTCGCGGTGTGGTTCAGTCGCCACCCCGGAACACCAAGCAAGAGCTTTGGCTATCTCCGCTGGGAGATAATTGCTGCGCTGATTAATGGATCGACGCTTCTGGTCATTTGCGGCTGGATTGCGTGGGAGGCTCTAACCAGAATAGGTTCGCCTGAGCCTGTGCAAGCGGGGCTCATGGCGGCGGTCGCCGCGGCAGGTCTGTTGGCGAACGGAGTGTCGGCCTGGATTCTCCGTCCGTCGGCGGCCAGCAGTCTGAACGTCCGAGGAGCTTACCTGCACGTCATGGGCGACCTTCTCGCGTCGTGCGGAACACTACTCGCCGCGCTGGTCATTGGCCTCACCGGTTTTCTCGCCGCCGATCCCATCGCTTCGCTCCTGACGGCCGCCCTGATTGTGAGGAGCGCATGGAGCCTGGTTCGTGAATCGGTTGATGTTCTGCTCGAGGCGACCCCCTCTCACATCTCACCTGCGCTCGTGCGGCAACGCATCGAGGCGATTCAGGGGATCGAGTCGGTTCACGACCTGCACATCTGGTCGGTGGCCTCCGGGATGGTTGCGCTAAGCGCTCACGCGATTGTTCGTGAGGCCGGGATTCAGCAGAATGTTCTCGAGCACATTCATGATGCCGTGCGCGCCTTTGGCATCCATCATGTAACGGTACAGCTGGAGCAGCGGGAGATGTTCGAGCGGGAGAGCCATCTTCATGAATGAAAATGGAGAGTGGAGATTGGATAGTGGAGACGCAATTTCCAATTGCTAATTGCCTCTCCACTGTCCAATTTCCACTCTCCAACTGTGTTTCCCGCTATGTTTCTTCCGGCGTCTGTTCGTTGTCTGGCGTTAGCTCCGAGGCTTGTTTGTCATTCAGAGAGCCTCTCGGCATCTCGTATTCCTCTCGCGCACTGTATCCGTATCCGCCGAACACTTCGCCGCCTCGCATGTAGTCGTGGCCGTATCCGCGTCCGACGGGATACTCAGTGTGTGTGGGTTCCGAGTCCTGCGCGTCATTCATTGCGAGCCTCCGGAGCTGGAAGTGGAAATGCGTCGCGACCAGGGCGGTCGCCGCTTGAATGCGACAAGGGCATACTGCCGCTTGTTCGCGGAAAATCCGAGCCGGTATATTGAAGGGCTATGCAAATTCGCAATATCGCAATCATTGCTCACGTCGATCATGGCAAGACCACTCTCGTCGATAAAATGCTCCGGCAGGCCGGAGCCTTTCGCGAGAACCAAATCGTTGAAGAGCGTGTCATGGATTCCAACCCCATCGAACGGGAACGCGGAATTACCATACTTGCCAAGAATACTTCTATACGATGGAACGGTACAAAAATCAATATAGTTGACACGCCGGGCCATGCCGACTTTGGAGGCGAGGTCGAGCGTATCCTCCGTATGGTCGACGGGGTTCTCCTCGTTGTGGACGCCTTCGATGGCCCCATGCCGCAGACCCGGTTCGTGCTGCGCAAGGCGTTAGCGCTGGGCCGCGTCCCGATTGTCGTGATCAACAAGATCGACCGGCCCGGGGCCGACCCGCGCCGCGTGCACGACGAAGTCCTCGACCTGTTTATTGAACTTGAGGCGCACGAGTCACAGCTCGATTTTCCGGTGATATATGCATCGGCGCGCGAAGGCGTCGCCACTGCCGATCTCGACATTACTCCCGTGAACCTCGTTCCATTGTTTACCAGTATCGTCGATTCGGTCCCGGCTCCGCCGAGCGATGCTAGCGGACCGTTCCAGATGTTGCTCTCCACTATTGATCATTCTTCGTATCTGGGGCGACTTGGCGTTGGGAGAATCGAGCGTGGAACGGTCAGGGTTGGAGACCAGGTCACCTTGCTGCACCTCGATCCAACCCAACCCGGCGAGACTTCCAAAGTCACCAAGATATTTGTGTTCGAAGGATTAGAACGTCTTGAGGTCGCGCAAGCTGAGGCAGGAGAAATAGTTTCGATCGCTGGTCTCGAAACAGTCGAGATAGGATGGACACTCTCTGACCCCGCGAATCCGGAGAGGCTTGCCGGTATTGCGGTTGAGGAGCCCACCATCTCCGTCGACTTCGTCGTCAACAATTCGCCCTTCGCCGGCAGGGATGGTCGCTTTGTCACTTCACGGCAGGTGCGTGAGAGGCTCTACAGGGAGCTGGAAAGCAATGTGGCGCTCAAGGTCGACGACACTGATTCCATGGACACGTGGGCTGTTTCCGGCCGCGGGGAACTGCATCTGACGATTCTCATGGAGACCATGAGACGGGAAGGATACGAATTCCAGGTGTCGCGACCCCGGGTTATTACACGCGATGGACTGAACGGCGAGAAGCTGGAACCGTACGAGGAGCTGTCGATCGATATTCCCGAGGATTATCTCGGGCGCACCATTGAAATACTTGGCCCCAGGCGCGCCGAGATGATTGAAATGAAGAATCCGGGACAGGGGCTGGTGCGTCTTCTGTATCGGGTTCCGGCGCGTGGCCTGTTCGGATTCCGGTCCGAGTTTCTCACAGAGAGCAGGGGACTGGGGATCATGCATCACCGTTTCCTTGAATACGGGCCCTGGGCCGGTCCGCTTGCTGGTCGCACCAGGGGCGTTCTTGTATCCATGGAAAACGGAACGGTGGTTGCGTTTGCTCTGTTCACACTGTCGGAACGGTCTACGCTCTTCGTGGAGCCGGGTACGCCCGTATATGAAGGGATGATAATCGGAGAGAATTCCCGGCCTGACGATATGGACGTCAACCCGACAAGGGAAAAGAAACTGACCAACATGCGGTCCAAGGGAAGCGACGAGAACATCCAGCTCGAGCCGCCACGGGAGTTGACTCTCGAAGGTGCGCTGGAGTATATCGAAGACGATGAACTCATCGAAGTGACGCCGCAGTCGATCCGCTTGCGGAAGCGCTTCCTTGGTGCTATTGAGCGTAGGAAGTTGTCACGTGGCCTCAAGCGCGAGCGGGCTCGCGCGTAGTCGTAGTTAAACATCACCAACGGGAGATGCACGACATGTTGGGCAAGTTCGAGTCGTTCGGGTGGTCCCTCTCCCCCAAGAAGGAAGAGGATGACATCGGCGACGAGGAAGATGACGATTTCGACGACGATGATGATGATCTCGACGACGATCTCGATGACGATGAGGATGATGACGACGACGACCTCGATGAGGACCTGGACGAGGACGACGATGACATCGATGACGACGACGAAGATGATGATGACGACGACGATGACGACGATGACCTGCTGGACGACTTCGACGACCTCGATGATGAATACGACACCGAGGATGAAGACCGTCCGCGCCCAGGTCCGGGGCGCTACGAGGAGTAGGTGTTGTCAGTCCGGCGACCCTTCTTGTCATTCCCGCGAAGGCGGGAATCCAGGGTCGTCCTCTCTGGATTCCCGCCTTCGCGGGAATGACAAGAGAGGTTAGCGGCCGACGTGATTGCGGCCGGATTATTCGGTAGCTTTTCCGCGCTGCAATAAGGCCCGGGGCCTGTA
>CAZKXZ010000090.1:0-13297 GCA_964556695.1 uncultured Gemmatimonadales bacterium
GTTCAAATCCAGTCGCCCCGACCTTATGTACAAATGACTCAGGCGATTCGTGAGGATCGCCTTTGTTGTTTCAGCCCCTGTCGTCATCCCCGCTTCGCGGGAATGACGGCAAGGTCACGAAACTCTTCCCCTCCGTCCGGGTAGTCTCAAGGTTCCCCTGGAGCAACCGCACTCAGGAACAGGCATGACAAGGCATCTCCTGTCGTCGAATCGGATCACCGCGCGGGCGTGCGGCATTGCCACCATCATTGGCCTCTCGTGCCTGGCGGCGCTCGCGGGGTCGCCAACTCCTCCCTTCATTTCTTCGATAGACGCCGCAGTCGCAAATGCCGCGGCTGCCAGCTCAATCAGTGTGCACCGTTCGGCCCGCCACGCGCTCAGCTTCTTTCACATGCGTTATCGGCTCTGGCAGAACCAGTATGTCGAACCGATGACAGCATTCTTCAAGTGTGAGAAGGTGGTAGAACCATATTGCTATGGTCCCGCAAATGGTTCGCTCCCTTTCGGAGCTCCCGGGTTGGCGCACCCAGTACTGTTGCGGACTGACCCGTCAGTGCTGAGCCCAAAGCTGGCCAAGCGCATGGACTACGAGGTCGTCAGTTTGTTGCGCGCACTCGACGCGGCCCAGAAAAAAATACCAGCCGACAAGTGGATCATGGGGCAACGCGTGTTCCACCGCGTGCAACACGGTGAACATGATGCGGCGCTGACTGCAGCAAGGGAGTGCCGCACTGAGCAATGGTGGTGTGTTGCGCTCGTTGGCTTCGTCAGCACCGTTCAGAACCAGATGCACCGCGCTGATTCCGCATTCAGCGTCGCACTCTCCGCGCGCGACGCGCAATCGCGCTGCAAATGGGAAGATGCTTCTGATCTACTCTGGGATGACGGTGATCGAAGCTGGTATACGCGCCTCTCCTGCGAAGCGAAGAAAGGTGTCAACGAAACGCTCTGGTGGCTCGCCGATCCTCTGTACTCCGAGCCAGGGAATGAGCGACGCAACGAACACTACTTCCGCGAGGTTTTCCGCACCCTTTTTCTGGATTCCAATTCGGAGTTGCCGGTACGAACGATCGGAAGGCGAGTCGACACCATGCAGAATCCGCCGATCAACGTCAAGATCGTGGATGAACTCGGCCGCTTCGTCACCATCCAGGTCTTCGAACAGAGAATCTGGAATCATGGTGCCTTGAACTCGGTCCTCCGTTCGGTGGGCGTGCCACCCTACTTCATGGTCGATGCCGACAGGTCACAGTGGACCCCCGACACAATCCCGCCAATCCTCCTCCAGTATCCGCAGCCCAACTACCATTTCCTTCCCGATCTCGCGGCGGTGCGCGATCCAATGCGGGCAGCGGCCGAACACTGGGACCTGCTCGACCCGCAGGCGGTTGAACGTTATCACCCTGCTTTTGGCGCCTTCGAACCACTGGAGCATCAGACGGCGTACTTCAAGAGAGGAGATTCGTCGCGCATGATTGCCGCGGCAAACGTGCGCGGCAACAAATTGTACAGCGCAAACGGCACCAAGCTGTTCGCCGCCGCTCTCGTACTAACCAAAAGCCAATCAGACATCAGGTTGTTCCGCGATAGCATTCCGGGATCGCTGATAACATTCAGCTCGATCGTTCCCTCCGAATCAACGCTGGTGAGCATAGAGGGAAAGGTTTCTGGCGTCGGCGCAATGCGTGTTCGATTTGCGAGTGGACCGCCGCCAATGCCGAGCCAGCGCGTCACGATGTCTGACGTGCTGATGTTGCAACGACGAGCCGACTTCACACTTGCCAACAACCTCGATGATGCAACGCGTGAAGCATTGCCGCGCACCACGGTTTCTCAAGGGAGTTCGGTTGCACTCTTCTGGGAGATGTACGGGCTGACTCAGGGGGACAGCATCATCTTCACGATGTCCGCCACAGAAAAATCAACCAGCACACTAACGCAGATCGGGCGCGTGCTCGGCATTGCCGGACGCGCGACAGGTGCGGGCACGACGTGGACGGAAGCGTTACAGACGGCGCAACCAACTGAGCCTCGCGCCGTCGGCCTCGATCTCTCAACGCTGCAACCAGGGAGATACGTACTCGCGCTGGAAGCCGCGGTTCTTGGTCAGGTGCCGATCAAGGTGGTGCGTGACATAATTGTTGAAAGGTGAATTCCCACTCGGCTCAGGAGCATCGCGCGTACATTGATGCCAGAAATGCCTGAATGTTGCAGAGGAGCCCGGGGTTGGTACCACGCACCAGCACGGATTTCGCGTGAATCGGAAGTGTCGCAACGTTCTCATAAAACGCAATGGACTTTCCAGCCCGACCCAGATAAGACTCAACATTTGACACGTAGAATGCAGTGAGCTGCGTGCCGTGCTCATTCAGGTAACGCCCGATTGCGCGAAGCGCCTTCCCCCCAGCGAAATCCCCCACGATCGGAATGATGAGATTCCTGGTGTGCAACTGACGAACTGCCTGATACCCTTCCTCGTTCGCCAGAAAGCTGCGCTCAACACCGCCAAAATCTGTTGCGCTCGTAAGATTGGCGAATGTGCTTTGTGAGGACTCACTTCCCATACCACCATTTGAGGTGAGGCTGGGACCTGATATGTAAAACGCGGAGTACGTGTAGTGCACCAATCCGGAATCGCTGGCGCTCAGCGGGAAGTTGTGTTTTTTCCTCAGGTGGTCGAGGATGCGGTTCAGATTTGGCTTGAATTGCGATGTATCGGTTGGGATGTGCCAGAACGCCGTCCACGTTTGAAAAGCTGTTGCATTAGCGGGAATTCCTGGAGGGCGCGGCTTGGAGAACAGAAGAGAAATGAAGTCGGCACGAGTCGCACTCAATTCGAAGATCGCCTTGTACATGAGATGCTGAATCACGGCCTGGCGTCTGATATCAAGCACGAAGGCGATCTGGGGACGGATGGCGGCGATGTAGTGATAATTCTGCTCAGGTGCCACTCCGATGTAGGCTCCACCCCGCGCGTTCAACGCAAGCAGAGAATTCACCAGGTTCGGGAAAAACGTTTCGTTGGAAACGAGATATGTGGAGAACGGCTGCTCATCCTCCGAGAAGTCTGAAATGATTTTCCAGAACGCCGAATCACTGAGCTCAGTGGGGAGCTGCTTTTGTTGCGCGGCTTGCGCGAGCGGCTGTTGCGCAGATGCGTTGGCGACCGGGGCGACCCACAAAGCAGTCGCAGTGATCAACAGGCGAATCGCTATTCGTGTACGCATCGGCTCACCATCCTGGAAATTGGTAGTCCGCGACAAGTGGCTCGCGGGGAACTTGATAAACGTATAACGCATGCCGGCCAGTGGACGCAATAATTAGTTGGCTGGAACTGGCTTTTGGTTCCGTCCCCTCCCAACTGCCGAAATGATGCGCTGATCGCACCGCATAAAGCAAAAGGCGACCCTTGCGGATCGCCTTTTGTTTCAGTGTTGCGTGCTGGCGTTACTTCAGATTATTGATCGCTTTCATGGCGATGTCGTGACGAGCTTTGCTCGCATTCGAAAGGGTCTGGAAACGACTGCCCTTCGCCTTGAGGTCCGCAACAAGCGCGAGGTACTGCGTATTCAGCTGCGCCATTAACGCGGCATTCGCGGGCGGCGCAGCACTCGCTGCGCGAGCCGTTCGGCCGGCGCTATCAGTGGCCGCACCACGCGCGGCGCGAGCTGCACCACCTGCACGAGCGGTATCCGCTCCCGCTCGTCCGGCGCGCGCGGAATCGCGTCCCGGCGATCTGCCGCCTAATACTGAGGGGTCGCCAAGACCAGAACCTCGCGCACGATTGGCATCGCGCGCGGCGCCACCGGGCCTGCCCCCCTCAGCTCGCGACGCGAAGTCAGCCAGTTTGTTGCGCGATTCCGTAATCCACGCTGTCACCGAGTTCCATTCAGTTTGCTCCGCGACAGAGAGACCCGCTGGAGCCGATTGCCCGAGTGTCAGGTCGAGTGTTGCAACTGCACTGTTGACAGAGAGGATTCGCATCTGAGCGCTGATTTCCTGCGCGCTCACTGAATTCGCACCGAGTGCGAGAACACCTATGAGTGCAACGGTAAGGCCTGTAATTCGATTCATAACTACCCCCAGCAGTAATGGAATGCGCAACTCGACCTCAGCTCGTGCGCCCCCGCATCCATAGACGCGTTGGTGGAGGCACCGTTACCCCACGAGCGCGTAGAATGACAAATGAGCAGCTGTTCGTGTTGACCCGGAGCAACAATGAGCACGACGCTGGATTCCCGCTCGCGGGAATGACGAAATCCACTACCCCCCTGATGCACCAAAAACCCTGCGAAGAGTTTCGGGCGAGATTGTTGCCGACTCCATCAGTTCCCGGTAAAGGCGATTGCCTTCCGAGGTGCCGCTGTCGCCCGCGGCCACGCTTGCTTTTGCCACCCGATGCAATCCATCGGTCCGAAGTTCAGCAAGTTGAACAAGCGCCTGGCCACTTCGGAGACTGTGCCCCGTGACAAATCGGGAAGGCTGACCGCGCTCAACTGGGATTCCCCTGATCCAACCCAGAATGACGGCGATGTAGCGAAAGCCCTGCGGCGTCCTCAGAAAAACGGAATAGACACTGCCCCCCGATCCACCCAGGCGACCGTCCGAAATCAGCAAATCCGCCCTGCCGTCGAAGTCCAGATCCTTTTCGACTACCTCCCACTTGGGCGCAACTGGCAAATATGAATTGTTGCCGGCAATCCACGCCTTTATCTGCTCGAGCGTCGCGCTGCCATCGCGGAACGACGCGGGACTCATCGCGTAGCCCCAATTAAGCTCGTCGTCCTGCGGGCCGAACCCGAATGACAAGGCCGCGACGACAATAAGCGCGTGACGCTTCATCTGTTCCTTCCCTCCGCTATGATGTTGGCCGCATCGTAGGTAAATGTGTCAGCGCCGCGCGAGTCGCGGAAGGACAATCCGCGCGAGACTCGGCCGGACGTCAAGCCGTACGATTGTCCGTGGCCGGTGGAAGCGGAGGGGCAACCGCACGTTTTTCCGCGACCTCTGAACGTCGCGCAGACCGCGCGCGAACCGAACTCTATTCTCGGTACGACCTAAACGCGCGCGGTCCGCGCATAACGTTCGGCTGTCGCGGACAAAACGTGTGGTTGTCCCTCCGCGACCCTCGCGATGCCGAACGATACCACGCGGACAACGACGGCAGGCTTCAACTCAAGCGACCCTGTCTCAGCGCACCACTCGCTTCACCATCTGTCCTGCAGAAAGCATCGTGTTCGAGGCCATCCCGTTGATAACTGCAAGCTCGTCAAGCGAAATCTGCGACGGAAGCGATTGATTGAACTGGGCCAGCGTCATCGCGCGCGATGCGCGTTCAATCTTCACTCGATTGGGCTGCACCGCGAGCGCCCTGGCGTCCGTCAACCGGTCAAAACTCGCATGTGCACGCTGAAACGCACTTGCGTATGAGTTGTACTTCTCGGTCGGCGTATAAGAAAGAATCGCGTACGTCGCGCCACCGTACTCCACAAAGCTGGCGATGCCGCGAAGCGTGCCCTCCTGCGTCGCAGCGCTGAAATCACCCTGCACGGCCGGGAAACCGTGAATACTCCCGCGCGAAACCGATCCCGCCGTCACTCCCTGCTGCGAGAAAAACGCCTGCGACGCTTCCGTTGCGCTCCCCTTGGCGAAGGCGATCTGGGTCAGTGCGTCCTGCGCTGCACTGATTCCCAAAACAGCGGCCGCCTGGTTCTGCGTCTTCCATCCAGCGGGAAACTCGAAACGGAACTTGAGATCCGGGTGCATGAAAACGGTGCCCTCGAAAAAACCCAAGCGTGGATTCTCACCGTAAATCATTCCGTCAATTTTCGTCAGGAATTCGCTGGTGCCCACTCTCTTGGTGCTGAGATCTTCCGTCACTGCGGCAATGCGATCCTGCGTCGCTTTTATCCGATTCCCGGGATCCGGGTGGGTGGATTGCCACTCGGGAAGTCGTCCCGCACCGCTCAGCTGCGCTTGCCTCTGAAGCATTTCGAAAACACCGACCATCTCGCGCACATCGTAGCCACCGTTGAGCGTGTACTTGAAGCCGAGCTGGTCTGCCTGGGTTTCGTCGTCGCGTGAGAACTTGAGGAACATTACCCCCAGTCCGGCGCTTGCGAGGTCGCCGAACTTGGCAATGGTTGAAGAGGCGATCGATCCGCCGATCAAGAGAACCTGAAGGGCAGTTTGCGTACTCATCTGCTGAACGGTATGTCGAGCGGTGATATGCCCCGTCTCGTGACCGAGCACACTCACCAACTCCGCTTCGTTCATCATGTGCGTTATCAGCCCGCGTGTAACAAAGACGGGACCGCCCGGGAGCGCGAACGCGTTCACCGATGCGTCATCGAGCAGATGATACTGCCAAGGGATGTTGGGACGCTCCGATTTGGCTGCGATCGCCAGGCCCAGATTCCTGACGTAGTTCTGCAGCGTCTGGTCGTTAACGAGCCCGATGCTCTGAATGACTTCCGCCGAATACTGCTTCCCCATCTCGATTTCCTGAGACTCGGAAACGAGTGCGAGTTCGCGCCTGCCCGTGACAGGGTTGGTGGCGCAGGCGGCGAGCAAAGCAATCGCGGCTGCGCATGTGGCGCGGCGAGCAACAATATGAGTTTTTTTCATTGTTCAGTTCTGTGCTAGAGGTCGCCTGAATAATTTCCCAATCAGGTATACCGTCCTCTATGCGCGAACCGTGCCGCTTCTACTTTCGGGCGTGCCAGAGCTTGAGTACTTCTGCCTCCCTTTCAGGCGTTATTCCCGCTCTAAGCGGAGACTGCTGTGCAGCAGGACGCGCATGATGGAAGTCCAGTGTCGCTCGCGCCGTGTCCGCCAGAGTTCGGAATGTGAGCCCGGCGGCTACCTCACGAGTGAGATCAAATTGTGCGAATCCCTTGTATGCACCTACTGATGGTCGCCAGACCGGCATTCCCGAATAGGCCTGGATGCGATTTGCGCTTAGGAAATCAGCGGGCACCCACGTCCACGACAGGGGTTTTGTTGTTACCGCGGCGATTCCGTACACCATCTCCGCCATCGAGCGACCGTTCAGTGGACCGACTCCCATGAAAGTGCCGAATGTTTTGGCCTCACATAGACGCACAGACCATTCGCACAAATCGCGAACATCAATTACTTGCACTCGATCTTCACCGGTTCCGGGGACGAGGATTTCGCCGCCACGCTCGATTCGCACGGGCCAGTAGGTAAACCTGTCTGTGTCGTCCTCCGGTCCAACAATCAAACCGGGACGAACAATCGTTACGCGACTGCCATACGCTGCCTTGGCTTCTCCTTCCGCGAGTGCTTTGGCGAGACCATAAGGAAAATCCTGCGCGAGGTCCGGCGCATCGGTTTTGAGCAGGGGCGCATCGACCGTTGCAGGCACCATGCTGAGGTCCGCGTACACCGATCGTGTCGAGATGAACAGATACTGTCCCACAGAATCCTTGAGCACGGCTCCAGTATCCTTGACCCATCTTGGCGCTGAGCCCAGCGATGCGGAGTTGTCGATCACCGCATCCCATGTGCGACCCTTGAGTGCAGCATAGTTGTTCACGGCGCGATCGCCGATGAGTTCCTCAACCCCCTTGAAAAGCCCCGGAGCGCTGCGGCCGCGATTGAAGATCGTTACCTCGTGTCCGCGCTCCTGCGCATACCGAACCATGAATGGCCCGATGAACCCAGTTCCTCCAAGGATCAGCAGGCGGATTTTTCGCGGCGCGGCGCCTGTGCCTGGAGTGGCAGCGCGCGCGCCCTGCAATGCCGCGTTTGCGGAGCCCGGTATGATGCCGAGGCCCAAGGCTCCGGCAGCCGTTGCTGCGGTGCGAATGAATTCTCTTCGATTAGTCATGGCAGAGATCGGGACAGGGGTGACTACAGTATGAAAACAAAAGCGCGTGAGATCGCAAGTGGTGCTTCATCCGAGGAAGAGCTTCGCCAACTGCAGCAGCCGTTCATCACCGGTGTTCTCCGCGTGCGTGCGGATGCGTTCGACGTGCGGCCTGAGCTTTGGTTCGCCCCAGAAGTATCCGGTAGCCATCTCGGCGCTGCCGGTCTCGCCTGCGCGAGCGGCTTCGAGCAGAGCACCGGCGGCTGCGACATCGAACATCGGATCGTCGCGGGCGGGTAACGAGTACCGCTTTGACGGGTCCGCCCAGCTACCAGCGTCATCTTTTACAAACGCACGTGACATCGTTTCCATACCTCATCGTTCAGCTGGAGCGAGGGTGCGATTTTGAGGAGCGAGACCGGCTTCTGACCGCCCACTTGGGCTGGTCGCGCTTGCGCTTGTCCTTCTTGGGCCGGGAATCTTCCTGCCCGCGATATTGACGCTTTTTTTGCGGGGATGATCGCGGAATGTTTTCGGGTGCGCGCACCGGAATCTCCGTATCCGCCGCCGGACTCCCTGCCTCGCGAGCATCGACCATCTTTACCGCCGCCGCAGCAACAAGCATGATGTCAAAATCCTGTGCCAGTGACTCCACAACCACACGGAAGTGCTCGAGCTTTCCGGCCACGATGGTCTCGCGGATCCTTGCCGAAGTCACTTCCAGTCTGCGAGCACGAAGGTCGGCGACAGTGGGTACCACAGCGATCTCGATCTTCTGCCCGGTCAGCCTCTCAATGTTGCGCAGAAAACGATGTTCGCGCGGCTCGGCCAGCGTGATCGCAACTCCATCGCGTCCGGCGCGCCCCGTGCGCCCAATGCGATGTACATACGCGTCCGCCGCATTGGGAACATCGTAATTGACAACGTGCGAGACGTGCTGAATGTCGAGGCCTCGCGCGGCGACATCGGTCGCTACGAGCAGATCGCAGGTGTTTGCACGGAATTTCCGCATCACGCGATCTCTCTGCTCCTGAGAAAGCCCGCCGTGCAGGGCTTCAGCACGATAACCTCGCGCATTGAGAGTCTCTGTCAGTTCATCGACCTCGGTACGCGTCCGGCAAAAGACGATTGCCGATTTGGGATTCTCAACGTCGAGCACCCTCCCGAGCGCCATCATCTTGTGAACGCGCGGCACTATGTACGCCACCTGCCGCACGCGAGGCGCAGAGCCTGCCGCGACGAGTTCACGATCAATTCTCACGGTCACCGGATTGCTGAGGTACTTCTTCGCAAGATCAGCGATGCGAGGCGGGATGGTCGCTGAAAAAAGCGCGGTCTGCCTGCTCGCCGGTGTTGCGTCGAGAATTGCTTCGAGATCCTCCGCAAATCCCATGTCGAGCATCTCATCAGCTTCGTCAAGCACAACCATCTTCACCGAATCAAGTCGCAAGGTGTGCCGCCGGATGTGATCCAGTGCGCGACCCGGGGTTGCAACCACCACGTCAACGCCGCGTTTGAGTGCGCGCAGCTGATTCTCCATGGATGCTCCGCCGTACACCGGCAATGCAACAACACCTACATCCTTCCCGTAGCGATGCACTGCTTCCGCTACCTGCATCGCCAACTCGCGCGTAGGCACAAGTATCAGGGCAACGGTACGATCACGTGGCGGCGCGTCGGGCGTAAGCAAATGAAGCAATGGCAGTGCAAACGCTGCGGTCTTTCCCGTACCGGTGGCCGCCTGGCTGAGCAGGTCCTTTCCGACAAGGAGCGGCGGAATCGCCTCGCGTTGAACAGGAGTTGCTTCTTCATATCCCAGTCTTGCGAGTGATGCGAGAAGGCGGGGATCGAGTCCCAATAATGAAAAGCCGCTGACGGCTTCAGTTTTTGTTGTCCTGGAGGTCATGCAGTGAAGCTAGTGCAAGTCGACATTCGATAATGGCCCTACCCAATTGCGCCGCATCGCTGCATACTCGTTCATCACAGCCATCACCAGGGCTGATTGCACGACCCAACCCATTGCGCCCTCCAACGATGCGTGACATTCACATGGCTTTTCGCACTGCGCTGCAGGTTGCATCAGTTCTGGTTCTGGTAGCGCCCGGTTTGAGCGCACAGCGCTCGCGCACGCCGCTCCGTGAAGTGGACATCGCCGACATTACCACACTCGTAATGCTCGAGGACCGCAGGCAGTTCGACTCCACGTCACTCTCGCGCATTCTGCACTCAACACATCCCGAAGTGCGCAGGCGCGCGGCACTCTCGATTGGCCGCATTGCCAATCCGCGCGGCCGCGTTTTGCTCGAGGGTGCGCGTGCTGATGCGGATACTGCTGTCGCAGCGACAGTCGTTTTCTCGACTGGGCAGCTTGCCGACACGGCCTCGCTCGCCTGGCTCAACTCACTCCTGACCAGCGCCAGCACGCCACCGACCGTCGCCACTGAAGCTGCCTGCGCGCTGGGAAAAATCAGGACCGCCGAGGCACACGCGATGCTCTCGCGCTATCTCAGTACCGCTGCGGCGAATGCGCGCAGCGCGCCGGCCGTGCGCGAGGCACTCCTTTCGATTGGCCGATACACGTTTCGCGGTGACCTCGGTGCAGTCATGCGCTGGACCACGTCGACTGATGAAGAAATCCGCTGGCGCGCCACCTGGGCGCTTTTCCGCCCGCGCGATCCTGCTGCGGTGCCCGCTCTCCTGCGACTCAGCCAAGACGCTTCTCCGTCCGTACGCAACTGGGCAACGCGCGGACTGACCGCTGCGCAAGTTGATTCAGCAGGACTTCGCGCAACGGATGTTGTCGCGCGTCTCGGCCGCCTGACGACCGATGCAGACCGCACAGTGCGAACGGAAGCAATGCGCACGCTGGTGAGCTTCAGCGATACCATTGCGTGGTCCGTTGCTTCACAGGGACTCAACTCACCCGATAGCTGGATCTCGGTGTCCGCGGCGGAAGGGCTGGGCCGGCAGCGGCAGAACGCGGCGATATCCGCGCCGCGCCTTGCCACAGCAACAGCTCCGGGAAAATCGAGTGCGTTGCGCGTGACCGCACTGGCATCTCTTGTGACTCTCGCCGCGGACGCGGCCTTTGCGCCGGCGGTGATAATGGCGCGTGATACCGCGCTCATGGTGCGCGTGGCTGCCGTCAATTTCCTGCGCAATCGTGGCGCAGAGGCGAAGGAGATTCTCGCGATTCTGCAAAATGATGCGGCTCCCGAGGTAAGCGGGCCCGCTCGCCAGGCGTACCTCGCGCTCACTGACACCGCAGCAGCAGCTGCTGCTGCAGCTGCGCGTGGTGCGCGCGCCGGTGGGGCAGGCGGCGGCGCAGGGGCACGAGGAGGAGGACGAGGACGCGGCCCGGTTGTGCCATCACGGACTGATGCAGACTACAGGAAGCTTGTTGAGCGATGGATAGTGCCCGACTACAACGGAGCTCCCCGTCCGCGCGCAGAGTGGGCAACCGCGCGTGGGAGTTTTGAGATCGAGCTGTACGCCGGCGACGTACCGATTGGTGTTGAGGATTTCATCCGCAATGTTGAATCAGGGAATCTTGTGGGTGTGGACTTCAGTCGCGTGGTTCCTGACTTTGTCGATCAGCAACGCGGCATCACCGGTCACCCGGTGGTGCGCGACGAGGTCAACCGGATCCGGCTGACGCGAGCGAATCTCAGTTGGGCGAGTGCGGGATTGGACACCGGGCGGCCCGGATACACTTTGGGGCACACCCCACAACCGCACAACGAGGGAGGCTTTACATCGCTCGGCAGAGTGGTTCGAGGGATGGATGTAGTCGATCGGGTGGAGCTGGGGGATCGGATAGTATCGGCGAGGATGGTGTCGACCGGGCGGTAACTGGTGGCGCAACGGCGGGACACCACCTGCGGGACGCAAACAGCGCTTGCCACGGGACTTGGCAGGACTGCGGCACAGCAGCATTTTCCTGCCCCAACTGCGTCCAGCGAGTCCTTGCAAGCATTGCTTCGCACCGGTAGTAGCGGCTTAAGCGCCTGTAGCTCAATTGGATAGAGCATCTGACTTCGGATCAGAAGGCTGGGGGTTCGAGCCCCTCCAGGCGCGTTAGCTGAGGCAGTTGCCGGTTAGCTGGTGCAGGACCGGACCAGTTCGCTCGTTTTCGACGAGAACTTGTGGTCACTACCAGGAGTTTACTGCTATCGCGCTGCGATTCTTGCATGCATCATCAATTTGCCGCAAACGGCACCTTTTCTCTGCAATTGTTACCAATTTCCCGCAATTGAGCGATACCACTCACGAGAACGCGATGAATTGTTTATATTGCGTTCGTTCCTCGACTGTGACGTGATTTCCAGCCCGTGAACACGAAATCAAACGAACATTTGGGGCGCGTGGTGAACTGCCCACCCTCTAAAACAGGACGCCTCGCATAATGGCATCAAAGAGCACGGACGCTCCGGCGCCCGCAAAAATGCCGGCTGGCATTGACATGCCCGCCGAAGATGTACTGGACCATTACATACGTGATCTGCAGCAGTCTCCCGTTCTGTCCGGCGAGGAGCAGCTGGCTCTTGCCCGTCGTATGCGTCGCGGCGATCAGGAAGCGAGAGCAGAGTTGATTCGCGGCAATTTGCGTTTCGCATTTGCCGTGGCGAAGAAGTATCAGCACCGCGGACTGCCGTTGGCCGATCTCGTAAGCGAGGCCAATGTCGGACTGTGCCATGCGGCCGACAAGTACAATCCAGAGATGGGTGTGAAGTTCATCTCATACGCCGTCTGGTGGATCAAGCAGGCGATCTTTGCAGCGCTTGCCAAGACCGGCCGGTCGGTGCGTCTCCCCCTCAATCGTACGGTAGATCTGAGCCGCGTGATGAAGGCGACGGAGATTCTTCGTCAGACACTCAACCGCGAACCGTCGGTAGATGAAATCGCACATACGTGCGGCCTCTCCCCCGACATCGTGGGTGGACTGTTGGTGTTGCAGCAGCCGATCCGATCGCTCGATGAGCCGATCAGCCATCAGGGCAAGGAAATGCCGCTCGCCAATTTCGTTTCGGCCACGGCGCCCGATGATGTGTCGGGTGAGTTCGATCCGGAACTGGAGCGGCGACTTCGCCTGGAGGATGTGGAGACCGCAATAGCTTCGCTTCCCCCGCGTGAAGCACTCATTCTGCGACTGTATTTCGGTATTCCCAGTGGACAGTCCGAGACGCTCGAACAGATCGGGCAGAGACTCGGCGTCACGCGGGAAAGAGTGCGCCAGCTGCGCGACCGTGCGATTGAGCGGCTGCGGAGTGGCGACATGAAAGATCGTCTGTCGGTTTACGCCGCCTAGTGGGATAAGCCGAAAAAGCTTCACGTTGTAGATCGGGCTCCCCGCCAGCGCGAGGGAGCCCGAGTTCCAAGTAGAAACTGCCTGCCCGATTCTTGCGCGCGTAGCTCAGCTGGATAGAGCGTCGGCCTCCGGAGCCGAAGGTCGTGGGTTCGAAT
>CAZKXZ010000091.1:0-13231 GCA_964556695.1 uncultured Gemmatimonadales bacterium
GTGGAGCTCACGGCAACTTCGTGAAGAACCCGGCGCTTCAGATCGTGCGGGACACGTCACAGACGATCCGGGCCTTCGCCCAGGAGTTCGGGCTCACGCCGTCTGCTCGCTCCGGCATCGAGCTACCTGACACGGTGAGGGCAACCACCGAAGCGGTGCGCCGTGTGCCCGATGAAACCGAAAATCCTGCAAACTGTTGGCCTGTGTATTTCTTAATTTTGTCGACAATCATCGCGGGATCCAGGTTCTGAACCGATGCCAAATCCGCAGTACTTGGTGATCCATCGTCGTTGACACCAAACACGACGACGCCGCCGCTGGAGTTAGCCATCGCTACAATATCCTTGATCAGTTCGCACCAATCTTCAGCTGATGTCGTGTCAAAGCCTGCCTTGAAATCGATGTCGGCGGTCTCGTTGTCCGCCTCATTGAGTGTGTTCCAGTCTACGCCCATTTTTCGATCCGCTCACAGTAAGGAGTTCCCCATTCCGGGTCTCGAATCTCAGTTGGTCAGCTGTGAGATCCGATGCTACGGCGCGTTGTGGATAACCGCAACACCATACGAGCCAGTCGCGCCTCGGTTGGCTTCTCAGAGCGCTTCCGGGGGAACATCACTGAGCACGTCGATCAGGCTTAGGTCGACGTTCCTAGGTGAACAATTTGAGTCTCAGGAAAAAACTTCTGAAGATGCTCGGCTGCTAAACGCCGATGGCAAAATGCCGGGTCATGTTCGCTGCATAATAAACAACAATTTGCAAGCTCCGCCCGGACGAACAACGAGTGTACTCCACGACGACTAATCAGCGATAGGTACTCACTTTCGTACTGCGCCCATTCAACATGTCCCTTCCTGTACAGCCCAAGCATCTCTTTAGTGGGCGCCAGTTCAGGTAAGTACTGATATTGAATTCCACTAACTCGCTCCAAGAAAAACTGAAGGTCATCGGACTTGGAAAACCCGGCAAGCTGGGACTGATTGTTTAGCCTCGTATCAATCACCTTTCGAACTCCTGCTTGCTCCAGTGCGTCAAAAAACTGCTCTGCAGTCTTCTTGGTAAATCCAATCGTGAAGAGTCGCAAGGGACGAAGCTCCGTCAAGTGTGGGGCCGGTTGGCGTAGGCTGCGCTTCTGAACGCAAATCTACCTTCCTGGATTTCATAGGCTGATCGAATCACGTCCGTGGTAACGTCGAACAGATTGCCTTGAGAAAGCCCAAGGGTGCGAACCATTCGCCGCTCTGCGTCCGCGTGCTCCTCTGCCAGTCCACCAGGGAGAATGTGCGTAACGCCAATGCCGTTGAGATGAAGAACTCGCGAAACCAACAAGAAACGGTGGCACTCCAACGGGTCCGGCTCGGCGCACAGTAGGGCTACGGAGTGCGCTTTTGCCAACACCACCAGTCGCCTGAGAGCAGCAGCGAAGGAGTGGCTTTTGCTCATGCGACTGTAGCTCGCTCTCCCGTGCTCGTACATGCTTTCGTCTTCGGGCCTGCCACCGAGGCTCTTTCCGCCGAATACGTATCGCATTCCTGCGAACGCAATCCACTCGGCCAACGCCGGTCGGTTAAACTGCGGTGCGTAGCGGCTGAAAGGCGATGATCGGACGTCCAACAAGACGTCCACGTCGTGCGACTTTAACCACGCTACAACGGTATCTTGAGACGTAGTAGAGTGTCCGACGGTGAATATTCGACGTAGAGAAATAGGCGCCTTCATAATCAGAGATTCGCTCCCCTAGCCTGGACGGATGATCCCGTTGAGCTGTAGATAGCAGCGCTTGGGATTCCAATCCTTTCTCCCATCCCATGGACGAGCCAATCCCACGCGCAGAATAATTCCTTCCGACGCACGACGTTCCAAAAGCCACTCATTTGCATCCTCAACACTGAAAGGCGCCGATGGTTCCTTGGCTCTGTTGAACCGATTGAGTAATGAGTCTGACGTTACCGGTAAATCAAACGTCGTACCGTCCGAATCAGTGGCAATGAGTCGTAGCTTAAGCCAAGAGTCAATGTGGAAACGCAGCCGGCTTCTTGGAACAACGATCGCTGCAAGTGATGAACACTTAGTTCCGATTGTGACGTACGAGCTTTCGAGCAAGTTGCCGCCGAACGCATCGGTGAGCGACGTTCCGCATGCCCCCACTGAGATGCTGTAGACAGTCGATTCGTCAAATCGCTCTAGCACCGACGGAAAGCGCGCTAGCGGCGTATCTTCAGCTGCATGCGGGTGAGTTGTTCCCCGTTTGCCGGTCGGTGTCACATCAACAAGATGCCCCACTTCAAAAACCGAACGATTTGCTCCCAAGGACCAATTTGAGCCAGATGCCTGTAGCGGCCGAATCATTCTCAAATCCTCAATCGCGATGCCAGCAACGCAGCGAATGTCGCCAGCCATCCGCGTAACCTCAGTTATCAGCACAGGCAAATGACGCGGAGAGGGGTACGTCGTACTAACGGCCTGATGATCCATTTCCGTCACCACCTTGGAATTTAGGCAGATCAAGCGCGCTCGTGCTTTACGCAAACTGCAGAGGCGCTCAAAGAATGTATCTCACAGCCCCCTTATTGAAGCGGGGCACCTCACACGCCGGGCTATCCGGGTCTAGTGGCGCTTGGTTGAATCCGCCGGTCAGCTCGGTTCGTTCAGCGAGTCATCATCGTCGCCGTGATTCGCTGCATCGGCCTCGACATGCCAGAGTACGGAAACGATCTGCTCCTGGCTATCGATACGATAGACACTCTCGAGCAACTCGCCACTCGCTCGGCGTGGGCTTTCCCCCCACGCAGCGATCGGCACCGGTCGCGGTTCCTCCGACGTTTCTATGCGACGATACGCGGCCGCAGCCATTGTATCGTGATGAAGGCGATCGCCTGATCCGGGCAACCAGAGTCGAAAGTTGTCGGACTTCCTCGACCACAATAGTCGGCCGTTTGCACTTACAACGATGGCGGCACTCTCTCGCGTTGTCTGGACCAGTCGCCGCGAAGCGGCTAAAAGCGAAACGTCGTACATGCTCGCATCAGCCAGTTCTATCACCGACCGGATGCTGACGTCGCGCGCAGAGGCGTCGGTTGTGAAAAGGCGTTGGGGCATGAGTAGCTCGCTAGCGAAATCGTTTGCCTCCCACTCCTTGCGTCCAGCGCTGCCCTCATCTGCGAGTAGATCCGAATCCTGGCAGTAGCCGCTGACATCGGCATGCGAGGGGATGTGGAAGTGACCGAGTTCATGAGCGATCGAGAAGCGTCGGCGGCCGCCTATCTGGGCTTTGGGAAGTAGAATGCCACTCCACCCCGGTGTGCGGTACAAGCAGGCGGCGCACCCCGGATGTTCCTGTTCGAAGTTCTCAAGCGCTATCTCGTCTTCCTCGAGGATCGCCTCAAGGTTGCAGCAGCGAACGTCCTGGAGGCTACACGCTTTGCGGAAGAGCTTTGCAATTCGCCGTCCTTCGCGATGCTCGTCGCGACTCTTGCGCGGGCTGCTTCGACGGTGCGCCACGTTACTTCCGTCCCTTCTTACTCTCCTTCGTACGCAAGTAGGCGGCAAAGTCCTCGAGCTCCTTCTTCGCCTCGGGCGTGAGCCCTCGGTAGTTCCGGAAGTGCGCCTCTTCTTCAGGTCTGAGCTGCTCTACTTCGGCACCCACCAGATGCGGAAGCGAGACGCTGAGCGCCTTGGCGATCTGACGCAGCATCTCGTAAGACGGATTGCGTTCACCAGCTTCGATCTGAGAAATCGCAGACTGCGAGATGCCAACCGTCCGTGCCAGAGCCGACTGACTGAGGCCGACCTGTTCCCTGATTTCCTCAATCCGTTTTCCGATGTTCATGCAAGCCCTGGAGTTAGCAAGAGAGACGAACTCGTCTTGACAGTTATCACTATTCGTCCTAGTATTAATGTGTAATTGATCCTATCACGAATCAGCGTGACAGACAAGGCGACAAAACAAGGAGCGGCAATGAGCCAGATCGTGTCAGAGTCTCAAGAGGATGTTTCGGGCAGTGAAGTAAACAAGTCGCAGACGATTCGAATCTTCGTCGAAGTTGAGGTGCACAAGCCACCCGTGAAGCTCGAATTCGATACTTCTGAAGTTACCGGCCGCACGATCAAGGAACGAGCGGGCGTTCCCCTCGACAACGACCTTGCAAGGCGCCAAGGGCAGAAACTCGAGCTCGTCACGAACGACGACCCAATCACCATCAGGAACGGCGACCACTTCGTTTCGCTGCCTCCTGGCACGATAAGCTGAGAGGGAGCATGACGCAAGAAATTGTCGATCGCCTCGCGGCGGAACTGAAGGCGGCATTCCCCGACGCCAAGGTCGCGCGAGACGGAACACAGACCCTGGTGCGCATTCCTTCGGTTTCGTTCCCGAACGGGTGTCAGCCGACGGCGTCTGAGGCACTGGTAGTGCTGGATCCCCAGGCGGCACCCCAACTCTACCTGAAAGTCATACCCACGCGCTCCGACGGTGGCATCCCGCGCAGCACAGGCACGACGGCGGTTGCGGGCGAATCATGGTGCACGTTCTCGTTTAACCTGCAGTGGGATGAGAATCGGCACTCGGGCGAGCAATTTGTGTTGGGCAGACTGCAGCGGTTCGCGCTGAATGAGTAAGGTTCAGGTTCGTATTCCAGCTAACGCCTGGGCGGAGCTACGATGCGTGTTCGCCAGCTCGGTTGTCGGCCGAGAACCGATGGCGTTTGGTCTTGTATCATCCGCAGTGACGTCTCGGGAGCGCCTCGTACTCGTTCGAGAGATCGTCGTTCCGCCGGAAGATGCCTTCATGCCGTCGGATGGCCACGGCGCTCGCTGGAAGGGCGCCTACACGATTGAGCTCCTGAACAGAGCGCTCAGTCAGAACCGAGGCATTGTCATATTCCATTCACATGGGGACGTACCAGCCGTCGCTCTGTCTCGTGATGACCGCGACAGTGCGTCGGTGCTGTTGCCAAAGTTTCACCAAATCGCCCCCGACCGGCCGCATGGCTCGATTGTATTTGGCGATCGCTGCGCCGCCGGACTGCTGATCCTTCCCGGGGAACGCGAAATGACGGACTCGTTCGCGGTCCGCTGCTTCAGTGAAACCATGGTTACAATGCCGGAAGAAATCAGTTCAGAGGAACTACTGCTCCTTCGCCGACAGGCGCTTGCGGCGAATCCCGCTTTGAGTCGATGTCTCGCCGGCGCCACTGTCGCGGTAGTTGGTCTCAGCGGCGGTGGAACTCAGGTCGTGCCGCAACTCGCAGCGCTCGGCGTTGGGACCATCATCGGCGTCGATCCGCAGCGCATTGATGCGAGCAATGCTTTCGCCTCAAGCCAAATAGGGTGGCTGGATATATTGCTTCGCCGTTGGAAAACGAATGTTGCACGTGTCCGCGTATGGTGGACAAACCGGCGCGTCAGGTTTATCGGTGTACGCGAGCGGTTACCCGAGCAAAACGTGATCGACGCGGTGAAAACGGCAGATATTGTCATTGGATGCGTGAACAACATGCACGCCCGCGCCGACCTGATGGAACTATGCTGGCGCTATTGCATCCCGTACGTCGACATCGGGTTACGTGTCACCGTGATGTCGCCGTGGACGTCACCAGGTCCGGCACCGATCACCGGCGTGCACGGCAACATCTTCGTCGCAATACCTGGTCGTGCATGTATGTGGTGCACTGATTTTCTGACCACCGCGAAGCTCGACGAAGAAACCGGCGGAATGGGCAGATCTTATCTGCGAGATTCCAACGGCGAAAAGGATGCCTGGGTCCTAAGCTTCAACGGAGTGCTAGCGAGCCAGGCGGTCAGCGAAGCGCTGCAATTGCTGTTGGGTTATTCGCCCAGCAGCCAGGATCGTACGTACAGACGCTTTGATGGCTTCGCTTCCACAATGACCGAGTGCATCGTCCGGCGTCGTGCGCACTGCCAAGTGTGCACCCATGTTCTCGCTGCCGGAGACCCCGTGTGGGCGTAGGAGTCATCCCGCGTCATTCGCGGCGTGCTCATCCCGGCGATACACTTTCCCAATGCTCAACCCCATCACCTACACCGAACGTGTCGTTGGCGACTTCCTTCGCTACCAGCTTACTGCACCCGGCGTTCGCCGGCAGCGTTTGGGGCGATACTTTTTGAGGCGTCGTCGAAGGCGTAGGTGACAACCACATGGCCAAGATACTCATGCGAACAAGAGAGCTTCTCGCGCCGGTTGAGTTGGGACGGACGGCGAAGAAGAGTATTGCGGATGGCTAATCATGGATGGGTAAGGTGTCCGAGGTGCAACGCTGCCGTCAACGTCACGTGGAGTGATGTGGATCGGCATGTATTGACCAATCCTCACGATGACGCCTACACGATTGTCTCGCACGGCTACACGCTGCGCGAGCTTGGCAGACGAGGCAGGGGAGCTTGGGCCGTTTGGAAATGCAAAGAGTGTACACATCTCGCTTGCGTTAAGTACCAGTTCAAGCATTCTGACTACGAGGTACTGCAAGACCTCGACACTCCGTGAAGGGTTCCCGATTTGGTAGTAAGCACGGGGGATCGGTCCGCACCTCCGCGTCCGCTCGCGCGCCGGCGGTCACCCAAAATCCGCGCTGTGGCCACTTCCCAATCACCACCTGCGGGAAATCTCACAGCGTTTAAGACTGGGCGTAGGCGTGGATCGCAAGACTATCCGGCGCTGCGCGAAGCAAATTTCAAAATCGCCCGCCCGAGGTGGAATGACCTTGTTGGCGGGAATTGATCCCGCGTGCAAGGTTCGGGAATAGTGCGCTGCCGGTTCATAGGAGTTGCACTTTGGTGAAGGGGTGGAACAGACGTGAAGGCAATCTGGTTGCGGCATCCATGCGAGTTATCCCTCCAACATCGCGAAGGACCATAAAATCTCACCGATCGGCCGGTGCTAGTCGCCTTGTATCCACAGGATCATTCCGAAGGCCTGCTCTCGCATCCTGACAGTTACCCTACCGTGCCTTGCCGCGCACTGAACGTCCTCGCGTCAGATCCTGGTCACGGCCTCCGTGCGCTCGGTACCTGACTCAAGCATCGCCTTGTCGAGTTCAGCGCTGATCGCGGTCGAGCAATCCGCCGCGATGCCGTTCAAGCGCACGAGCTGATCCAGGTACGAGCGAACAACGCAATTTTCGCCGGCCAGACGAACTTGCGACTCGCTGAGGCGAGCCTTGGCCAACTCACAACTAACCGACTTCGGTGCGCTGGTGGCGCTCGGAAGATTCATCGACGTCGATTGCCTTTGCGTGGCTTGTATCCCAAAACCCCGCCAGCGACGGTATTGTGTGAACCATGAAACAATCCGCCGCCCCCCTCCCGTCCACAAACGGAGACCATTCCGCCTCACAACGCAGGCGCTATGAGGAGACTCTTGTTCGCGCGATGGATGTGGCTCAACGGTGGCTTCCGCGTGACGAGGCTCTGGAGATTGCGCACGCGATAACGTGCGAAATGCTGCGATATCCGCCGGAGCGTATTACCGGCGCACTCCTCTACATGGCGGTGTCACGAAGGGTCAGGTCGCATTGGCGCAGTATGTCGCGGCGCGCGCGAATCGAAGGCGCATACCATGAAATGTCGTCCGCTGTCACGCATGAATGGGCCGAGCCCGGCGGCTCACTGGAAATCGCGGAGTTGCACGAACGCATCGCGCGAACATTGGACTCGATGCCGCCGCGAATGCGAGAGGTCTTCATTCTCATCCGCGAAGAAGAACTCTCCTACAAAGAAGCCGCTGCGCGACTCGGCGTTGCTGTGGGCACAATCCATACACACATCATCAGGTCCGGCGTCTTGTTGCGCGCGTGTGTAGCGCAATACCGTGCTGAAAGCAGCGACGGCCCTATCGCAAAGGAACGAGTCCCATGACAAACGATTTCAATCTCTTTGCTGCGTCTGACGAAGATGGAGCGGAAGTCGACCCCGACATTGCGCTGATCGTTGCTTATCTCTCGCGCGAACTCAGTGCGGTGCAGGTTGCAGCGGTAAACGAGCGCCTGACGAGCGACGCGATTTTCGCGAAGAAAGTGCAGCCTCTCATAGACGCCTGGCAGTTAGCGGGAAGCTGGGATATGAACGCCTCGGCGGCAGCACGCACCCGCGAAATGAAAAGAACAACTCTTACCGCGCCCGAGATTGAATCGCACTGGCAGCAATATGATGCTGCTTCGCACAACGCGCACCCTTCGCCAGCGACTGCATCAGTGCAGGTCGTCAATCGTACACGAGGAAAACTCATCATGCGTATCGCCGCAACTGTTGCAGTGGTATTAGTACCAATCGCACTCGCCGCACAACTGGTGATCTATGCGGCAAACCATGAGGGAGCGTTGGGACACGGCCTCGCGAGTCGTCTCGTTGGCCGGCATGAACAAGCGCCGTCTGATATTCCGCCATACAGCAGCGATACGCTGGCCTTTAGCGGCTCGGTGAGCGATGCGCCATTGCAGATCCCTTTGACTCCATCTCAACAGGCACAGGTTCCCGTTGTCGAACTGTCGGCCCCCAATGGAAGGACGACAGAGAAATTCGGCGCTATCCTGGGTTTGAGTGAAACCGCGGACGGTCGGGTTCTCGTCAACGACATAGCGAAACATCAAATCAAACTTTTTGACAAATCAATGGCATCTGCAGTGGCAGTGCACGATTCCGCCCGCGGCTCGGCGCGCACTTACCCTGGTGGAAATTGGCCTCGTCCCCTCATGCGCTATTCAGGAGACTCGCTTCTCTTTGGCGACGTGGTTCCCAACCAGATGGTGGTGCTCGATCAATTCGGAGAAGTGAAGCGCGCAGTGGCTCTCGATGATGGTTGGGGGAACATACATTTGCGAAATACCGGAATCGACGCCAAGGGCCGCATTATTTACCAGGGCAACTACCTTCGGCGTGCAACACCCGGAGTAACAGGCACCGGGCCTATAACAGTCCCTTGCTCCGCATCTCTCATCCAGCCACCACCAGTCGGGTTTAACACTTGCACGCTAAGGGCGGGCGGCGCGGGTGGAGCGAGTGGCCGAGGAGACGCGAGCGGTGCGCCGAGTCGTCCCGGATTCAGCGTGCGCATTCCGGCACTGGCGGATAGTGTGAGCATTCTTCGCGCCGATCTCGATTTACGCCGCGTTGATACAGTGGGATATCTGCGCCGGGTACTGGAGACGAATGGCGGCGCGAATGTGCCGCCCGGTGGCGGACGGCTCACCTTGACTCTCGATGCGAATGGTGAGCCAGTCGGTGTTGTTCAGGTGATCAATCCGCTGTACTACGTTGATGAATTCGCGGTACTGTCCGACGGAACAATCGCAATTGTTAGAGGGAGCGATTACCACGTCGACTGGATCCATCCAGATGGAGCGAAGAGTGCTTCACCCAAATTGCCGTTCGAGTGGAAACGGATCTCCGACGACGAGAAGAAAAAGATCATCGATTCGGTGAGTGCGCACCTGGATTCAATCAACGCCTGGGCCACGAGGCGCGAAACTGGAACAGCACTTCCAACCGACAGTATCGCGGCCGCCGATTCCGCCAGGAAGGTCGACGGTGATGCAAATTGTGGAACCTTCATGACAATGTCCGACGACAACGGCAGAGTATCGATTCCAAAGTTCCGTTGTCCGCCCGAGCGGCGCTTGTGGCCCTACAAGATCGTGCCTCCGTCAGAAAATGTGGACTACTATCCGCCGTTCAGACCCGGAGCCGCGATCGCGGACCGGGACGGCAATCTGTGGATTCTACCGCGCACAACATCGCAGTCGAAGAATGGTGAACTGGTTTACGATGTCGTGAATCCGAAGCAAGGATTTGTGCAACGTGTGCGTCTCCCGCTTGGCCGCTCGATAGCGGGATTCGGGAAAGGGGGTGTTGTTTATCTGCAGGTGGGCGACATCCGGAACGGATTCTTTCTCGAACGAACGACGATTCTTAAGAATGGGCAAGCGAAGAACTAAGTTATTCGCCCGCCCGTCTCCAGCCTAGACGAAAGCGAATCAATGAAGGCACGTCGAGTGCGTCGCGCATGAGCAGCCAGATCTTGTCACCGCGAGCTGCAGCGAACGTCGCGCCAGTTGGCAGCGTCACCTCTCCAATAAACTCACCGGTGGGTTCGAATACATCGAACACGGTAGGCTCGAGCCACTGATGCGTCGGGGTGCGTGTGCCCGGTGGAACCGGCATACCAATGCTCGCGATTCTCACATCGCGCTCGGTCATGGCGACCCGCGTACCCGTGGCGTACAGTTGCGCCCAGATCCGGCCGTCCGGCGCCACGCGAAGATCCCTGAAAAATGGTTTTGACTCTGAGATGTCCGACAAGGTCAAAACAGGCGTCGCGCGATAGAGTGCACTCTCGAAATTGTCGCGAACGAGAATATCCCGGCGTTCCACTTCATCAACAGGAATCTGAGCACGATCCAATTCAATGCGAAGAGTTTCCTGACCTGGCTTGCTCGCGAAAATCGAATAGACCGACGCCCTGCCGACAATGAAATAGCCCATCGGACTCATACTGGACACTGATCCGGTACCGAGAGGAATTCCCCACGACATTTTGTAGGTAACCGTCTCCTCTCTTGCGGTGACAGCTATCTGCCTTGCGGCCTCTCCCCGAGGTCTGAGAATCGTGTCGACAACACTGCCATCGATTGTGACGCGAATGGCTGCATCTCGCATGGGCTTGCGGCCACCAGGCAGAACGGAGTCTGGGAATTCCGGATTCGGGACGGAAAGCAGCGAGAAGAAATTGCCGTCGACATCGGAGTGACTTCCCTGCGAAACCAGTCGCCTCTCAGCGCCGGGGGCTGGGAAAGTGCGAACAAAATCACCGTTGGAGCCGAACACAATGACCTTGAGCCGCGACCACGCGATCACATCACCTTTCGGAGTGACAGTGAGTCCGTTCAATTGTTCGTATTCCCCCGGCCCGGTTCCGTGGCGCCCGATATTGCGCACGAACCTTCCAGTCGAATCGAACAGGCGCAGCTGTTTGGCTCCCGTCTCGTAAAAAATCACCGCACCGTCTGGCGCAACAACGGTGTAGCTGATGTTGGTCAACAACTGCTCTGGCGCGGAGCTGGATCCGCCGATGACGATTTCCTTAACGAGGTCGACCTTCGACTCGGGAGTGCCTGCGCCGAAGTTACGGACCACGGATGTGTCGCCGAGTTTGATGCGCTCCACACGCAACGGCGACGCGACTGGCGTCGCTGCGGGAGTTCGCGAACCTGATCTGTCGCAGCCTGCAAGGAGGCTCGCGATCACGATGGCTATGCAAGAACGGATCATGTCAGGATGTATAATAGTGCCGGCGAGGACTTCGCGGCCAAGTGCCTGATTTTGATGATGCGCGCAGTATTACGATGACGGTCGGCGACGAGTTGAGGCCGATATTGAGGCATGACCCCTTGCCCCATCATCACAACGCCGAGCAGACTATGGGTATGCCAGCACACGCCAAACGATGGACGGTGGACGAGGTGCGCGCGCTCCAGGACGAATCGCGCGCGTGGCCGCGATATGAACTCATCGATGGCGCGTTGCTCGTGACGAACGCTCCGAGCCCGCGACATCAGCGTGCCGCTGCTATACTTTTGGCGGCGCTCGAGGAATACTGCAAATCCAGACGAATTGGAATCGTATTCATGTCGCCTGCGGATCTCGAACTGGAACCGGGGACGATTGCGCAGCCCGATGTATTTGTGGTGCCATCCAGTGATGGACGCGTGCCGGCAAAATGGAACGAAGTCCGCACCCTGTTGCTTGCTGTGGAAATACTATCCCCGTCCAATGCGCGGCAGGATCGAGTAGACAAGCGGCGCTATTACTCGCGCGCCCGTGTGCCGGAATACTGGATTGTCGATTTGGACGCTCGTGTTGTCGAGCGCTGGCGCCCGGGGGATCTCCGTGGCGAACTGCTTGAGGAGACACTGTCGTGGATTCCAGACGGTGCAGCTACGAACGATACCTTTGTACTGGACCTGGCCGATTTCTTCGCGAGAACTACAGGATCGTAATTCCGCAGAGACGAATGCGGTTCAGCGTAGCATGTAGCCGGGTATCGTACGCGGATTTCCGGCGCATTACCGATCAGCGGGTTTCCGGAAAGCAAAACGGCCGCCTCTCTCAAGGCGGCCGTTTCACTTCTTTCAGGTACCTGCAAGAAATGCTGTCATTGCCGCGAAAGCGGCAACCCATTTGCACCGGTCAACATGGGTTGCCGCTTTCGCGGCAATGACAGCACTTTTGCCGGTCAACATGGGTTGCCGCTTTCGCGGCAATGACAGCACTTTTGCCGGTCAACATGGGTTGCCGCTTTCGCGGCAATGACAGCACTTTACTTCACCGACGCCGCCAGATCACGCGTTGCCTTCGCCATCACCGTCACGCGGGCGCCATCCTTCGCCGTCCGCGCGTCGGTATCCATCATCGTCGCGATCCTCGTCAACGCCGCCTTGCGCTCGGCACCGGCCACGCTCATCGCTTTGTCGAGCTCAGCGCTGATGGCGGTCGAACGATCCGCCGCGATGCCGTTCCAGCGCACGAGCTGATCGAGGTACGACCGTACGACGGAAATGTTTGCCGGCCAGACGAACTTCGGCTGGTCCTGCGGATTCAGCCAATCGAGTTCGATCAGCTTCGCCGCATCGAGCTCGTTCTGCGAAAGGAACGGACCGGGCGTCAGCTCGAAGATGTCGAGACCACGACGCATCTCGGAGCCGTAGATGTAGCCATTGTAGTAGTACGACGACCAGTAGCCGCCGCTGCCCGGCCCGCGGTCGAAGAACGCAATCTCCTTCGGATTCGCGGGGTCCGTCCACTCGAACACCGTGATGCCGCCCTGATAGAACGACTGCACCATGATGTCGCGGCCCGGAACGGGAATCAGATTGCCGTTGTGCGCGACGCAGTTTTCCTGCTGCGTCTGCGCCGCCGGCATCTTGTAGTAGCTCTTGTGGATCATCTTGTTCTTCTCGATGGTGAAGATCGCATCAGCGCCCCACTGGAGCGGATCCAGCGCGCGGCAATACGCGGCGCCACCACCACCCCACTCATCAGAGAAGAGCACTTTCGATCCGTCGTTCGAGAACGTAGCCGAGTGCCAGTACGCGAAGTTCGTGTCGGCAACCGCGTCGAGACGCTTCGGGTTGGCCGGGTCGCGGATGTCGAGCAGGATGCCCATCCCCGCGCACGCGCCGCCGGCATAGCCGACGCCCGGGTAGAGCGTGATGTCGTGGCACTGC
>CAZKXZ010000092.1:0-12683 GCA_964556695.1 uncultured Gemmatimonadales bacterium
GCCGCCATGGGGAAGGGTATTCGGGACTTCAAGCGATCGCTTTCTGATACCGAGCGCGCCATCACCGATGGTTCTGCAAATCAGTCCGAGCGACTCAACCGCGGCGAGAAGGAATCGGCGCCGGTGCCGGAAGAGGAAGAAGTCCGAGCTGAGCCCAAAAGGCTTTTGTAAAGAGCGTTCTCAAGGAAAACGTCTTTTGGAAAACGTCGGTCAGAAACGTTTTTTCGAGAACGTTTTCTGGACAACGTTTCTTAACAGCGCTGTCGGGAAAACGTTTTCTGGAAAACGCCCCTAAGGTCAGGCGGCGACGCGGCCTTGGCGCGCCAGTTCCTTGCGTTTGTCGACAATCTTCGCGCTCTCGCGAAGTCCGCGCAGGTATGCCTGTATCCTGTCCTGCTGCATCGACTGCATCTGTATCATGCGCTGAACAGCGCGCTGCGTTTGCCAGGCCTCGCGTGATGCACTTACGCGTTTGTCCACGCGCAACACGAACACTGCATCCTCGGTAACAACGGGCGTACTGATCGAGCCCGACGGCAGCGCGAACGCCGCGCCGATCGCTTCGTTGTCGCGACCAATACCTGGAACGAAGGCAATCCGGTTGAAAATCGGTGCGTGCTGCACGCTGGCGCCATGTGCCTTCGCCGCTGCTTCCAGTGTCGACGAAGCAGCCTGTGTCGCAATCTGCGAGGCCAGCGGAACCAGCTTCTGCAACTTCTTCTTGCGCGTAAGCTGGAGTTTTATGACGTCGTGCACTTCGCCGAACGGCTGAAGCCCCTCATCCACGAGGGAATCGAGACGGGCCAGATAATATCCATCATCGTTTTCGTACAGGTCACTCACTTCACCGGCGAACGCGCCCGAGAAAGCCCAGGCCGAAACCGACGGCACGTATTTGCCGCCAAGCATCAATGGCTGACCCTCGAATACAAGTGACTTCTCGACGCGAAGCCCCTGGCCGACGGCAGCCTCCTCGAGTTTCTGGAGCTCCGTGGTGGCTCCCGCCGCGGTCGTGAGGGCGTCAGCCTTCTTGTCCAGCACGATCGCTGCCGAATCATTCTGCTTTATTTTCAGCGCAATCTGGCGCAGCGTGAGCGTGTCCTGTTTGCGATCTACGAGCTGAATGAGATAGTAGCCGTAGGGCGTGAGTACCGGCTGCGAAATTTCACCGGCCTTGAGCGCATAGGCAGTAGTCTCGAAGGTGCCCGGGAGAAATTCACCCTTGACTCCCCTTGGCAGGTCGCCACCGAGTGGTGCGGAGCGCTGATCATCCGACTCTCTGCGGGCCACCTCCTGAAAAGCGGAGTCGGATCCAGCGAGTACTTCCGCTCGCAGCGCTTTCGCCTTGGCCAGCGTCGCTGCACTGTCGGCGCTGGTGATGATTTTGGGAATGTGCACCAGCGACAACAACCCGCGTCCGTCCTGCTTGTACAAATCACGGTTCGCATCGTAGTGCCTTCGGATTTCCGATTCGCTCACTTCCACTGCAATCGAATCGCCCTGAGCATCCGCCGTGAGCGCAACGAACGACACCTCCACGGAATCGTTGACGTCGCGCCATTTGGCCCACATCTCTGCGTCCGTAATGTGAATGTCCGCGACGACCTGCTCAAAGAGCTTGAGTCTGGGAATCTCCGACCTGTAGTACGCCTCGAGGGACGCCAGTTGTCCGCTGCTCCTGGTGCTCGGACTGCCAAGGAAGCGTTCGTACTTCGCGGGATCAAAGCGGCCATCGGTCTGCAAATCTGGACTCTGCATCAAGGAAGGATGCGGCATCAAGCGCGCGGCACGCTGGATTTCGTCATTGCTGACAGTGATTCCGCGCCGCTTGTATTCCGCGTCCAGCAGAATCTCGAGCACCATTTCGTCGAGCACCCGCGTCTGTATAAGCTTTGTCTCGTCGAGGGTGAGCGAACGTCCGGCCTGGTCCGTCTGCTGCTGCGTCGCGAACTCCACCCGTTGCATCCAGCTCATGTAGCTGATTTTTGTGCCATTCACCGAAGCAACGGTCGAACTCGGAGCAACCGAGCCATCGCCCAGCAGACCTGACATATCCAGGAAAAGGAAGCCTCCCACGAATGTGATGAAGACAACGATCCAGATGTATTTTGAAGCGGACCGCATTCCGCGCAGTATGGGCACTTGCTTAAACTCCCGCCCCTTCAGGGCCTTGATCCGTAATCACTTAGTATAGCTTCTGAGTGGTGCTAAGATCAAGTTACAGTGATACTTCTGAGCGTTTGGTTCGTCATTTTCGGGTACCCTTTGGGCGCCATGGCGCGGCCCATGCCGCTGATCGAGAGAGCCTCATGTCCAGCCTTGCAAGAATAGAAGAGCTCGAGAAGAAATTTGGTGAGACCCCGCGCCGCTTCTTCGCCCCACTGGCGAATGAGTATCGCAAGGCTGGGGACACCGCGCGCGCCATCGAACTTTGCCGCACTCATTTGGAACAACAGCCAAACCACATGAGTGGCCAGGTTGTGCTGGGCCAGGCTTTGTTCGACGGAGGATTCAAGCAGGAGGCGCGTGAAGCCTTTGAGCTGGCGTTGACGCTGGATCCCGAAAACCTGATTGCACTGCGGCATCTGGGCGACATGGCGAAGGAAAGTGGAGATTTCTCCGCCGCCAAGAAATGGTACATGCATGTTCTCGATGTTGATTCACGCAATCACGAAGTGATGACTGTGCTGCGGGAAATCGATGAGATCATCAGCGCCGGTACCTTCCCGACGCCCGAGAGGGGAGAGCCTGTCGTCACGGCGGCCCCCGAAGCCCAAAGAATCGAACTGATCACCACGCCGGAAATCGAAGCGGCCGCCGAGTATGAGGAGAGCGCAGCTGCTGAACTGCATCCGGAAATGACGCAGGCCAGCGCGAAGCCAGAAGAGGTTGCGTCCCCTGAGATCGTAGTCACCGAAGTCGTGATTACGGAAGTAATCACTGAAGTTGTCGTGGAAGAAATCTTCGAGGCCGACGCGGTTGCAGCGCCAGAAGCGCCCGCGGATGAACCGGCGCGCGAAGAGGCCGCTGACGACGAACACGAAGCGGCTCAGGCCAGCGATGAAGAGCCGGTTGTTGACGCGGTTGCTGAATTCTGGAGTGTAGAGGAAGCCTTGTCTTCAGAGGGCGATGCCGCTGTACCCGCCGCAGAAGAAGCTGCGCCTCACGACCCGTTCAGCTGGCTGCAGTCAGCTCCTGCTGCAACCGTCGAGGCACGAGAAGCGGTCAGCGACGAGGCTGAGGAAGAGCCAGAAGCAGAGCCGGAGTCACTCGAAGCAGCAAGTGAAGCGCAGCCTGTTGAGGAACCGTATTTCGCCTCGGCAGCTGATTCGCCCGAGGTATTCTCTCGCGCGGAGCGCGTTCCGGATGTCGCGGATTCGCCAGAGGTGTTCTCTCGTGAAGTAGTCGCAGAGGATGCGAACGAAAACCGTGAGGAAGTAGCGTTTGCGGCGTCGCCATCGGAGGAAGCGGCGGACGCCGATGACCCGCTGCTCTGGGAGGCGGAATCCCTTTCTGAGGAGATCAACGCATCGGTCGCGGACAACCCCCCGGCCGAATGGGTGTCGGACTTCGACGTCGTCAACGATCCCAGGGAGGTCGAGCTGCAGCGCGAAATTGCAGCGAGTCTCGACTGGCCAGATTCCGCAGTTGAGGATCCGGCAGAGGCAGGTGCGGCCGACATGTCGCACATGGACATTGTGGAAGGTGGCGAAGTCGAGGAAGAACCCGGCGGCATTCAGCCGACTCCCGCTGTTTTCATTACCGAAACGATGGCGCAATTGTACGAGCAGCAGGGATACTTCGAGATGTCCGCTGCCGTCTATCGGCAATTGTCGGAGAGAAATCCGGATAACGATCGTTTCAGGGAACGCATTGCAGAACTGGACAGGCGCATTGCCGGACGAACGGAACCCGCTAGGGAACCCAAGATGGCTGCGGCAGAAGAGGGAGACAGCGCCAAGGACTTTTTCTCGTCTCTGGTGCGAGTCCCTCTACGCCCGCGCCTCGCACGTCCCTACGTGTCGGTCCGATCCGAGGGGGAGCAGGACTCCGACTCGCCAGGTGCTTCGATTCTCGATGCGGGGAGACCGGCGAGGGAAGCAAGCAACGCGTTGTCACTGGAGAGTGTTTTCCGGAATGGTGGCGGCACAGGCCGGGCCGGATCCGCTGGATCAACGGGTTTCTCATTCGACCAGTTTTTTGTAACCGGCGGACAGGCGCCCCCGAGCGGTGGCACTGTTGAGCCACGTGCCGCGCGCCAGAGGAAAGGCCAGGACTCCGAAGAGATCGAGCAATTCAATAGCTGGCTGGAAGGATTGAAGAGGTCGTGAAGGTAGCCGTACTCAATGGTCCCAATCTGAATCTGCTGGGCATTCGTGAGCCCGAGATCTACGGAAAGGGAAGCCTGGCTGACATCGAGCGACGTCTGAAGGTGGTGGCCGCCGAACTGGATGTCGCAATGTCATTCGCTCAATTCAACTCCGAAGGCGATCTGATTGATGCAATTCAGGCCCAGCATGGAGTTGCGGACGGGATATTGATAAACGCGGCCGCATGGACGCATACGAGCATGGCCATTGCAGACGCGCTGCGGTCGGTCTCAGTTCCGTACATTGAGGTACATCTGAGCAACATTTTTGCCCGTGAGGCTGAGCGGCGCCACTCGATGCTCGCTGCCGGCGCCAAGGCAGTGATCTGCGGGTTCGGCGCCAACGGATACGAACTGGCGCTACGAGGGCTGGTGCAGATGCACGCGGCTCGTGGGTGAGCTGCAGCGGCGCAGGCTCGCCGTACTGGTATCGCAGCTATCTGAGGCGCGCATTGATGGGATTCTGATAACCTGCATCCCGAATATCCGTTATCTGACTGGATTCTCGGGGAGCAGCGCAATTCTGATTGTAACACCGCACGACGCTACGCTGATTACTGATTTCCGTTACAAGACGCAGGTTGCGGATGAAGTTGGCGAGACAGTAGCTGTTTTGATCGACAGCGAGAGTTTGTGGCTGTCGCTGTGGAAGCATCTGGGCCGGTCCGCGGGGCTCAAAGTCATAGGGTTCGAGAGCGTGCATATGCCACACCGCGACTTCGAGCGGCTTCTCGAGGCAGGCGCACGCTGGCAGTGGAGGCCCGTGGAGGAGATGGTAGAGTCGTTGCGGCAACGCAAGGACAAACATGAATTGGAAATGATCACCGCCGCCGCTCAGGTGGCAACCACCGCGTTGCACACAATGGTGCAGGGAGTGGCCGCAGGGATGACGGAGTTTGCCATCGCGGGATTGCTGGAGAAGGCATTGCGCGACGGTGGTAGCGAAGGGTTTGCGTTTCCCACCATCGTTGCATCAGGACCACGTTCGGCGCTGCCGCATGCGAGCACGTCGCGCAGGGAAGTAAAAAAAGGTGAATTGCTGCTGGTCGATTTTGGCGCCGTGGTGGGAGGCTATTGCTCGGACGTTACGCGAACCTTTGTTGTTGGTGCGGCGGGAATGCGCGAGCGCGAGATATACGCTGTCGTGCGCACCGCCAACGAGTCTGCAGCTCGCGGAATACAGGCAGGAATGAAGGGGCGCGAGGCAGATGCCATCGCGCGCAGTCACATTGAAGGTTGCGGTTATGGCGCCGAATTCGGACATGGTCTGGGACATGGTATCGGGTTGCAGGTTCATGAGAGCCCGCGGTTGTCGCGCAGCGCAGAGGGCGCGCTTCCACCTTCGGCTGTCGTCACGGTGGAGCCGGGTATCTACATTCCGGGTTGGGGTGGTGTGCGAATCGAGGATGACGTCTATCTTAGCTCGGACGGTCCGCGGGTACTCACGCAGTTCACCCGTGATCTTGTCGAGATCAGGTAGCCTGACCTCAGTCAATACATGTCAATGATAGATCTGCGGTATATAAAGAAGCTCATTGAGATGCTCGATCAGTCCACGGTCGACTCGGTCGAGATATCGTCGGACAAGGGGATGAAGCTGCGCATCTCCAAGAGTCCGCAGGGCAGGGCCGGTGTCCAGATGGCTACTCCGCTGCAGGTGCCGGCGGTAGTGACAACAACACCGCAGCATGTGTACACAACTCCATCAGAGCCGGTTGCGGCCATTCCGGATCCGGCAGCTGTGCAACAGACGGAGAAGAAAGACTCCGTATTTCTGGAAGTGAAGTCACCCATGGTGGGGACTTACTACGCCTCGCCGGAGCCCGGGGCGAAACCTTACGTGTCTCCTGGGGCACGCATCGCCAAGGGTCAGGTTCTGTGCATCATCGAGGCGATGAAGATCATGAACGAGATCGAGTCTGAATTCAGCGGTATAGTCCGCGAAGTGGTTGTGGCGGATGCGCACCCCGTTGAGTACGGGCAGATCCTCTTCCGAATTGATCCCAATGACTGACGATAGAGACTCATTCTCCGGTCCGCCACCCAAGGCGACCCCTGTTGTGAACCAGCCGGTTACCGCGGCACCGCCACAGCAGCAGTTCAACTTCAAGGAGATTCTGCAGGAGATGATCCGGCAGAACGCTTCCGATCTGCATCTCAAGGTGGGACGGGCGCCAACTCTCCGCGTAAACGGCGATCTCAATCCGCTATCTCTGCCTCCGCTCCGTCCCGAGGACCTGAAGTCGCTCGCCGAACAGGTGATGACTCCAAAACTCGTGAAGGATTTTTCGGAGAACAAAGAATCGGATTTCGCGATCGGTGTGCCGGGAATCGGCCGGTTCCGTGTGAACGTGTACCAGCAGCGCGGCACCATTGCCTACGCAATGCGCGCCATCGCGTATCAGGCGCAGACGATCGCGGAACTGAATATTCCGCCGATCGTGGAGGAGATTTCGCTGCGCCCTCGTGGTCTTGTACTTGTTACTGGAATCACCGGATCAGGAAAGTCGACAGCACTGGCCTCGATGATTCAGCACATCAACCTGCGGCGGCACGCCAATATTATCACGATTGAAGATCCCATCGAATTCCTGCATCGCGACGTGAACTGTCACATCAATCAGCGCGAGGTTGGAACAGACACGGCGAGCTTTGCGCAGGCGCTGCGCCGCGTGCTGCGACAGGATCCCGACGTCATACTGCTCGGCGAAATCCGCGATCTCGAAACGCTTGAAATCGCAATGAAGGCCGCCGAAACGGGCCACCTCGTTTTCTCGACCCTGCATACAACGGATGCCTCGCAGACTGTGAACCGGGTGATGTCGTTCTATCCACCGCACCAGCAGAATGAGGTGCGCTTCGCTCTGTCCAGCGCGTTGCAGGCCGTCATTTCATTGCGCCTTGTGCCACGCTGCGATCGCCCGGGACGAATCCCCGCTGTGGAGGTTCTCATCAATACCGCAGCGGTGCGCGACCAGATCCGCGACATGCGCAAATCCCTGAATATCCCCGACCTCATCAAGGACGGCAGCGTTCAGTACGGCATGCAGAGCTTTGACCAGTCACTCATGTCCCTGTACACGCAGGGGCTTATTTCGTACGAGAGCGCCTGCTTCTACGCCACGAACCCCAACGAGTTTGCACTGAGAGTGCAGGGCGTCTCGGCGGCGAGCGATACTTCGTGGGACGGATTCCAGAGCGGAAGTGTGACCTGACCGGCGAGCCGCACTACAGCGTCGAGAGCTGGAATGTTCAGTAAGGTTCTCATCGCCAATCGCGGTGAGATCGCGTTGCGCGTAATACGCGCGTGCCGCGAGCTGGGCATTCAGACCGTCGCCGCATATTCGGAGGCCGACCGCGAATCGCTGCACGTGCGCTTTGCCGACGACGACGTGTGCATTGGTCCGGCGCCCTCGCGTGACTCGTACCTCAAGATTCCGCGCCTCATTGCCGCCGCGGAGATCACAGGAGCAGACGCGATCCATCCCGGCTACGGCTTTCTCGCGGAGAACGCCGAGTTTGCGGAAACCTGCGCAGCGTCGAACATCACCTTTATCGGTCCGACCGCTGACCAGATACGCATTATGGGCGACAAGGCCTCGGCGCGCCGTGCGATGTCTGCAGTCGGAGTGCCCATTGTCCCAGGAACGCCCGGTCCGGTAGAGGATGTCGACGAGGCCTCGAACTTCGCGCGCGATATCGGCTTCCCGGTGATCATCAAGGCGGCAGCAGGCGGCGGCGGCAAGGGAATGCGCGTCGCCCGCGATGCCGATGAGTTTGCGAGAGCATTCCAGCTCGCTCGCTCCGAAGCGCTGTCGGCATTTGGCAATGGAGACGTCTACGTAGAGAAATACCTTCTCAGGCCGCGTCACATCGAGTTTCAGATGATGGGAGACAGCCACGGGAATGTGATTCACCTTGGCGAACGCGATTGCTCAGTGCAGCGGCGTCACCAGAAGCTGATTGAAGAAGCGCCCAGCCCCGCGATGACGCCAGCACTGCGCCAGGTAATGGGAGACGCCGCCGTTCGAGGCACCAAGGCTATCGACTATGTGGGAGCCGGAACGATGGAGATGCTCCTCGACACCGACGGTTCTTATTACTTCATGGAGATGAATACGCGTATTCAGGTGGAGCATCCCGTTACCGAAATGCTGACGGGCATCGATCTGGTGAAGGAGCAGATCAGAGTTGCCGCCGGAGAAAAACTTTCGTTTCTGGAGCTGCCGCCGCTACGTGGGCACGTTATTGAGTGCCGCATCAATGCCGAAGATCCGTCGCGCAATTTTCAGCCCTGTCCGGGGCGCATTGATGTATTTCATCCACCGGGTGGACCTGGCGTTCGGCTTGATACGCATCTCTACACCGGCTACGTCGTTCCGCCGTACTACGACTCGCTCCTTGCGAAACTCATATGCCAGGGCCGCGACCGGGCCGAGGCAGTGAAGCGGATGGAAGTTGCTCTCGACGGATTCATTATCGAAGGAGTCACCACAACAATTCCCTTCTTGAAGCGCGTCATGCAGAGCAAGACATTCCAGTCAGGTGACTTCGACACCAAGTTCCTCGAGCGTGAACACGATCTTCTGAGGGAGCAGCCCTAGATGTGCGCGGAGGTCGCTCAATGATCTCCGCACAGCTCCGCCGCGAGCTGGTGGCCATTGCGCTGATCCTGTTCGCCGTTTTCCTGCTAGGCGCAATAGTATCGGCGGCAGCCGCGCCTGCGTCGGATGTTGAGTGTCACCTCGCGGGCGGGCTTTTTGGTCCGGTTGGGAGCTGTATGTCCCGCTGGCTTTTCCAAGGAATCGGAGTGCCAGCCGCATTCCTGCTCGCACTGGTGCCCGCGCTTTTCGCGCTGCGGCACTTTGGGCGGTTAGGTTCGTCCGCGATTGTGCGCAGCTGGCCCGGATTCATGATAGGTGCAGCGGTCATCCTGCCGATGGTGTTCGCGCTGGTAGCGGGAGCTCAGGGCGATGTAACAATGGGCAGTGGACTGTGGGGCGCCTTCGCGGGCTATTACGTGGTAAAGGTCCTTGGCTGGGCGGGCGCCTGGGTTTTTGTGACGCTCTTTGTCAGCGGGCTCACTGCCGCGACGCTTGCGTGGAATCCCATCCGCATGCTGTTCGGCGGCGCACAGGCTCAGGCGAAGGTTGAGGCGGAGCCGTCGAGAATTCCCGCGGATGTTGTTATCCCCGCTGAACCCGACATGCGGCTGGTGACCCGCAAGTCGCCACTCGCCGCGGTGCTGGCATCCGATGATGCAGTTGCGCCGGCGGCAACTGGTCAGAAACCGCGCGCACCACGCACGAAGCGCGCAGCCGCAGACGCGGTGACTGATGAAGACGGCTCCACACTTCTCCCCTCGGTGGAATTGCTCACTCCCGCACCACCCAAACATGCGGACGTTGGGAAGCGCGAACTGGACGCCATGGGAGAAAAACTCATGGAGGCGCTGCGAACTTTCCGCGTTGAAGGTGAGCTGGTTGGTCGCACAACCGGGCCGGTAGTCACGCAGTTCGAAGTTGCACCAGCTGCCGGTGTGAAAGTTCGTCAGATCGCAAATCTCGCCAACGATCTTGCTCTCGCCATGCGCGCACCAAGCATTCGTATAGTCGCGCCCATTCCCGGCAGAGGCGCGGTGGGAGTGGAGGTCCCCAACCCGACCGCGGAGATCGTTTCATTTCGAGAACTGCTGGAATCGCGGGAATTCATGGGATCGCGCGGTGCGCTGCCAATCGCACTCGGCAAGGATCTCGAGGGGCGACCCGTTATCGCGGATCTCGCCAAGATGCCGCATCTCCTGATTGCCGGCGCAACCGGCAGCGGAAAATCGGTGTGTATCAACACGCTCATCACCAGCCTGGTGTACCGTCACACGCCCGCGACGCTGCGCATGCTGATGGTGGATCCCAAGATGGTGGAGCTCTCGGGATACAACGTGCTGCCGCACCTCAGACACAAGGTTGTCACCGATAATCGCGACGCTGCCTCGGCATTGAAGTGGGCGGTGCTGGAAATGCAGGATCGCTACGAGCTTCTGGCGGCGAATGGTGCTCGCAACATTCAGGATTTCAATCGACGAGTTGAGGAGGGTGCTCAGCTCAAGCGCGCCAAGGACCCTCAGCTCGCATTCGAGGAATTGGGTTATCGGGGGGGAGTATTGCCGTACATCGTCGTGGTCATCGATGAACTCGCGGACCTCATGATGACGGTGCAGGGAGAAATCGAGACTCCGCTGGCAATGCTCGCGCAGAAAGCGCGCGCGATTGGAATCCATCTCATCCTGGCGACGCAGCGGCCCAGTGTGAATGTCATCACCGGATTGATCAAGGCGAACTTCCCCAGCCGCATTGCGTTTCGTGTTGCATCACAGGTGGATAGCAGGACAATCATCGACGGGATCGGAGCCGAGTCGCTACTCGGTAACGGGGACATGCTGTTCATTCCACCGGGCAAGTCCGAAGCGGCGCGATTGCAGGGTGCGTTTATTCCCAGCGATGACACCGAGCGGCTTACGAACTGGTACGTGGAAATGCGAGACAAACGGCGTGCTGCATTTGAAACTCGCGGACTCCTCCTACCGGAAACGGATGGCAAGGAAGACGATATTCTGGAGACGGTCCGGATTCGCGAAGCCGAGGAAGCGAACCTGCCGGACGGGGACGGCGAAACGGCGGGGGACCGCGACAAGTTGTTCCGGGAGGCGGCGGAGATTGTTATTCAGCATCAGCAGGGTTCGACGTCTCTGTTGCAACGGCGATTGAAAGTCGGTTATGGGCGAGCGGCTCGGATCATTGATCAGCTGCACTCTGCTGGAGTGCTTGGGCCACCAGATGGTTCGCGACCGCGTGATGTTCTTGCGGGGCTTGGGGATCTCGATCGAATCTGCGGGCCCCGGGCGTAGTGCGCGCAGGTCTGCCACTTCTGATCACTGCCCACTGAACACTGCAGACTGAGGTCATCCGACCTGGGATCCCGGTCGGATGACCTCAGTTGGCAGTGAACAGTGCTCAGTGTTCAGAAGTGACAGCGTTTGTAAAAGGACACGCAGATCCTGACGCAGCGCGTGGTTACCTGACCGCTGCGGTGTTTCGATGATGCGCGCAAGAAAATGATGCCACACGTTTGCCGACCCCCCTTATCTTGGCCCCCATGTCGGCAACAACGCAGGCTTTCGGAGAGACCGGAGAACGGATCGCTGAGCGGTGGCTCAAACGCCACGGCTGGAGAATCATGCAGCGCCGCTTCCGCAGTGGGCACCGCGATATCGACCTTATCGCTGAAAAAGACGACATCGTGGCGTTCGTCGAGGTCAAGGCGCGCACCGGAACGGAGTTTGGCGACCCTATCGAAGCGGTTAACTGGCGTAAGCGCAGAGAGTTAACTCGTTCTGCGCAGGTCTGGATCAGCAGACACGGCCGTTCAACCGACTCCTACCGGTTCGACGTCATCGGCGTTCTCGTCAGTGGGGGTGGAGCACGCATCCGCCATGTGGAGAACGCTTTCGAGCTCTTTCGGAGTGCTTGCTGATGCGCCGACACCTTCGTATTTTGTTCGGGTATCCCTGCCACGCCTGCGCAGGGGTAGATTCCGCCTTGATGGCCAGGGCGCCACACGCATAACCAATGGGTGAACAAGAATGGCAGTCATCGCACTCCAGGAAGAAAAGAAGAAGGCCCTGAACCTGGCTATTACGCAAATCGAGAAGTCGCACGGCAAAGGTTCGATCATGCGGATGGGCGCGAATAGCGCGCGCGTGAGAATCGAGGCGATTTCCACCGGGGCCATCAATCTCGATGCAGCCATCGGTATTGGCGGCATCCCTCGTGGTCGAGTCACAGAAATCTTTGGACCCGAATCCAGCGGCAAGACCACGCTGTGCCTTCACATTGTGGCCAATGCACAACGAACAGGCGGCGTTGCTGCCTACATCGATGCGGAGCACGCGCTCGACACTGACTACGCCCGCAAACTTGGCGTTGATGTCGACAATCTGCTCGTCTCGCAGCCGGACACGGGAGAGCAGGCGCTGGAGATCTGCGAGATTCTCGTGAGGTCAAGCGCAGTTGACGTGGTTGTAATCGATTCGGTCGCGGCACTGGTGCCACGCGCGGAAATCGAAGGCGACATGGGCGATGCCCACGTTGGCCTTCAGGCCAGGCTAATGAGTCAGGCGCTGCGCAAGCTCACCGGCGCAATCGCCAGATCAAAAACCAGTGTCATTTTCATCAACCAGTTGCGCGAAAAGATCGGCGTGATGTTCGGCAACCCCGAAACCACCACCGGCGGCAAGGCGCTCAAGTTCTACGCATCC
>CAZKXZ010000093.1:0-12589 GCA_964556695.1 uncultured Gemmatimonadales bacterium
GTACCGAGCTCGACCTGCCGACCGTGGGGATGTATTCGCTCGAGGACCGCTACTCCCTCCACAGATACAAGGCCGACCAGTCGTTCCTGATCAGGGGGAGCGATCCGGTGCGCTCCTATCTGGACATCGACGCCGTACTCGATGTGGCGCGCGCCAGCGGAGCGGAAGCGGTGCATCCGGGCTATGGCTTTCTCTCGGAGCGAGCCGATTTTGCGCAGGCATGTGAAGCCCACGGGATAATTTTCATCGGCCCATCGCCGCAGGTGCTCGAAGAGATGGGCGACAAGGTCAGAGCTCGCGAGGCCGCTCGCAAGGCGTCCATTCCCATCATTCCCGGTTCCGGGATGCTCGCGACCGCCGACGAAGCAGTGGCCTTCGCGCGCGATGCAGGATTCCCGGTTGTCTTCAAAGCCGCACATGGCGGCGGCGGTCGCGGCATGCGCGTCGCGCGCAATGACGCCGAGCTGCGTCGCTATTTCGATCAGGCACGCAGCGAATCGCTCAGCGCCTTTGGCAAGGCAGATGTTTTTCTGGAAAAATATCTGGAGCGCCCCAAACACATCGAGGTTCAGATCCTGGGGGATGGCGCGGGCAATGTCTGCCACCTGCTGGAGCGCGACTGTTCCGTGCAAAGGCGTTACCAGAAAATCGTGGAATTCGCGCCCTCGGTCACTCTCTCCGACACACTCAGACAAACTCTGTATTCGCACGCGGTTCGTCTCGCGCGGCAGATTGGATATGTCAGCGCGGGAACGGTCGAGTTTCTCGTCGACCAGAAGGGAGATGCCTACTTCATCGAGATGAATCCGCGGCTCCAGGTCGAGCATACGGTTACGGAGCAGGTAACGGGAATTGATCTCGTGAAGGCACAGCTCCGAATCGCGCGTGGCGAAACGCTGGAGCAAATGGGAATTCAGCAGGAGGACATTCGCGCAAACGGATTCAGTGTGCAGTGCCGGATCACGACCGAAGATCCGGCTGACAATTTCAGTCCGAGCACAGGCCGGCTCGTTGTGTTCCGTTCGGCAACTGGTTTTGGTGTGCGCCTGGATCAGGGCAACGCATTCAACGGCGCTGAAATCGGCTCGCACTACGATTCGCTGCTGGTAAAACTCATTTGTTCCGGCACGCACTTCGAGGATGCCTGCGCCACAGCGCGCAGGGCGCTTGCGGAGTTTCGCATCCGTGGTGTGAAAACAAACATCCCTTTCCTCGAAAATGTCGTTGCCCATCCGGTGTTTCTCAGCGGCGAAGCCACGACGAGCTTCATTGAGGAGAGTCCGGAGCTGTTTGTGTTTGCGCCGCGCCGCGATCGCGCGACCAAGCTGCTTCGCTTTCTTGCGGACGTGACGGTAAATGGAAGCGCCATGATTCCACCAGGACATCCAGCGCGCCGCGTGTTTTATCGGACTCCAATCGCGCCCGCTATCGAGCGGGAGAGCACACCGTCAGCGGGTTCAAAACAGCTGCTCGACAAGCTTGGGGCCGAGGGGTTTGTGCAATGGATCGCGGATCAGAAAAAACTTCTCATCACCGACACCACTTTTCGTGATGCGCATCAGAGTCTGCTCGCCACGCGGATGCGCTCCTACGACCTGCTGCGGATTGCCCCTGCGGTAGCACGTCGTGCTTCGCAGCTGTTCAGTGTGGAGATGTGGGGCGGCGCGACCTTTGACGTGCAGCTCCGCTTTCTTCGTGAGAATCCGTGGAACCGCTTGATGCGCCTGCGTCAGGCGATTCCCAACATCTGTTTTCAGATGCTGCTGCGCGGCAGCAATGCGGTGGGTTACACCAGTTACCCCGACAATCTGGTGCGCGCCTTTGTGCTGGAAGCCGCGCGCGGTGGCATCGACATATTCCGCATTTTCGATTCGCTCAACTGGCCGGAACAGATGCAGGTCGCCATAGATGCTGTGCGGGAGTCCGGAAAAGTGGCGGAGGTTTCGCTCTGTTATTCGGGGGATTTGTTCAGCCCGAAAGAAAAGAAGTTCACGCGCGGCTACTACATCAAGCTGGCCCGCGAGCTGAAGGAGCGCGGCGCGCATCTTCTTGCCATCAAGGACATGGCTGGTTTGCTCAAACCCGAGGCAGCGCGCGAGCTGGTGCGTATTCTCAAAGAGGAGACAGGACTCCCCGTGCATCTGCACACTCACGACACGGCGAGCATCCAGGCCGCGACGTACCTGAGAGCCGCGGAATCAGGCGTGGATATTGTCGATTGCGCGTTTGGCCCAATGAGCGGCTTGACAAGCCAGCCCAATCTGGAAAGTGTGGTTGCGATGTTCGCCAACACGGAGCGCGACACAGGTCTGGTGCTCGCCGATCTGCATCCCATCAGCGACTACTGGGAAGAGGTGCGGCACATGTACTCACCCTTTGAATCCGGTTTGCTGGCGGGTTCGGCCCAGGTTTACGAACATGAGATGCCCGGCGGCCAATATGCCAACCTGCGGGTGCAGGCGCGCAGTCTGGGACTCGAGGAACGCTGGCACGAGATAAAAAAAGTTTACGCGCAGGTGAATCATCTCTTCGGTCACATCGTGAAGGTGACGCCGTCCTCCAAGGTTGTCGGAGATCTCGCGCTCTTCCTTGTGTCCAATGGGCTTTCGGTTGACGACATCTCGAGCAAGGGCGACGGCATCAGTTTTCCTCAGAGTGTTATCGACATGATCTCTGGAAAACTGGGACAGCCGTACGGGCAGGATGGCTGGCCGGCGGAGCTGGTGCGGATAGTTCTCAAGGGGAAGGCTCCTCTCACCGTGAGACCTGGTTCGCTCATCCCTCCTGTGAATCTTGATGAGGTGCTGCAGACGATTCCCGCCGTGCCGGATCGCGACGTGAAGGCGAGCGATGCGTTGTCGAAAGTTTTGTATCCGAAGGTGTTCGAGGAATATCTCGAGCACCGCTTCAACTATGGCGACGTCGCGTTTATTCCCTCGGTACCATTTTTCTTCGGACTACAGAAGGGTCAGGAAGCGGCGGTGACGATCGAAGCAGGGAAAACACTGCTTGTAAAACTTGTGACAGTGAGCGAGATGAACGCCGAGGGATTCCGGTCGGTGTTCTTCGAGTTGAATGGAATGCCGCGCGCGGTTGAGGTGTTCGACAAGAGTTCCGGGATGACGCGCCGCGAAAATGAACGAGCGGTTGCATCGGACACGTCGCACATCGCCGCGCCGCTGCCTGGCGTTGTCGCTTCGGTGAAGGTGAAGGAAGGGCAACAGGTGAAGAAGGACGAGCCTTTGTGCACTCTGGAAGCGATGAAGATGGAGACGACTGTTCTTGCGCCGCGGGCTGGGACTGTGAGTCGGATTGTGTTGCGTGAAGGAGAGTCGACGCAGTCCGGTGATTTGCTTATGATCGTCGATTAGCCCGACTTTCTCGCTATTTCCGGCTTAACGACGATGGAACTACGTGAAAGTCAACTGCGTGAATGTCAACTACGTGAAAGAAAACTATGTGAAAGGCAACTGCGTGAAAGACAACTACGCTAAAAGCAACGACGTTGTTTGACAACGTCTGGAGCCACGCAATTCAATTTCACGTTGTTCACTTTCACACGGTTCACGTTCACGCGGTTCACTTTCACTTTGTTCACTTTCACGTAGTTCATTTTCGGAAGTTTACTTTCACGTAGTTCCGTCTTCCTGAGGGATTGACTGTTGCGATCGGCATGCATAATTGGGCTGGGACTGATCGCTGCCGGTTGCGATACGCCGGAGAGCGACTGGACCGCGAGGACCACTCGCGTCGGCGACACGACAATCGTACAGACACTTTCCGGTCAGGTGTGGCCCGCGGCACGCGAAGCTGTCGTGGATCTTTCCATCGGATCACTCGACATCCCCACAACATCGTTTGGATTCATCGCCGGCCTTGCCGTCAACAAGGACGGAGATGTTTTCGTCTACGACTGGCAGGTTCCTGTTATCAGGCAGTTCAGCAAGACAGGTGAATTCATCCGTCAGATCGGCGCGGCAGGGCGAGGACCCGGCGAGTATGCGAAACCGATAATTGGAATCGCGGTGCGGTCGGATGGCCGACTGCAGGTCGGCGACCTCTCCAATCGCCGGATCACATTGTACAACGCCGACGGAACTCTGTCCGCTACATGGAGCGTGGTGCCGCCGAGTGCATTCCCAGCGTGGTCAATGATGCTGGACGCGCGCGATCACACGTTCATTCGCAGCATCAGCGGATTCGTCTCTCCGACGGAGTTCAACACGGCACTTGTGCACATTGGTCCAGATGGAGTTTTCGTCGACGGTGTGCCGGAACCTGCCATGCGAGCAGAAGGTGCGAACTACAGCATTCCACTGAGCCCTGACAGGGTCACGGGATTCAGTGCTGACAACGACATGCTCGTGGGAGTGAACAATCATTACGAGTTCGATGTTCGCCGGAAGGAAGGTGGCGTGCTGCGCATTAGCAGGTTCAGGCCGCTGATTCAGCTCAGCGACGAAGAGCACTCCGCGTACGATGCATTTCGCAAGTATCTGGCGGAGATTACGGCCGCGAGCGCGCTACCTGTGACTGGCGCAACGCCCCATGTCAAGCCGGTCTATCGTTCCTTGCACACAACTGCGTCCGGCAACATCTGGGTTCACCTCTACACCAAGGGGAAGAGGAAACCCGACTACCAACCCGCGCCGCCCGGCCGTGAACCTGTCAACCCTTTTTTTGAGCCGACGGAGTTCGATGTTTTCGATCGCAACGGTCGTTATATGGGGCCGGTCCACGCGCCCGATGGGGTAATGGTGATGCTATTCGACGACGATGTCGTGTGGGGATGGAGAATCGGGAGTGCAGGCGAGCCGCAGGTTGTGCGCATGCGTGTGATTGCGAAAGAGGGAAGCGCGCCCGCAAAGTAAAGTCCGCACAGTCCGTCTCAGGGCGCCCCTACCAACCGTACGCGCACAACCTTGAGTGTTGTCACTCCGTTCGCATCCTGGACCTTCGAGTACATCAAATCCGTGTAGGGGATGAACTGGCCGTTTGTGTCAAACAATTGCGACATGAGCAGGACCCGGCGTCGCGTGTCCACCACTTCGAGTAGCACACAGCTTCGCCATCCGGGATAGAGAGAGCTTTCGATACCACGACACGATGACAAGGGACCGGCTGGTCGCGCGTCATTGTTGAAGTGCACATATGACCACATCCAGAGTCGCTGTTGATCATCAACCCTCATCAGCGATGCACTGGGTCTTGGTGGATACTTGTGTGGCGGCTGTGGGAGTCCCGCGGCTATTGCTGTCATGGCGGCCCCAAGGTCGTCACGCAGCGTCTCACGATCTGGCGGGGGCGGCGCGTTTCTCAGCCAGGGCACGTCTGCGACCTGAAATGTCGTACTGCTCCCTGTTGCAACATCCCACCGAGTGACCCGATACTCGTTGTTCCCCGTCCAGAGCTGGTCGCCCATTGGCGACAGAGCAAACATGAGCGTCGCGACAACAGTTGTCGTCGGTCGAATTGCTGGAGGCCGGCCACTGACGATCGGATAGGCATTACCAAAGGACCTGATGCGCTTGCCATCACCACCGACGACGTGATACTTGTATTGGGTCAAGCTGTCGCTGGAACGCACTTCGCCCGAGGCGATAAACTCGCCGCGCGATCCAGACATGGTCGGTGCGGAATGCATTGTTACCGGCAGGTAAGTGGCAGTGCGCACAAAGGCGAGCGACGGCGAGAATACTGTTACGCGGTGGCCAGACACGGTAAAGGTGTACAGCGTGTCCGCCTTCACGGATAAGCCCATGATGCGACCGGCAAACTCGCCGGGTCCCTGGCCCGCGCGCCCGAATGCCTGCAGATACTTGCCGGTGGAATCGAAGATCACGATGCTCTTGCCACCGAATCCCGTGGTGTAGTAGCGCCCGCGGCTGTCGCGCGCGAGACCGACTCCGCCGTCGAGCGGAACAGAATCGCTCGCGCTCCCAAGCGTGACCACAGGCTCGGTAGTCACTCGGCATGCAGCGCAGGTGACAGTGTAGGGAATGCTGGTCACCTGCGCCTGCAGAGACGCGCTGAGAGATGCGAGCAGGAAGAGTGCACGAAGGGGAATCATCGCACCATCCCCACCCCGAACTGATCCCCGGCTCGGACCGGCCGGCCCCCCACAAAGTCGATCTCGAGCATCTTCTCGCTCTGCACGTTCTGTCCGTTCTCGTCCTGCAACGTCGCGATGATCTGCTTAGTACGCACGTCTATGACGTCGCCCGTCGAGGGATACGCGAGTCTCCCGTCGATGCTCCAGGTGATCCAGCCGGGTTCACCGCGCACCTTGATGCTGGTTTTCATGGTCGGCGGCATGACGGTCGCGTCGAACACGCGAAGGTAGTTGTTCGCGTTGTCGGTGACCCAGATCTCCGTTTCATCCTGCGTCATGGCGATGCCGTGGCTCGGGATGCCGTGCGTCGGTGAGCGACCGGGGGTGACGCCAGGTACCTCCACCCGATGGAGCATCTTGCCCGTATTTATGTCAGCGATCTCGAATCCCAACAGGTTGTTGAGGTTCGCGAACACAAGTGTCTGTTTGCCGTTGATCGTGAACGGCCGGACGACGTCGCTGAACGGGCCGATTTCCCTCACGAGCGTGTGTGTCCTTGCGTCGGCGACGGTCATCATGCGCGTCCGTCCCTGGCTCTCCAGATACGCGAATCGGCCATCCTCCGGAATGAATGTGTTGTGGGCCGATCCGACTTTGTCGATCGACGTTATCAGCGCGCCGGTGGCGGCATCGACGACATGCCACTTAGGAGCGCCAAGTCCGGGGGCATACAAGGTTTTCCCGTCCGGCGATACTGCTACGCGATCGATGCCGCGATTCTCGTAGCGCTGCTCCCACACCAGTTTCTCCGTGATCAGGTCGTACGCGATCAGGCGCCTGCTCGTCGAGACATAGAGCCTGGATGTCTGCGCGTTGGCCGCAATGCCGCGGACCGATTCCGCACCGCTACCACTCGTGGGCGGCGCGCCCTGCAGCGGAATGCGTTTGACGAATTTGTGTCCGCTGTCGATGTCGAACACCAGGATGCCTACGCCACCGTGCGTGGTTGCATTCCCGCCGCCGACGCCGGGCAGAGCAGCATAGAGGTAGCGACGAGCCGTCTGCTGCGCCTGTCCGGGCTGCGTGAAGGTGGCGAGCGCCGCGAAGAGAGCAAGCGCGACGACGGTGATCCTGCGAGCGAGCATGGCTGATCTCCTTATGGATTCTTGCGAATGCGGTGCACGACGACTGTACCCACGTCGTCAACGTCGTAGGTGACTCCGACCACCACGTCCGCATGTATCTGCTTCACATCCATTGACGGCATTTCAACGTCGCCGAGGAATTGACCTGTGCGAGCAAATACGGAGAAAGTTCTACCTTTCTGGCCGACCGCTCGCTTCGACGGAATGTCGACCCAGACGTTCAGATCGGTATCGACGAAGAGAGAAGAAAACGCGGGCTTTGTGCTCTTCAATCGAGCTGCATCGAGGACGCGGCGCGCCTCCGGTGTAATGCGACCAACCAGTCGCGCCTTCCACTCGGCGACCACAGAGTCGGTAATTGGCTCGGCACGCTGATTCCATGCAATGCTTCGTGCGCCTCCTGCACTGTCGAAGCACTGGATGCGCGCGTTCATCGTGTCGCCGAGGCAGACCGTGGTACCGGACGGATCCCAACCACGTGCGAGCGTTGCGCCAAATGGGAGTCCAACATCCGCACCCGGAAGCAGCAGCGATTCCTCACCGGGAAAAGCTCCGAGGTCGCGCACATTTCTGCCCCGAAGTTTCCAGGACATCTGATACGGAGTTCGCGTCACAACACCCGTGGGCATCCGTTCCCTGAACATGACCGGTGTTGAGAATATCAGGAAGCTACCCCCATCCAACAGAGTTGCGGATTCCTCGACGTTTCTGTCGCGCGAGACCGTCCCTGGTCCACTGAACAATTCGGTGCGCACAAACCCATTGCGAATGGAGAATACCTGCAGTTTTCCGCTGTAGGATCCGTAGACCCCAATTGTGTCTCGCGCAATTGAGCGAGCCACAAGATGTTCGCGATCGAACTCGCCGGGGCCCTGTCCCAGTCGTCCGTGTGTTGCAACATGATTGCCGCTGGAGTCGAAGATGCGAACACGTTTGAATTCATCATCGACGACAGCGAGATATCCCTCGAAGGTGCGCGCAACATTCCAGATACTCGTAACCAGGTACGCTGGATTGGCGTTCGCGCCACCGATCTTCGTGACTGGAACGGAGTCTACCCTCCAGAAGGAGCGGGCTTGCTGCGCGTGCGCGACTGGTCTGGCCGACACGCCAGCAAGTGTCGCAACCATCATGAGAGCAAGGGAAACCACGAGTGCGGTATTACGCTGGGGCGCTGGCATTGAATACCTCAGGGGGTTGCTGTGCTGCTCAAAGTCCTACGCGTAATGCCGGACGGGCGTTGCCACGTGTCAAACGCGTCCGCAATCTCCGGGCGCGCTTGCCTGCGAACCCGAAGGCGGCGCACCTACCGCATTCGATACACCACGCCCTGTCGCTATTTCTTCTTGTCGCCCGGCATCGGCATTGGTGTCCCCGGCTTCATTTGCGACGAAAATGAAGATGGAGCTGCAGCCTTTTTGTTCTTCTTGGGCTTCTTCGCTTCGCGATTGCTCTTCTGTTGACCCTTGGCCATGAATCCCCCCCGGTTGAGAATGCGTCTGCCCGTGACGCCTCGGCGCTGCCACACCCTGGAACTGGTGCTTGGCCGACGAGTCCGGACTCCACCTTGATTGTATCACAAATGACCCTCGGTTCAACGCCTCCTTGACGCCGCTCCTGTCGTGGTTAGGCTACCTAGTGTGCTGTCCTGTGGTGCGGGGCAGGTTGCCGCGCACCAGCACTAAACCGCGCTTTGCCTCTGGGAGACATGCCATGAGTCGGCCTCGCTTCGTTGCCCTTCTTGCACTCTCGTTTGTGACTTTCGCATCAGTGTTGGTTGCGCAGGTTACGCCGCCTCCAACAACACCTCCAGCAAGGGGCGCGGGACGTGGAGGTGGAGGAGGAGCGGGAGGTACGGGCGGTGGAGCGCAGGCTCGCGGCGGAAGAGCTCAGCAGCTCGTTGTGCCCGGACGATCCATGGTCATTAGTCAGTTCGGAATCGTCGCTTCCAGCTCGCCGCTCGCCGCAAGCTCCGGAGTGCAGATACTCGAGCAGGGAGGCAATGCCATCGACGCCGCTATTGCCGCGGATGCGACGGTAGGACTCACCGAACCGATGAGCTTCACGATCGGCGGCGACATGTTTGCGATCATTTACATCGCGGCAGAGAAAAAACTCTACGGACTCAATGCCAGTGGATGGGCTGCCACTGGAATGACGCCGGCATTCCTGGCGTCGAAGGGTGTCACGAGCATCGGGAGTGGCGTATGGAGTGTAACCGTACCAGGCACCGTAGCCGGCTGGCAGGCGATGCGCGACAAGTTCGGTAAACTTCCGCTCTCCACTTCACTCGCACCCGCGATCTACTATGCCGAACAGGGATTCCCTGTGACGGAAATCGTAGCGGGTGAATGGCGCGGCGCCGCGAACTGGCCCGACTCCAACGTCAACATGCGTAACACCTACCTGCAAAACGGGCGCGCGCCTGCCGAGGGAGAGATTTTCAAGAACCCATTCCTCGGCCAGAGCTATCGCCGCATTGCAGAACAGGGACGCGATGGTTTCTATAAGGGACCCACCGCGCAGGCGATAGTTGATGTGATCAAGCAGCGTGGCGGTATCATGACGATGGCAGATCTCTCGGAATTCCAGCCCGAGTGGGTTACGCCGATATCCACCAACTATCGCGGCTGGAATGTCTATGAAATGCCGCCCCAGGGTGCCGGAATCGGCGCTCTCATGATGCTCAACCTCATGGAGCAGTTCCCCTACAAAGATTGGGGATACAAGACCACGAAGGTCATGCACACGATGATCGAGGCGAAGAAGCTGGCCTACGCAGACATCATCAAGTACGTCGGTGATCCTGCTTTTTCCAAAATCCCCGTGGAGCAGATGCTCAGCAAGACGCGCGCTGCCGAACGTGCCAAACTGATTCGCATGGATTCGGCCAACTGTCGTGTTGATCCTGGAAAGCTGGACGGCATTACCAACTCGGAAGGGAACGACACGATTTACCTGACTGTCGTCGACAAGGACGGGAACATCGTCTCGCTGATATCGAGCGTGTACAGTGTGTGGGGATCGCGGATCGCACCCAAGGATGTGGGCTTTGTTCTGCACAACCGCGGCGGGTTGTTCACACTCCAGCCCAACCATCCCAACACGCTCGCGCCGCGTAAGCGTCCCCTGCACACGATCATTCCCGCCTTCATGGAGAATGGTGACAAGCGCATCGCATTTGGAATCATGGGTGGCTGGAACCAGTCGCAGGCGCACGCGCAGTTCGTGTCCAACATCGTGGACTACGGGTTGAACATTCAGCAGGCGCTTGAAGCAGGTCGCTTCACGCAGGGGAGCTTCACTGGCTGCAACATCAACATCGAATCACTAATTGCCGATAGCGTACGCACCGCGCTCACCGGGATGGGCCACACGTTGAGTGTCGCGCGTCCGCGCTCCGGCACCTTCGGCTGGGGACAGGCGGTAATGACCGATTCCGCCGGCGTGAAATACGGTGCATCCGAACCGCGTCACGACGGTATCGCACTCCCCCAGGGCGCTCCGGTTTTTGGAATTCCGGGAAGAGCGGGACGTGCCGGTGGCGGAGGCTGGTAGCGCAAGGTTCGACACCGGTCCGGACGACAAAGAGGAAGAGTGTGATGTATGCGGCTCGGACCGAACCGTGTGGCGGAAGTGTAAGCTGATCTGCCTTAACTGCGGGTCGATAGTGAAGAGCTGCAGCGATTTGTAGTGTGAGTGTGAGTGTGAGTGCGAGTGTGAATGAACATGGGTTCCGGCTTTCGCCGGAATGACAGGCTATCGTTGTCATTCCGGCGAAAGCCGGAACCCATGTGACGATGACGAGGCTGGGAAGAAACTGGCTCGTCCACGGCTGAAGCCATAACTTGAAGCCTGACCACAGGGCTGCGAAACCGATACAACGGGAGATGATGTAATGCTTTTGCGTTCAAAAGGTTTGATCCGTGCTGGTGTATTTGCGCTTCTTCTCGTTCTCGCTGCCACCCCTGTGGTTGCACAGAGCGGCAGAGCAACGGGCGTTCCAATTGCCTCGACCAGCAGGCTCCCCGATCGGCTCAGCGACGCCGAATACTGGAAGCTGTTGAACGACATCTCGGAACCCGGTGGCTATTTCCAGATCGAGGACAACTACACGTCCAACGAGCCGGAGATCGGACAAATCTTCACTATGATTCAGGGTCGCGGCGTCAAGGGCGGCGTGTACATGGGCGTCGGCCCCGAGCAGAACCTCACCTACATCGCAGCCGTCAGGCCCGCGATGGCCTTCATTTGCGATATCCGTCGCCAGGCTGTGATGCAGCACCTGATGTTCAAGGCGATGTTCTACCTATCGAAGGACCGCGCCGATTTCGTTTCGATCCTCTTCTCCAAGCCGCGCCCTGCAGGGCTGGACAGCACCACCGCGATGCCCAGGATGTGGGATGCTTACTGGTACTTGGACGCGGACACAGCACTCCTCAACCGAAACTGGAGGCGGATCGTTGACCGTCTCACCAGGGAGCAGGGCTTCACATTTACAGCGGATGAATCAGCGAAGCTCAAGGCTGTCTTCGATGCGTTCCAATATTACGGACCAACCATATCCACACGCGGTACCCAGTCGGGTGGACGAGGCGGCAGCAGCAATTCCACCTTTGCAGATCTCACCGGCTACTGGCCCGACGCCATCAATCCGCGCAGCTTCATGACCACTGAGGACAACTTCCACTTTGTGAAATCGCTCCATGACAGGAACCTCATCGTTCCGGTGTCGGGCGATTTCGGAGGTGCCAAGGCGATCCGCGCGATCGGCACCTATGTGCGTGAGCGCGGCGCAACGGTCAGCGCGTTCTATGTCTCGAATGTCGAGCAGTACCTCTTTCAGGACGGCAAAGCGTCTGCGTTCTACGGTAATGTGAGCACGCTTCCGGTAACGCCAGCCAGCGTTTTCATCCGGCCATACTCGCTGCGCAATTCATCGAACGTGCAGAGTACCCTTTGTCCTATTGCGGCGTTTCTGCAGGCGGCGGATGCGGGCCGCGTGGGATCCTGGAACGCTGCGGGGGTGTGTCCCTTGTAGTGACTAGTGCTAGTGACTCAAAAGCCGATCTTAGATAGACGAGGCCTGAACCACGAGCAACGATAGACGAAAGACGAAAGACGATTGCAGCCCAAGTGGCTTTCAATCGTCTTTCGTCCATCGTCTATCGTTGCTCGTGGTTCAGTCCTCGTCTATCTGAAATCGGTTGTTACTCCTTGCCCCGAGGATCAGCAAGTATCGTCGCCTTCTGTACGTAGTCCCGACCACCGACAGTGAGTACGACCCTGTACTCTCCCGGACCAGCACTGCCCATAACCGCATTGCCACCAGTCACAGGGAATACTGTCGCAGCACCACCACCACCGCCGCCGCCTCTTCCGCCTCCACGTC
>CAZKXZ010000094.1:0-11510 GCA_964556695.1 uncultured Gemmatimonadales bacterium
CCCACCACCGCCGCCGCCGGCTCCACGACCTCCCCTGCCGCCGCCGCCTGCTGCGCCAGCACCTGCGGCGCTAACAACGGGCGCTTGCGGGATGGAATTCGTGAACGGAAGCAGATACAGCAGGTGTGATCCACCGGCGGCAACGGTCGGCATCGCCTTGTACCCATCTTCGGTTGTGAGCTGGGTCGGGGCTGCAGCGCCCTCGCTGATGGAATAGATGTCGTTGCGAGTCGGGAGTGCTTCCTTTCCTGCGAGGAAGAGGATCGCGCTGCCGTCGTGATTATACACAAGGCCAGCCTTGATCAGACCGCCATCATTCAGCTCGACTTCTCGTCCGGTTGTGAGATCGTGAACTCGGATGCGCTGGTTTTTTGCTTCGAGCCAGCGCAATTGCTGGTTGAGGCCGTTGCGTTCTGCCGCGGGCGCCGCGGCGATCTGCGCTCGCAGCGCAACGATCTCGGGTGTGTCCTTCACGCCGAGGTAGGCAAGTTTGCCGCTCTGAGGAGAGAAGGCGATGCTGCTACCAGCGATTGTTGCGACCTTTCTCATTCCATTGCGCACGTCGACGATGTTTAGCGCGCGCGAATCGCCGGTTTCGTACCCGACATATCTACCATCGGGGCTCACGCGTGGCGCAGCTCCGTCCGCAGTGAGTTCGTAGGTGTGATACAGCTCGCCTGTGATCAGCGCGATTCGCTCAAAGTAGGTGGCCGAGTTGGGACCTTCCATCAAGCGGATAAAGGCGCGCAACGCGTCGGGATATTTCCCCATCTCCCAGGCAACTTCGGCCTCCTCCCATTCCGCCTGATGCGACATCTGCTGTGCATTGGCGGTTCCGGCGATGGCGGCCGTGAAGAGCAGGAGGGAAGCGAGTTTGAGCGACTTCATGATTCTGTCCTTGATCGGGTTTTTCCGTGTGCGGCATTGGTGCAGCGTCGCTGCCTGTGAAGGATACGCGCCAGACAACTAATATGTGGGGTTGGAGCGCAGGGGGAAGTCCTCGCCCGTCACCCTCAGCCGTCATTCCCGCGAAACTTGTCCCCGCGAAGGCGGGGAGCGGGAATCCAGGGTCGTTTTCCCTGAAACGCACTGCTCCGGCTATTGTCGTTCTCGCATTGGCTCGGGCATTGGCCTATGATAGAAGGTAGGAGACAGTCACCTTGACGACGTGCGAGGAATTGTGAGAGTCATCGCGGTACTGGCAACTGTCATGACAATCGTTCAGGCCACCGCTGCGGCAGCCACCGCGCAGGCACGCCAGATCGAGATTCCGGGAATTCCTGCGTGCACAACGTGCACGATCGAGATGCTGAAGATCGCAACGATTGGAGCTACCGGTGCTCCGGGTGCGCCGGTTCTCCTTGGGGACTGGAGCCATATCGGACGCGGGCCGCTCAACACCTTTGTCGCTGCGTCTTATGACGGAACGCAGTTGTTCGTCTTCGATAGTGCGGGCAGCTATGTGAGAGCTGTCGGGCGAGGAGGACCGGGCGGTGCAGAATTCCGTCCGGATCCGCTCGGGCTGGGCAGCGCTGACACATTGTACGTGCGCAGCGCTGGTCAGCTGATTGTCTACTCGCCGCAATTCGAGTTCGTGCGTTCCGTCGTACTGCCTCCTGGTCTGCACATGAGTCTCACACCACTTCCAGACGGCGGTCTTCTTTTTACATCGGACCGTACGACGTCGACGGTGCCGACTCTCAATCTTGTGTCACTCCTCGATGCTGCCGGGAGCACAACCAGCACATTTGGTATTGAGGGTGCCGACGATCCGACCACATGCATCAGGTGCTTTTCTCTTGGGGTCACTCTGGATAGCGGCAAGCGCAGCATGCTGGTATCGAATCCCAACCGATACCTTGTCCAGCGGTTGGACCTTTCTGGCAAGTCACAGGTCTCGGCAACAGTGATCAACTCTCCGTGGATGCGCGAGTGGACGCGCGATCCGGAACCGGGTAGTACGTATTTCGTGCCCCCGCCGCCCACAATCGCGAGAGCCGTTCCAGCATCAGCGAATCGCATCTGGGTTCTGGCACATGTGGCTTCTGTGAACTGGACCGCCGGTCCACCAGAGGGCAAAGGAATTCTCGCGTTCCGGCTCAAGACTGGCGGCATGTCGTACGGCTACGGAATGAACACTGAAGGATCGCGCGACAGATTGGTAAAAATGGCCAGGAACACCGCCACGGTTCTGGAGCTGATCGATCTCGATCGTGGTCAGGTGATCGCGTCAAAGTCCTTCGACGCGACGAAGTACGAGAGCGTCGGTGGAGAAATCTTCTCCGTTCGACGGATAGATCGCGATGGCATCACAACCTTTGACATTTTCAGGTTGCAATTCCGCGAGCGATAGGGAGGTACACTCCTTACACATTTCTTGGCACGGCGTTAATTGCATTTTTCGCGCACGGCCACGGCGTCAATTCTGGGATACGACGGGCCGATCACGTCGGCCAGCTGCGGTGACCATGACGTCAACGCTCGGGTCACTACAGTGGTGCTGATTGTGCATGGCAATGATCTGTGAGCGGACCCTTCGGTGTCGTTGCGCATACAATGAACAATACTACGCTGCTGCGCCCTGGCTCGGAAAGCAAATCTTCACATTAGCGTACACGGCGCAACAGCTTCGATCTTTCTGCAGGAGTACCAATGCGTTTTTTCAGTCTGCTAACGGCGGCCACGGTGGCCACGGTGTCCACCTGCTCCAACGATCCCACGGCACCAATCAATACCGACTTAACCCTCAGGGTCGGCGAAACAATTTCTGTCGCGGGCGCGGACCTCTCCCTCAAGTTCGTTCGAGTTGTGCAGGATTCGCGTTGCCCAATTGATGTGCAGTGCGTCTGGGCTGGCAACGGACAGATTGAGCTGGACGCGCGTGCTGATGGTCAGACAACAATCTTCGTGCTCAATACGATAGACGGAGCGAAGGAGTTCGTCGTGAGTCCGTATCGCATTTCGCTTCTGGAGCTCACTCCGGTTCCTACATCAGGTGGATCGATTCCTCCTGCGTCCTACCGCGCCAAGCTGTATGTCACAAGACCGGGGAGTGTGTGCACTGAGGAGGCGCGCCCAGCGCTGATGGTCGCTCTTACGGATTCGATTAGCGGAGCGAACAACTTCACTGGTGTATCGGTGGTGGCGCGAGATGGCGCGTATGCCGACTCCGTCGCGCAACCCACATATCCGGGTCTCCCGTATAACGGACCCGTCGCACTCGCGTATGAACGCGCGGGCAACTACACCATTACAGTTCGCGCAGACGGGTACGTGCCCTGGGTTCGCACTGCCGTCGCGGTGACCCGCGACCAATGTCACGTTGTCACCGTGGGAATTACCGCGCGTCTGAAACACTAGTGTGTTTAATCTTAGTTGTTGAGAGCACGTTGGCACCTGTAACCTAAGTTCCCGCTTTCGCGGGAATGACAAGTAAGAATTGTCATTCCGGCGCAAGCCGGAACCCATGTTTCGCTGCGGTCAAGATCGGGAACACATCCGGCTAGTCACTTCTTCGGCGCTTTCATCCTTCCATGAAAAATGCCAATGCGCCGCACATAGCCGAGTGTCTCCTGATAGCGCCAGCGCGGAACCTCTGCTGCGATTGTCTCGATGTTTGACCAGCGCGAGTGATCCAGCTGCTTCGCCTTTGCTGCTGCGGCTGCGCGACCAATCGTTCCTTGCCCCGCGTTGTAGCTGCCGAACATGAAGTTCAGACGATCGGGTTCGCCAATTTCCCTGGACCATAACTTCCAGAGATAGCGATCGTGCATGACGCCGGCCGCAATGTTGAACTCGGGGTCATCGATCAAGCCCAGCTCCGGACGCTTGGTCTGGATCTCCTGATAGGTTGATGGCATCAGCTGCATCAAACCTCGCGCTCCCACAGGGCTGAGCGCATCGGGATTCATGCTGCTCTCGGCCATCGCCTGCGACTTGAAGAACGTCCAGTCAAAAGCCGGTCCGAAATATCGCTTGGAGTATTTCGCGAATGTTTCGTCGAAGCGGTCTGCGGCCCTCACCGCCGCGCGAGCTTCAGCGGCGCGCTGAATGGCGCCGCCAACCTTTTGCACGGGTGACTGCTGTGCGCTCGCCTGCGCTCCGCAAACGACGATCGCAACAAACGCAGAGTGCCAGGTGCGCACGATTACCTCCGCTGTTCAGCTGAGTGCATTGCCAATGATAATCGCGATCGACAGAAACAGCGCCGCAATGAAGATTGCCACGGCAATGTTGCCGCGTTTGAGTTCCGCTGGGAAATCCACTTCGGGCGTGATTTTGTCGATGACGCGATAGCTCACGTACATCAGAATCACGCCGAGGATGGCGTAGACGAAGTTGAGCGCGATGATGGACAACTCCAAAAGCCCTCCCAGTTCTACTGAGCCCGCAGGGAATCCGACCGGAAGCAATACAGGACGCAGAATCCTGCCTGCGCCCGCGGTAACGTTACGCCTCGCGGTCGCCTGCTGCAATACGCTGGTGCGGATGGAAGGTGTCAGTACGTCGCGAATAGCGGATGGCGGATGGCGGATAGTGATCTGTGACGTTATGGCTTTCGCATTGTGGACGAATGAGTGAACTTCCCTGTCAGTAAGTGGTAGTAACGGGACCGCAGGCTGGCGCGATGCCGTTCGTCTTGGGAAGGGATCAGGAGGCAGGTTGAATCGAGCTGGGTTTCTGACACTTTTGTGCGCAACAACACTGTTGCTCGCGCACACCGCTCATGCTCAGCGCCTGGTGGGCACTGTAAGTCATGCCACAACAGGAGCCGCGGTTCCCGGAGCGCTTGTTTCGGCTTACACCGACAAGGGCGACACCGTTGCGCTCACACTGAGTTCCTCAGTGGGGCGTTTCGCCCTTACCATTCCGGCTGGCAGAACGTTTACCCTGCTCGTGCGCTCCATTGGGCTAAGGGCGCTGCGAGTCCCGATTGGCCCTCTCGCCGCCGCACAGGATTCTGTAGTGCAAATTCGTATGGAACCCATCGTGTGGACTCTCGCGACGGTACGCGTGGGCGCAGTAACTCTCTGCGACCGTAACCTCGTTGGCACCGATGGCGTGGCGCAGATATGGACCGAGGTAACCAACGCGCTGGAGAGCTCGCGCCAGACCAGCCGTATTCTCAAACGCGAGTACGACTGGACTTTGTACTCGAGTGAAATGAACGCGCGCACCGGCGACCTGAGTGGCTCCGAACGCAAGGGATCTTCACTTGCAACGCGGCCGTTCCATGCCGCGACTGCGAAGGAGCTGGCCAACAACGGATACGTCATTCCGGAAAGGACCTCGATGCTTTTCAAGGCGCCCGACGAAGCGGTGCTTCAGGACGAAAGGTTCGTCGAGGGTCACTGCTTCTGGGCTTCGTCGTTGGAGAAGGACGGAGTCAAGATGATAGAGCTGCACTTTATTCCCGTGGACGCGCTACGCGTGAATGACATTGCGGGAACTTTCCTCATTGATGCCAGAACATACGAGTTGAAGAACCTGAAATTCCACTACACGCGCATAGCAGGTGGCGACGCTCGACGGATTCGTGCCGAGCTGGCGGCGCGCGGGGCTGAACCTCCAGCGCCCGTTGCGACGGATGGTCTCAATGGAGCGGTCGACCCATTCAAGACTATCCCTGGCGGCGAACTTCGCTTCAAGCGGCTCGACGACGGCACGATGATCATCGACAAATGGCAGCTGTGGGTGACGGACAATTGGCTGAGGAGCGATCCCAATGGCAGGCCGCTGCCGATGCCCAGGGTAATTCGAGAGGCTGGAGGAGAAGTAGTGCGCATAGGCGGCGGGAGTGGCCCGTCATTCGTGATTCCCGCGAAAGCCGGAATCCATGTTACGGGTTCTTGTGCGCCGTGAATAACTGATCCCAGAAACACTACAGGTGAATTGGTCGGGCCAAAACGGCTAGCGCGGCCTCCTTCACTGCCTCGGACAGAGTCGGATGACCATGCACCGTGATGCCGATATCCTCCGAGGCAGCGCGATACTCAAAGGCGAGAACCACCTCGGCGATCAGTTCTGAAACGTTGGGACCAATGAGATGCGCACCAAGGAGTTCATCAGTCTTGGCATCCGCGATGAACTTCACGAAGCCGCTCGACTCTCCCATGGTGCGCGCGCGGCCGTTCGCTGAAAAAGGAAATCTTCCTACGCGATACTCAATCTTGGCATCCTTGGCTTCCTGCTCTGTGATGCCGACGGTTGCGATCTCGGGCCAGGTGTACACAATCGACGGAATGGCGTGATAACGCATTGTCACATTCATTCCCGCGATGACCTCGGCCGCTACCACACCCTCCTCTTCCGCCTTGTGCGCAAGGAGTTTTCCGCCAACCGCGTCGCCGATCGCGAACACGTTGGGGAGGTTGGTGCGCATCTGTCCGTCGGTAATGATTTCGCCGCGCTTTCCGAGTTTGAGTCCCAGCGCTGGTGCATCTATTCCCGACAACGATGGTCGGCGGCCAATCGACACGAGGACTTTGTCAGAGTTGAGCGTCTCTTTCTTTCCATCCTTCTCCAGCTCGAGCGTGACCGCTCCCGCTTGCGCGCTGCCGCCAGTTACACGCGTACCGGTTCGCAACTCCAGTCCCTGACGGCGAAATACGCGGTCCGCTTCCTTGATCAAATCGGCGTCGCTGCCAGGGAGAATTGTCGGCGTCAGTTCCACCACTGTCACCCTCGCGCCAAGTCTGCGCCACACTGAGCCCAGCTCCAGACCAATGACACCGCCTCCGATTACAACCAGATGACCCGGAACTTCCGGCAGAGCCAGAGCTCCGGTGTTGGAGAGCACGATCTTCTCGTCGAACGGAAGAAACGGTAGTTCGATGGGAACCGAACCGGTTGCGATGATGACGTTGGTCGCAGAGACAGCGGTCACCGTGCCGTCCGCCGTCGCGACCTCAACAACGTTGCCCGCTCGCAACGTGCCCGATCCGTGCAACCAGGTCACTCCATTCTTCTTGAAGAGAAACTCGACACCGCGCGTATTCGCCGCCACTACTTCGGTTTTGCGCTTCTGCATCACGTCCAGGTCGAGCGTCACTCGGTCGAGCATTATACCGTGCACCGCAGCCTGCGTGCGCGCGAAATCATAGTGCTCGCTGGATTGCAGCAGCGCTTTGGATGGAATGCAGCCAACATTGACGCAGGTACCGCCGAGTGTTGCGTCCTTCTCCACGCACACGGTGCGCAGGCCGAGTTGTGCGGCGCGGATTGCGGCGACGTAGCCACCGGGGCCGCCACCGATCACCACCATGTCTGCGGTTTGGAGGCTCTTCGACTCGCTCATTGTACTGCCAGGGATGACGACACTGGGTTCCCGCTTTCGCGGGAATGACAAAAATTGCTCACGACGTAGTCACTCGATGAGCATGGAGCCGGGGTCCTCCATCAGCTCCTTCACTCGCACGAGGAAGAGCACCGAGTGCTGTCCATCCACAATGCGATGATCGTAGGAGAGCGCGATGTACATCATCGGCCGGATTTCCACGCGGCCATCGATTGCAACGGGGCGGTCCTGAATCTTGTGCAGCCCTAGTATTCCCACCTGGGGATAGTTGATGACCGGTGTCGACATTAGCGAACCGAAAACGCCTCCATTGGTAATCGTAAAAGTTCCGCCGGTGAGATCGTCCATGGTGAGTTTGCCGTCGCGCGCCCGCGTTGCCACTTCAGAAATATCGCGACTGATTTGGATCATGCTCTTGGAATCGGCATCGCGGATGTTGGGCACCACCAGTCCCTGGTCCGACGCAACCGCGATTCCCATGTTCACATAGTGCCGGTACACAATGCTGTCGCCATCCACCTGCGCATTCACGACGGGAATGCTCTTGAGCGCCATACAAGCGGCCTTCACGAAGAAAGGCATGAAGGTGAGCTTCACTCCGTGATCTTTTTCGACTCGAGCCTTGCTTCTGTCACGAAGCTGCATCACCGCACTCATGTCGACTTCGTTGAACGTGGTGAGATGCGCCGTGGCGTGTTGCGACTCGAGCAGATGTTCCGCAATGCGTTTGCGTCGCGTGCTCATCTTTTCGCGCGTTTCGCGCACGCCAGCTGCTGCCGGTCGCGGCGCAGGCGCTCGCGGTTCCGACGGCGCAGTTGGTGCCGGTGATTGCGGGCGCACTACGGGTGTGGCCGTCGGTGTAGCTGCTGCGGCGATTGCTGGCGACTGTGCTGGCGTAGCGCGCTGCGTTGCTGGCCGTCGTCCGGCCTGTTCCACGACATCTGGTTTGCTCACGACACCGCCACGGCCGGTGCCCTGTATCGCGGAGAGATCGATTCCGGTTTCCTGGGCCATCTTCTGCGCTGCGGGAGATGCCTTGACCGTTGACTCCGAAGCAGCAGCGGTGCGGGGAACCGCGGCACTCGTGGCTACTGGGGCCGGTGATGATGCCGGGGCGGCGGCAGCCGTCGCGTTTTCATCCAGCTCTCCCAGCAGTTCATCCACCTTCACCACATCACCCTCGGCGCGCAATCGCTTTGTCAGCACGCCTGCCTTGAGCGCCGGCACTTCTACCGTGATCTTATCGGTTTCGAGTTCAACGAGCGGGTCGCCGGCGGCGACTGCATCGCCCTCGTTGCGCAGCCAGCGTGAAATCGTTGCCTCGACAATTGATTCGCCGAGCGGTGGTACTTTTATCGGGATCATACGGGCTGTTTAATGAGAATGCGGCGAGTCACTTGGAAACCGTCATTCCCGCGAAGCTTGTCCCGGCAGGTATTAAGCCGGGAGCGGGAATCCAGTGTCGTCCTCTCTGGATTCCCGCCTTCGCGGGAATGACAAAATAATATAGTTGCTGGAGGAGTATCTGCGCGCGCTGACGATTTCCGCACATGGCGGTTTTGATCGCCTCGAGGTTCACGACGACCTGCCGATGCCCGAGCTGGCTGGTCCTCACGACGTGCGAGTGAAGATCACCGCAGCGGCACTGAATCATCTGGACCTTTTTGTTCTCGAAGGGCTCCCCAGCGTGCGCATCCGGCCACCATGGATCATGGGTGCGGACGGAACGGGTGTGGTGGAGTCTGTTGGATCCAGCGTCAAGTCGGTCGCACCGGGCGATACTGTCATAATCAACGGCGGCATCAGCGATCGCAGCTGCGAGTATTGCGCACGCGGTGAGCATTCGCTCTGCCTCAGATTCGGAATACTAGGCGAACATCATCCCGGCACATTTGCCGAGTTCATTGTGCTGCCCGAGTTCAATGTGCGGAGTATCGGCAAGGAAATCCCTGTTGCAGAAGCCGCCGCATTTGCCTTGGTGACGCTCACCGCGTGGCGCATGCTCGTGACTCGCGCAGGCGTCAAGAAGGGAGACGACGTTCTGATTCAGGGCATTGGCGGTGGCGTCGCGCAGGCAGCATTGAGCGTCGCGAAATTCATCGGAGCGCGCACATGGGTGACGTCGACCTCCGCCGCCAAACTGGAACGCGCGGCGGCGCTGGGTGCGGATATGGTCATCAACAGCACCAGCGAAGATGTGGTGAAAACCATCCGAGATCGCACGGGCAAACGTGGAATGGACATCATTGTCGACAGCGTAGGCGCCGTTACCTGGCGGGACTCGCTGGCTGCGCTCGGCAAAGGTGGTCGCCTTGTGACATGCGGCGGTACATCGGGACCGGTTGTCCAGACCGACCTGCGTCGCGTTTTCTGGAATCAGCAATCGATTCTGGGTTCGACCATGGGGAACGATGCCGAGTTCGATGCAATCACGCGCCACTTTCGCGAGGGAAAACTGAGACCGGTGGTCGATTCGGTGCATGACCTCGCGGATGGTCGCGCGGCCTTCGAGCGACTGGCAAGTGGGGAGCAACTTGGCAAGGTCGTGGTAAGGATCTGACAGTGCGTTTTCCGATTGCAGTGCGCTACGGCGACTACGACACCAAGGGACACATCAACAATGCGCTCTATCTCACCTATTTCGAGATGGCGCGCGAGCGCGCGTGGCTGGAATGCGTGAAGGGCACCACTGACTTTCCCTTTGTCGTGGCCGAAGCACAGATCAAATATCTGAGCGAAGGGATGATCGGTGACCCGATCGACATCGAGATCCGCACGACCGAAGTGCGCAGCAAGGCGTGGGTCTGGACCTACGTGATTCGTGACCAGCGCGATGGACGTGTAGTGGCGGAGGGCAGCACGGTGCAGGTGATGTTCGACTACACAGCACGCAAGTCGATTCCAATTCCGGATGAGATCCGGGCCGGACTCGGGGCGGTGTAGTGTCCGATCGGGCGCAATACGATTTGGTCGAAGAGGCCGCGATCCGCAACGCCTACGCTGAAGGCCGGATGCCGGAGTGTCCCCGCTGCGTCGTTCCCATGCGGCGCAAGGCGATTGGCGGCGGCTCGTTCGGCCTCGGGTATTCGAGGAGACGCGAGTGGCTCTTATGTCCCCAGTGTCGCCGCAGTGTTCTGTTCGACGTGCTGCGAGGCACCCGGAACTGAGAGCCGGCCTGTCATTCCCGCGAAGGCGACCCTGGATTCCCGCTTTCGCGGGAATGACGGGTGTAATTTTCATTCCACAGTCAGTGAACTTCAGATAGATCAGGAGCAGGGCATGATCGCATCGTGGTCCGCGCATGTTTTCATTCTCGCGCAATCCTACCTAACCCTCGGCGAACGGCTGAGACTCAGCTTTGAGCAGATAGCCGGATTTGTACCGGCGCTGCTCGGCGCCCTGGTGATTCTCTTCGCGGGCTACCTTGTCGCACGCCTGATCGAGAAGGGAATCGAATGGTTTCTGAGGCTCATCCGCTTCAACGTTTTCCTCGAACGTGGCGGCGTGATGGAAGCCGTGGAGCGCTCAGGGCAGCATCTGAATCCGGTGCGCATCATCGCGAACCTGGTTTTCTGGCTGGTGATGTTCGGCGTGATCCTGCTCTCCGCCAATGTACTCGGCCTCGAATCGCTTGCTGTCGTTTTTTCGGAGCTGGTGAGTTACGTCCCCAGCGTAATCGCTGCAATCGTGATCATCATCGTGGGAATTCTGCTGGGCGGATTCGTGAGCGGACTGATTCTGGCGTCGGCCGGTGCCATCCACGGCGGACCAGCACTCGCGCGTGTGGGACGCGGCGGAGTTATCCTGCTCGCGGTTTTCATGGCGCTACAGCAGCTCGGCGTTGCGACTGACATCGTCGTGACGGCATTTGCGATTCTGTTCGGCGCGGTCGCGCTTGCGGCGGCTCTGGCCTTCGGCTTGGGAAACCGTGAACTCGCAGCAGAGGTGACGCGCCATTGGTACGAGCGATTCCGGGCCGAACGTGAGGCAATTGAGCGCGACGTGGCCGCTGCTGAAGCAGCTGGCGAAGCAGAGGAAGCTGCAGCTGCAGCAGCTCGGGCGGAACGCAAAACACCGATACATCCTCCGGCGGTGGAGGGCGGCTGATTCCGGCGGGGACAGCCGGGGCGTGCAGTGGTGCTCAGGGGACAGCCGGGGCGTGCACTTTGGGGACCAAACCTCCGCCGATTCCCAAGCACCAAAGACAGTGTCC
>CAZKXZ010000095.1:0-11084 GCA_964556695.1 uncultured Gemmatimonadales bacterium
CGCCAGTGCGGCACCAAGTGGCATCCTGGCCGCAACGTGGGAATGGGCACCGATTACACCATCTATTCGCTGATCGATGGTGTCGTGAAGTTCGAGCACCACAGCAAGTCCGCCCAGCGAATCAGCGTTTACCCCGCTGTCGCGCGCGAGGCCTCCGTCGCCTGACTCAGCTGGGCTCGGCCCGGCGAAACCGCCACAGTGCCTTAGCGTAGTAATTGCTATAGTACGACTCACAGCCATGGCGAGGAGAGGCGATGTCCGAATTCTGGGAGAAGGTCAAGAGCGAGCTGGATAAGGCAGGCAAGGTGGCGCAGGGCGCACTCGATGAAGGCAAGCTGCGCATCGACCTGTTCCGCATCCGGCAAGCTGCCGACAAAAATGCCGAGTCCCTGGGATACGCCGTGTATCGAGCCAGGAAAGAAGGGAAAGAGCCCGATCACGAGAGCTACTCAGCGCTGATCAAGAGTCTCGGCGAGAAAGAAGCGGAAATCGCACGCATCGAGGCTGCACTCAAGAGTATCGATGCAGACGAGAAGAGCGGGTCGGCGTCTCCGCCGCCACCGTCTACAAATGAACCTGCAGCTAGCGCCTGACAATAAACAGGGCTTAGAGGATCAACTGATCAAATGAACAAATGATCAAATAATCAAGTGATCGAGATCCAAGATCGCGATCAGTTGATCCCTTGATCATTTGTTCATTTGTTCATTTGATCACTTAATCCCTATCGGCAGCAGCCTCTCCGGATTATCCTGCAGCGCCGCCCGCTTGAAGCTCTCCGAGCACCCCAGCGATAGAAACTGCGTAACGTTCCCGCGCATGCTTTCCACTCCAGGACTGGGCCAGTCCGTTCCCCACAAAACGCGCGGCGAAAGTTCTTCGATTCTCGGGAAATATTCGAGCATTTTGAGAGGGGGGATGCCCGATAGATCGAGCCACACATTGTGATGGCGGCGAAGTATGAAGAAGGCCTCATCCATGTACAGCGGGCGCCCGCCGTGGGCCATGATTATCTGAAGGTCGGGGAAATCGATCGCGACGTCGTCCAGTTCCATGGGATTGCCGTATTTGCTGCGCGCGCCAGGAAAAATGCTCGTGCCCGTGTGAATCATTACCGGCAGGCCGGCACGTTCGCAGGTTTTGTAGATCGCACCGAGCGAGTCCAGACCATCGGTGTAAGCATTCGCCGCGACCTTCTGATGCGGCGGATGAATCTTGAGCACGCGGGTTCCCATCTCCACCAGATGCTCAACATCCCGTACCGGATTTCGCGAATAGACTGGATGCACACCGCCATACGGCATGAGGCGCTGCGGATTCGCCTCGGCGTATTTCACTGCGAACTCGTTGGTGTAATCGGTGAATCCCATCAGATCGGGACTGGGATAATTCACAAGCCCGACGCGCTGGATGCCCTGTTCATCCATCAGCTGCAGCAGCAGCCGAGGATTGTCCATGACCTCCATCAGAAAATCAAAGTGATCTTCCTTGCCGCGCTTCATCACCACAGCCGCGGCAGGCTTGAGCTCGCGCCACGGCTGGATGTGGATGTGCACATCGCTCACGCGTAGCGAATCTGGCAATGTCATGAGTGACAGTCCGCTCAGCGGCCGGGGAAGTTCGGTGCACGCTTCTCTAGAAATGCCCGCACACCCTCGACCTTGTCTTCGCTCGCAAAGCAAAGCTGAAAGAGGGCGGTCTCCAGCTTGAGCCCGTCGGTGAGCGGAAGGCTCAGAGCCGCGCGTGTTGCCTCCTTCGCGGCCGCAACTGCAACGGGACTTCGCGAAGCGATCGACTCGGCGATCTGCATCGCACGCGTCATGAGCTGGCCAGGCTCATGAATCTCTTGTACGACTCCTAACCGCAACGCCTCAGCTGCATCGATGATATCGCCGGTGAGAATGAGATGCAGCGCGGCACCCAGACCCACCACACGCGGAAGCCGCTGCGTTCCACCTCCGCCGGGAATGATTCCGAGATTCACCTCGGGCTGGCCAAACTTTGCTGCATTCGATGCGATTCGGATGTCGCAAGCCAGGGCTAGTTCCATCCCGCCGCCGAGACAGAATCCGTTGATCGCCGCGATGGTGGGCTTGGCAATCTTCTCGAGAGCATCATAGATGCTGGCACCCTTCATCACGCGATACTGGTCCACGGGCGTGCGGCCCTCGAATTCGCCGATGTCCGCCCCTGCGACGAAGGCCTTGTCGCCGGCGCCAGTGATGATGATCGCGCGGGTCTCGGAATCACTCGCCGCTATGTCGAGCGTACCGATCAGAGCGCGACGCAGCTCGGCGTTGAGTGCGTTGCGCTTGTCAGGCCGGTTGAGCGTGAGTATGGCAACGCGCCCGCGCTTTTCGGTAAGAATCAAGTCATTTGCCTGCATCATTCCTTTCTCGGAGTTGTCATTCCGGAAAAAACGTCACCCCGGCGAAAGCCGGGGCGGAACCCATGTTGGAGGAAAATGGGTTCCGGCTTTCGCCGGAATGACAAACGTAGGGTTAGTCCTACCACTCGTAGAACCCGCGACCACTCTTTTTGCCAAGCCGGCCCTGGGCTACCATGTCGCGAAGTATTTTGGGAGGCCGGTAGGTATCGTCTTTCAACGTCGCGTGCAGATGTTCGGCTATTGCGAGTCGTACGTCGAGACCAACAATGTCCGTGAGCTTCAGCGGACCAACGGGATGATTGTAGCCGAGCTCCATCGCGCGGTCGATGTCTTCGGCCGCGGCCACGCCCTGTTCCAGCATCCTCATTGCTTCGAGACCGAGAACCACTCCCAGGCGGCTCGATGCGAATCCGGGAGAATCCTTCACCACGATCGGCGTCTTCCCCAAACCGGTTGCAAACGCACGCATCACTTCAACGACGGCATCATTTGTCGCCTGGCCGCGAACAATCTCGATGAGTCGCATCGCAGGCACCGGGTTGAAAAAGTGCATACCGATGAACCTCTCTGGTCGCTCCAGGGCCATCGCAATTTCCGTAACAGACAGGGCACTCGTGTTGGAGGCGAGAACGGTGCTCGATGGCACCATGGGCTCAGCCTTCCTGAATAAATCCTGCTTGAGTGCAAGATTCTCCGGCACAGCTTCGATAACGATCCCGGCACCGAACACAGCGCTCTCCAGGCGATCGTCGTAGCTGAGTCGTGTGAGCGCCTCCGCCTCGCCGGCGGAATCGAGCTTCCCCTTCTCAATCGCCTTGGCAAACAGCAACGCAATTCGCGATCGCGCCGCATCGAGCGCCCCGGGGAAGGTGTCGTGCAATACTGTTTCGTGCCCAGCCACCGCGGCCACGTATGCGATGCCGTGACCCATCGTGCCGGAACCAATCACCGCGACGCGGCCCACCGGAGCGGCACTCATGCCTGTTGCAGCGCCGTGCGCATATCGCGCACGCTGTCAGTGCAAATGGCATCGACACCGATTCCGGCCATCATGATCGCATCCGCGGCTGAGTTGACCGTCCAGGCAATCACACGCCCTCCCGCTTTGTGAACATCGCGCACAAGATCCGCGTCCACAAACTCGTAGTTCTGCCAGACATCCGATGCATCCGCATCCCGCATCACCCGGACCGTGTCCACCAGGTATGACACAATCAGTATGCCGCGCGGAATGCCACTGTCAATCTCTCCACAGCGCTTCACAATCCTGTGGTCGAAGGAATGCACGGAAGCATCCGCGCCAGAACGTGAAATGCACTCCAGCGTCTGCTTCTCAATCCGGTGGGACTTGATTTCGACGTGAGCGTGCGCTCTCCCCTTCACCATGGTGAGCACATCCTCCAGCTTGGCGATCGGCGAGCCGTCGGCAAGAGGAAACGCTTTGAGCTGTTCGTAGCGCAGTTCTGAAATGGGTTGTGACGCTGCGACCTTGGACCCGGAGCCAACCTGGACGACCGGATCGTGGTGCACGACGAGCACGCCGTCGTGAGTTACGTGTACGTCAATCTCCACGGCATCGGCCTTGGCGTCCAGCGCCGCGGACATCGCTGCCAGAGAGTTCTCGGGAGCCGACTCGTGAGAACCTCTGTGTGCAATGAGATAGGGAACGCTCACCGCAGCATCACGCCGAATAGACTGGCGCACGCTTCTCGGTGAACGCACGAATTCCTTCGGCCGCATCGCTGGAATCGAAGCAGCGCAGTTGCGCATCCAACTCGTAGTCGAGCATCTCGCCGAGCGTACTGTCCATGGATTTGTAAACGGCCTTCTTGGCCAGCACGAGGGGGAGGGAAGGCTTCTCTGCCAGCGAACGCGCGAAGGCCGCAGTAACTTCAACAAGCGTTGCTGCCGGAACAACCTTGTTGAACAGGCCCAGCTTGAAGCATTCGTCTGCGTCCAGAGCTTCGGCCATCCAGAACAATTCCAGTGCCTTCGCGGGTCCTACCAGACGCGGGAGGAAATATGTCCCGCCCCAGTCGGGGTGCAGCCCGATACGATTGAACGATTGCATCAAACGAGCGTCCTCGCTTGCAATGCGAATATCACAGGCGAGTGCGAGATTTGCGCCGCCACCGGCCGCGACTCCATTGATGCTCCCAATAACCGGCTTTGACGATTGTCGAATGGTTGTCACGACTTTGCGGCCCGCCTCGACTAGAGCGGTCATTGCTTCCCGGTCGCGGCGCGAAATCAGTTCCGACATGTAGTTCACATCCGCACCCGCGCAGAAGCCGCGCCCGGCCCCTGTGATGACAACCACACGAACCGACGGATCGCGTTCGAGGTCCGCGAGCGCGTCAGCCAGCTCTGATCGCATTGCACCGGCAAATGAGTTGAGTTTGTCGGGCCTGTTGAGCGTCAGCGTTCCAACCCTGTCGGCCACGCTGGTGAGAATGAACTCATAGCTCATGCTGCACTCTCCAGTATCAGAGCAATCCCCTGACCTACGCCAATGCACATTGCAGCCAGCCCGTAGCGAACCTTTCTGCGTCGCATTTCGTGAGCGAGCGTCGCTACAATTCGCGCGCCCGACGCGCCCAGTGGATGCCCAAGGGCGATGGCGCCACCATTCACATTTACTCGCGCCGGATCGATCTGCAGATCGCGAATACAAGCGATGGCCTGCGATGCAAAAGCCTCATTCAATTCCACCAGATCAATCTGTGCGATGTCGAGCCCGGCCCGTGCCAGCGCTTTCCGCGCCGCAGGTACAGGGCCAATTCCCATTACCTCGGGCGAGACTCCGGCAGAAGCGCTCGCAACTATTCGTGCCAGCAGGCTCATTCCCAACTTGCGTGCTGAGGCTTCTTCCATTATCAACGCAGCGCTGGCACCATCGTTTATTCCACTCGATGATCCCGCAGTAACAGTGCCACCCTCGCGCCGGAAAGCCGGCTTCATGGCACTCAACATTTCCATCGATGCGTCAGCTCGCGGATGTTCGTCGCGATCCACCTTACGAGCAGAGCCTCGCTTGTCGCTCACTTCAACGGGCACGATCTCATCGCGAAAACGATCCGCGGCAATGGCCGCGGCCGCGCGCTTCTGGCTCTCCAATGCGAATTCATCCTGCTCCTTTCTCGTGATTCCGTAGCGGGACGCGACTTCCTCCGCCGTCTCTCCCAGTGAAATCGTCCAGCCAGCGGGCATGAGCGGATTGGTGAAGCGCCATCCGATTGTCGAGTCGGCCATTGCGGGTGCAACGCGAGGAAAGGCGTCGAATGGTTTCATCATCACCCAGGGCGCCCGCGACATGCTCTCCACACCGCCGGCCACAATGCAATCACCTTCATTGCTGCGTATCGCCTGCGATGCGGAGATAACTGCTTGCAACCCGGAGCCACAGAGCCGGTTCACAGTCTGACCCGGAACGTCAACGGGGAATCCGGCGAGGAGCGCAGCCATGCGCGCTACATTGCGATTGTCCTCGCCCGCCTGGTTCGCACAACCGAGAATCACATCATCGATCGCAGAGGCGTCGAGTGCGTTTCGCTGCACGATCGCTCGCAGCACCACCGCGGCCAGGTCGTCGGGTCGCACACCACTCAGTGCACCACCATGTCGTCCGATGGGTGTGCGCACCGCATCGACGATGACCGCGCTCCTCACGAGATATCAACCCAGACGGATTTCACCTGGGTGTAACCATCCAGCGCGTGGACGCCAAGATCGCGCCCGAATCCGGACTGCTTGAAGCCACCAAAGGGGGAAGCAGGGTCGTACATGTTGTATGTGTTGATCCACACGGTGCCGGCCTGAATTGCCTTCGCAGTGCGAATCGCCTTCTTGATGTCGCGCGTCCATATCCCCGCGGCGAGTCCGTAGGGAGTGGCGTTGGCAAGAGCGATCGCTCCCTCTTCGCCGCCGGTAAAAGTCATCACCGCGACCACCGGGCCAAAAACTTCTTCGCGCGCGAGGGTCATGTCGGCTGTGACTCCATCAAATATCGTCGGAGCCACGAAGTAGCCACGACCGTTGAGCGGTGTGCGCATTCCCCCGGAAACGAGTGTGGCACCTTCGCGTGTTGCAGTCTCGACGAACTGCAGAACCTTGGTCATCTGTGCCTCCGACACGAGCGCACCCAGACGCGTTTTGGGATGCATGGTGTCTGCGGCGACCATACGCGCGGCGCGCTCGCGAACCTTGGCGAGCAGCTCGTCCTTGACCGACTCTTCGACAATCAACCTGGAGCCAGCGGCGCAAACTTCACCCTTGCCGTAGAAAATCCCGTTGATGGCTCCGCGCGCAGCAGCATCGAGATCGGCATCAGCGAAAACAACATTGGGAGATTTTCCACCGAGTTCCAGCGACAACTTCTTTACCGTAGACGCAGCGGAGCGCATCACCTGCTGTCCAATGAAAGTGGATCCGGTGAATGCGATCTTGTCGACACCGGAGTGCTCCACCAGCGCATTGCCCGCAACAGAACCCGCTCCCGGAACGCAGTTGAGCACACCGGGCGGGAATCCTGCTTCTATCGCCAGCTCCGCCATCCTGAGAGCAGTGTACGGCGTCAACTCACTCGGCTTGAGAACAACTGTGTTGCCGCACGCGAGCGCAGGCGCAACCTTCCACGTCGCCAGATTGAGAGGGAAGTTCCACGGAACGATTGCGCCAATCACACCCAGCGGCTGTCGCAATGTGTAGTTGAGATGCGGACCATCGACTGGAATCGTCTCGCCGTGAATCTTGTCGGCCCATCCGCCATAGTACCGGAAGGTGTCTGCCGAGCTGCGCACGTCGATGTGCGATTCAAAAATCGGCTTGCCGTTGTTCTGCGTTTCCAGGCGTGCGAGTTCATCCTTGTGTTCGGTGCACAGATCGCCGAGCCGGGTGAGCAGTGCTCCCCGTTGCCGCGCGCTCATTTTGGACCACGGTCCCGATTCGAATGCCTGCCGCGCACTCTGCACGGCTGCATCAACGTCGGACGCATCCGCGCCGGCCACGGTTGGGAGTTCCTCCTCGGTGGCCGGATTGATCATGCGGATTGATCTTGTCGCTGTTCCGTCGCGCTTTTCACCGCCAATTACAAGCTGAGTCGGGAAGCGCTCGTCAGCCATGAATTATTTCCCCTTGAATGCGGCGGTCCTCTTCTCTACATATGCGGCAAGTCCTTCCTTGGCGTCGCTGCTCTTGAAGAGAAGGTTTTGCAACTCGCGCTCCAGAGTCATTCCGGACTCGAATGACATTTCCATCCCGGAGACAACAGACCTCTTGATGTGTCCGACTGCCATCGACGCTTTTCCGGGTGTGCAGAACTGCTGCGCATATTTAAGAACATTGTTCCACCAGTCATCGACTGGCAGCACCGAGTTGACAATCCCGAGCGACTCGGCCTCCTCGAATGAGAATGTCCTTCCGGTCACCATTAGTTCGATTGCCCGGGACCGTCCCACCAGTCGCGCAAGCCGCTGAGTGCCTCCCGTTCCCGGCAGTACGCCGAGATTCACCTCCGGGAGGCCGATCTTTCCCGCGTCCTTGCGCGCAATTCTGATGTCCGCGGCCATTGCGATTTCGAGTCCGCCGCCAACGCAGTGACCGTTGAGCGCAGCGATCACGATCTTCGGAGTTTGCTCCAGACGGCTGAGCGTTTCGTTGGCGTGCAGGCAGAAGAAATACTTCCAGGTGGGGTCAGCCTCATTGAGCATTTTGATGTTGGCACCGGCGCAGAAAAACTTCTCCCCCGCGCCGCGAATGACAATTGCCTGCACCTCGGTGTCGAAGCGCGCACGCAGGATGCACTCATCCAGCTCCCTCATCATTTCGTGTGTATATGTATTCGCCGGCGGGTCGTTGAGTGAAAAGACAGCGATGTTTCCGGTCTTTTCGTAGCCCACCAGAGTACCTGTAGTCACGTTTGTCACCCTTGTCGGTTGGAGTCGCCCCGTGCAGCGCGGGACTGGGTCCGGCGCGCCCTAAAGCATATTCAGGAGCCGGGTTCGAGGCACCCTCCCAGGCACCTCAGGCGGCCTCCGCGCTATCTTGGGTGAGCGCTGGGGCGGCTAACAGGGGGTTTGGGGGCGCAAGTTCGCGTCCTAACGGCGCTTAACACTCCAACATGCGAAACGTCTAAAAGGGTGAAACAGCGGCAGGGAATGGGTGATTCAGACGCAGGGCCCGGGGATGCTGAGCTCATAGAGCGCTGGAAGCGTGGCGATGAGCGTGCCGCTACAGAGTTGGTGGCAAGGCATTCAACCGCGCTGGCCCGATTCGCAGCGAGTGTTGGTGCTGATGAGGAAATTGAAGAGTTGGTACAGGATACATTCGTGAGAGCATTTGCTTCTATCGATTCATTTCGTGGTGAGAGTTCGTTGCGAACATGGCTCTTCACCATTCAGCGCAGGTTGTTGCTCGATCGTCGCAGGGCGGAACGACGCAGCCGGCGCAATGTAACGCTCGATGAGCGTGATGCGGTTACGGAGTTCAGCGCTTTGGATGTAGTCGTCGCCGATGAAACAGAACAGAAGGTACGCAGTGCTATTGATCGTTTGTCGCCGATGCAGAAAGAGGTATTTACATTGCGGGTGAGTGCCGGTCTCTCCTACAAGGAGATCGCCGGAATTCTGAACAGCACCGAGGGGGCCGCGAGGGTTCATTATCATAATGCGCTACGCGCCGTGAAGGAGTTCCTCAATGATTGATTGCGGAAATACTGAAATCCGGGAATTGCTTCCCGACATGTTGCACGATTCGCTTTCACCGGCGGATCGGCAGCGGGTGGCCGCGCACATGAGTAGCTGTGCCGCCTGTCAGGAAGAGTTCGCGCTGCTCTCCAGCGTCCATGCAATTGGCGCGGCGCGCTCCGTTAACGTGAGCGCCATCGCTGGTGCCATCAAGCCATATCGCCGCCGACCGTGGATGTCCGTTCCGCCGCTCATGCGTATAGCGGCGAGCATTGGCATTGTTGCGGTGGGCAGCCTGTCATACAGTATCGTGAGCAAAACGATTGACGAGGGAGATGCAGGCATCGGCGAAAGCGCGGTTGCCACTCTGCCGAGCGACACAACTGTTCCTGCGGTCACAACGTCGAGTGATCCACTTTCCGCGTCGTCCGATCTCAATTCACTGGACGATCAAGCGATTCAGGAACTGCTGGCACAACTTGCAAAGCTGGATGCAGCAATCGGCGCTGAGCCAAAGCGTGTCGTGCGAACCAGCTCGTCGGGAAATTAGAGATGAGTTTCAGACTTAAGACAGCCATAGCAGCAACGTCGTTCGTCCTGCTGTCGCAACCATATGCTGAAGCGAATCAGCAGTCGGTTGCACAGCAACAACAGCAACAAGGTCAGCGTGGCGGGCCTCCAGGTGGACAGCGCGGTCGTGGTGGTCTTCCCAATCCGGAGAATGAGCGCCGGATCAGGCAGGCAGTGCAGAACCGCATGCGTGAAGTTCTGGCGTTACCCGATAGCACTATCACGCGACTCTCAGCAATCACATTCCGTTACCGCGACAGTTCGCTTGTAATGCTGGATCGTGAACGGTTCCTGCGGCGCGAGATGGAGTTCGAACGCGGCGGCGGCCGCCCCAATCGCGCGCCAAACGATCAGCGAATCTCCTGCTTGATGTCGAATTACTGGGTGGTTCAAGAATCGCTATTGGCAATGCGAGTCGCTGAGGATCGCGAGGTTGCAGCGATTCTTTCCGGTCCGAAACGAGTTCAGTATTTCGGTTTGCAGGAGAATCTGCACGAGACAATCGACCGAGTCCGCGAGAACTTTGAGCGCAATCGTGATGGTGGTCAGGGTCGCGGTGGGCCGGCAGGTCCCCGTAGCGGTGGTGGCGCGGTAGGACCAGATGGTCGTCCGCTCGGTCCTCCGCCGCAGGGGGCGAGGGGGCCGGGCGGTCCAGCAGGTCGCGCCGGTCTAATGGCTCTCTGTCCCCCCAGACGCGAAGGCGGCGGCGGCGGGCGATAGCAAAACGCGCGAGTCCAGCACTCGCGCCTTTTTTTCGCTCTCTGAACACGTTACTTCCGTCTGTTATTCCCTCACTTCGCGGCGTAGATTGGGAGCGCGCCAGCCCGGGTGGCGGAATTGGTAGACGCAGAGGACTCAAAATCCTCCGCCGGCAACGGTGTGCGGGTTCGAGTCCCGCCTCGGGCACTATTCAATACCCACGAGTAACGCGATTCAGTTCACGCGGAATATCGCGTCGTTGGATATAAAGTTGGGCATAGAAAGACGATGTCCGTCTCGAGGATTCCCGCTGCGGATGAGAAAGAGCCGAACCAGATACCAACCAGCATTGCCATCAGGGTGGCACGGGTGCTACGACTCGCGCTCCAGCAGGATGATGGAACGGCGATCGTAATTGCGTGCCGAAACATTATCGGGGCAAGTAAAGAAGATGACCCTACCGGTGCGCTGAGTTACGGGCGCCTTGTTCAGCTCCTGCGCAGCGCGAGAGAGGAGGTCGATATGAACCGGCATGGCAGATCTACCTTGAAAAGGATCGCCCCGAGTCGAAGGCCGATTTCATTGAGGACAATCGCGACATTGCCAACCCCACACTCGTTCAAACTTTGTAGCTTCATCAGCGAGATTCTCTTCCAACTTGCGCTCGACAAGAAGACACAACACCATATTGCTGTGTACCCCAATTCGTGAGACACTTTGGGTTAGCACATAGAGCTTAGTTC
>CAZKXZ010000096.1:0-11014 GCA_964556695.1 uncultured Gemmatimonadales bacterium
TGAGTCGCACCTTGTTGGCGATCATTTTCGCGGCCAGCGCCAGATCATAAAGCAGTCCGGATAGTTCGCCGGTGGCACCGGGAACCTGGCGCTCCTGCTCTATGATGTATCGCTCGATGGTGACTACTGAAGTTGATGTGTTCCTGACCGCCACTGCTTTCCCTCCAACCGGTTGACCGCCTGCTCAGGAAACTGGGGTGGCCCGTGTGTGGATAGCAAGTCGCGCGGTGCTTTTCGACTGGTACCGTCAGTTTCTCGGTAGAGTAGAGACCAAGTGTGTGAGCCACACTTGGTCCCCCTCCTCAAACCGGACGTGCAGATTTCCCGCATCCGGCTTTCCCGACGGATTCATCATGAGAGCTATCGAGGAGTGGCACGCGTCTACAAGAGTTTCAGACCCATACGTCGGGTCAGAAAGTGATAGTAGGACATCCCGGTCGGTGGACGACAAGGGCGCTGACTCCGACGTTTAAGGTGTTTGATAAGACGGTTGACCGTGAATTCATTCACAGATCTGTATGCCCACCGAGGAAAGCCGAAGCTGAAGTAGTTGCGCCAGCCTCGTAGCTGATGATTGATGGTCTCCACCAGTTCGGATGTCGGGATATAGCAGCGTCGCCGGTCCGTAACTTTCCGCAGTTCATTCTTGCGATGGGCAATGGCCTTTGCTGACGGCGAAGCGGTGAGAAAGCGCCGCTTGCGATCAGTGTGGCCCCACTCATAGCGAAAGTTGTATCCGAGAAAATCCAGACTCTCGTTTCCTTCCTCTGTGAGTTGGATCACTCGCGTTTTCTTGCGATTGATCTTCAGTCCAAGCCAGTTCTCCACTGTTGCCTCCACCCACCGATTAGTACGATTCGTGACAAACCGCATCATGATGACAAAGTCGTCAGCGTACCGCACCAGGCGAGCATGTGCCCATTTCCCCGGACCATCTCGATAGAAGCGCAAATCAAACCAGTGGAGATATAGGTTCGCCAGCAGAGGTGAGATAACACCACCCTGCGGCGTTCCACTCTTCGGTCGGCTAATCTTCGTCCGACCGTCTCCGTCACGCTCCACCACTGGCACCTTCAGCCATTGGCGAATCAGACGCAGGACCGACCTGTCCGCAATCCGCCGCTCGACGCACTTCATCAGTTTGTCGTGCGGTATCGTGTCGAAGTAAGCTTGCAGATCCGCGTCATAAATCGCCGTCCATCCCCATCGCAAATTCCGATTGATCTGCTTCAGTGCTCCCTTCGCAGATCTCCGCGGTCGGTAGCCATGCGAGCAATCCAGAAAATCAGCTTCAAAGATTGGCTCCAGTATCAGCAGCACCGCCGTTTGCACCACACGATCTCTGATCGTGGGGATGCCCAGCGGTCGCAGACGACCGTCCGGCTTCGGGATGTACACGCGTTGCACCGCTTGAGGCTTGTACTCCTTGGTCTGAAGTTCTCTGTGTAATGCCGCTAACAGCTCCTCTCGACCATTTGGTGTGGCTTCAATCATTTCGATCGTCACCCCATCCACTCCCGCCGCTCCCTCGTTACGGGCCACAGCTTTCCATGCTGCCTCAAGCACGTCGAGCCGTTGGATCAGGCCGTACAATGTGTAAAACCTGAACTTCGGCTCTCGCTTCGCCTTCAGATAAAGCTTCTGTCTCTGCGTGAAGAGTTTCTCGGGCAGATGTTTCCCGTTGACCGCGAAGGCCTCCGGTAATTCCTGCTCTTGTTCCGTAGTGGCACCTTTCTCGTGCAATCGGCTCTCCTCGTTTCTGACTCTGCGTTCCATCGGCAGGGGTCCTTCGCTCCACGGCAATTACTCCGCCTCACCACTACTACGACCCCCTCCGACTCCCGGCCATGCAGCAAGACAAGTTATGGATTTCTTATCTCACCCTCAGAGTACGATCCCCAGCATGCCGGGTCTCCCAGGTTCCTGAATCTCTCTCTCGATACGTGCTGTCCCCACGACCCCGGAGAGCCGGATGACTGCTCTTACCTGTGTCTTCATCATCCGTGCTGGCTTCACCATCTCCGACAGGCTGGCCACTCTCATTGTTGCGTTTCGAGGCTGAAACGGGTTCGCTTTCGCTACGGCTCGCATCGTGCACCTCGCAGGGCTTCGCTGTCCGGTTGCCCGGTTTCAACGCCCACTCGGTTACATGCTTCACAGGTACTTACATGGTGACCTCCTTTCAGATCACAAGAGAGACCAGACTTTTGCCTGGCACACCGGAGTCGCGGAGGAAGCGGAGAACGACCCACACGGTCTGGCTCTCCGCCAACTCCGCGACTCCGCGAGAAAAACGGCTGAACTATCCGGGACGCAGTCACCTGGGCGTCAGCGCGAAGGCACAGAGCCATCAGCGAACCAACCAGCGCTCTCCCACTGCCTCAACCCAAAACCGCTTGCCATCGGTTGCCACCACGACACTTCCGAGTCGATCCGTACGGAGAATGAGCGCACCGCTCGCCGCCAACCGATCCAACACTTCAGCACTCGGATGTCCATAACGATTGGCAACGCCGACGGAGATCAGCGCAATAGAGGGACGCACCGCATCGAGAAACGCAGCCGTTGTACTGGTGCGACTCCCGTGATGCGCCACCTTGAGCACATTCGCTCGCAACTGTGATGCGGAATGCTCCACCAGCCACTCCTCTTCTGAGCGCTCCGCATCTCCAGTGAGCAGAATACTCACACCGCCAAGGCGGACCTGTACCACGGTGCTCGCTTCATTGGGATCACTGAGGCCGGCGGTCCACGATGAGTCGGGCGCGAGGAATTCGATCACTGCACCTCCCGCTTTGATCGATTCCCCCGGCCGCACGCGACGCCACGCGATTCCTCTGTCGCGCGCAAGATGAAGGGCTGCGAGATAATCCTCATTGGCTGCGACGTAGGCCGCATCGAAAAAAACGTGCGGCTTGAGCCAGCGGAAAATGGAGGCAGCGCCGCCAACGTGGTCTGAATGAGGGTGCGAGAGGACGAAAGCGAAAAGTTCTCCGCCCCGCCTCCGCAAATAAGGAATTACCTGACGCCGCCCTGCGTCGCCGCCATTCCACGACCTCCCCGCATCAATGAGCAACCAGCGTCTGTCGGGGAGCCGCACCGCAATTGCATCTCCCTGCCCCACGTCAATGAGATGAACCTCGAGCTGTCCGCTCCCGCTCAAACCGGTAACAGGAACCAGTGGCAGCCAGATGATGCAGGTGACGGCGCTGCCGCTGAGAATCAAATAGCGTCGTGATCGCCGGCTCACGGCGGCGGCCAGCAGACCGGCGGCCGCAACTCCAGACAGCAATGTGGTCACGAGCGATGGCGCCACGTCCAGCGAACTCCATTCTGGCATTGCTCCAATTCGCGCAACCTGTTCGAATACTGCGAGGAGCGGCTGTGAAGCGTCCGCGACAAATGCGGCGACCGGCGGCACAGGCGCAAGTAGGAGCGCCAGAAACAGGAGCGGCTGAAGCAGCAGAATGATTGGAGCCACGATGAGATTCGTGAGCGGCGCGACGATGCTTATCCGTCCGAAGTGCCACGCAATGATCGGTGCTGTCGCCAGCGATGCGAGCAATGTTGCTACAACACTGCCGATGAGTGCCCCGCGCCAACTTCCATCGTCCGCACCCGGTAACCTTTTCATGAGCTTTCCAGCGCAGATAAGACCGACCATTCCCGTAATGCTCAACTGGTAGCCAAGGGAAAGCACTGCTTCGGGCTTCACAAGAGGAACGAGCGCGCCAAGTGCAAGCGCCGCCCATGGTGATGTTGGGCGTTGCAACATGCGGCTGGCCGCGACAACGAGCAGCATTGCGCCGGCTCGAACCGCGGGTGCCGGAGCACCGATCATGAGTACGTACAGCGCGGTGAGGCTAGCCGCTCCTGCGGTAGCTGAAGACTGAGACAATCGCAGAGCGCGAAGAAGCAGCAGTGTGGCTGCGGCGATAATACCAACATGCAATCCCGAAATTGAAAGCATGTGCACCAGTCCGGCATCCGCAAAACTGTCGCGCAGGTCGCGATCGATATCGCGAGAGTCAGCAATCAGCAGCGCTCTTACAACAGGAGCGCGCTCTCCAAAGAACCGGTCAATCGCGCGTCCCGCTGCGGCGCGCACGCGCAGCAACACCGGTCCACCCGACAGCGGCTCGAGAGCACCGCGCTGCACAACAATGCTGCGCTCTCCGCGAATGGCGCTTCCAGTGACGCGCACCAACGCGCCCGCCCCAGCGCGCCCGCTGGTGACGGCGATAGCGGCTGGCAATGAGCACCCCGAACCCGAAAGCGTCGCTTGCACAAACTCGCCCGGAACGGCGTCGGACACGATGAGCGCTTCCCAGTGCTCCAGTCGCAACAGTCGCTGCGCGCATTCGTCGCTGCTGCGAGCTGCCGAATCGGCCACAAGAACGCCGGTACCGAGCAGCATGCCCATAGCGCACAAGACCGGCCGTCGCGTGAACAGAGCCAGCAACGTGGCCGTCGTGGCCAAGCCAACCCCGAAAAACAAATGGCCGCCGAACCCAATGAGGAGCCCGGCGGCGAGAGACAATACTGCATGGACAATCAGCGGCAAGAAACACTCTCCTAGACCGTGTTTTGTCCCTCCTTTGCGGACCCGGGCGACTCGCTGTCGTGGTGCGGGCTCGACGCCACCACCCGCATGGCTTCGTACACCAGCACCGTCAGCTCGGCACGACTCTGGTCCCAGGTCAGTTGCACATCGGTGACGATTTCACCGATGGGAGAGAACTGGCTCACGTATCTGGGTCTTATCTTATTCAGCGCCATCGTAACAACGTCACCAGAACAATGCGCGCATGAGCAAAACTCCGCATGTTTGCGGAGCAGCTCTTTATGAATCGAGCGCACCGTTGGTTCAAGCGCGTTCTTCATACGGCAACTGGCAGGGGATTTCGCTCAGGCACAACCATTCCAGTGAAGGTGGAACCGGTGGTGCCGGTGAGTTCGACCGTGTAGTACCGGCCTATCATTGACTCATCTCCGGTGATCAGTACGGTCCGGAAGTCGCGTGTGCGGGCCTGCAACAATTCACCTCGACGCGCACCCTTTTCCACCAGGACCTCAATCCGCGTGCCGAGTGCGGTCATATTGCGCGCCCGCGACGCCGAGCGGACCTCTTCAATCAGACGCCCAAGACGTTCGGCTGCAACTTCGTCAGGAATAGTGTCCGATGCGGGGAATCGGGTTGCTGGGGTCCCCTCGCGAGGAGAGAACTTGAAGGTAAAAGCGTCCGCAAACCCCACCTGGCGCACCGCGCTCAACGTCTCGCAGAACTCCTCCTCCGTTTCTCCAGGAAAGCCCACAATTACGTCCGTGGTAAGCGCGACCCCCTTGATGGCCGAACGCAGCTTCTCTACGCACTCGAAATAGCCTTCGCGTGTGTAGCGGCGCAGCATCCGCTTGAGTACAGTCGTGGACCCTGACTGCATGGGGAGATGAACATGCTCACATACCGCGGGAGTGCCGGCCATCGCGTCGATGACGCGATCAGAAAAGTCATTGGGATGCGGACTTGTAAATCGCAGCCGACGCAGTCCGGTCACCGCACCAACAGCACGCAGAAGGTCGGCAAAGTCGCTCTCGCCATCGTTGTACGAATTCACCGTCTGCCCCAGCAGCACGACCTCAGTCAATCCATCGCCAACCACAGCTTCAACTTCGCGAACAACATCGGCGCACTTGCGACTGCGCTCGGGACCGCGCGTCGTAGGCACGATACAGTAAGTGCACTTGTAATCGCAGCCGCGCTGCACGGGGATCCACGCCTTTACACCATCGAAGCGGCGCGGCCGGAAATCTTCGTAGTGTTCCTCGAGATCGAAATCCACCGCCGTTGCGCGCCGCCCCTGACGGGCGCCCTCGATCAATTCCGGAAGTGCGCGATAACCATCCGGTCCAATAACCAGACTGACATGCCGCGCCCGCTCGAGCAATCGAGGTCCCAGTCGCTGCGCCATGCACCCGGTGACCCCCATGATTGAACCCGGCTTCATGAAACGTTTCAGTTCGCCAAGTCGCCCGATCACGCGCTGCTCTGCGTGTTCGCGAATGGCGCAGGTGTTGAGCAGCATCACATCCGCGCCCTCGGGCGTGTCGGTCTGCTCGTATCCACTGTCTATCAGCTTTCCGAGCATCAGCTCGGAATCGCTGACATTCATCTGGCAGCCGTACGTCTCGATGAAAACTGTTGGGCGGCTCACGATTCTTCTCTGACTTCGTCAGGGTCAGGTGACGGACGCAGGGGAAGTGCGATGTGAAAGGCACAGCCTTCACCCTCGGCACTGCGCACCCAGATGCGACCGCCGTGAGCATCGACAACAACGCGACAAAACGCGAGGCCCAGTCCTGAACTGCGCGCACGCGGCACATCTCGCGCGCGTTTGCCCTGATGAAACTTCCGGAAAATCACTTCGTGGTACTCGGGTGGAATGCCTGGTCCGTTGTCAGCTACTGTGAAGAGCACTCCTTCTCCATCCTTCCGCGCAGCAAGCCGGATGTGAACAGGACCGGTCGCATGGGTGAGGGAGTTCTGCACGAGGTTGGAAAACACCCTCTTGAGCAGACCCCTGTCTGCTTCGAAAATCGGGGCATCGTCCGCAACTTCGACAACGGCGCTCGTTCCTTCCTGGTGAAATCTGTGCTCCCACTCGTGAACCACCTCCGAGAGTATGGCCGCCGGCGCAATCGGCTGGCAGTGGAGCGCCACATTGACTTCGTCGATGCGCGCAACTTCCAGCAGGTCCTCAATGAGCACCAGTAGATCTTCGGACTTTCCTTCGGCGTCGCCCAATGCCTTGCGTTGTTGTTCGGTGATCGCGCCGAAATCGCCATCGAGCAGCATCTCCATGGTTGCCAGCACGGAAGTCAGGGGCGTCTTCAGGTCGTGAACGATCATCTTCAGAAGATCATCGCGCACCTTCTCCAGCTCCCTCAACTTGCGATAGCTGGTCTCGAGTTCATCCGTTGCGGCCTTGAGGCGCAGCAGGCTCTTTACGCGAGCGCCAAGTAAAAGCCGGTTGTGCGGTTTGGTGATGAAATCATCGCCGCCGGATTCGATGGCGCGCACACGGTAACTCGCATCGTTGAGCGCGGTGAGAAAAATCACAGGGATGCGCGACGTGCGCGGGTCCTTCTTGATGCGCCGGCACACTTCAAAACCCGCTGAGCGATCGTCAACACCAAGGGTTCCAGCAGGCATCGAGATATCCAGTATGCAAAGGTCCGGACGCTTTTCGAAGCAGACGCTGAGCGCCGCCGGTCCCTCGGACGCCGTCACAACCCGGTAACCGAAGTCCCTGAGCTGATCTACCAGGATATCGATGTTGGGAGCAACGTCGTCGGCAACCAGAATAAGAGGCGAATTCTCAAATGTCTCAGGCGTTCGGTTCATCGAGACGGTCAGGGCCTCACCAGAATCCCCGCGGCAAAAATCCAAGCCGATTCACGATACGATGAATTGTTGTCTCGCGTAAGGCGCAGAACGCCAAAATCGAACATGGCACCGTCCCGACCGGTGCGGGTTGCTGAGACGCCGAATCCCGCCGCATACGTGCGCTCGGTCACCTTGGTGCCACCCGCATCGAATGGCAGGCCACGGTCCCGCACACCAATCCTGAGAAATGAGGGCGCTCCGGCTACACGTGGTCCGGAGAACTCGACGCCGACGCCGATGTCCTGCGTATCTCGAGCATTCGTTTCAGATGATCCCAGCCCGTTCATTTGACTGTACGCTACTTTGTCATAACGCACCGACAGAATGGACCCGGAAATACCTGAATACATCAGCGAGGCGCCCATCCGGTCCGGCACCGATGCCGATCCTACATCCTGCTTGTCGCGCCTGATAGTGAGTGTGGAGCCGGATCGCGCGGAGACGCCGAGTGTCAGCACGTTCAGAGGCGACCACACCAGGCCTGCGGACAGCGCGCGACCGGCGTAGCCGTGCGTGGTGCTGATACTGAGATCCAGAAAATCACTGCCTGTGTAGTCTGTTACAGCGGTGACAATGTTGGAGCCCGCGAGCACATGAAGTGCAGCACCGGCGCTGAGGCGAGGGTTGATTCTGTACGCGACAGCAAATCGCACGTCATTGATAGCGCCGCGGCTGCTCCACAATGTACTGCTTGCCACCTGCTGTCCGCCGACAACCTGGGAAGATTCGAATCGTGTTGACCAGCTGCGGTCGAGCATTGTCGATGACGAGATGCCGAGTTTCCAGTTGGCGGCGAGGCTCATGCCCGCCGCGAACAGGGGGAAGCGAACAGTTGTAGTGGACGCCGTGCCATCGGGGCCGCGCAGACTGCGACGTTCCGGCGCAAACTGTGCCTCCAGTCCCGCTGCTCCCCAATTGGAAAGAGCGGCGGGGTTCAGGGTCGACAGTGGGTCGATCTCACCCGAGCCACCTCCGACCGAGAGAGCTCGAACTGACAAACCGCCCGCCGGATATCCGAATCCCTGAGTGGACAGAGCGCTCTGTGCCGGTAATTCGCACACGAACAGAGCGACAGCAAATGGGATTGCAATCAGTTTCGCCGTCATGGGAGTCCGATGGCCTGCCGAGGCACGTAGGTAATGCGCAGACGCGGTCGCAGCAACGCGGGTGCACTCGTGGAATAGAAGAGAATCTCCTGAATTACCTTGTCCTCCAGGCCAGCCCGAAGTGAAAGCGCGAATGGAATACGGGCGGTCGTGTCGGTGCTCCATGTGCGCGCGTAAGACACTATATCGAATCTGACCTCGCCAGCAGTTGCGGGCGCCAACCGCTGTGAAGCCATTGGGAAAAGTCTGGTCGTGTCGGTGAGCGCAACCGCCTTGGCCACCGGCACGTTGTCTCTGGCAAAAATGGCCTGCGGGACAACCGCGATCGTGTCGGTTGCATTCCCGAAATTGGAAGACGGCTTCTTGTTCAAGATGAGTGTGGCGCGGATGATCGACGCCGAGAGGACCGAGTCCGGCAAAGCGAAACGCAAATACACGCGTCGGCCGCTTATGCCGCCAACAGCGAGAACAGTGTCACGGAAAACTCCTGCGGTGTCGAGTCCCACGGCATTCTTGCGCAGAGGAAATGGACCGCTCGCCACCACGAGATAGTCTGTGAAATCGACAGCCAGCCTGAGGTCTTCCACCGGGGTGAAGGAGCGTGGCACACGCTCGAATACGTTCACCGTAGGATCGTTGGGAGCCGGGTCGTATCGCAGCCGCGGGAATAGACCTTGATTGGCCGTGTTCACGACAAGCCTCGACGTTGAATCACTCCGCATTCGAACGCCAACACGCAACCGGCGATTGCCGAGAATCTTTGAGAGCAGAACGGCGTTGCTGATGGACACGTTCAGTGTGTCACTCAATGGTGCTGACAGCGTTGTTGATCCAATGAGCCGGTCAGGCCTGAACAGAGCGAGAATCGCGCTGGTATTCGCGTCCGCGGCAGTGGTGTCGACGTCGTAGACCTCGATCGTGACGGCCGATTTCAGCTTGCTCGCTGCCGTGTCCACGAACAGGCGAAAGTGGGCCGAGTCCACGGCGGAGACATTGCTGTCGACGCCTCCCAGCCGCCACACGTTGGGTAGCGAGTCGAAGCGGACAATGACCCTGCTATCCAATGAGTCGCCGCTGGCGGCAATGGTGAAGAACGGGGCTTGCCCCAGGTTGGGGAAACCCGCCACAGTGGCGTCGAATTCGATTGCTTCGAGCACCACCTCTTTGATCTCGAGATTCTGGCTGGGACAGAGTATGGGACAGCCAGCCGAGCTTTCCAGTGATTCCGAGCATGAGGCCAGCAGCACAGTGAGTGCGATGCCGGCAATCAGCCCCGCGCGCCGGGCCGCTGCTGACCCGCGAAGGACGTTGGCTGAATGTCGAACACGACCTGGAATCATCGGTATTGGCTTGAAGCTGTGGAAATGGATATTGGTCCCGCGAGGAGAGGGCCGAAAGCTACGCTCTGTGCAGCCCACGAGGGAGTGACAATAAGACCCCGGACTGGACGGTCTGTGCCGGGAACGGGGGTTCAGGGGACAGAGCCGAAGTACACCCGCGGCAGCCGTGCGCGGAGGCCCGTAAGCAACTCGTACGGTGACATACCGGCGGCTTGTGCAGCCTCCGACACGATTGGTCCGTCGCTGCCGCCGGTGCCGAGGAATGAGGCAACATCGCCTGCAGCGCACTCGATTCCCGTCACGTCAAGCATCGTCATGTCCATCGTCACGATACCCGCAACAGGAGCACGCTTGCCATTGATCATCGCCCACCCTGCATTGCTGAACGCCCTGCGATAGCCGTCTGCGTAGCCAAGTGCCGTGGTCGCGATTCTTCGTACACCTTCTGCACGGTAGGTGGCGTTGTAGCTGACCGTGTCGCCCGCGGGAATATCGTGCAGCTCGACTATTCGCGCGCGCAGCCCGACGACACTTCGTGGCTGGATTTCAGCCGCCGCACCACTGCCAACGCCATAGAGAAAAATTCCGGGTCGCACGATATCCCACTCAGATCGCTTGTGACGCGCAATGGCGGCGGAGTTCTCGGCGTGAAGCACTTGCGGTCTCGAAGGCAGTGCGGCGACAGTCTCTCGAAAACGGTCCTCCTGCATCGCCATCGAGCCGTCGTCCTGCTCGGCAGAATGAAAGTGAGTGAACGCGCCCTCGGGAGGATAGGCACTCAACAAATCGTTCAGCTTTGCAATTGTGGACCAATGCGCTCCGGCACGATTCATCCCTGTTTCGATTGAGAGATGCCACGAGTGACCGGGCACTCTGCACCACTCGCTTATTGGGCCCTGCTTTCCCAACGCAGGCGTAAGCTCGCTGATTCGCAGTTCGTCAAATTCCCGAGGCAGTGGCGGCGTAAATACGATTATCCGGCGCCGGACACCCATTTGTCGCAGCGACACTCCTTCATCAAGTGTGGCGACGCCGAACCCCCAAGGACTCGCCTGCTCGAGAGCTTTCACGACGCGCTCGGCGCCGAGGCCGTATGCGTCCGCCTTCACCATTGGGAGAAGGGG
>CAZKXZ010000097.1:0-10972 GCA_964556695.1 uncultured Gemmatimonadales bacterium
AGGAAATCGAAGTCAAGGTTCTCGACATCGATTGGGAGCGCGAGCGCATCTCGCTGGGCCTCAAGCAGCTGCAGAGCTATCCGTGGAAGGACGTCGCCGAGAAGTATCCGGTGGGAACGCGTGTTTCGGGTAAGGTTGTCTCGATCACGAACTACGGCGCGTTCATTGAACTCGAGCCAGGCATTGAAGGTCTGGTGCATATTAGTGAAATGAGCTGGACCCGCAACGTGCGGCACCCATCAAAACTCGTTTCGATTGGTGAAGCGATTGAGGCCGTGGTACTCAAGGTCGATCCGCAGGACGAGAAGATTTCCCTCGGTATCAAACAGACAGAGCAGGATCCATGGATGGCGCTGCCGTTGCGATACCCGGTTGGAACACGGCTCAGCGGCAAGGTGCGCAACCTCACCAGCTTCGGCGCATTTGTCGAAATCGATTCAGGTATTGACGGACTGATTCATATCTCCGATATGTCCTGGACCAAGCGCGTTCAGCATCCGTCGGAAGTAGTGAAGAAGGGCGATACGGTAGATGTCGTGATTCTCAATATCGACAGCGACAACAAGCGCATCTCGCTCGGTCTCAAGCAGGCGACGGAAGATCCGTGGCTTCGGATTGGTGAGACATATCCCGTTGGCACGCAGTTGCGCGGCACCGTTGTGCGTCTGATGGACAAGGGTGTCGTGGTCGATCTCGGCAATGACATCGAAGGATTCATTCCTGTGAGCCAGCTTGACCGCGGTGAACCAGTTGCGAATCCGGCTGAGTTCACGTACGAGGGAATGTTGCTCGACACGAAGATCATGGAAGTCGATCCCATTCATCGTCGCATCGTTCTGACAGTGACGGATATTCCAACCGATCAGCCGCCGCGACCTGAGACTCCACCCAAGGTCATTCCAATGGAGTTGGAGGCCGAGGTGCAGTTCCCGTCAGACGCCGAGATTCGTGCCGCGCAGGAAGCTGCAGAGATCGAGTAAGACCGGAGTGTCTCGCGGTGTAGGTACGAAGGTAGTTGGATGAGAAGGGGAGAGGCCACGATGGCCTCTCCCCTTCTCATTGTTCACTGGTGGATTTCGTCATTCCCGCGAACGCGGGAATCCAGGGTCGTCCTCTCTGGATTCCCGCCTTCGCGGGAATGACGGATTACAATTCACCTGAACAGTGATTCGACCGCTAACCGGTCTCAAGGCGCGCCAGCACATTGCGTGCGTGAGCCGCGGCCTGGGTATCAGGAAAAGACGCGATCAGGTAGCGTAGCTCCTTCTGGACATTCTCCTCGTTCGCCTCACTCCCTCTGGTGTACACATCGATCAGGCGATTGGTGGCGTTGAGACGGTGCGACTGTGACGCATCGGGAAGTTGTCGCACGCTGCGGAACAGCTCCACCGCTCGTGCCATGCTTCCCTTCGTAGCATTCAGTTCCGCAGCCTCGAGCATTGTCTGGGTATCGTCCGGATACGCACGAATACGCTCCTCGTAAGACTCCAGCGCTTCGGCCACTCTGTTCTGCATCACAAGCGTCTTCTCGAAAGAGAAGTCGTGCTGATAGGGGGACGCTTTTCCCTTTGGCAGCAGCACTCGGCCAAATGCATGGCCCGCACGGTTGGTCAACAGTCTCGAGATCGCAGTAAAGAAAACGATGAGTACGGCAAAAAGAACGACGAACCTCACGAGGCCGCGCTCGTCACTCCCGCGAAACCGGGAACCCTGGGAAGACGACACTGGATTCCCGCTTCGCGGGAATGACGAATCCGAGTCAACGTCAGCCTACGAATGCGGTGCACTCCACTTCGACCTTCGCTCCCAGTGCCAGACCGTTCGCCCCGAGCGCACTGCGCGCAGGCTTTGGACCGGGGAAAAAGGTTGCGTAGACCGTGTTCATCCGTGGCCACTCGCTCATGTCGGCAATCATGACGATGCACTTAACAACTCGCTCCATCGAGGAACCGTTCTTCTCGAGAATGTCCTTGATGTTCTGCATGGTCTGCCGCGTCTGCTCCTCGATTCCACCGGGGACAAGCACCACGGCGCCGTTCTCCATCTTCGATCCAATCTGACCCGATACGAAAAGAAATCCGCCGGCGCGAACAGCCGGGGAAAATGGATACGGTGGGGAATCAGGGGGAACGAGAAACTGAATCGCACTTTGCGGAGGAGGCGTCGAGGCGTCGCTTACAACTCTACAAGCAGCGAGTGCCGAGAGGAGAAGCGCGAGGGGTAGCAGCCGGCGACAGCTCATGGCGATCTCCTCTGTTGTTGCGGGTGTTTCGATTTGTGCGGGCAAGCGGCGCTTGCAGCTGTCAGAACTCGCGGCGCTTCATCTCTTTGAAGATTTCGTCCGCTTCATGCCGATCATCTTCGCCGGGACTGCGCGTGGCTTCGAGCGTCGAATCGTACGTCTTGCGAGCCTTCTTTTCGTTGTCCTGAGCCTTGGCCGCCTTCGCCGCATTCTTGCGGGCCAACGCGAGTAACTGCTTATCGTTCATTCGTTTCTCCTGAGTGGCGTTACATCTCGGTTCATGGCCACAATCATGACTATTGCCGTAAGCTCAAGATAACATGCGGGGTGCACCAAGTGGAGATCGGTAGGCGCCACCGCAGGTCTGCAACTTCTGACCACTGAACACTGACAACTGCCAACTGAGGTCATCCGTCTTGGATTCCGGTCGGATGACCTCAGTGTGCAGTGAACGGTGCTCAGTGAGCAGAAGTGCGGCGGAACTGCGTAGTATCTGCTGGTCCGGCAAGGCTTTTGGAAGCGCTACTTGAGAAAGTACTGCACTGTCGACACAACGCGCACGGTTTTCTGAATCTGATTTGCTTCGTTGACTCCAGGTGCCTGGTCTCGGGCCATGATCACAAAGATCCCCTGATTGGCCAGCTTGATCTTTCCGAGGGCGCTCCTGGAATCGCGCGCGAATTGTTCGGCGGCGGCGCGCGCGTTTGCGGTTGCTTCGGCAATCATGGCTGGCTTGAGATCATTCAGCTTCGTGAAGAGAAAGGTCGGTCCGCCGTATCCGAATTCTCCACCGGATGAGAGCACAACTCCAACGGAAACCAGCTCCCCAACACGCTGACTCGCGGCAAGGACAACGGCGGGGCTGCCCGACCGCACCATTACTGTCTGCTGGATAATGAATCGCGGTCCGGTGCGGGGGCCCTGGTAACGTTGCGAGTTAGCGTCGAACACATCGAGCTCGCGAACCTCAGCAGAGCTGCTGTCGATCCCATTGCGCGACAGGAAGGCGAGCACTTCGCTCGTGTTGCGAACGATCTGTTGTTGAACCGCGGTTAGTTCGCTCCCCGAAGCGGCAAAACGGAGGGGCCAAAGCGCTACATCGGCGGTCACCTCACGCTCGGCCAGTCCCTTTACTTCGACAAACCTGTCGCCCTCGCGCCCCTTAGCGAAGCCATGTCCAACGAACCAGCCCGCAAGGGCAAGTGAGACTGCGCCAATAATCACCAAGCCCTGAGGCTTATCGAGAATGCTCATTTAGAGATCCACATTGTCAGTGTCACTTGTCATTCCCGCGAAGGCGGGAATCCAGAGAGGACGACACTGGATTCCCGCTTACGCGGGAATGACAAGACTCATGCGCAAAATACCGTACGTGAAGTTCTCATGCGAAGAGCGTGCCCAGCCGTTAGGCGTGCCGACTGCGCCACAGATGAAAAACAGGAATGCCCACAAGCATGATTCCAATTCCAATCGCACTGTTCACGGGCATTGCGATGATAGTGCTCACCACAATTGCTGCCGCTGCCAGGATGAAAAGGACTGTGGACCAGGGGTGGAACGGTACGGCGAAGGATCCTCTCGTACCATTTTGTGCTATGGGCGCGTGCGCGCGAAAGACAAAGATCGCGCCGGCAGTCAGAGCGAAGAATATCCAGTCAACTGAAACCACGTAACTCAAGATCTGATCGAACGTGCCGGAGAGAGCGATAACGATTGTGGCCACTCCCTGCAGGATGATGGCAATCACCGGCACTTGGGTCTTCGTGTCGAGCCGACCGACACTTTCGAAGAACACCTTGTCGCGACTCATTGCGTAGTAAACGCGCGGCGCGGTCAGCATGCCCTGGCTCAGGAATCCTATTGTTGATAGAGTGATGCCAATTGCGATGAACCGCGCACCACTCTCGCCGAATGCTGCTCGCATGACTGCAGTGGCGGGTGTTGCAGTGCTCTCCAATCCCTGTTGACCGAGTCCGTGCAGGAACGCCAGATTCACGGCGAGATACAGAACTATCACACCCACCACGCCGTAAATCAGTCCGCGCGTGAGATCGCGCTGAGGGTCGCGCATCTCGCCTGAGATGAAACTCGCAGTCTGCCATCCGCCGAACGCAAACATCACGGGAGTCATTGCAGCACCGAACGATGATACACGGAGCGTGGCAGCAGTCTGCGCCGCGGCCGCTGGATCTGCACGCGTCAGGAAAAGTCCCGTGCAGACCAGCGCTGCAATTGCAGCAACCTTGAGAACCATTAACACATTCTGAACGGTGCTGCCCGCTCTTACGCCGAGGCAATTGATAATCACCAGCAGCGTCACAAAGATCACTGCGATGATCTGCGGAGAAAGCGACAGCGGGACCAGTTGCAGGAAGTAGCTGGCGAAGATGATGGATACGGCGGCCATACCACCGGTCTGCACCACCAGCAACAGCGCCCAGCCGTACACAAATGCTACGGAGGGATGGTACGCGTCGCGAAGATACGCGTACTGGCCACCAACGTCCGGGCGCCGCGCAGCGAGTTCCGCATAGATGAACGCCCCCACGAGAGCGATCACGCCGCCAAAGCTCCACGCCGCGAGAACCAGGGCAGGGGAGTGAACTGCTTTGGCAACAGTGGAGGGGGTGGCAAAAATTCCGGAGCCGATGATCCCGCCCATCACGATCATCGTTGCGTCGAAGAGGCCGAGCTCGCGCTTGAGGGCGATAGGTGTGGCGGTCGGCTCACTCACGCGCGCAGAATTAAGCTGTTCACCCTACCGTCATTCCCGCGAAAGCGGGAATCCAGTGTCGTCCTCTCTGGATTCCCGCCTTCGCGGGAATGACGGCGGGGGTTGCAAGTCAGTAGCCTACAGTTCCCAGCCTTTGCGATAAACCCGAGTCAAGAACTGATCCGCTTCCGGGTAGTTCGTGATCTTCATGTTCGCCGCATCGTAGAGCAGCTTCTTGCCGTTCGGTGGATTCCCGATGCGATTGGCGTGCAGCGCGACGATTCCAAGAAGCATCGTCTCCGTGAGATTCGCAGCGTAGGAGAATGGTGAACTCGCCTCTGTCTCTCCCTTGCACGCCTGGGCCCACTGCTGCTCGTGACTGATGTCGCGCGAAATGCGCGTCACGCTCTGTGGAACTGCATTAGCCTGCGCGCGCAGCGACTCCGGCCAGACCTGCGGATTGTCACCGTACGTGCCGTATGTAATGATGCCCTTCTCGCCAATGAAGATTCCGCCACCGCCATCCCCATTCGGGATTGCAATGTCATCGGGAAGGTGCGGCGGGCGGGGAGGCAGCATACCACTGTCGTACCAGAACATCTTGACGGCCGGCTGAGTGCCGCGCGCTGCGAATTCGTATTGCACCGAAGTAGCGAGCGGATAGCTCGCAGGATTTGCACGTCCGCCACCCCAGGGTGACGACGACGCGACAATACTCGTTGGCTGCGTGAGACCGAGCGCCCAGTATGGCTGATCGACAAGGTGCGCACCCATGTCGCCCAGCGAACCGACGCCGAAACCAACCCAGCCGCGCCATGTGAACGGATGATATGCCGGGTGATACCGCTGATCCGGCGCGGGACCAAGCCATAGATCCCAGTCCATTCCAGCTGGAGGAGTGAGGGGCCCCTCTAACATCACCTTACCCACTGCTCTGTCCACCGTACCCATGTTCCACTGCGGCGCATTGGGAGCGGCGGGTGGCGCGGCTGCAGCGGCAGCCGGTGGAGCTCCTGCACCACCTGAAGCGCCTGCGGCAGCTGCCGCACCCGTACCCGCAGCCGCAGGAGCTGATGCTCTGGCCGGAGGCGGGAACGGGTTCGGAAGCCCTTGTGCCCAATAATTAACCGGTCTGTTTGTGAAGATGTGCACTTCATGCACCGGACCGATAACGCCCGACTTGATCAACTCGACGATGCGACGTGTACCTTCGCGCGAGTGACCCTGATTCCCCATTTGGGTAACGACGCCGGTTTCCTTCGCAACCTTCGCAAGCAGACGGCATTCGTGAACCGAGTACGCCAGCGGCTTCTGAACAAACACGTGCTTGCCGGCTTTCATCGCGGCGATAGCAATCGTGGCGTGCGAATGATCAGGCGTCGCAATGAGGACGGCTTGAATGTCGCGTTGTTTCTCAAGCATTTCGCGGAAGTCCGCGTAGCGCACTGCCTTGTCGAACTGCACCTTGCGCTTATCAACCGCGGCAATCTGCTCTGGAGTTGGCGCAGCGCCACCCCTTCCGGTGGGCGGTCGTAGGCTGCCGGCCCACTGACGCTCGACGAGAGCGAAGTCCACGTCACACATCGCCACCATGTTCTCGGTGTTGATGAGCGACTGCGCATTGATGCGGCCCTGTCCACCCAGCCCCACCACGGCAAAATTGAGAGGAGCTCTTGGTGTAGCGAATCCTGTGCTTCCCAAGAGGTGTCGCGGAAGAACCATCGCGCCTAATGCGACCTTGGCACTGTCTCCAACGAACTCACGTCTCGTGATCTTCTTCCTGGACATAGGGTTTTCTCTCCAGAATTGTATGTCTAGCGATGCTGCTTCGGGCCGGGATATCCTCGGAACTATAGCGGTTCGGCTTATCCGGTCAATGGTATAAGCTTTGTTCCGTCATTCCCGCGAAAGCGGGAATGACGGGCAGGGGGGACTCAGGGCTTCCACGTTCCCCTGGCCACGGCAGGCACAAAGGCATCCAGCCCTCGCGGCGGGAAACTCAACGTCTGTTCCTTCTCAGCACTCATGTAGCCGGCCATTAGAAGCTTCACTACTTCTAACCCGTCGGCGAAGGTCAAACGTGCTTTCTCCTTCCCCAGGAACACTCTGACAAAGTGCCGGTCCTCAGCCTCGTATCCGTAGGCCACCGCCTCGTTCGCTACCACCGGCATGAGACCGGATTCGGCATTCTGCTTCTCGATCAGATCCTCTCCTTCCTTTGCGGTAACCGCGCGACTGAAGAAAAGTTTGAGGCCGCTATCGAGGGAATTCCATGACATCGAGTACTCGGGCCCCAGCAGCTCCGCCGATAAACGGAGACCTGCACCCACAAAACTCCACGACGTTGTGGCCTCGCCAATCACGGTATGACCATCCTTTGTTTCAAACTCGATGATCATGCTGGCGAAATCTTCCGCGGGATTCTTCGAATAGTCGACTGCGTTGCCCATCATTTTGGACAGGCGCTTGATGTACTCCTTGCGAGTCCACTTGAGGCTGGCGATGTGAGAAGTCACTTTAACGGGGCGAACTGACGAGAGGGGCTCACCTGGTTTGGTAAGCAGGTGCCAGACAACGAGCGCGGAATGGCACATCATGTCATTGAGGACGCCACCACCCTGCAGATTGCCCTGCCAGAACCAGGGCATGTGCGGACCGCTATGCTCCTCTGCAGCGCGAGCGAGATAGGGTCGCCCCGTTGCCGCGGCACCGCGCGCCCATAACAGCGCGCGGCCGGTTTCGATTTGCGGCGCGAACAGCTGATTCTCCAGGTAACCCGTCGGCAGATCCACCCGCCCTACGAGATCGCAGACCTCCTTCGCTTCCGCCACCGTTCGAGCAAGCGGCTTCTCGCACGCAAGTCCCAGGAGTGCACCCTTCCCACGTTCGAGTGCGTGCACAATCTCTTCCACGTTCTCGATACGCGCGTAGTTGGGGCCGGTGAGCCATATGGCATCAACCGAGCCGCTCTCCACCATCTTGGCGATAGAGGAGAAACTTTTCGCCTTGCCAACGTCTATCTCGCCGGCATACGCAGCAAGCTGCTCGGCGTTGCGTGCGGTTGGGCTCCACACGCCGGTGACATCGGCATCGCGCACGCCACGGAGGCCCTGCATATGAAACTTTGCGTTGAAACCGCTCCCTACAAACCCAATTCGTAGTCGTGACGGAAAGCTCTTTTTCTTACTCGCCATTTCGTGGGGGCACACGGGTGTTCATCACGTCGTAACTCACGCCCAGTTTGTCCAGCGCCGGCTGGGGACAGCCATTCCAGCGCGGAACACTGACGTTCCCCATGAAGTCCACATCCTTCCATCCGATTTCACTGGAAAAGAACCCCGCCGCGGTCATGTCCCGTGCACGATTGAAGAAGGTGACGCCCGCCATCATCTCGGGCACGGCACGTCGTGGCCAGGCGATGTCGTCGAGTATCAGGCGACGTTGCGCGTCCGAAGCACCCACAAACGACTGAGTAAAACGCTTCTGGCTCTCCGCGTTGAGCCACACCAGACCGTTCCTCCAGTTGTTCTGATTTGCTGTGGAAATATTCTGCTCTGTGTCGGTGAGCATGAAGTCGATGAACTGGGGCACCTTGGCGTCGGTGGCGCTGCCGGTCTTCGCATCCCTCGGGATGATGTAGTCAACCAGAACATTCAGTGTATTCCACTCGTCCGGAGTGAAGAACTTCGGCGCATACTGCTGCAGTGCGTCGGCACCGGAAAGCGATCGCACCAGGCGCGATGCCCGTTCCAGATCGGAACCGGTCCACCCGAACGCCGCAACAAGTGGCACGAGTCCCAGCAGTCGGACAACATCACGACGGCTTACGACCGAAGGATCTTCGTCGGCCGCGTCCGTGGCAGGGCCTTTGAACTCCACGTTCAATTCGTCGCTCATATCGCACCACTCCTGCGCTGCTGCGCGATGTAGTCGCTCGTCTTCCATGCCAGAGCGAGAATGGTCCATGTGGGATTTTTATCGGGTTGCGACACAAATGGCGAGCCGTCGGTAACAAAGAGATTCTTCACGTCGTGCGCCTGGCAATTGGCGTTGACGACAGAGGTGCTCTTGTCACTCCCCATTATTGCGCAGCCAAGTTCGTGAATGATGGAGCCACCGGTGGAAATGCCGAAGCGATTCGCGCGAGTTGGCATGGCGGCCGTAACAGTACCTCCCATTGTATCGATCAATTCGCGGAAAGTCTGATGCATGTGGCCTGCCTGATCGATTTCGTGATCGGACCACTGCCAGTGGAAACGCAGTACCGGAATGCCAAACTTGTCCTTCATGTCGGGGTCCAATTCACAGAAGGAGTTGTCATTGGGAATCATCTCGCCGCGTCCCGAGAATCCAATCGAAGCACCGTAGTAGCGGCGATAGTCCTTCTTGAGTTGCTCGCCGTAGCCACCCCCCGGTTCGAAGCGCTGAATATTTCCCATGAAGCCGGATCCTGGCGCACCGGGACCGCCATACACCTCAATGTGGTATCCGCGCGCGAAGCCGAGTTGTTTGTTGTCGAGCCACCAGGGCATGTAGATGTGCTGTCCGCCAATGCCGTCTTCGTTGTGCGGAATGTGATCCATCATGGAAGGAATGAATCCCGACACACTTACACCCGTTGTGTCGGTCAGGTACTTACCAACCTTGCCGCTTGAATTCGCGAGTCCCTGTGGGTGCTGCGTCGACTTGGAATTGAGAAGAATGCGCGCGGTCTCGCAGGCACTTGCTGCCAGCACGACAATTTTCGCTCGCACGTGCTCATCGGCCCCGGTGTTCTTGTTGATGAACGACACACCATTCGCAAGCCCATTCGTGCCCAGAGTTACTTCGCGCGCCATCGCATTGGTGAGCAGCGTGAGGCGCTTTGTGGCGAGAGCGGGTGCGATCAATACATCAGGGCTGGAGAAGTTGGACTTTATCGTGCAACCGCGGTTGCATTGCCCGCAGTAGTGACACGCCGCCCTTCCAGGCAGCGGCCGCGTGATCACCGACATGCGAGCCGGAATGCAGGTGATGTTGAGTTTGTCGGATGCTTTCTTCACCAGCAGCTCGTAACAGCGTGGCCTCGGCGCCGGTTGGAAGATTCCATCGGGATCGTTGGGAAGATTCTCGTTGCTGCCGAAGATGCCTACGAAACGATCAACCCTGTCATAGTACGGTTTGATGTCATTGTAGGTGATCGGCCAGTCCATGCCGAGTCCATCTCTCGTCTTCGGCTTGAAATCATGGGGACCGAATCGCAGTGAAATGCGGCCCCAGTGATTTGTTCGCCCGCCGAGCATCCGCGCTCTCCACCAATTGAACTGTGTGCCCTGTGCGCGAGTGTAGGGCTCGCCTTCGATGTTGAACCCGCCATCGCAGGCATCAAACTCACCGAAAGGGCGGATTCGAGTTGCAGCACCACGCCGCGGCGAGGCGTAGGCGGGCATCATCATTGTCGCGTTCTTGGAAGCGAACCATTCGGGCCCCGCTTCCAGCATCACCACATTGGCTCCAGCCTGCGTTAGTACATGCGCGGCCATTCCGCCGCCGGCACCGGAACCAATGATGCACACATCATACTCGGGTCGCTGTTGTGTCATTAGAGATGTCTACCAGAGGTGATTGATCGGCTGTCAACCGATCGTGTTTGCCAGAATCAGAACTCGAGCTTTGCGAGATACTCTGCGCTTGCTCGTATCGAAGCGATGGGATCGGCTGGCGAGTCATGCTCGACAAAGAAGTGCTTGGTCCCTTTGGTGACCGCGACAGCGAATATCTTCGCCCACTCAATCGTGCCCTTGCCGACATCCACCATTTGGCCATACAGTTGATGATAAAAATTTTGTTTATTAATAATAAAATAAAAAGTGATAAAATTAATGATATTAATTTGATTTGCAATTACATGTAGATACGTGAAGCGATCTTATCTTTACCAGAGATTAAATTTGACATAACACGCGTAAATATTTATTATTTTTTTGTAAACTCTATACACACTAACCTAACAATCATTGAAAAAAAAAAACTACACA
>CAZKXZ010000098.1:0-10900 GCA_964556695.1 uncultured Gemmatimonadales bacterium
GAAACAACACGCCGTGATGTGCGAGGCTCACTTCGCCGGGGCGCGGCACCGATCCGCCACCAACAAGTCCAGCCGCCGACACGGTGTGATGCGGGGCCCGGAACGGCCGAAGCGGCAAGTCAGAAACACCATTCGCCAATAGTCCTGCTACGGAGTGGATCGCCAATACCTCGAGCGCCTCATCCTCGTCGAGAGGCGGAAGTATTGTCGGCATGCGACGAGCAAGCATTGTCTTGCCAGCACCAGGCGGTCCAACGAGCAAAACGCCATGTCCGCCGGCTGCAGCTATTTCGAGCGCTCGCTTCGCGGTGCTTTGGCCTGCAACCTCGCTGAAATCGACATCCGCGATCGAAGCAACACGGGGCGTCGGCGGCGATGAGTCGGTAAAGTTGTTGCGCGACAATCCGTTGACAAGCTCAGTCAGCGATGCCGGTGCCGAAACGGAAACTGTGCGGGCCAGAGCTGCCTCGGCCGCATTTGCCGGTGGAATGACGAGCATCCGATCACGCGCCAATCGTCGCGCAACCGAAAGCACCCCGCGAACTGGTCGCAGTGACCCATCCAGACCCAACTCGCCCATGAAAACAGCACGCGCGAGAGCTTCGCAACCTGAGGCCAGCTGGCCCGATGCCACGAGTACTCCGAGCGCAATTGGAAGATCGAAGGCGGTTCCATTCTTGGGGACGTCAGCAGGCGCGAGGTTCACCGTAATGCGTCGCGGCGGTAGCACGAACCCGGAATTCACCAGCGCGGCGCTCACTCTCTCACGACTTTCCTTCACCGCACCGACCGGCAACCCAACGATGGTGAAATTGGGCAGTCCGTGTGACGAGTCGACCTCCACGGTTACGGCATAGGACTCGATCCCATGGACGGCGGCACTCTGTATGGCAGATAGCATGACCCAATCTGCGGCCGCTCTGAGGAAACAGCGTCATCATTCTCACGCACGCATCATCCCATGCACGCGGACACAGTTTTAGGTGGTCACGATTCGCACATGGTTGGAGGCGAATAGAGTGTGATTCGAGGTTGGCGAATCCTCGTACACGGTCGACCTGTCCCCATTGGTGCACGAGGGACACGTCCCCAATTCATCTGATTGCACTCCATGGGTTTGCCACGTCGACGTGGTGCACGCTCGACCTGTCCCTAGTGGTGCACGGGGGACACGTCCCCATTTACCTGTCCCATTTACCTGTCCCTGACGGACCTGTCCCTGGCGGACCTGTCCCCCCTTAGCGCAGGAGGTTCATGAGGGCGTCTAGGGGGATTGGCTTCGTGAAGGCTGCGTCGATCATGCCGGGAGGGGCTTGCTGGACCGTTTGCGTCAGGTCTTGGGGGTGACCGCTGTACAGAATCAGAAGCACCGACGGATTGAGCTCACGAATTGCAAGCAGCGACGTCTGCGGATCCAGGTGATCGAGCTTCAGATCCAGAAGAACAGCGTATGGTCCCGAACGCTGCAAATGCTCCAGCGCCTCCGGCAGGCTCCCGGCTTCGACTGTCGCAACGCCGTTCTCGCGCAGCACCGCCGACAGAGTGCGCAAAAAACCGGGATCGTCGTCCACAATCAGAACCGCCCTCGCCAGACGGCCAGCCTCCTCCATTATCGACAGCAGCTCCGTAAGATCTATCGGCTTCCGAAGAATCCTGAGCGCCCCCTCCGCTTCCGCTTTCGCCAGAAGATCCTGGGCGGCGAATGCGGTCATCAGGATCACCCGTGCGTTCGGTCGCAGCCGCTTGATCTCGGTAAGGGCAGAAAGGCCATCAACCTTGGGCATGCGAACATCCATCAGAACTACATCCACGTTCTGCGCGGCCACAAAGTCGATTGCCTCGCCGCCATCATATGCCCTGGCTGGAGTCCAGCCATGCAGCTCGAGAATGTCGGAGAGCGTGGCCACCATGTCGCGATCGTCATCGACGATGAGTACTCGTTTACTCACGGCGAGTCCACCGGGACGGCAAGTGTGAATGTGGCTCCGTTTCCAAATTCGCTTTTGGCGCTCAGCCGACCACCGTTCACCTCAGCCAATGAACGCGACACCGAGAGGCCCAGCCCGATTCCCCGAGCGCGCGTCGTGAAGAGCGGCTCAAAAACCTTCTCAAGATTCTCGGGCGCGATTCCCGGACCAGTGTCCACAACATCGACGTGAATGTAATGGCCCCCCATCGGCCGAACACGCAATGAAAGCACCTTCTCCTGAGTACCGTTGCTCCCTTCCATGGCCTGCACGGCGTTGGTGATCAGATTGAACAGCACCTGGCCAATCTGAACGGGGTCGATATTGACCAGGGGCAGTCCATCCGTAATCTCACGCTGAACGCGAATGGTGTTCGGAATGTGCGCGCGCAACAGCTGTTCATCGATCAGCGACTCGATGGTCACCGTACTGCGCTGCGGCGACCTGATACGCGCAAAGTCAAGAAGATCCGACACTATTTTCTCGGACATTCCAATTTGCGACCGGATCATCTGTAGATAGTGCCGCGACTTCTCAGGAGACGTGTCCAGTGATGTCTCCAGCAAATATGCAGCATTCGTCATCACGCCCAGTGGGTTGCGAAGTTCATGGCCCACGCTGCTGGAAAGCTGTCCCAGCGTGGCGAGGCGCTCCTTCACCACCAGCTCCTGTTGGGCATTCTGGAGTTGCGTGACTGCATCGCGCAGCTCGGTTGTGCGCTCGTCCACCTGCTGCTCCAGGCGTTCCCGCGATTCCGATACCCGCGCCGCCATCCCCGCAAACGCACGCGACAAAACTCCAATTTCATCGTCGCGCTTCGACGGCATCACCGGGTGGCTGCCTGAAAAAGGCGTGAACTCGCGTGCCGACATCGCTTCTGATGCGGCGGTGAGGTGAGCGAGTGGCTCGGTGATTGTGCGAATCAACGCCCAGCCCGTAAGCGTGCCGCCCAGGATAATCAGGAGAGCGATCACAAGCAGCGGTTGGATCATCCGCTCAATTGGCCCGAGCACATCGGAGGCCGGAAGGTCCACAGCAGCCGCCAGTCGCGAATGAGGAATCGGCACCGCTCTACCGATCTTGAGTTCGTTTTCGCGCTGATAGGTGGAGCCTTCCAGCGTCGCTGGCATTGCATGCACTTTCCCAGCGAGGTCTGTCCAGAGTGAGCCGTCGGCATTCCCAATGAGTATTCCAGCATGGGTACCGATCAACTGCGTGATTCTCGAAGCGAAGCCGTCAGAGAGAGAAAAGTCGCGCAGCTCCACCAGACTTCCGACAACCACGCCGTTATGGACTATCGGAGCGCCATTCTCGACGGACAGTTCCCCGCCGCGCATCCGGATGGGGCCCGTGCTCGCGGTATCGTACGTGACTCCAGGGGGACTCTCTGGCGATGGTTCGGCATTCTGCAGAGTATCGGTGCCAAGGAGCGTACGACCCTGAGCATCGCGGATCTCATATGTCACTCGTAGCGCGCGAGGAGCCCTCTGTCGTAGCTCGCTCAAGGCGGCTTCAGCGCCGGCACTGTCATGTGACAGCATGAAGGCCGCAAATGCAGGCATTGAGGCGAAGGTCTGCAGACGCTGGCTGCGTGGCGCCATTGCCTCGTCCGTGAGATCTGCAACATGTGCGGCGATCGCCTCCAGTCTCGCATACGTGGAGCGCAACGTCGCCTCGCGGGCAGTTTGGTAGGCGATGGTGCCGAAGATTCCGACGGATGCGGTCAGAAGCACACCGATCATTGCAGGCAACTTGCGCCGCAATGAACCCCTCATCGGTACCCTCAAGAAAGCCTCTCCGGATCTCACAGTATGCCCACGCGCTGAGTCTCGCCGATGATGGCAGCTATCACGCGGCGCAATCGCAACTCTCGAAGTGTCGCACGCAGTTCAATGTTGACAAAGTGGCGAATCTATGTGACACCGGGTGACACCGGGCGATCTCTTGCATTATCCGCGCCGCGGGACCGGGCAACCCCCCGGTATGGGCCTTGCCCCGTTGGCTTTCCAAGGTCGCTTCAAGGCGGCCAGAGTCGGCATTCCGCAACTGGGGGCAAGATGTCTACCGCGAAAATCGTTGGAATCGTATTGATCGTCCTTGGCGCGCTCACCTTCGTGTACAAGGGTTTCACCTACAATGACAAGGAAACGATACTTGACCTCGGCCCCATAAAGGCGACCGCGACGACGCAAGAGCGTGTGAACGTGCCGATATGGGTAGGCGGAATTCTCCTCGGTGCCGGCGTTGTGTTGCTACTTACGGGAGGCAGGACCAGCAAGGCCTGAATCTCCTCGCATGTTCCGGCTGGGGAGCGCGCACAGTTTCAGCAGCCAGGCTTCCTGCGCGGCGCCGGGCCGTCATACGTTTAGTAGTGATCAGCAGCGAACAGTGATGCGGCTCTTCATCGCGATCAATCCTGAGCCGTCGATCAGAGCAGGAATCTTCAGCGCGACGGAGCCACTGCGCCGCATCCTCACAGATGCACGCTGGGTTGCTCCCGAACTGCTGCACATGACGGTGAAGTTTCTGGGAAACCGCAGCGGCGAGGAGGCGGAGCACGTGGCGCTGGTGCTCGATCAGGTGGCCGCGGGATACAGAGCAATGCCCTACATAATAAATGGCGTGGGTGCTTTTCCGAATCTTCGCAAGCCGGGTGTCGTATGGATTGGCGTGCACGGTGATGCCAAGCTCGAGCTGATCAATCACGATGTGGAGCGCGCCTGCGCTGAGCTGGGTTTTCCAGTCGAGGGCAAGGCGTTCAGGCCGCACATCACGATAGGACGCATTCGCGGGGCAGGGAGCGAGTCTCTGCGATCGTTCGCCCAGGCATGTGACACCATCACATATCAGGCAGCGTCGTGGCTGCACTCGGTGGATCTGATGTTGAGTCATCACAAGGATCAGCGCCTGACGTACTCCGTCCTTCACAGCGCGCCGCTGGCGGCGAGGTAATCACTGTGCTGCGCGTCATCGGCCTGATTGTCATTGTAGTTCTCGCGGCCGCGGGAGGATGGTATTTGAGGGGACGGGTGGCGAAGGACAATGTTGCCATGGAAAACGCCGCGTCGTGGGGCGTGATATCGACAGCGGGAGCCGCGCGCGCCAGGCAGCAGATTGCGGCCCTCTCGCAAGGCTCGAAGTCTTTCGTTGCAATCGCACCCGAGGATCTAGCCTCGCACGTTCTCATGAGCTCGGGCAGCAAGCTGCCGCCGTCGGTGCAGGACGTGAGCGCAATGGCAGAAGGCGATCGCGTGATTGTGCGCGCCACGGTAAAGCCCCGTGAACTCGATGTCGGAAAAATTCTTGGACCGCTCGCAGCTCTGCTCCGCGACAGCGAGGAGTTGCGCCTGACAGGCACTTTTCATCTTGTGAGGCCGGGGCTGGCCGAGCTGCGGATAGTGGAAGCGCGGCTGCGCGACATTGTGGTTCCCTCGCCGCTGGTAGCGCCTCTGATCCGGCAATTCAGTCCCGGCACGCGCCCTGAAGGCGTCGCTGACAATGCTCTGCCCGTGCCCCTTCCTGAACATGTTCAGGACATACGTGTTTCAGAAGGGAGAATTCTGGTATATCGGAGGAATCCGTGAGCAGGCGCGTGTTGATTGTTGATGATGAGCAGGGAGTGCGAGACGCCCTGAGCCAATTGCTGGACTATGAACGTTACGAGGTGAGAAAGGCATCGAACGCCGCGGATGGCATAGCGGAGTACGAGCGCTGGAATCCGCATCTGGTGTTCATGGATGTGAAAATGGCGGGGATGGATGGTCTGGAAGCGCTCAAGCGCCTGCGTCAGCTCGATCCTGCAGCGGTTGTCGTGATGATCAGCGGGCACGCGACGATTCAGACCGCAGTCGAGGCGACACAGCACGGTGCCTACGACATTCTCGAGAAACCGCTCGACACCGATCGCATTCTGGTAACACTGAGGAATGCGCTTTCGCATCTGGATCTGCGCGAGGAGAATGTGCGCCTGCGCGAATCCATGGAGGCACGCTACGAGATTGTCGGGCGGTCATACGCGATCAATACGCTGATCGAGCAGATAGAGCGTGTTGCGGTCACACACGCGCGGGTGCTGATCACCGGTGAAAACGGCACCGGCAAGGAGCTGGTCGCTCGCGCGATTCACAAGCGCTCGTCGCGCGCGGACCGGCAATTTATCGAGGTCAACTGCGCCGCAATTCCGGGTGAACTGATCGAGAGTGAATTGTTCGGGCACATGAAGGGCTCATTTACGGGAGCCTTTGCAGATCGCGCGGGCAAGTTCGAACAGGCGCACGGCGGCATGCTTTTCATGGATGAAGTGGGAGACATGAGCCTTGCCGCGCAGGCGAAGGTGTTGCGTGTTTTGCAGGACGGCGAGGTTACTCGCATCGGCGGTTCCAAGCGGATCTCGGTTGACGTGCGCGTGCTGGCGGCGACGAACAAGAATCTCATGGATGAGATTCACGCCGGCCGCTTCCGCGAGGATCTCTACTACCGCCTGAATGTGGTGCCCGTGTTTGTTCCGCCGCTGCGCGAGCGACGTGACGATATTCCGTTGCTCATTGCGCATTTCCTGCAGCAGCTGTCGCGCAACGAAAGCATCGCGCCCAAGACGATGTCCGAGGATGCCATTCAGCATTTGCAATCCCTCGAGTGGCCCGGCAATGTGCGAGAGCTTCGCAACACGATCGAACGACTTCTCATTCTTACCTCAGGTCCGCGCATCACCCTCCCCGACGTGGAGCGTCAGGTTGGCGCACGCAGCGCGGACAGCGCCAGCCTCGGTTCGCTCACGGCAATCCACACGTTTGAAGAATTCAAGCAGGCCGCGGAGCGCGCGTTTCTCCTCGTGAAGCTGCGCGAATTCGACTGGAATGTTTCGGAGACGGCGCGGGCGCTGGAGATGCCGCGCTCGAATCTCTACAAGAAGATCGAGCGTTATGGTCTCGTTAGAGAGAATTCCTGACAGGCAACGAGGAGCGCAAATTGGCGGGAACACGTGACTGGGACAGAGAGCTTGCTAAGGTGGATCGCCAGATCGGTTCGATGAGCGACGCCGATCTTCTCGCTGCGGCGCAGGCGCAGAGGTTGTCGGATAGTGCTAGTGCCGGTGCCAGTGCTAGTGCTGGTGCTGGTGTCAGTACTGCGCTCGGCGGCAAGGTTGTTAAGGCACCGGGGAAATGGGGAGTGTATTTGCGAGTTGGAATGTCACTCGTGCTTGGCGTTGGATTGCTCTTCTGGCCCTATGACACTCTTTGTGGCCCCGGACTCTTCGGATATCTGCTTGCGGCGGGAATGGTTTGCGTCACCGGCGCGTGGGGCGGAGTATTCTCCTGGAAGGTTCGGATGCCCGCCATGCATATCTTGTCGATAACTCTATTCCTGTGGGGACTTGTGATGGGCGGGATTGAGGTGCTGCCGCGTGTTGGGTATGCCATTGCGAATGAGGCGCACCCGGCCACGTGGTTTTGCAAGTAGCCAATCCTACGCTCCCCTCCGAAACGAAAAATGACAACCTTCGCAAACTTCATAGCAGGAAAATGGTCCCAATCCTCAAGCGGCAAGACATTCGAAAACCGCAATCCAGCCGACACCCGTGACCTGATAGGTACCTTCCCCCTTTCAACAAGCGATGATGTCGACCGTGCGGTGCAATCGGCGACAACCGCGTTCGAGAAGTGGAAACGCACACCGGCGCCAGCCCGCGGCGACATCCTGCGAAAAGTGGGCGACATCCTCCTCGCAAGGAAAGAAGAAATCGCAAGCCTCATGACTCGTGAAATGGGCAAGCCCCTTGCCGAGACGCGCGGCGATGTGCAGGAAGCAATCGACACGGCGTATTATGCGGCAACGGAGGGCAGGCGTCTCTTCGGCCACACCGTGCCGAGTGAGTTGGTTGACAAGTGGGCGATGAGCTTTCGCCGGCCCATCGGTGTTGCTGGGCTCATCTGTCCGTTCAATTTTCCCCTCGCAATTCCCACCTGGAAAATGTTTCCTGCGCTGGTTTGTGGTAACACGGTCGTCTTCAAACCTGCCGAAGATGTGCCGCACACGGGAACTGTCCTGGTGGAGGTTCTGCTCGAGGCAGGGCTACCGTCAGAGGTAATTCAGCTCGTGCACGGCTCCGGCGAAAGTGCCGGCGCAGCGATCGTAAACCATCCTGGAATCCCCGTCATTTCCTTCACCGGCTCTACCGAGACGGGCAAGATTGTCGGCGAGACCTGTGGCAGGATGCACAAGCGCCTCTCTCTCGAAATGGGAGGGAAAAACGCCATCATCGTCCTCGATGATGCCGATCAGGAACTGGCCCTCGAAGGAGTTCTCTGGGGTGCCTTCGGAACAACCGGCCAGCGCTGCACTGCGGCGAGTCGCCTGGTGCTACAGTCGGGAATCCACGATGAGTTCGTGGCGCGATTGGTGTCACGGGCCGAAGTTCTGGTGCTTGGCGATGGTGGAGCGCAGGGAAATGATGTTGGTCCTCTGATAAACGAGGCAGCGCGCACCAAGGTAGAGAAATATGTGGAGATAGGTCAGGCTTCTGGAGCGAAAATGGTGCTGGGCGGCGCCCGTCCGCAGGGCGAAAAATTCGCCAACGGGTTTTTCTTCAAGCCCACCATTTTCACAGGAGTGCTCCCGGGGAGCCGGCTGGAGCAGGAAGAGATCTTCGGTCCAGTCCTCTCTGTGATCAGGGTGGATTCCGCTGCTGAGGCGTTCGCTGTCAACAATGATGTACGCTATGGACTATCATCATCGATATACACATCCAACGTCAACATTGCATTCCGCGCGCTGAACGAACTGGACAACGGCATCACGTACGTAAACGCGCCAACAATAGGAGCAGAGGCACACCTTCCCTTCGGAGGGGTAAAGCAAACAGGGAATGGACACCGCGAGGGTGGCTGGGAGGTGTACGAATTCTACTCGGAAACCAAAGTAGGCTATGCTGATTTTTCGGGACGGTTGCAGCGCGCGCAGATCGACAATTATCCAGCTGGTAGCACCTGAAACGGTTGGACAGAATCCCGGAACCGCAAGTGGGGGTCGGTCGTCTTGCATTGGAAGGGAGATTCCGATTAAATCAATAAAGCAGAGCGAGCGATCTTCTACGCTTCGCATGAAAGCGGGATTTCCGACCTCACGGATTGTTGAACATCTCAGCACCTTGAATGACTAGCCCGGAACAGAGCGCGGACGCTCCGCGTCCCGAAATCAGTCTTGATCGTCGCGAGCAGGCCCTCGACCGTGTCAACGGACGGAGCTGGCGTGCCGGCGCAGCTGTGTGGGAGTGGACCAAGACCATTCTGGTCGCATTCGCGCTTTTCTTCCTCGTGCGATCCTTTCTCGTCGAGGCATTCAAGATTCCCAGTGGCAGCATGGAACACACACTCCTCGCCGGGGATTTTCTTCTCGTTAACAAGCTGGTGTACGGCGCCCAGATACCGTTCACCACCAAGACCCTCCCCGCAATCCGAAAGCCGCGGCGCGGCGACGTCATTGTCTTTCAGTATCCGGTCGACCACACCAAGAATTTCGTGAAGCGACTTGTCGGAATTCCGGGTGACACGCTGGCGATGGAGGATGGAGTGCTCATTCGCAATGGCGCTCACCTCGACGAAGCATACGTTTCACATACCGAGCCGGGCATCGATCCGACCGACGATGAATTCGACTGGCAGCGCAATTTCATGGTCCGAACAGCGCAGGCGTCTACCGATAGTTTTCCTCGGATTTCCAGAAACAACTGGGGACCCCTGATTGTCCCCGAAAAGAGCTACTTTGTTCTGGGTGACAATCGTGATAATTCGCTCGACAGTCGCTACTGGGGATTCGTTCCGGACTCTCTCGTTCGAGGTCGGCCGATGTTTGTCTACTATAGTTTCGCGCGCGATTCCGTCAGCGGTAAGCGCTGGATGAGAGGAGTCCGCTGGGATCGACTGGGGGAGCGTGTCAAATAATCATTCGCCTTGCGGGGCTGATTCAACTCAGCACACCCACAGAGACCTGCGCTAGCGTTCAACGCGCATAGGAGTTGTCGACGGAAATGGCTGTCACGTCCAGCAGGAAAGCTGTGTACGACGAGGGGTCTCTGGACCAGTACCTCCGTGACATAAGCGCGTACCCCCTTATTACGCGCGAAGAAGAAACGGTCCTCGCCCGGCTGATCCGGGTTGATGATCAGGAAGCGCTGGACAAACTGGTACGATCCAATCTGCGCTTTGTGGTCTCTGTCGCGAAGAAGTATCAGAACCAGGGCGTGTCGCTGGCCGATCTGATTAACGAGGGGAACCTCGGCCTCATTCGCGCCGCGCACAAATTCGACGAGACCAAAGGGATCAAGTTCATCTCCTATGCGGTGTGGTGGATCCGGCAGGCGATCCTTCAGGCGCTGGCGGAACAGTCCAGGATTGTGCGCGTGCCATTGAACCGCGCAGGCGCGTTGCACCGGATCGGCAAGCGTGCCAGCGCTCTGCGGCAGGAACTCGGGCGCGAAGCAACGCACGCCGAGATTGCCGACGGCATGGACATCAGCATCGAGGAAGTTGCCAAGACAATGTCCATTTCTCAGGGACATCTCTCACTCGATGCGCCAATGAGTCCCGGTGAAGACAACAAGCTGCTGGATTATATCGCCGACACGCTGAGCCCGACGCCAGACGAACTGACATTCGAGAAAGCGCTCACAGAGGCAATCGAGGAGTCACTGTCCGACCTCAAGGAGCGAGAGTCCAAGATTCTACGACTCTATTTTGGACTTGATGGCTCGGAGCCGATGACTCTCGAGGAGATCGGAGAACTGCTCGGCATTACACGCGAGCGTGTGCGTCAGATCAAGGAGAAGGCGTTGTCACGACTGCGACACGTGTCGCGCAAGAGCATCCTCGAATCATTCCTCGGCTAGTCCCGACTGACACAAATACGGTAACGGATTATCTGGGCTTGTGCACTGC
>CAZKXZ010000099.1:0-10149 GCA_964556695.1 uncultured Gemmatimonadales bacterium
GGCGGCGGCGGCGGTGCCGACGGAGCTACCGGCGAGCCTTGGGGACGCGCTGGTGTCCCAAACATCTGCGTGAACTCTCCCGGTCCTGACGCGTGTGGAGGAGGAGAAGGAGGAGGAGGAGGCGGCGGCGGTGGCGGAGGCGCGACTGGTGGCGGAGGAGGAGCCATCGCCACTGGTGGCGGCGACACCGCCGGCGGAGGCGGAGGCATCACCGGGGCTGGCCGAACGTTGACCATCGGTGGCGGCTGAAGCACCGGCTTCGGTGCGGGCGGCGGAGCTGGCGGCGCGGCCGGGCTTGCGAACGATCGCGTGAACTCTCCCGGCTCCGGCCTGCTGGTCGGCGCGATGGGTGCAGCGGGCGGCGCAGAAGCAGACGGCGGCGCTGAGGGCGCTGCTTCAGGCGCATCCATCCCGCCAAGAGCAAAGAGTCTTGTGAACTCCCCCGGCTCTTTGGCCGTCGCGGATGCGCTTGGCGGCGCAATCAACTGAGGCGGAGCTGCTGGCGAGTCCTCCGGCGGAGCTGCTGGCGTGGGCTCCGGCGCAGCCATCCGCGGCGCGTCCAGTCCAGGCTCAGAGCGCTCAGCCGCGGCTACAGGGGGCGGCGCAATTTGCGCGGCCTCTCCCTCGCGCAGCCAGTCCTCAAATGTCGTCATGTCGAGGATGAACCGGGTGACAACCGCGGTGACACCATCCACATCGACAGACTGAAGAACCTTGCGGCGCCTGTCCGGCATCAGTCGTTCTATCTGCGCCGCGATTGCACCGTTTTCTTCCGCCGTACCGCGGAGAAAATGGACCATTACCATGGCACCAGCGGTGGCCTGCGCATGATAGGTTTCGACAGCGCCTTCGCTGACGCGGTCCAGCAAGTGGTATTCGGCGCGGAACTGGTCGTTCGTCATGGCAGTCGGCGGAGAGTGCAAACCGAACCGCGCGCGGGCGGCGACGTGTCATTGCGACGGCCAAATGGTCCCACGCCGCCATGACTGTATTAAGATACTGGACGCGGTAACGGCGACGCAAACGAATGAGGTGGGATGAGAGCACTTGCGCGCGTCGTCTGGAGCGAAGGGATGCACCTTTCCCAGCACCATTTCCAGGCGCAGAGCGATTACTTTGAAGAGGTTACCGGCGCGACTCTGTCGAGCCTCTTTCACGCGCCCTACGGTTTGCTCAATCTGCAACTCGATGACGAGGCGCTGCTGAATGGCACCGCCGCCATAGTAGCCGCCCGGGGAATCATGCCAGATGGCACTCCCTTCAGCTTTCCCGATGGCGGGCGGCCCGACCCGCTGGCAATCAGCGACACCTTTTCGCCAACACAGTCTTCGCACGTCCTGCTCCTGGGCCTGCCGGACAGCGTGCCTGGACGCGCCAATTGCGCCGTGGATGGCGCCGCGCGTTCCTCCGTTCGTTTCTCGCCGGAACAGCGCGACGTCGCCGACGAAACAACCGGCCTGGATCAGCGTTCTGTCCAGGTCGCGCGCAAGAACTATCGGCTGCTTCTCGATATTGATCCCACCGATGGATTGATCACTCTTCCGATAGCGCGCGTGCAACGCGACGGCGCCGGTCATTTCGTGTACGACTATGGCTTCATCGGGCCGTGTATGCGCATTGCCGCCAACCGGCGCCTCCGCGAAGTCGCGGCACGCATAATCGAAATGCTCGAGTCGCGATCCGATGCTGTTATGAAAGAGCGCGCGGCAGCCGGCAGTGCCCCGGCAGAATATGCCCCGCGCGAGATCGCAGGATTCTGGTTTCTGCATTCGCTCAACTCGGCAATTCCGCTTCTAAGACATTCACTGAGAACCGGCAGCACACATCCCGAGCAACTATACACTCAATTGAGCCAGCTCGCGGGTGCGCTCTGCACTTTTTCCCTGACGTCGCATCCGCGTGAATTGCCTTTGTACGATCACGATGCGCCGGAACAATGTTTCACAGCGCTCGAGAGACATATCCGCCAGCATCTCGACGTAATTCTGCCATCAGGTGCTGTCACTCTCGCGTTGCGCCAGACGCAGGAATCCCTCTACACAGCCGCGGTTCACGATCCGCGCTGCCTCGAGCCGACTGCGAACTGGTTCCTGGGACTGCGATCCAGTGCGCCGGCGGGCGAGGTGATTTCAAAAGCCGGACGCCTCGTCAAGATCTGCTCCGCAAAATTCATCGCGCGACTGGTGAAGGAAGCGTATCCGGGACTCACCATCGATCATCTGCCTGTGCCGCCGGCCGAGCTTTCGCCCCGCATCGGTACTCATTACTTCGCCATTCAGAGAACGCCGTCGTGCTGGAAGTCGATTGTCGAGACTTCTGAAGTAGGCGTGTACGTGCCCGGCGCCATCACGGAACCGGAAGTGGAATTGAAAGTGGTTCTGGAGCGGCGCGACTGATGGCGTCTGCGACGATGAAATACGGCGCCGTCGCCCCGAGCGCGCCATCGGCCACCCGGGGAGAACTGGCGCTGGCTCTGCAGGAAGCCTTCACAGTCGCGGTGCGACTGCGCGCCGGTCGCCAGGTTGCGGCCGATGCTGTCTCGTTCCGGGCGCATGTGAAAACTCTTCTCGCCAGCGCGGATCAGCATGCGCGCGCAACCGGTTACGATGGCGAGACGGTGAAGCGCGCGATCTATGCGTATATCGCGCTCCTCGATGAATCAGTGCTCACATCGGCGCAGCCAATGTTCGCGGAGTGGTCGCGGCAGCCGCTGCAGGAAGAAGTCTTCGGCGAACACATGGCAGGCGAGAATTTCTTCCGCACCATCGAGGAATTGCTCGGCAGACAGGATTCAGAGGCGCTCGCTGATCTGCTGGAGGTTTACCAGCTGTGCATGCTCCTTGGGTTCAGAGGAAGATACGGCGCGGGAGATGCGAGCAGACTGCATCCAGTGACGTCGGCGATCGAAGCGAAAATCATGCGCATCCGGGGAGGAGCGCCGGGTGAACTGGTGCCCGACTGGCAACTTCCGGTTCAGGAAAATATTGTACTGGGACGCGACCCGTGGGCTCGCCGGTTGTCTATGATTGCATTCGGTGCGCTGGGCGTGGCTCTGGTGCTGTTTCTGATTTACTGGCTCACGCTGCGATCGGGCGTGGCCGCGCTGGAGAAACTGGTAGGGTAAGGGGAAACACGAATGCAGAACCCACTTAAAGCCCCTGGCGTCGCCGCCGTCATCTTCCTGGTGTTCGGTTTCCTCGCATGGCAGTTGCCGAAAATGCTTGGCACCACAGGAGCAAGCACATGGATACTGCGCATCGGACTCTTCGTCCTGGGCCTCGCGGCTTCAGTACTTGTATTCCTGTATCTAAGAGCCAAGGACAAGGCAGCAAAGGAGAGCGGCGCCACAGCTGACAGTGACGACATCGATCACGCGATCCACGCGGCCGAATCGCGACTTGCTGCCGCGAAGCTGACGTCGGATTCGAAGATTGCGCGACTGCCCATCGCGCTGGTGCTCGGCCCAATGGGAAGCACCAAGAGTTCCATCGTCATGCATTCCGGACTGGATCCGGAATTGTTGTCAGGCGAAGTGATGCGCGGTGAAACCGTGATTCCTACGGATCCGCTCAACATCTGGTACGCACACGGCACCATTCTCGCCGAAGCGGGCGGACGTCTCTTCGATGACGCGGAACGCTGGGCCAAATTTGTAAAACATTTGCAACCCAGCCGGCTCGCCGCGGCGATCGGACGCGGCAAGCAGGCGCCACGGATCGCGATTCTCTGTATTGGCTGTGATGAGTTCACCAAGCCGGGCGCGTCGGCGCAGCTTGCAGCGAGTGCCCGCACAATACGCGCGCGCCTCGGCGAAATCTCGCAGCAGCTCGGCATCCGTCTCCCGGTTTATGTGCTGTTCACGCGAGCGGACAGGCTGCAGTTCTTCGCCGAATATGTGCGCAGCTTCACTACCCAGGAATCGCAGCAGGTGCTGGGTGCGACGCTCACAATCGCCGGGGACACGGGCGGCGCGTGGGCGGAACGCGAATCGCACCGCTTGAACGAGGCATTTGGCCGCATCGTGCATTCACTCTCGCTGCGGCGTCTGGATCTGCTGCCGCGCGAGAATCAGGAAGATGTGCGCGCCAGCAGCTACGAATTCCCTCGCGAACTGCACAAGATCGTCGAGCCCGCGGTGCAATTCCTCATCGATGTTTTCCGTCCCAGTCAGCTGGGGGTGAATCCCCTGCTGCGTGGTTTCTACTTCACTGGTGTGCGGCCCATCATCATGCGCGATGCAGTTTCGGACCTCGGGGCTCATGCGCGCGGAGGCGCGCCTGGCGAGGGCGCTACGGCGGTGTTCAACCCCGCCGCACTGCAGCAGGCGGCCGTGCAGGCTGACCCGCGCGGCGGCGGACGCAAGGTACCGCAGTGGGTTTTTCTGCAGCGGCTTTTCCAGGACGTAGTGCTGCGCGATGATGTCGCCGCCCGCATCACGGGCGGAGGCGCTCGTCTCGATTTTCTCCGTCGCGGACTGATCACGGCCGCGGCAGCGGCATGCGTCATCCTTGCGATTGGCTTCACCGTGTCGTGGGCGAAGAACCGCTCCTTGATCCGTGCTGCGACTGCCGCCGTAACGCAGGCGCGCGATGTGGGAAATGCGCCGGGGCGAACGGTTGACGAAGACATTACAAAGCTCGACGTGCTGCGCGAACAGACGGCACGCGTCACGGAATGGGAGCACAAGGGCAGACCATTGGGATACAGGTGGGGCCTCTACACCGGCAACAACGTGCAGCCCCTGCTGGCCAAGGTCTATTTCGCCGGCTTCAATCGCATCTTGTGGTCAGGCACTCAGCAAAAGCTGTTGCAGTACATGAGGGAGCTTCCCGCGGCGCCAGATGAAAACTCCGATTTTGGAAAGGCACAGGATGCGCTCGCGGCGCACCTGATAACGACAACCGACAATCAGCGCAGCACCGTGGAAGCGCTTACACCGACGCTGACGACTTTCTGGGGCGGAGCGGATGCGAGCGACAGTACCAAGGTGCGCGCCGAACGCCAGTTCACATTTTTTGCGGAAGTGCTGCCCTTCGGGAATCCCTACAGCTCGGCGCGCGACGACGAGCTGGTGAAGAGAACGCAGAACTTTTTGCGTTTGTTCGGACCGCAGGCCTATTACCGCGTGCTGGTTGCGGCGGCCAGTGGTAACGCGGCTGCCAGGCGCTACGAAGGACCCGCCGCATATTTGCGCAACGGCTACACCGTGCAGGGTGCCTTCACCATCCCCGGATACGCGCAGGTGCAGGCGAAGATGGACAGTGTGGACATTCTCTTCGCACGTTACGAGTGGATCTATGGAGCGCCACCCGAAAAACCCAAGCGCGCAGAGCTGCAGCGTTTGTATGAAAACGATTACGTGATGAATTGGCAGCGCTATCTGGAGAGCGCCAATGTTTCCGCATTCAGCACGCCATTAGATGCGGCGTCGACATTGAGAGCGCTGGCACAGGCAAGCTCGCCGCTCGTGAACATGTTGCTCATTGCTTCGCGAGAAACCCACATGGATTCAGCTTCGCGCATCGGAAAAGCATTTCAGCCTCTGCGCGTTACTGTACCGCCGGAAGATCCCAAAGGCCCTGCTGTGAATCTGCAGGAATACCTCAATCAGCTCGGCACTCTCGAATCGCGACTCACGCTGCTTGGCAGCGCTCCTCAGGATGCGCAGGCAGCGGGCGTCGCAATGGCGGCCGAAGCGGCGAACGAAGTGAAAATGAAGGTGAGTGCGATCTCGGCCGGTTACGTCACAGTCGGGGACGCGGGAACCACCGCGCGCGCTTTGCAGAGGTTGCTGCTGCAACCTGGCGAGTTTGCGATGACACATCTGACGCGGCGCCCCGCGGACGCGCTCACCGCCGCGGCCCGTTCTTTCTGCGAGGCATTCTCGCCATTGCAGGGTCGTTATCCATTCGATCCCGACAGCAAGGAGGACGCGTCTTCCCGCGTGGTTACCGGGATATTCAAAAAGGGTGATGGCGCGCTGTGGTCGTTCCACGAGCGCATGCTCAAACAGTACTTCAACGCTCAGGGGACGCGCATTCTTCCCGGCGCCGAAGGGGTCTCGCAGGCTTTCGCAAATTTCTTCAGCGGCGCCGCTGATTTCTCCAACGCGCTTTACACGGCCAATGGCGGACCTGTCATCTCTTTCTATTTCCGTCCATTCAACTATGCAGGTGCGACCGAGGTGATTCTCGAAGTTGGCGGCCAGCCATCCAGTTTCTCGCCCAGCAACGCCAGCGCCAAGCCGATTACCTGGAGACCAGACGCGGGGCGACCCGCTCGCCTGACACTCCGCAACGGAGCCAGACAATTGCTACAGGTTGACGGCCCGGGAGAGTGGTCAATCTTCAGATTGATCAGGTCCGGCACCTGGCGTGAGGTCAACGATAAGGTGATGGTTGAGTGGGCCATTCCAAATCAATCGGAACCGTTCGTGGCGGAGGTTATATTGGAGGTGAAACCGGTGCTGAGGCCGGGATACCTGAAGTCTGTTGCAAGCTGTCCGACGCGAGTGCTGAACCAATAGGCACTACAATCACCCGTCATTCCGGCGAAAGCCGGAATCCATTTTCCTTCAACATGGATTCCGCCCCGGCGTTCGCCGGGGTGACGCTTGTTAGCCGGAATGACAGGAAAAGAGAGAAACGATGATAACCGTTCGCCAACGACTGCTTGCTGCCTCAACGTTGCTGCTCGTCGCATGCGCCGGAGCCAAGGTGCAATCGGGTCCGCCCCTCGGCCCCGTTGCAATTGAGCAACGCCTCTTCCGCGATAACGCGGGTGGCATCCGGAATGCCGAGGAGCGAGTCATAAAAGATTCCACGACGTGGCGCGATGTCTGGCGACTTGTGACATCCACGCAGGCAACAGTGCCGACCGTGCCATCGGTTGATTTCAAGCAGAACATGGTGCTGGTCGTTGCGGCGGGAAGGATGACGATTGCCGATGCGATTCGCGTGGACAGCGTCGGAAATCGCGCTGAGACTAACGAGGCTGGAAAGAGGGTGGGGATCGTGGCGGTGTATTACACGATCACACGCGACTGCCCGGCATCAACACGTGAAGCGTACCCGGTCGAAATTGTGCGTGTGCGCCATTCCGAATCAACCGTGCGGTTTTTCACGAAGAGCGAAGCAGGTCCGGGCTGTCGCTGAGGACCTCGATCGGCAAACATTTCCTGTAGAGGCAGATTCCACTATCCTCCTAGCAGAATAGCCGGAGAGATCCATGCGCGTTGTCATTGTCTCATTGCTCGCTGCCGTCGCTCTCGCGATTGCCACGCAGCCCCTCGTCGCGCAACGGATAGATACGACAGTGCATCTCGCGGGCGCGCCGCTTTACGCCCGTGTTGCGAAGCTGGTGAAGGAAGTGAGCATCGGCGTTGCCAGCGGACGCGACGAATACATCTTTAGCCGCATTACGAATGTCGCGGTCGCGCGCGACGGTTCGATCTATGTCTACGACAGCCCGCCGTCGGCACTGCGCAAGTACGACGCGAGCGGACAGTATGTGCGAACCTTTGGAGGACGCGGTCAGGGACCAGGCGAATACATGGGATCAGGCGGACTCGCTGTTGCCCCCGACGGACGGGTACTGCTTTGGGACTCACGCAGTGCTCGTGTAAATGTGTATACGCCTGACGGCACAAGCCTCGCGCCGTTCAAGCTGAGGGTGACCGGGAACCCCAGCAATTCATTTATCCTCGACACCGCAGGACGAGTTCACATCCAGCAGTTCAGGCGCGGCAACCCGCCGGTGCTGATGTGGCGGCGATTCAGACCGGACAGCACTCCGCCCGACACCCTGTTCACTCCACCAATCGCCAATAATCCGCCGTGGCTCACGAGCACAGCGAGTGAAGGGTCGTCAGTCACCACTTCCGTTCCCTTCGCTGCGTACGGATGGTCGGCTCTCAGTCCATTCGGTTACCTCATTACCGGCAGGCCGGACCGCTACGCGATCGAAGTGCATGCAGATCCCGCGAAACCTATCCTGAGCATTCGTCGCAATATTCCGCCGGTACCGGTGCCGAACCGTGTGCGCGATTCGGCGCGCACCGCAACTACAGAGCAGATTCGACGCGGCCAGCCGGGTTGGACGTGGAACGCCCCCGACATCCCGACGACGAAACCGTTCTACTGGATATTTCAGGTCGCTGATGATGGCAGGATCTGGGTGATGCTCGATCCTGTGCGCGATGGCAAGACCCCCGCGATGTCGCCAGCACAAGCCGGACTCTTCGATGTGTTTGAGGCCACCGGCCAATACCTCGGCCAGGTGGAGATTCCCGCGACTGTCGTCATACACGCCCGGCGCGGCGACAAGGTATGGGGAGTGGAAACGGGAGCCGATGACATCCCGCGCGTGGTGCGGTTCCGAATCGCGTGGCAGTGACATAGCTCCCGGATGATGTGCTCGATCGCATTGCCTTCAGAACATGGTCACCCAGATAGTTGAGCGTGGGGAGAGGCGGGACGGCTACAGGGAAGGGCGCTCTTCGTTTTCGACGCGCGTCATTTCATCGACAAGCGTGCGGATCTTCGAAATACGATCCAGAAATTCCTTATCGTTGTTCTTCACCAAAGTTCTTACGTCATACTCAAAATGCTCACATTTGTTAGAAGTAACAAATCTCGTTTCACTTCAAGAGGATCTTGAGGTGGCCACCTGGGTGAGAAAAGCCGGATCGCGCCGGTTGTGATGTCTCCCAGCGTCGCACTCAAGGGCTCGCAGTGAACTTGTTGCAATGTCCTGGTCCTACCTGCGCCTGTCTTCGGGAAGTGGAGGCAACGGCCGACGAGCGTAGCCGACAATGAACATGTGACTATCAGCGCGTAGCACTACATCGCTCATTGAATACTTGCGAACCGTCGCTGCGGAACTGGTGCCAAGAACACGCCCGCAATTGTGCCGAATCGTCTGACGATGCTTGCCGCCACAGTACTCGGCGGCCTCTTCACAAGTTAGACCGAGCTCTATGAGACCGTAGGCAAACCTCACTGCACGCGCGGAATCAACGAGCCGCTGTAGCGATTCAATGCCCGAGCGTTGAGCAAGAACGTAGAGGCGATGGTGCAGCGACCTGTCGTTGTCCAATAGCTCGTCGAGCGTGTAGCGGAATTCTTGATCGATGAAAAGATGGTCCAGGAATTCAGCAAACTTCTGGTCGAGTTGATAGCGGTTTGGGAAGCGGCTGGTCAGAATGTGATACGTGAAGGAGTGTGGCGGCCGAGTGATGGCGGCTCGCCTAAGCTGCTCTCCGGGCCGATCGTATCCCTTAAGGCAAAAGAAGATCGACTCGTCAGATGCGGCGATCCCTGCTAAGTACTCTGCAACGATGTTCTCCAGCGGCCCAACGAGAACAGATAGTTTTTCCGAAAACGATTTTGCTCTCTTGATGACTGCTTCTGCGGATTCCGGACTGACGTCGATCTGATGAATCCAACCATCAGTGCCGACCTTCCTAAGTGTCGTTTCCAATTCATTCGGCGTCTCGGCAGCTTCAAGTGCGAACCAATGTTCCGCGCTGGCCGCTATAGGAGAGATTTCGTCTTTGGTGTGCAGGAGGTACGTGTACGACATGGAATTCTTCGCCTTCGAACCCGAGTTGCGGAACCTGTCAATGGATATGAGACGGATTGTTTGAAAGGTTACTGAGTATGGCTCGAAAATCGTGCCACGCCAAACCATTGACTTACCCAGCCAATGCCGCAAATTGAATCAATGTTTGCGTCAAGAGATGATGTGGTAGTCAATGGAGTTTGCCAGGTCAAACCTAGCGGCGTCACAGTCTGGTTTTTGGAGTGCTCACCGTCAGGGAAGGGACGACTCTCCATGGAAATTCTGCCGTTGTCAGCAATACGTCATGGCGCCGTTTGCTTGACGAGCCGACTGTGTCGCAGCGCTGTTCCGGTTGGGCTGACTCTCGTTCGGGTTCTGGCATTGCCCTACATTAAGCTGGCTAATGGGAGCGGCGAGTAGTGAAATGCCTGGGCAATAAATGAGACCACAGACTTGCACGATTCTGAGACTGGATTGTCCTTCAGCCCACCGATCGTTGCCTACCTTTGACTACAATGGATCGGTCAGCGCACCTAGGGAATCTCTGAATTAGTACCACTTGCGCAATTTCGCAATCGGTGATGAATT
>CAZKXZ010000100.1:0-9979 GCA_964556695.1 uncultured Gemmatimonadales bacterium
TCGCAACAGTGAAGGCAAGCGCTTCATGTTCGATGACATTCCGGAGAACTACCGGAACCAGACGGCAGACAGCGAAGAGGAAGGATGGCGCTATGTGCAGGGCGACAAGAGCGCGCGGCGTCCACCGGAACTGCTGACGCGCGACCACGTGGCGCGTTGTATCATCCGCGAAGTGAAAGCCGGACGTGGCAGTCCGCATGGAGGCGTGTTCCTCGACATCGCGTGGATCAAATCCAAGATCAAGAACTCGGAAGCACACATCCAGAAAAAGCTTCCCAGCATGTATCACCAGTTCAAGCAGCTCGCAGACATCGACATTACAAAGGTGCCGATGGAAGTTGGACCGACAACGCACTACATCATGGGCGGTGTGCGCGTCGAGGGCGACTCGCAGATGAGCAACGTCCCGGGACTGTTCGCCGCCGGCGAAGTCGCGGCAGGTTTGCACGGTGCCAACCGGCTGGGTGGCAATTCTCTTTCCGATCTACTCGTATTTGGCAAACGAGCAGGTGAATACGCGGCAAAGTTCGCGAAGGAGAACAGGAAGGTCCGCGTTAATGAGGAGCAGGTCGAGAAGATAGCGGCGCAGGCTCTCGCGCCGTTCAGCAGGAAGGGATCGAAAGAAGGCCCGTTCCAGGTGCAGCAGGATCTGCAGACCCGCATGCAGGATCTGGTTGGAATCGTGCGCCGCGAAGACGAGATGAAAAAAGCTCTTGAGGTGCTGGGCGAGTTGAAGAGGCGCGCCGGCAGTGTCGCTGTGTCAGGCAATCGTGAATACAACCCGGGGTGGCACACGGCGCTGGACCTGCGCAACCTGTTGTCGATATCGGAGGCAATCACGCGCGCCGCACTCGAACGCAAGGAGAGTCGTGGAGGACATTTTCGCGACGATTATCCCGAGAAGAGCAAGGAGTACGGTTCGTTCAACATCATTCTGCAAAGAGGCTCCGACGGAGCAATGCAACTGATTCGCCAGCCGATTTCACCAGTGCCTGCCGGGCTGCAGAGCATCATTGAGGAGCAGAAGTAATGGCGAAGGCCACATTCAAGATCTTTCGCGGCGATCACGGCAAAGGGAAACTCAAGAGCTACGTCACCGATGTAACAGAGGGGATGGTGGTTCTCGATGCCGTGCACCAGATCCAGGCCGAACAGGCCAATGATCTCGCGGTGAGATGGAATTGCAAGGCTGGCAAATGCGGTTCCTGCTCGGCGGAGGTGAACGGCCAACCGCGACTCACCTGCATGACACGCCTCAATTCCCTCGATCTGAGCGAGCCGGTGACAATTGAGCCGATGAGAACATTTCCGCACGTGCGCGACCTTGTCACGGACGTGAGCTGGAACTTCGAAGTCAAGAAGAAGATCGCGCCTTTCAAGCCGCGCAAGCCGGATGCACCGGATGGCACCTGGCGGATGAACCAGTACGATGTGGATCGCGTGCAGGAGTTCCGCAAATGCATCGAGTGTTTTCTGTGCCAGGACGTGTGCCACGTTCTGCGCGATCACCACAAGCACGATGAATTCGTTGGTCCGCGATTTCTGGTGCACGTTGCGGCGCTGGAGATGCACCCTCTCGATACCGTGGATCGCACCGCGGAGTTGAAGGAGGCGGACGGAATCGGCTACTGCAACATTACCAAGTGTTGCACCAAGGTTTGTCCTGAGAACATCACGATTACCGATAATGCCATCATTCCACTCAAGGAAAGAATCGCGGACAAGTTCTACGATCCGGTGCAGGCGCTGGTGAGGCTGGTTCGGGCGAAGAGAGCTGGAAGCTGAGACCACTCGTCATTCCGGCGGGTGCAGATGTCGTCATTCCGGCGAAGGCCGGAATCCATTTTTGGAGGCAACATGGATTCCGGCTTTCGCCGGAATGACGAGAGGCGCAAGATTCGGGTTGCCGCAGTGCTCGTAGGTGCGTAGCTATCATCATGCTTACACTTGAATCTCAGTCCGCCGCCGACCTCTCCACCGAAGCAATGCCCGCTAGTCAGGATTACGAGCGCGTCGAGCGCGCCATTGCATTCATCACGCGACGCTCGCCGCGCCAGCCCTCGCTTGCCGAAGTCGCGCAGGATGTCGGACTGAGCGAGTTTCATTTCCAGCGCCTGTTCACTCGCTGGGCGGGCATCACTCCAAAACGATTCGCGCAATTTCTGACACTGGAACACGCGAAGTCATTGCTGCGGCAGTCGACGAACCTTCTCGATGCAACATACGCGGCTGGGCTCTCCAGTCCGGGCAGGCTGCACGATCTGTTTGTTACCGTCGAGGCAGTCACGCCGGGCGAATTCCGCAGCGCCGGTTCGGGACTGACGATCCGGTACGGCGTCTATCCATGTCCATTCGGTGAAGTGCTGATTGCGACGACTGCACGCGGTATTTGCGCGGTGCATTTTGTGAAGCACGGGAACGGAAACGGTGTGGACAGCATCATGCGCGAACTGGAATCACAGTGGCCCGCTGCGGAGCTGCAGCGCGATTCCGGCGAAGGGAAGCGCTATGCTGAGCGTATCTTCGCGCTTCATGAGGAAAAGGGCGAAGCTCCTCTGCCCCTTCTGTTGAAAGGGACGAACTTCCAGATCAATGTATGGAAGGCGTTGCTGCGCATTCCCGCCGGGAGCGCCGTGACATACGAGCAGCTCGCACAACTAGCGGGAACTCCGGATGCAATTCGCGCGGTCGGAACCGCGGTGGGGCGCAACCCCATTTCATTCCTCGTTCCTTGTCACAGGGTCATTCGAAAAACAGGGGAGTTCGGAAACTACGGCGGTGGAATCGAGCGCAAGCGCGCGATTCTGGTTTGGGAGTCCTCTAATTATCCGTAGTGACTGATCGGCGAAACTGAAAAAATAGGGGCGTTCATCTTAGAACAGCTGGAATCCAAGCCGCAGTGACCTGCCCGGCTGCGGAAGCCCGCATGCATCGAATACGGCTGCATCAGTGACGTTATCGATTCCAAACACGGCCTTGAGCGAGCCGAGTAAGCCGTTGCTTCGCAGTTTGAATATGCGGCCCAGCGAAGCGTCAAACGCCGATTGCGCCTTCAACTCTACCAGATCGCTGTTGTCGGGATGCAGGCAATAGATCTTGCCCGTGTGCCGCACCGATGCGAATCCCTGAGTCTTGAGAGGAAGTGGAACTCCCACCTCCGCACGCGCCTTGAATTCGGCCTGGTGTTCCAGCTGACGAGGAACGCTCGCGATCTGATCTTCGACCTTGATGTTCTGAATAAGAAGATCGGCCGACAGCGACACACCGGTCTCACTGGGCACGAGACTGCCGAACAGCTCGATTCCCGTGGACTTCACGTTGTCCCGGTTGACACGGATGAAGCGATTTGTGCCAGGGAAGTTCGCTCGCACAACTGCGTCTTCGAGATTGTGATGAAATACTACTGCCTGGAAGCTGAGAGAGCGCGCCGCATTCTCCGAGGCGATCATGCTCAGACCGACCTCCATGCCCATGAGAGTTTCGGGCTGGAGGTCAGGGTTGGGCTCAAATCGATTGAGCGCCCCGGAGTACAGTTCCCGCAACGCCGGGAAGCGCGAACGCTGGCTCAGACTGGCGTGAATGCGCGCGCGCTCACCCATTGCGCTCAACGATGCTCCTGCGCGCCAGCCCCACGCGCCGCGGCGCGGGAGCGCCTCACGCCCTGACGTTTCCGGAGTGGTTGATGCGTCGTTTACCACTCCACCGCTGAACAACAGGCTGCTCGTAACCGGTATTTCAACTTCAACTGCGGAACTCCAAAGTCGCTGTTCGAACTCCGACACCCCCGCTTCCAGCGTTTCGACATACTGCACCTTTCCGCCGGTGAAGGCGGCCTTGAGGTTGCCGTTGAAGAGAAAAGAGTGTGTGAGCAGAAGGTGTGCGTTGGTGAGACGCTCGTCTCCGCGCTCTTCAGTATCGATCGTCGAATAGGTCTCATCCTCGTACGCTTCGATGTGAACTGTGCCCCGGGTATAACCCGCACTTGCCTCGAAACGCCCGTGTCCGAATGGTGTTGAAATCACCGGCGTTCCCAGCGACAGCAATCCAAGGGTGCGCGCCTGGTTGGGGTACTTCCAGAATCGGGGCCCATCAATGTGAAGTTCCGGTGCGACACCACGCTCGGTCTGATATCCCGTTCCGGTAAGACCGATGTAGCCACCGCCTGCACCAGTCAGACGAACCGACGCGAACACGTCCTTTTGATTCATTGCACTATTCGTTCGCAAATCATCCGGGCTGTACTGGTCCGTCACGTCGCCCGAAAGTGGTACGCCGTCGCGATCACGATACCCACCACCGGCGCGAATCGACAGCGATCCACCACCAGCCCGCGCAAAACTGCGCCCTGCGACAACGTTCGCTCCCAACGCTCCATCAGCATCAGCACCTGTCGCGAACATCAATTCGCGCTCACGGGTCTGGCCCATCGCACTGCTTCCCAGGCCAAGTTCCAGTGTGCCGCCCAGCATGTTTGGGCCATGCACAAGCGACGACAGACCGCGCACCAGTTTTACGCTCTGCACACCTGTGATCGGTGTCAGGGACGGATCGCTGCGATGATCCCAGCCGAGTGACAACGGCATGCCATCGATCATGATCGCCATCTGCCGTGACTCGGAGCCGCGCATCGACAGTTCGATTTCGCCGCGTGAGTTCTGGCGCACGAGTACAAACGGAGTGCGACGCAAAACATCCGCGAGCGCTGGTGTCGGTGGAAGATTCAATGCAGAAGGATCGACAACCACAACGGAGGCGCCGCCCGCAACTGCCGGATTGAGCGACGTCTTGACCACAACCTTCTCCAGCGTCTGAGCTGCAGAGTCAGCTCTTGTAACCTGACCGTCAGCATCGGTCACACACAGCACAAGAAACAGTGTGGCCGTCGCAATGAATGACACAGCGCGCAAACAAGACGCGCTACGAAAATACTGCATACTCCCCCTTGGCTGGATAAATAACACCGCAAAAATAATACGCACGAATACGCACGCGCCGCGTTTTGTCACCCGCTGCTTTGCATTTTAGTGTGCATATAACGTTTTACGCTGCATGGAATTGCCCCATAGCAGCAGGAATCCGTGCAACGCCGCGAATCGTTGACAAAAACCTTTGTTGCAGTTCAGGACGGCCACTCACGGCCGCTATGGTAGCATCACCGTCCCGCTCGCCGTACATTCACCGCTTCGCCAAAATGGCCCCTTCTACTCCGCGTGATGTCGACTAACCCGCCCGGCACCGGATCGTCACCAGAAGAATCGCAGCTGAAAAAAGCCATCCGGCTGCCGCACGCCACGGCGATGGTTGTGGGGATCATTATTGGCGCATCCATATTCGTTCAGCCGACGGAGATAACTGGTCGAGTCCCCTCGGTAAATGGGATATTCCTCGTTTGGATATTGTCGGGAATACTGACCCTTTTCGGTGCTCTGGTATGCGCCGAACTCGCATCGGTGTATCCACGCAGCGGCGGCGTGTACGTGTTTCTGCGCGAGTCGTTCGGCAAGCCTCTCGGATTTCTCTGGGGCTGGGCGATGTTCTGGACGATGCACACGGGAATCATCGCAATCATCGCCAGCGTTTTCGCACGCTATGCAGCCGGGGTGGTCAACCTTGATGCCACGGGAATGCGCCTCGTTGCAATTGGCGTCGTTGTCCTGCTGTCCGCAATCAATCTGCTCGGCGTAAAACAGGGTGTGCTGCTTCAGACATTCTTCACCGCTGGAAAGCTGCTTGCAATCGCTCTGATAATCATCGTCGGCTTCGCTCTCGGCGGGGGAATCAGCAACTCAGCGCTGCAGGGCGGTGCCAGCGACGCCCTGCGCGCAATAACAGTGCGCGACTATCTTCTCGCGATGGTGGCAGGCCTGTTCGCGTTTGGTGGGTGGCACATGGTCACGTACAGTGCAGGCGAAACTGTTGACGCAAAGAAGACCATCCCACGCGCGCTCATTATCGGCACGATCGTGGTCACCGTCTGTTACATCCTGCTCAACGCTGTCTACCTCTACGTGCTCCCTCTGGAGACCGTGGCATCATCAGATCGCATCGCAGCCGCCGCAGCCGAAGTAGTTCTCGGACCCAGGGCAGCCGCCGCGATGTCCGCACTGGTAATGTTCTCGACATTCGGCGCGGTAGCGGGAGTAATTCTGGCGGGCCCGCGGGTTTATTACGCCATGGCCAGGGACGGCCTGATCTTCAAGTGGATTGGTGAATTGAATCCAAAACGGGGCACGCCTGATCGCGCGATCATACTGCAAGCAGTGTGGGCAATCTTCCTGCTCGCGACCAATACATACAGGGACCTTTTCATAAGGGTCATCTACACCGAGTGGATTTTCTTCGGACTGATGGCGATCGGGCTCATCGTCCTGCGAAAGCGAGGAGCGCCGCGCGGATACTCGGTGATGGGCTATCCGTATGTTCCCATCGTTTTCGCGCTTGCGGCATTCACCATCGCGATCAATCAGATAATTTCAACGCCAACAAACAGCATCATAGGTCTGGGCATGGTGCTCATTGGACTGCCCATCTACTTCGTCTGGGACCTGGCCCCACCCCGCCAACAGGAGCAATAGAGCGACATGAGGATTCTGGATTTTCACAACCACTTCTATCCGCCCGAATATCTCGACGCGATCAGGAAAGGGCCGAGCAATGTGAAGGTGACGATGGATGCCGAAGGGAATCCTCTTTTGCACTATCCCGGTGACTACAATGTCGCGGTACCGGGACATCGCGACATCGACTATCGGTCGGAGGTACTCAGGAAAACCGGCGTCGACATGCAGGTGATTACGCTCACCACACCGGGCACGCATATCGAAGAACCGAAACGTGCTGCCGAGTTGTCGCGAATCACCAACGACGCATTTGCTCGCATTGTTTCTGAGCGCGCGAAGCAGTACACGTCGCTGGCGACGCTTCCTCTCAACGATCCCAAGGCGAGCGTTGCGGAGCTCGAGCGCGCGTTTGGCCTTGGCTATCGTGGCGCCATGCTGTTCAGCAACGTGAATGGCGAGGCGCTGGCCAGTGAGAAGTTCTGGCCGCTATATGAGCTGGCATCGGAAAAGAAAGCCGTGCTCTACATACATCCGACAAGTCCCGTTGGTGTGGAAGCGATGACCGACTATTGGCTCATGCCTCTCGTCGGCTTCACCTTCGACACAACGCTTGCAGCAGCCAAGCTCGTTTTCTCAGGCGTGCTCAAACGCTTCCCTGATATTCGCTGGGTTCTTACTCACATGGGCGGCGCGGTACCGTATTTGAGCGAGCGACTGGACCGTGGCTACGAGGCGTTTTCAGAATGCCGCGCCAACATCGACCGTCTGCCGAGTTTCTATCTGAAACAGATGTACTACGACACGGTCAATTTCAATCCCGAAGCAATCAAGTTCGCAATCGGGTTCGCCGGCGTTGATCATATTCTCGCGGGCAGCGACTATCCACACCTGATCGGCAGCATCGAGAAGATGAAGTCGAGTATCGATGCGCTGGGTTTGTCCGACGTGGACAAGGGGAAGATTCTCGGCGGAAACGCTCGACGGCTGCTCGGCATTGCGTAGCATCTCGCGCACGTCTGCAACTTCTGAACACTGTTCACTGACCACTGCCAACTGAGGTCATCCGACCTGGGATTCCGGTCGGATGACCTCAGTTGGCAGTGAACAGTGTTCAGTGGTCAGAAGTGCGCAGAAAAAAAAGGCACCCTGCAACGGGTGCCTTTCACTGATACTCGGTGCACTCTACCAGCGATAGTGCGCGAACGCCTTATTCGCCTCAGCCATGCGATGCGTGTCGTCCTTCTTCTTGACCGCATTCCCTTCGCCTTTTGACGCTGCGATTGTCTCGGCCGCAAGTTTTTCGGACATGGACTTTTCGTTGCGATCGCGCGAATAGAGAATGAGCCAGCGCATTGCGAGAGCAGTGCGCCGCTCCGGACGAACCTCGACCGGAACCTGGTACGTAGCTCCACCAACGCGGCGACTCTTCACTTCCACAACAGGCTTGAGATTCGCGAGGGCCTGTTTGAAAATGTTGACGCCAGGCTGACTGGTGCGATTCTCGACCAGATCCATCGCCCCGTAAAAAATGCGCTCGGCGGTCGACTTCTTCCCCTGGTACATGAGGACGTTGATGAACTTCGAGACCGTCTGGCTGTCGTAGCGAGCGTCTGGCAGGATGGTGCGTTTGACTGCTGTCTTGCGGCGGCTCACTTCTTAGCTCCTCCGGCCTTCGGCTTCTTGGTTCCGTATTTGGAGCGGCTCTTGTTGCGGCCGTTGACGCCGGAGGCATCGAGCGTGCCGCGCACGATATGATAGCGCACTCCGGGAAGATCCTTCACACGACCACCGCGAATGAGCACGATCGAGTGCTCCTGCAGATTGTGTCCTTCGCCAGGAATGTAAGCCGTGACTTCGAACTGGTTCGTGAGACGCACTCGCGCAACCTTGCGCAGCGCGGAATTGGGCTTCTTGGGTGTCGTGGTATACACACGGGTGCACACTCCCCGCTTTTGCGGATTGGAGCGGAGCGCGGGCGCTTTTTCCTTTTTTTCGACGTCGCGGCGACTTTGCCGCACGAGTTGATTGATGGTTGGCATTACCTGTGTGTTGAACGACAGAATGAAGCGCAGCTCGTCGGACCGATCGGGTTCGAACGTTCTGAGCGCAGACCGATGAAGTTAGGCGCGCCCCCTCGGCTGGTCAAGCTGACAAATTGCGGTCTGGTACAGAGTTATGATGATGCGCGCGGCAAAACGATGGCGCATTCTCCCGGGCTTGGCATAGGTTGGAGGCCAGCAAGAGGACCCTACTGGATCCCCTTGAATTAATGCTCCCATTGCATTACCGTATTACGTAATACCATGCGCGATACGGAGGAGATATGCCGATGTCCAGACTGACCTACAAGTACCAGGCTACCATACCCAAGCAAGTGCGCGAGACGCTCGCGCTTGCTGCGGGCGATTACGTCTACTTCCACGTCGGTTCGGAAGGCGACGTCAGTTTGCGCAAGGCGCAGCCACAGGACGGGGAGCTGCAGGCGCTCGAGGCAACGCTCGCCTCCGAATGGGGCTCCGCGGACGACGAGGAAGCGTATGCAGACCTATAGTCCCGGAAACGTCGTAATAGTGCCGTTTCCCTTCACCGACCGGGCCGCCAGCAAGCGGCGGCCCGCGCTCGTCTGCTCCGCCGAGGATTTCAACAGGAAGACGAAGCACCTCGTGCTCGCCATGATCACGACTGCTACGCACTCAACCTGGTCCGACGATGTGCCCATAAACGACATCGAGGCCGCGGGACTCCCCGCGGCCTCGATTGTTCGCTGGAAACTTTTTACCCTCGACACGACCTTCGTACTTCGCCGTGCCGGAACACTCTCAGTTCGCGACCGGTCGGCGTGCAGAAAGAAGCAACCAGTCGCGATCTAAAAAAACGGCGCTTCTTGTCATTCCTCTGGCAAACCGCCCGTAGCAAACGACGACTCCGCCATTGACGGCGTGAGAAACGCGCTCAGCGTTCCGTCGCCAGGCAGAGTGAACTCGCTCGGCACCTGAACTCCACCTTCCATATCGACCTCATTGTACCGGTACATACCCGTGCCGGCAGGAATGAGGTGACCGATGATGATGTTCTCCTTGAGTCCCAGCAAGTCATCACGCGCGCCGCGGATAGCAGCGTCGGTCAGCACTCGCGTCGTCTCCTGGAAGGAAGCCGCCGAAATAAACGACTGCGTGGTCAGAGAGGCCTTGGTAATACCAAGGAGCAACGGCTCCGATGCCGCGGGACGCTGCTTCTTCTTCTTGGCGCGCTCGTTCACTTCACGGAACACCTGACGGTCCACATTCTCGCCTTCGAGGAACTCGGTACCACCCGGTTCCATCACGCGGACCTTCTGCAACATCTGCCGCACGATGACGCCGATGTGTTTGTCATTGATCTTCACGCCCTGGAGGCGGTAAACCTCCTGGACTTCATTG
>CAZKXZ010000101.1:0-9776 GCA_964556695.1 uncultured Gemmatimonadales bacterium
AAGGTCATTCTCGGCGCGCGTCTGGTGAAGGCCATCGATCCAACCATCAACGTAAAGACAGTCGACGATACGTTTGTTAGTGAGGCGGGATTCACAGCGATGCGGATGACGGATTGGGTTTTTGGCTGCGTGGATCGCGAGGGACCGCGCCTGATACTGACGGAGTTCTGCTCGGCGTATGCGAAATCTTACATTGATCTTGCGTCCGACGTTACTTCCGATCAACCGCCGGAATATGGTGGGCGTGTAATGGTCTCGACCGGCGGCAGTGGCTGTCTTGCGTGCTACGACGCACTGGACTCCGACGACGCGCAAAAAGAGTTGTCTGGGCCGGAGGGCGCCAAGCAGCGCGCGGCAATTTACGGAGTTGACAAGATTCTTCTTGAAGGCACCGGGCCATCGGTTGTCTCAATCAATGGTTTAATCGCGTCCCTCGCCGTCACGGAGTTCATGGTCGGTGTGACCGGCCTCCGTGACCCGGCGCCCCTGCAAACCTACCGCGGTCGCGCCAAACTTTTGAGCAGGCCGGCGCTTGGCGACTATCCGAAGCCGGATTGCTACTTCTGCAAGGGGTTGTACGGCACTGGAGAAAAGGCCGATGTCGAACGCTACGTACGTGCGGGTTACGGAGCGTTCATTCGCTAGGCGTCTCTTCACCAGTGCCATTCACTACTTGCGGAGGTTGTAGATGACGACCGTCTCCACACCGTCCGCGTCGCGAGAGACGCCGAGGACGTAATCGTCCCCCACTTCATATGGAGTAAAGCCGGGCGGCCCTTTGAGCTGCGCCATCGGTTTGCCCGCTGGGTCAATTACCAGGTAGTCGGCGGCATCTCCCGGGTTGGTCCGGTAGCGCTCGACCCAAAGGCCGCCGCCGCGGGACGGGACCAATCGACTGAAGAACGGCTCGGTTTGCGGTCGGTACTTGGCATCGTACCGCGCGCTGATAACGACTCGATCACGCTCTTGCTGAACGCCGTCCAACTCGCGCTGTCTGGCTCGATTGACGGCCGCCTCGTCGAAGGGGCGAGGTGTCCACGGCAGCCGAACCTGATTCATCAGTCGGCCCGTTCCATCGAAGGCGCGGAGCTCCGCCTGCCCGGAGTCTCCGATCCATACACGATCTGCCGTGACCGCCACGTGGAAGCCCGGACCAAAGCGATAGACGACGGCGGGGGCCATCGGCTGCCCCGTGACGAGCGGGATGGCGAGGCGTGTCATGTACGGAAAGGTGCCGATCCAGACGACCGGGCCGCCCGGGGTGGCCGGGACTACTCCGACACGGATGCTGTCGCGAAGTGTGCGCTCGGAGGGCCCAGGCGACACCGGCGTGACTGGGAGCACCACGAAGCTGCCGTCGGCGAGTCGGCCCACGGGATTGGCGATCTCCAAAGCCGACAGAGCCGGCAGCGTCGTGATTCCGAGAAAGCCCGTACGCGCCGAGAAGACGGACACGCGCCGCTGCCCGACATCGAACAGGAACAGCGAATCGGTGGAGCGAGAGACCCAGCTCATGTTTCGGAATTCTCCCGGTCCGGAACCGGCCCGGCCATAGGAGCGCAGAAACGCTCCTCGTTCATCGAAGACTCGCAGCTCCTGCGAGCCCGTGTTGGCTACAATGATCTCGCGAGCGTCCGTGCGCGCCACGCCGCCAATGCGCAGGAATTCCTTGTGCGGATCCCCCTCGCGCCCGATACTCACTGCGGGTGGCTCGGTCAGGGTCCACCGGGCGAGCTGTGCGCCAACAGGAACGGCTACGCTGGTCGAACCCGCGATGATGAGGGCACACCAGCGAACGGAGTCAATGCTCATGGTTATCTCCTGGCAGGTGATGGGGCGCCATAACTAAAATTGACCTCCGCTCCTTCCCCTGGGGATCGAGCACCACCAATGCCTGTCCGGTGCGATCCAGAAAGAGAGTAGAGTCTGCGATGTAGGGAATGATCGGTGACGCAGTTGCACCGTACTTGAGTCCTGTTGTTCCGGCGGAGTCGGCGATGATCGTTGCACGTGTGAGCGCTGCGTCGAACATGAGTAGCCGCTCGCCGCTCAGTCGCTGTCGCACCTCGGCGGCCGTGGAGGGGCCGAACTCCCAGAGGACGGCCATGATATCGAGTTCCCGTTCGGTGAATGAAATCCTCATTGCCGGACTCTCCTAAGGTCTTAGGAGCAAGCTATGGTAAGTGTGATGGGTTGTCAACTAGTGTTTTAGGTGTGACCCATGCCAGCCCCTGGAGAAGCGCCATGATTGCGGGGCGTACGATCGTGACACTGAATGCGAGCGATATGGTGCAAATGAGAATGCGACGGTGACGTGAAATCATGTGCGCCTCAGTCGAACGTTTATCGTCATTCCCGCGAAGGGAATCCAGCAAAGACGACACTGGATTTCCGCCGCGCGGGAATGACGGGGACAGGCATGACGGTCACTCAGTGTCGTAACGGTATGATGCGGCGTCGCAGAGAACAATCAATTTGCGGCGAACAGGGCATTCGGCACGGTGAACAGGGTTGGCGAGCGTTCGGCGGAAACAGCTACGTGCGTGATGTATGAATTGCTGTAGCAAGTTTCTGCTCAAGAATGTTGCCCGCGTTCATCTGTGCATCGTCGAGCCAGGCTGAAACGCCGTTGTGCGCAAGTCTAAGCGCGCCTGTATGACCCCCGCGTGCTCGCGCACCAGGCCGGCAATTCTGTCCGTAGGCTGAAGCCCTTCACGAAGTCGACCACTTCGTCCCTCAAATCGGGTGGCACCCATCGGGATCTCAGCTCTCCCCAAGTTTTTTTTTCAGCGCCAGGTGCTCTTCAGAAACGAAGGCGATGATCGAGTCCTTCTTCTGGAGCTGACCTTCGAGCTTCTTGATGGTCTGCTTCTGAGCAACCGACTCGTTGCTCTCGGCGCGGCGGTGCGACGGTCCTCGAGGGCCGCACTCAGGTTCTCCATGGCTTGCTTCTGCCATGTGTAGAACAGGCTGGGCTGGATCTTGTACTCGTCGCAAAGGTCCGAGACGGGTACCTTATCGGCAAGGTGCCGACGTAAAATCGTGGCTCTCTCTTCAGCTGAGAATATTCGTTTCTCTCGGGGCATGTGCTCCTCCTTGCTCCAAAGAATGGAGCGGGTAGGAGTCACATTTTCAACTGAGGCAAGACAGTACTACCCAGCGTACGTGCCGTGGCACACGATGACCCTTTCGCGGCTCTGGCATCGAACGCGCGACTCGGTTTACAGGGCCGCCCGTAGTCCCCTGCTCATGCCTGCTGTGGCAACTCCACCCTATGGTGGGCAAGCTAATCATTGACTGTTCCGTACGCGCGAGCACATATTCGCTCGCCACTCCTAGGATCAAGAAGAGGGTGGCCGGAGGAGCCGTTGATTGCCATTGCGAACCTCGGGAAGATGTCGCCCCTTTCAGGCGGATAGCCATTGATCCAAAATGTCGTTGCTCTATTCCGTTGTTTTTAGCCCATTTTTCCACTTCCACGGAGGTGTGACCCATGTCGGAAGCGTTTTTTTACGGTCGCGTCATCGAGCGTCTCCTAATCACTGGGTTTGGTGGCGTCTCTCTAATCCTCGGGTGGAATTTGTTCCGCGCGGGCATCCTTACTGACCAAGTAGCCGAACTATCAAAGGCCGACGCCGTTGTTCGACTTCAAAAGGTTGGACCAGGGGTCTTTTTTGCTCTATTTGGTACCATTGTGCTGACGTGCGGCCTACTAAGGCCTGTCGAACTCACCGCAGGACGTGGAAGTGTTGGCGACTCAACGTATGTTGTTGCCCGGTACTCAGGCCCCTCGGCGCAAGAAGCCAAGAAAGCCGTGACTGCCCTGAATACCATCCTGGATATTGTCCGTGCTCCGAGTAGCAAAGCGGAATTGTCAAGCGCGGACATCGCGGACCTTATGGCGGTGCGCTCCGATGTTGAGCTGTTACGCAATGACATTGTACGATCGACCATTGGTGTTGCTCCTTTCGAGGTGTGGGTCAAATACAGAAGTGCATTTGAAGCCGATCCTTCGACAGTGCCAGGTGACGTCTTGCCCAACGTACGACTGGCAGCATCCTGGATGACGGCGCGACGTTCATCGTCAGCTCGCCAATGACAATGCACAAGATTCGAATTGCCTGGTGTATTCCAGCTGTGCTTGTATGCTTCGCCCAAGAGACTGCCGGTGCCCAGGGACCGACGTCTCTCACACAGGAAGCGGTCGGGAATTACCGACGAGCAACAGAGCGATCCATCGCATTGTTGCGAGCCGCCTTTGAGCCTAGAATGACGCCGACTGAACGCGCTATCCTCGCAAAGGTGGACATTAGTGTTCCCTCTAGTAACAACTTGCTCCTGGTTCGAGCCACCATCGATCGTGGTGTGCGGAACATCGATATTTCATTGGGTTGGATATGGGTTATGGAGTGCGTCACCGACGCCGTCATCCTTGCCGATCTTTTCCAAGTTGGAGCCGAGTCCGACGTAACGAGATACGTAGAGGATGTCGCACGCCGCGTTGAGGCCAATGGTCGCAGCATCCGCCTCGGTGAATCAGCGAGTACAATCCCACTCTACGCTAGCTTTGTGGGCCTCCGTCCAGATTCGGTTGATCGACTGTACAAGAGGTCCGATTTTCAAGACGCTCGCGTTGCCTTGAAATTGCATTCGCTCGCGTGGATTATCGGCCACGAAATGGCGCACCATGTGCTTGGCCACCTAAAGGGAGAGAATCCAAATGAAGCCCCACTCGATCGGGCCACACGAAGGCGGAGTGAGGAATCGGCTGCGGATGCGTGGGCGAACAAAATGGCCAACGGTGCCGGGTACCATACGCACGTCGGTGTTTACGGAATGATGCTCTATTCTCTGCTTGAAGGGTCGGGCTCCGATCCACTCAGCACGCACCCTTCCTCCCTGTGCCGAACTTCACGGGCTGTTATTGCGGGGGTAGACGCGGCAATGGCGGATCCCGACTTCGTTAAGTACTTGCGGTCAATTGGGGAAGAATCGGGGTACGTGAGAAGACGCGCTGCTGCTGCCGCTGAATTGGCGAAATGCTGATGCTTGTCGCCGTCAGGTTCAGCGAAAATGTGAACGGGCATGCCGTCGGAATCCGCTCGCCAGGGAACGCGCGCATTGTCCTTCGCCGCCAGTAGATAAAGAAATCTTAATGCTCGGCCGAATGGCCCTCGCTGGTGCTGAGGCTCGTTTCGTCAAACACGGTTTTTCTCGGACCGCTGCCTATTCCGGACAGGGAAGGTCTAGCTAAGCTAGGCTCAACAATATTGTGCGAGTATCACGCGCGAAGCCGACAGTTCGCGCTTACGGCTCAGTTTGGCTATACTCGCAACGCTTCCAGCAGCACCGAATCGCCGACAACCTGGCCACCACTTCGCGCAAGGCACACTCTATGACCCCATCCAATTTGCAGAAGGTGCTTCGCCTTATAGTGTCGCTGTTAATCTTGCTGTTTGTCATAGGGTGCTCGACGAAGGGATTCGTTCGCCAGGAGCTTGCGAGGACCCGCTGGGAACGCGATAGCCTCCTATACGCGCAAGGCCTTGAGTTCAAACGAGTCGACAGTATCGTCGGCGCACTCATCGGTATGCTCGTGGCGCAGGCGGACAGTAACGGCGAGCTGCGCAGGGATATTACCGGGTTGCGACGCGATCTTACAATGATTCGCAACGATTTGAACGTCGAGATTACCCAGCTCAAGGAGCCGGTGCAGGTAAGACCAGCGTTTGTCGCCATCCGCACCGTGCCTCGTGGCGCCGACATTTTCATCGTCCCACGGTCGGCCTTGGACTATTCGCCAACAATGGAGGATTCGATTTCGCGGGCCGGTCGCGTACCAGGAACTAGTTGGTCCCGCTATTACCGTGAAACAACTGCAGACACTGCAGATATCGTCTTGCAGGCGACAGAGACAGCGTATGCAGTATTCGCGCGGCTCGCCGGACCTGGATGCACGCCCAGCGTGGTAAGGCGTGATCTTACCTTCTCTCGTGACACTTTGACTCGAGTCCGAATCGCGCTACCTCCTTGTCGCAGATGAAGAGGATACAGGAAGCGCTGATTGGACTCGGCGCGCTACTTGGTGCGGTTCCGGGCATTGCATTGCTTGGAAAGCAACTGCCAATCACGGCAGAGTTGCGGCCATTGTTCGCCATTACCTTGGAAGTGGTCGCAGGGCTGACGCTTCTGGTCTGCCTGCTCCGTCGTCGTGCGCTTGCGCAAAGGTCCCAGAACGAGGCTGTCAAAGCGGTTGTCATCTCTGGCAGCGTAGCCGTGCTGGCGCTTTGGGTCTACTTCGGAGTTGCCTCCTCAACAATTCGGGTAGTCGAATCCAGCAATACCGTCCCAGATACGGTTGTCGTGCCCATGGCGCCGCACATATGGGGTGATGGTCGCCTTGATACTATGGTCGCCTGCGTTGAACGCGATGGTATTCTTGCGTCCCCCACCTGTGCAACTGCGACGCCGCGGTGGTACACGGCGACCGATGTGGAGTACGCCATTCGCTTTTACGGCCGCAGGGCTGTTGAACCGCATATCGGTGGATGGGGGAAGGCTTTTACCGCAATTGTCCTTTTGCTAGCCTTGGGCATGGCCTCGATGTTCATTGTTGTCGGCTTCGTGGGGGGCGCGATCTCCCTTGTAAGCCTGGACGACGCGGTTTAGATCGGTACCCACCTCGATCTACTGCGTCAAGCCGAAGAAGGTAAGTCCAGGGCAGAAGATGGAGCGACGATGGTTTCGGAAGAGCCGATTGCGTTTGCACAAGTCATGATCACTCGCGTCCGGCGCTTCCCGTTTCCGAAATTTGAACTCAGACACATGTCATGACAGCTAGTACGGTCATCATCCACGGCTGGAGCGATTGTTCCGCTTCCTTTCGGTCGTTGCGGGATTACATGATTACTCATGGCGTCTCCAACATTGACACTATTTTCTATGGCGATTACGAAAGCCGTGAGGACAATGTCACGTTCGACGACGTAGTCGATGGATTGAACGACGAATTTCTTCGCCTTGGATTTATCGATGCTGATGGCCGGCGATTAAATGATCTCAACGTGATTGTGCATTCGACCGGCGGACTGGTCATAAGGCACTGGATCGCCCGGTACTACCTGAGCGCCGGGCGCTCCATCTCCGAATGCCCCGTTAGAAAAATCGTTATGCTGGCCACGGCCAATTTCGGATCGCCGCTGGCGCATCGCGGCAAATCTTTTCTTGGACAGGTATTCAAGGGAAGGTGGAAAATTGGAGACCTGTTTGAAGTCGGCCGAGTGCTCCTCGATGGTCTGGAGTTAGGAAGTCCTTATCAGTGGAACCTGGCGCATAGAGATCTGCTCGGTCCCACACCACCATTCACTGCGGACAATATCCAACTCACTGTACTGGTTGGATCACAGGATTACACAGGGCTGCGTGGATGGGTAAATAAACCTGGAACCGATGGCACCGTCGTCATCGCCGGTACCAGTGTCGACACAGTGAAGTTTGTGCTCGACTGCTGCAGCCCTCAGAGGGAAGGGGCGGAATACGCGCCGTACGTCTGGCACCGGACCGATCACTCTGGCGACTTTGCCTTTGCAGTTTTGCCGGTGCTCGATCACGGCAGCATCGTCGATGTGGTGGGAAAGAGCGACGATGATGTTGTCGGACCGATCGTAGTCGAAGCCCTCAAGATTCCGGATGCACCGAGGTTTCGGGACTTCCAGGATCGGCTCGAAAAGCAAACAGCAGTTTCATACGGTAGTTCCGAGGGCCCCAAGGCATTCCAACAGTTCCTCGTGCATGTCGTCGACGATCAGGGCAATCCGGTTCGCGACTTCACTCTCGAATTCTTCATTCGCAAAGCGAGCAGGGCAAAGGCCGGAGTAGTGACTACCACAAAGCGACTTGCGGCGGAGGATGCCTTGTCGAGGCGAGCGAACGAGCTATTGATGTGTGAATTCCATCAGCACAGCGCGGATTCGAGCTACAGACGATTCCTTTTGCACCCCGCGTCGGTTCGCGAGCTTGTTGCTGAAGCGAAGGAACAGTTGCAGGACGAAGTTTGCCTGTGTTTGCGCGTCTACGTCCCTCGAATCGACCGGAACATTGAGTATGACACAGAGCGGCTCCAAAACATTGTCATTCTCGATACCTCCGCTGGCGCACAGGATGCGCCAGATTTCCTCTACGAGAACACAACATCGTTGCTAGAGCTAAAAGTGAATCGACGCTGCCGCTACGTGGTTTTAGGACGCGCGCCAAGAAAGCATTGAGCGGCCTGTAGCAAACCTGTCACGGTAGGTGTCCATCGGAGTCAGGGTCGAATCGCGTCAAGCAACTGCTGCCAGTTCGCGCTGACCGAGAGGGTAGGGCTGATCTTCCCCATTAGCGGGGCGCTGATGGACATCCCGATTCCTGTTGTGCCGGCGATGGGCACAAAGAGCCCTGCTCGCGCCTCGGCAAATCGCGTTCGCAGAATCTCCTCTGCATCCCGGTTGCCACTATAGCGGAACTCGATGCCAAGGGACAACTCGATTCGTTGCGCTTCAATAACGCGGGCTGACTCAATCGAGATTCCTCCATCGACCTGCCAATCTGTAAGTGAGGTGTCCCGAAGTGATACGTATCGCGCCGCGATGCGTCCGCGCATTCCAGTGCTTGCGCCGGTAGAAGTCGGATTGAATCGACGGCCAAAGCCAACGCCTGCTTGAAGAGCAGTGGCTGCCGCATTCTCGATCTTGCCCAGGGATTGATCTCCAACATCGAACCGAATGTCCAATCCGAGATACATCGCGTCAGCTTCCTCTCGCGCCAATCTCGCTGCACGTCTAAGCGATTCATAGGCCGTATTATCTACCCTTGTGCTTACGTCAGTGGGAAATGGAATCGTTCAAGAGAGCAGCGGATGGTCGCAGGTATTTCAGTTCAGAGTTTAGGAAACAGATTGTTCTTCGCGTGGGCCGTAAGGAGCAATCAGTTGCGGAGCTCAGTCGTGAGATAGGAGTCGTGCCATCGGTAATCCATCGCTGGGTGAAGCTTGCGGAAGGTGGTAGCGATGCAGCGGTCGGCGCAAATGAGGAAGTGGTTCCCGCCAGCGACCTCCGACTCGCCCAGCAGAGGATCAAGGAACTGGAGCGCGCCCTCGGCAGAAAGACGATGGAGGTGGAGATCCTCCAGGCTGCTCGGGATGAGATTAAAAAAAGCCCCACTTCTACGGCGTGTCAAAGAAATGACCGGTTTCAAGGTGGCGCCGATTTGCCGAGTGCTGGGAATTGGGCGAGCCAGTGCGTACAGAGAGTCGCTTCCGCGCAATGAGCGATACGTGCGGGCGGACGATCGAGTGGTGACGCCGCAGATCAGGAGCGTCATCAGAACACGAGCGAGCTATGGCGCGAAACGCGTGCGTGCGCTGGTGAACCGCGAGTTTTCCACGAGCTACAACCTGAAGAGAATCCGTCGCGTGATGGATATCAACGGGTGGAAGCTTCCACGCGCTGCCAGGCGCCGAACAGGAAGAGCCCACCGTGGTCAAATCGCGCGAGCTGCATCGAACGAGCGCTGGTGCAGCGATGTGCTGGAGATCGCGTGCTGGAACGGCGAGATGGTCCAGGTGGGATTTGCGCTCGACTGTCATGACCGTGAAGCCATAGGGCATGTGGAGGCGGATCGTGATCTTGTCGGCAGCGATATTCGATTGCTGATGCAGCGAGCAGTGGCGAATCGTTTTGGAAGCGGTGAGAGGCCCGATGTGCCGATCCAGTGGCTCAGTGACAACGGGAGCATTT
>CAZKXZ010000102.1:0-9615 GCA_964556695.1 uncultured Gemmatimonadales bacterium
TATCGCCGTTCCAGTGCCGCTGTTCCCGTAACCGCGGTCCCCGAACCCGCAGTCCTCGTGAACGCAGTTCCCGCTCCGCAGTTCGCCCTTGCCGCAGTGCACCCAGAATAATCCGTTACCGTATTTGTGTCAATCGGGACTAGCGGCGCGGAATCTTCTCATTGCGCATCGCTGCGTTGTACGCGAATATCGCGAGCACAGTCGCGGATTGCTTGAGGTCCGCTTCACTCACCCGCTCGAAGAAATCGGTGTTGGAGTGTCGTGAACGATAGTCGTAGGTGGTGTAGTCCTTGAGCGTAGTGAATGCAGGTATCCCGGCTCGGTCAAACTCGACGTGGTCAGTGCTCCCGATCGCAGGGAGCACGTTGCGCTTCACACCGAGATCCTTGAGCGGTTCGAGCCACGCATCAAAGATCGTCTTCGCGGCGGGGTTGTTCTCCATGTACCAGCCAAAGGTCTTTCCCAGGCCGGGGTCATCATTCAGGTACACCGATATCGTTTCGCGCGCTGCCGCGTTGGCATCGCCGGCGTAGTACTTCCTCACGTGAAATTGTGCGCCAAGAAGACCCTGCTCCTCGCCACTCCATAGTGCCAGGCGGATTGTGCGTCGCGGGCGCACTCCCACTGCTTTCAAAATGCGCATGGCTTCGAGAGTTGACGTTGCGGCATCGGCGTTGTCCGTCGCACCGGTGGATGAATGCCAGGAGTCGAGGTGCGCACCAATCAGCACGACTTCGTTTCGCAGCGCCGGATCCACCCCCGGTATCTCAGCAATCACATTGTATGTATTCGTGTCAGCGCGGTTGAATGTCGTGCGCGATTCCACGCGCATCTCAACCGGCGCGCCGCTCTGCAGAAGATGCACCAGCATGTTGTAATGCTCAGTCACCAGTACGATGCGCGGAATCGCGGTGGGTCCTGTATTGCGGTTTGCGCCGAGTACAAACGCTGTGCCGTGTTCACCGGTGCTGGGCTGCAGTACTACACCTGCGCCGAACCGGGTCAGTATCGGATTCATCATATTCGCCGGCGTCACCGAGCCAGCGCTCTGACCGCCGCCAGGCGCGCCGACCCGCGCGCCGTCCACATCTGCAGGCTGGATGCGATCTGCACGGAAGAACTGCACCTGCGGCCGCTGCGCCAAAATGATTGCGCCTCGAAGTTGTTCACCCAGCGCCTCGATCTCGGCCTGCGTCTTGTCGCCGAGGTAGATGGGTTTTGTGAGAACGCCTTTGGTGGATGCCGACCATGCCTGCGGATAACCGTACGCAGGGAAGTAGCGCGGTTTGGTCATCTCGAGGGTGAGGTGATCCAGCGTCCATCCTGCCCCGAATGGGAAACCCTCGAGGTGCGAGTTACTCATCCCCCATGTTTCGAGCTGGCTACGCGCCCAGTCCGCAGCCTGTTTGTGAAGCGGAGAGCCAGTGAGTCGCGGTCCCACGATGTTGGTGAGCTGATTGAAAGTGGCAAGCGCTCGCGACTTTGTGGAATCCATTCCCTCCGCTTTGATGCGTGCGATCATCGCGAGGTCGATTTCCTGCGCTCGTGCGGTGTGCACGGTAAGGAAGGCGAGTGCCGCGCCCGCGGCGAAGGCAAAAAGACGGCGGCTCATGGGGCCTCCAGAGGGTCGAGAGAGAAGATGCAAGTTAGTGCCGTAGACGATCAGCGCGGCGAAGGTTGACCGCGGCCCGCCGGAAGCTGCGCGGTCCAGTCGACAGTGAACTCCCGTTTGCCCCACAGGACGGTCAGGACACCCGAATTGGTTGGGTTTCCTGGCACGAGCGCAATGTGGAGTGTTTCGGTATTGTCAGTGAGGTTGCGCGAGCGCATGGGAATGCGCGCCCTGTCCTTTCTCGCACCTATATACGGAACTCCCCAGACGCCGGTAGTGTCACTGACTATCAGTTGCCCAGCGGTTGCCGTTGGCCTCAAATGCAGCGTGTATTTGCCTGGCGGAATCTGGGTGCCACCGATTGTGAGAGGTACTTTGGTAACCAGGTGCGTGGCGGGATTCGCTCCGAGGCGCCACACGGTATCGAGCGGTACGAGCGTTCCCCATACTTCGCGACCACGCGCGTGCGGCTGGCCGTATTCAATCAGCACCGTGATCGTGGAGGTGTCCGTCCACCTGCATTGGTTGGAGAGGCACACAGCGGTAGCGGCTCTGCTGCTGGCCTGCAAGCTTGGCGGCTGGGCCGCACGTTGAGCGTCCGCTTCCGCCGAGAACAGGACCAGGATCGCGGCCGAAATAAACGCGAAGTTCGATTTCATCTCACATTCTCCGAAATTGTTGCATATGTCAATATGCGCCGGCTCGCGCAGAACGGTCATTTGCAATATGATAGTGTGTCGCCTACCCAACTCACAATGAGATCATCCCTTTTCGCATCCTTCCTCGCCCTGCTGTTCGGCACGGTCGCCTGCACAGCCGAAGCACCTAAACCTCCTGCCACGGCCGGCGGTGAACCCGATTGGCCTGCAATCGAAACGGAAACTCTGAAGCACTTCCAGGCACTGCTGCGGTTCAACACCAGCGATCCGCCTGGCCGTGAGATCGAAGCAGTCAACTATCTGAAAGGCGTGCTTGAAAAGGAGGGGATTCCGGTGGAAACGTTCGCGCTGGAACCCAACCGGCCGAATCTTATCGCGCGCCTCAAAGGAATCGGATCCAAACGACCGATTCTCATCATGGCCCACACCGACGTTGTGAATGTGGACTCAACCAAGTGGACATTCCCTCCATTCAGCGCGACTCGCGACAGCGGTTACGTCTACGGCCGCGGTGCGGTAGATGACAAGGACAACGTCGTTTCGGGACTGATGCTGATGTTGATGCTGAAGCGCCAGAACGTTGCGCTGGATCGCGATGTGATCTTCCTCGCCGAATCAGGTGAAGAAGGTTCGGTGCGCGTTGGCATCAAGTACATGGTGGAGAACCATTTTTCCGCGATTGACGCCGAGTATTGCCTCGCTGAGGGCGGCAATGTGACGCGCATGGGTGGAGAGGTGCGCTTCGCGTCAATCCAGACTCGCGAAAAGATTCCGAGGGCAATCGAGCTGACCGCGCTGGGAACGGCAGGGCACGGATCGGTACCGCTGCGGGACAATGCCATTCTGCGACTCTCACAAGCGGTATCGAAGGTGGGTGGCTGGCGCCCTCCGATTCGCCTCAACGAAACGACGAAGGCGTATTTCACCCGTCTTGCGTCGATTTCTTCCGGCGAGAAAGCCAATCACTATCTCGGCGCGGTGAGCGGCGATGCAAAACGAGTTGCGGCCGCGGATGAATTCTTTTTTGCCAACGAGCCACGCCATTCATCGATGCTGAGAACTTCGGTATCGCCCAACATTTTCGCGGCGGGCTACCGGGTGAATGTCATCCCGTCCGAGGCGAAAGCGACTCTCGACGTACGGATGCTGGCCGATGAAGACACGGTGGCCTTTCTCCAGACCGTGCGAGCAATGGTTGCCGATTCGTCAGTGCAGGTGGCCTACGCCGCGCGCGACGTGCGGCCAACAACGCCGGCAGCCGATCTCGGGTCCGAAGGGTTCAGCGCTGTCGAAGCGGCTGTCACGAAGCACTACAAGACTGTCACTCTGCCGACCATGAGTACCGGAGCAACGGACATGGCGTATCTCCGGTCCAAAGGTATGCAGTGTTACGGCATCGGCCCCGCGATTGACTTCGAGGACGCCGCCAAGGGTTTCGGAGCGCACAGTGATCAGGAGAGAATTCTCGAGTCAGAGCTGCATCGTTTCGTGCGCTTTCAATTGGACATCGTTCGCGCACTGGCCGAGGCACGCGGCAAACAGTGATACGGGTCGCGCTGGGTGTTGCTGCGCTGCTTCTGCTGCTGCAACCCTCACCCCGCGTTGCCATCGTCCAGTCCTGGCGCCTGCTCAAGTAAGTTGACACTCCGATTCTGACGAGTAGATTGCCTCAACGCCCCACGGCAACGTGGGGCGTTTTGCTTGTCGTGACGCCGCGCCGATGCAAAACCTTGGGCGCCGGCACAACTCCTCAGAGAATCTGAATGTTCGAATCGAACCGCCGCACTGTTGTCGTTGTCGGTGCGCAGTGGGGTGACGAAGGGAAAGGGAAACTGGTCGACGTGCTCGCAGAGCGCTGCGACTGGGTGGTGCGCTACCAGGGCGGCGCGAATGCTGGTCACACTGTGGACCTCGGCGGCAAACCGTTCGTTTTGCGCCAGATTCCCAGCGGAATTCTGCATCCCAGGGTCCGTTGCGCGATCGGGAATGGAGTGGTGCTCGATCCTGACACGCTCTTCACCGAAATCGATGAACTGGGGCGGCGCGGCATTCACGTGGAGAAGCGACTCTACGTGAGCGACCGCGCGCACCTGGTACTTCCCTATCACAAACTGCTCGACGGCGAGAGCAGTGCCAGCAAGGAAATTGGTACAACGGGTCGCGGCATCGGCCCTGCCTACGAAGACAAGTCGGGCCGTCGCGGCGTACGGGTACTGGATCTGCGCGACCGCAACCGTGTGCGCGGACTGGTGGAGAAGGGAGTCGCGCGCGCGAATGTCATGCTCGAGAGTTTCGGTTCCGCGTCGCGTGCGAGCGTCGATGAAACGCTGGTCACGATTGACAGTGTTGCTCCACGACTCTTGCCGCTGGCGCACGATGTCGGTCTGGAAATTCACAACGCGATTCGTGCGGGGGCAGCGGTTTTGCTCGAGGGCGCGCAAGGTTCACTGCTGGATCTGGATCATGGTACATACCCGTTCGTTACATCGAGCAACACGACTTCAGGTGGGGCGGCCATTGGAGCAGGTATTGCTCCGACATGCATCACGAGTGTGCTGGGAGTGGTGAAGGCATATACGACGCGAGTGGGTAACGGTCCGCTTCCAACTGAGTTCGATGCGGAGCTGGGCGAAAGAGTGCGCACTCTGGGAAATGAGTTCGGCGCGGTGACGGGTCGGGCACGACGATGTGGCTGGTTCGACAGCGTTGTTGTGCGATATGCCGCGCGAATCAACGGGCTCACAGATCTCGCGGTCACGAAGCTTGATGTTCTGGACACGCTGGACCGCATTGGTATTTGCACCGGCTACAAGATCGATGGCGAATTGCATACGGAATTTCCCAGTGAGATCGCAGCGCTGGAGCGTGCCGAGCCGTGCTACGAGTGGTTTGACGGGTGGCTGGAATCGACAGCGGAAGCGCGGACGCTCGACCAATTGCCGTCAAAAGCCCGTCGCTATCTCGATCGAATCAGGGAGCTGGTAGATGCACCGATTACCTTCGTGAGCACAGGAACGAGGCGAGACCAGATTATCGGGCTAGTGTGATGTGTTCACGTTCCTGCCAAAAGCGGAACATGGATTCCGGCCTTCGCCGGAATGACAACACGCGGCCGTCATTCCGGCTAACAAACGTCACCCCGGCGAAGGCCGGGGCGGAGTCCATGTTGCAGCGGCCTGGAGATATTTCGCAATGAGTGAGTCAACGTATCCGGACGTGATGGAAAAACTCGTTTCGCTTTGCAAGCGGCGCGGGTATGTGTTTCAGTCGTCCGAGATTTATGGCGGATTGGGTTCCGTGTGGGACTATGGGCCGCTGGGGATTGAGCTCAAGCGCAATTTGCAGGAGCGCTGGTGGCATGCGATGGTGCGTTCGCGGGATGATATCGAGGGACTCGATTCCGCCATTCTCATGCATCCGCGAGTTTGGGAGGCGAGCGGACATGTGGGCGGCTTCGTTGATCCGCTCGTGGACTGCAAGGTGTGCAAGGGGCGCTTCCGCGCCGACAAACTTCAGGATGCCCAATGCATTCGAAAACCTTCGAAGCACCCGGGAGAGTTCAGCGAGTGCGCGCTCACCGAGCCGCGGCAGTTCAACCTCATGTTCAAGACGTTCATGGGTCCTGTGGAAGACAGCGCCGCTGTTATCTACCTGCGGCCCGAGACCGCGCAGGGCTCTTACGTCAATTTCCTCAACGTGCAGCAGTCATCGCGTCAGAAAGTGCCGTTCGGCATCGCGCAAATAGGGAAGGCATTCAGAAATGAAATCACGCCGGGAAATTTCATTTTCCGCACGCGTGAGTTTGAGCAGATGGAAATGCAGTACTTCGTCGAACCCGAAACTGACATGGAGTGGTTCGAGAAATGGAAGGCGTGGCGCATGGAATGGCACATTGCGAACGGACTCTCACAGTCCAGACTCAGCTACCATCAGCATGGGCCCGGCGAACTGGCGCATTATGCGCGCGCCGCATTCGACATCGAATTTGATTTTGGCGGAACGCTGGGGACGCAGGAACTCGAAGGGATCCACAACCGCGGAACCTTCGACCTCGGCAAACATCAGGAGTTCTCTGGCAAGAAACTCGAATACATCGACCAGGCGACGAACAAGCGCTATCTGCCGGTGGTGATTGAGACCGCGGCAGGTCCCAACCGCACGCTGCTCGCGCTGCTCGTTAATGGCTACAGGGAAGAAGCAGTGGAAGGAGAGGAAGAAGGGCGCGTGGTGCTGGGCCTGCATCCTGCTCTTGCGCCGATCAAGACTGGTGTGTTTCCGCTTACGAAAAAAGATGGGATGCCCGAGATGGCTCACCGGATCGCGGACGATTTGCGGAAGCGCGTTACGGTGTTTTACGATGATTCGGGGGCGATCGGGCGGAGATACCGGCGGCAGGACGAGGTTGGGACGCCGTTTTGCATCACGGTTGATCAGCAGTCTGCGGGTGACGATACCGTTACCGTGCGCGAGAGGGACACCCTTCAGCAGGTTCGCGTTTCTGCGGGAGAGTTGGCTGAATACCTTTTGAAGCGGATTGGGTAGCGGCGATCTCAGATCAGTTTGGATAGACGAGGATTGATCCACGATCCACGATAGACGATAGACGAAAGACGATTCGCAGCGCTCGTCTTTCGTCTATCGTCTATCGTTGCTCGTGGATCAATCCTCGTCCATCTCAACTGATCTGAGATCGCAGATTCACAATCCCAGATACCAGATAAACAGCTGGAACCCAGCCCCCACACCGCGTACATTGCCTCCGTGATCGCCTCAAACCCCTTCCGCGCTGGAGATCCGGACCCCGCAAGTATTGCTGTTCGCGAACTCATGGCGGTTCGCGAGATCGTTCACGCTTTTCTGACCGCGGATCGGCCCGAAGAAGTCTTTCAGTTCGCACTCGAGAGGGTGAGCCCCGTTGTTGGTGCGAGCTTCGCGTCCGTGTATCTCATCGACGAAGCGTCGGAACTGATGCGACTGGCGGCCGCCTACAATTGGCCCGCGAAATTCAAGCCTTTCCTCGGCCAAATGCGCGTGCGATTGGGTTTTGGTCCAAGTGGAGAGGCCGCCAGCGAGCGCCGCGCCATTTTTGTGCCCGATGTTTTCGCCGATCCATCTCTGGAGGACTGGCAGGAAGTCGCCACCGAGCTGGGATTCCGGGCGCTCGTCGCACTCCCGCTGCAGACGCGCACTCGAGTGCTGGGCACGGTCACCTTCTACTATGCAGAAGCGGGCGGACTTTCGGCGGAGCAACGAGGAATGGTAAGAATCGTGGCCGATCAGATGGCCGCGACCGCAGAAAAAGCGTCGCTCATCGATGAACTGCGCCGTGCGAATGCGGCCCTCGTCGAATCCAACTCGGAACTGGAGCGGCAATATGTCGAGGCTCTCGAAGCGCGGCGAGTAAAGGATGAGTTTCTCACCAATGTGTCGCACGAGTTGCGCACACCGCTGACGGCGGTCATGGGTTACGTCTCTCTGCTGCTCGATGGGCTGGCCGGTCCCCTATCCGAGGCGCAGAAGGATGAGCTGACTCAGGTCAATATTTCGTCAGAGCGACTCCTGGACCTGATTGAGAATCTGCTGGAACTGACCAGTCTCAAGAAGGAAACCGCCGAGGTTCGGCTCACTACATTTGATGTGCGCGAACCTTTGCGGGATGCAGTGCAGCGCAGCAGTGGGTTGCGCGACGGTGTTGCCCTGAAGGTTGAGGAGCCGCAGGACCTGCTTCCTGTGATGCGGAGTGATCGCCAGAAGGTCATTCGGATTCTCGCGTGCCTCCTGGACAACGCTTACAAGTTCACAGCCAAGGGTGAAGTGCGCGCGACAATTTCGGTTCGCGATGGTCGCGTTTTGTTCATGGTGTACGACTCTGGTATCGGAATACCACCTGAGGCCGCGCATGTCATCTTCGATGACTTCCGGCAACTGGATGGTGCGGTGAATCGCAGATTTGGCGGGTCGGGGCTGGGGCTTGCGTTGGCACGCCGCCACGCTCGTCTTCTCGGCGGTGATATTAGTATGAGATCGACGCCGGGAGAGGGATCGGAGTTTACGGTCGATCTTCCCCTTGAATATCAGGGATAGACAATGGGGACTGGGCAAGGAAAGGGATGAGGTGATTGATCGATTGATCGCCTTGCAATTGGTAGGGCTCTAACAACAGGAATCAACGGATGCTTCAAACTGACAGGACCACGCAGGAATGTGAGACCAGCCTTCCGTCGGCGGAGGTAATTGCTGCAGCGAAGAAGTTTTTCGCGCGCAGCCTCAACATCTACTCCGCTTTCCTCGAGAAAGAAGGGCCGACATTTGCGGCATTTCGGGGACAGGGGGGAGAGGAACTGGTTATTGGAGTGGAGGCGCTGGCGACCGCGGTGACGCGTGTTACCGGTTCCAGCTATCTCTTCGATCAGCAGATTGCTCGCTTCTTCGCAACACTACCGCCGTCCGGTGAGCCGCGATGACGATGAGCTTTGCTTCGGAGCTGCGCACGTCGGACGAGACAGTTGTCGCTGGTGATGCAAAAGGAGATGGTGAGCGAATTACCATCCGCGTGCAAATGCCGGAAGTGTGGGACGTCGTGAGGGTTGATACGGGCGTTCACACCACAGTGAGCGTCATCAAGGACGCCGCGCTGCTCAGACTCTTTCCCGATTTCGTCACGCCGACTGACTTCCTGCTCAAGCTGAATGGCTTCGAGGTTCTGGACGAGTCTGTGGGGGTTGCAGACGCAGGTGCCAGGGACGGTTCCACATTTCTGCTGACTTTTCGCCGCCGCCGGCCGGTTCGCTGACAACGTCGCTCGCGTTCATTTCGCACTCCGATTGCGGCACGCATGACACGGGGTGGGGTCATCCCGAGCATGTAGGGCGGCTGCGCTCCATCCAGCGCGCGGTGGGACTGGACTCTGAACTCTTTCACCATGTGCTGCATCACGAGGGGCGCCATGCCATCCCCGACGAAATCACAATTTGTCACGGCGCAGAGCATGTGAAGACCGTGGCGCAACTGGCGAAGGACGGTGGCGGTTACCTCGATCCCGACACCGTCGTGAGTCCGGGAAGCTGGGCCGCGGCCACGGCAGCAGTGGGAAGTGTGCTGGACGGTGTCGACATGGCGATGAATGGCCGCGCCACGCGCAGCTTCTGCGCGGTGCGACCACCTGGTCATCATGCCCTGCGTGACAACGGAATGGGGTTTTGTCTTTTCGGAAATGTCGCGCTGGGCGCGCACTACGCGCGCCGGCACCATGGGCTCGACCGCGTGCTCATAGTCGATTGGGATGTGCACCACGGCAACGGCACCGAGGCCCTCGCGGTCGCCGAAACAAACATCCATTTCGTC
>CAZKXZ010000103.1:0-9354 GCA_964556695.1 uncultured Gemmatimonadales bacterium
GGTGGTGGTGGTGGTGGTGGTGGTGGTGGTGGCGGCGGCGGAAGCGGCGGCGCTGCTGGCCGATACACACTGGCAACCGGCAATCCGATTTTCCTGCGCAACATGGAAACCGGCACCGACGAAAAGATCGACAACATCGTGTCATACACTTTCGATGATAGCGTGCGAGTGATGGCGTATGTGATCGGCTCACGCGATTCCACCAAGAACGGTTTGTACCTGCGCGATATGGCAACGGGCGCGGTGCGCACCGTGCTTACGGGCCCGGGCAACTATCGCAGCTTTGCATTCGACGACGTGCAGACGCAGTTCATCTTCGCGAGCGATCGCGATCAGCTGGGCAGGGACAGCGCACAGGTCACCTATTATCTCGGTAACCTGAAGGCCGGAACTGCACAGCCGGTGCTCACTCCAGCGATGATGCCAGCAGGTTTCCGGATGCCGGCATCTGTTTCGCTCAGTCGCAGCGTCTCTGCGCTGACATTCAGCCTCTCGCTACCACCCATACCTGTGGTTCCCGCGGAGTCGCTGGTTGGCAAGGCGAATTTCGATCTGTGGCACTGGCAGGATCCGCAGTTGCAGCCGCAGCAGAAACTTCAGGTGAACCAGGCGCGCAACCGCAGCTATCAGCACGTCTACTATCTCGCCACCAAGAGACTGATACAGATCACCAACGATTCATTCCCCAGCGTGTCGCTGTCGGATGACGGATTGAAGGGCATATCGAACAACGGCACGCCGTACACCATTTCGCGCATGTGGGAGAGCGAGGGGAGCGACCTCTATTATGTCGATCCTGTCACTGGCAACAAGAAGTTGCTGCGCAAGCAGAGCTCCGGCTCCGGTTCGCTTTCGCCTGATGCGAAGTACGTGATCTTCTTCGATCGCGGTCACTGGTTCACTTACAACATCGCGACCGGCAAGGAAGTTGATATCACCGCAACGGCAAAGGGTGTGCGCTTCGATCAGGAGACGTTCAGCACACCGGGCACGCCGTCCGCATGGGGCGTTGCCGGTTGGACGAAGGCCGATTCGACGGTCCTTGTCTACGACCGCTTCGACATCTGGGAACTCGATCCTGCTGGGGTGAGAGCGCCGATCGTTGTAACAGACTCGGTGGGACGCAAGGAAAACATCACTTTCAGAATTTCGAATTTCGAACGCGAGCCGGGTGCGCGCTATCTGGATACGAAGCCAATGTTCCTGACGGCTTTCGACGAAGACACCAAGGCAAGTGGTTTCTATCGCGATCGCCTCGGTACAAAAGCGCTCCCGGAAAAAGTCATGATGGCGGACATGCGACTGGGCGCTCCAACCAAGGCGCGCAACGCGAATGTGTTCATGATGACCAAGAGCACCTTCGTCGAATTTCCGAATATCTGGGTGGGACCCAGTTTGACGAACATGACGAAGATCTCGGATGCAAATCCCTGGCAGAAGGATTACAACTGGGGAACGGCTGAACTGGTGAATTGGTTCAGTTCCGATGGAGTTCCGTTGCAGGGCATCCTGTACAAGCCGGAGAATTTCGATCCGACAAAGAAGTACCCAATGGTTTCGTACTTCTATGAAGATCTGTCTGACGGATTGCACGGGTACATGGCGCCGAACGGACGTAACACGGTCAACCCGACCCATTACGTCTCGAATGGATATCTCGTGTTCGAGCCCGACATCTACTATGAAATCGGGCATCCCGGTCCCAGTGCGGTGAAGTCGATTGTGCCTGGCGTGCAGAAATTGCTGGAGCGCGGGTACGTCGATCCCAAGGGACTGGGATTGCAGGGTCAATCGTGGGGCGGATATCAGACCGCGTACATCATTACGCAGTCGACGATGTTCAGCGCCGCGATGGCCGGCGCACCGGTAGCAAACATGACAAGCGCATACGGTGGAATCCGATGGGGTTCAGGCTTGGCGCGTGCGTTCATGTATGAGGATGGCCAGAGCCGCATCGGGCAGTCGCTCTTTGAGGGGCTCGATCTCTTCCTGGAGAATTCACCGCTCTTCCATCTGGAGCGCGTGACGACGCCTCTGTTCATCATGCACAACGATCAGGACGATGCGGTACCGTGGTACCAGGGCATTGAGCTGTTCGTGGGAATGCGGCGCTTGCAGAAGGAGGTGTACATGATCAATTACAACAATGATGTGCACAATCCCGCGAGCCGTGCGAACCAGAAAGACATTGCCATGCGCATGGAACAGTTTTTCGACGCGAAACTGAAGCGTCAGCCCGCGCCCGACTGGATGGTGAAAGGCATTCCCGCAGTGGACAAAGGCAAGGATCAGATAACACCACCACCGCCGCCGAAGGTCATATTACCGAATTCCGGTGGTGGGTGGTAACCGAAATAGTTCTGGACTGATCGCACTCCTGACCACTGAACACTGTCCACTGACATCTGATGGCATCCGACCGAAATCTCTCTCAGGATCCCAAGTCGGATGCCATCAGATGTCAGTAATTCAGTGGTCAGTGGTCAGAAGTTGCAGACCAACCCAAGGAGTCATTCCCGCGCAGGCGGGAACCCAAGGTCGTCTTCCCTTGTGTCGTGTTTACAGCTACAGAATCGGTGCCGGACCCATTACCCGGAACAGAATACCCAATGCGGCCGCGAGCGCGGCAACACTGCCGAGGCTGACCAAGACCCACTCCGCGGCCGACACCATGCGGGCATGCGACCTGGGCGCGAATTGCTCTACAAGCCCCCACGCGCAAATCGCACCGACCGTAACCAGGAGCGCGACCAGCGGCCAGGCATTGCGGTCGATCAGCAGAAGTACTGTGCTGAGTGCACCACCGAGTGCAATCGCGCCACCCAGCAAGCGCGGGTTCGCAGTCGAGGCCCAGCTAGTGATGATTTCGTAGAGAGACTCGCTGGACAAACCCGGATGATCATGAGCGTCAGATCGCACCATCCCGTACTCCTGGTTTTTGCGCGCAGCCGATGACGTTTCAGCGGTTACCGCACTAACACATAGATGCAGCATCAGGTGCCAGAGCGCCAGTGCAACGAGCGCGCGGGTTTCCTCGCTCGCGCTCACCATAGGCGAACGGTACATTACCGCGAGAAGTCTGCTGCTATGAGGACGATACAGGCTACCGGCGGAGAAACTCCATGAACCGCAAGCGATCACGCGCCATGATCACCACGTTGCTCGGCCTCGTCGCAATCGCCGCACCGGGCGCGGAATCCGCGAGACAAACGCGCGATGTGGTCGTGACGGCAGGGACATCGATGGCCGTCGCGGTCTCGCCTGACGGACGCACCCTCGCGATTGATCTCCAGGGCAGCATCTGGACTCTCCCTGCCACCGGTGGACGCGCCAGACAGATCACCGATGCATTCAACGACGCGCGACAACCTGTGTGGTCGCCCGATGGTTCGTCGATTGCGTTTCAGGGTTACCGCGACGGAGGCTACGACATCTGGATAGTCGCCGCCGACGGCAGCGGCCAGCGAACGCTGACCTCCGGCATCTACGACGACCGCGAGCCGGCATGGTCGCACGACGGTACTCGCATTGCGTTCTCCTCGGACCGTTCGTATGCCGGCGGGGGCAACTACGACATCTGGACCGTCAATGTTCGCACCGGCGCGACTCAGCGCATCACAACCGCGACTCAAAACGACTACATGCCTACATGGTCGCCGGATGATTCGGAGATCGCCTTCATCTCAGCGCGCGGCGGCGATGGAGTCTGGATTCTCAATCTTGCAACGGGTGCGGAACGTCGCCACTCCGCCATGGGAGTGAGCGCCGACGCACCGTCGTGGGGACCTGGCGGTGCCCTCGTTTATCATACAGCGGCCGCAGGGCAAAGCCGTCTCGAAATCGACGGAACACCGGTCACCGCAAACGAGAACGTGTTCCCCTTCCGCGCGTCGTGGGCGTCGCCGCGTGAGCTGTACTACACGTCCGACGGCAAGATAAGAAGACGCACTGTTCCCGTTGCAGCCAGTGACAGCGCACGTACCATCGAGTTTTCCGCTTCGCTCACAGTCACGCCCGCGCGCTACACGCGCCGCACGCGCGATGTTGATTCTCGCGCACCCAAACGCGCACTCGGAATCGTTGCGCCCGCAATTTCACCCGATGGCAATCGAATCGCCTTCGGTGCACTAGGCGACATCTGGTTGATGGCCATCGGAGGCAAGCCGGAGAATCTCACGAAGGACGATTACCTGGACACCGAGCCGGCGTGGTCGCCAGATGGATCGAGGATCGCCTGGTCGTCCGACAGAGGCGGAGGCTTTCTCAACATCTGGCTAAGAGATGTGCGCACCGGAGAATCGCGACAGCTCACAAGACTTCAGACTTCGGCGATGGGCGCCGCGTGGTCTCCCGACGGTTCACGCATCGCCTTCCTCGATGTGGACGGTCTTTGGCGTCGTGCAAATGTGTCGGTCGTGGATGTTGCCAGCGGAACTGTCACGCGTATCCGGACATCGATGTTCGGTCCCGGCACGCCATCCTGGTCGCGCGATGGAAAATATGTCGCGATCGCGACGCTGGTACCTTACTCGACCCGATTTCGCGAAGGTAGCAATCAGATTCTCATGATTCCCGCCACAGCGGATACGAGTGGAGGCGCAGCACGAACCGTAACGGTGCTGCCCGAACGATCCATCGATTCCCGCGTGGGCGCCGGTCCGTCGTGGTCCCCGGACGGTACGATGATGGCCGTCATCACCGAAGGCGTGTTGAACATCATCCCTGTTGGGCCCAACGGCGCACCAACAGGTGCACCACGACGAGTGACGACCGAGATGGCGCATGCACCATCGTGGACCGCAGACTCCCGGCGCGTGCTGTATCAGTCGCTCGAGAAATTGCGGATTCTCGATGTCGCGACTGGAACCGCGAGGGATGTTGCCCTCGCCCTCACATACGCGCCGAGTGTGCCGAGCGGACAATTAGTTGTGCATGCAGGGTTGCTCGTCGACGGTAAATCTCCTGCCGCAAGAACCAACATGGACATCATTGTCGACGCCAACCGCATTCGACGGGTGGAGCCGCACAGCGCTGCCTTGCATGCCGGCGCGACCGTCGTTGACGCGTCGGACCTCACTGTGATGCCCGGCCTGATCGAGTTCCATTCGCATCTGCAGAAGGACATGGGCAGCGCGCAGATGCGGGCGTGGCTCGCATTCGGAATTACCACGGTGCGGAGTCCCGGTGGCACTCCGTACGAGGCAGTGGAGGACCGCGAAGCAGTGGACGCCGGAGTACGCATCGGCCCACGGCTCTTTGTCACCGGATACCTGATGGAGTGGCAGCGATCCTACTACAAGATGTCAGTTGCGGTCGCGAGCCCACAGCATCTCGAGCTGGAACTGTCGCGAGCGCGCGCTCTGCAGCATGACTTCGTAAAGAGTTATGTTCGCATGCCCGATCTGCAGCAGCGTCGCATGATCGAGTTCGCGCACGCTAATGGCATTCCGGCGGCATCGCACGAGATCTATCCGGCGGCGCTGGCGGGCATTGACGGCGTGGAGCACACAACGGGGACAAGCCGCCGTGGATACTCCCCCAAGGTGGCAACGTTGCAGCGCAGTTACAGCGATGTCGCTGCAATCATTGGCGGTGCGCAGATGTCGTTCACACCAACTCTTACGTTGAGCGCGACATGGTTGCGCAGATTGGTTGACGCCGATCCACCGCTTCGTGATGACCCCCGGCTGAGATTGATGGTGCCGTGGGTGCGTTCCTCATTTGGCGGCGGCCAGGGCGCTGGCGCCGGCGCTGGTCGGGCTGGCGCGGCAGCCGGGGGTGCCGCACAGCCGAGCGTTGGCCCTGTGGGTGAGATGATCCTGGCGGCGAGCCGAGCTGGCGCGCGCATTGTCGCTGGCACCGACACGCCGAATCCGGCGAGCCTCCATGCGGAACTAATGGCCTATGTGGGGGCGGGGATGACACCATTTGATGCGTTGCGAGCCGCGACGTCGACACCGGCGGCTGCGCTCGGCCTTGATGCGGGGACCATTGAGGGCGGCAAGCTCGCAGATCTCGTTGCCGTGCGAGGAAACCCGCTCGAGGACATCGGAAATGCGCACAAAGTGGGAATTGTGATCGCGAATGGACGGGTCTATCGCATTGCCGATCTGGTGCGCTAGCGACTGACCGGTCCAGACAACGGCGAAGCGAGCGAGCATCGCGCGCTGTCGCATGGATCTTGCCTTCCTCAATGCGTGAGCGCATGACGCTGTTCTGCATCGTTGCGCTCCACCAACGCAAGACAGGAGAAAAGATGCATAGTCAGCCATACTCAACCGTGTTATTCGCTGCAGTAGCCCTCGCGCTCGGCGCCCTCGCTGCATGCGAAAACAGTAAGACAAACGAATATCAGATGGAGTCAGCAGCCGGGACCGTCGTGGATGAAGGCGAATGGATTCGCGACTCGATGCTAACGGACGCCAGCATCATGGGTGCGCTGCAGGAGGCCAGTGAGGCTGAGATCGACGCCAGTGAGGTCGCGAAGAATCGCGCGTCTGATTCAGAGGTGCGCATGTACGCAATGCGGATGATCGAGGATCACAAGCGGCTCGACGATCGCGGCGATTCGCTGGCGAAAGCACTCGACATCAACGTGAAGGCACCGCCCGATGTCCTCGAGGATATGCACGATGCCGAGATCGACTCATTGAAGAAGATCGACAAGGACACCAGCTCAACCGCGTCGGCCTTTGACCGCGCCTACATCGATCATCAGGTGCGTGCTCACAGACAAGTACTCGACTTGGTTGACCTGGCAATCGAACGCGCCGAGCGGCCGGAGTTGAAGACGGCACTACAGAACGAAGTTCGGCCGGCGGTAGCAAGTCACCTGCAGCGCGCGGAAGCGATGCAGAAGCGGATTACACCAACCGCCAGCCCGGTCCGCTAAACTCTGGGGACAGCCGGGACGTGCACTTTGGGGACAAAGCATTGTTGGATAGGTCCGACATAGATTGGTCCCCAAAGTGCACGCCCCGACTGTCCCCGCCAGTACCCGGATGTCCGTACACACCCAAGGTGAACGCCCCGACTGTCCCCGCCAGATTCCGGACGTCCGCACACCCCCACGGCCGTCCCCCCCGCACCCACCCCGCTCACCCGCCGGGATGGTACTCCCGCTCAGTATGACCCTTGAGCTGGCTGCGATAGAAATAAACGTCCCGCAGATTCCCCGTGCTGTATCGTTCGGCTTGATCATTGAAATGCGGCGATCCCACCTTGCCGCTCTCGCCACCCGCTGTAACAGCACGCGCTCGCACGCTGTCGCCGAATTCCACAACCGCGACAAAACTGTTGCCGCTGGTGCCGTACCACTTCTTCGTGTTGGGATACGCGCGCGCGCCGTATGACGCCAGTGAGCCCCACCGCGCCGACGTAAAACCAACTGGAATACTCGGACCGGAATCGTTGAATGGTTGCACGATGTCGCCCGTGAGACGCTGAAAGCGATTGATATCGCCCCAGGGAGTTTTCCATTGGCCGAAGTCTGCCGTGAGTTTGTCGGATGCAGCCGACAGCGCATCGAGCAGATGTGCTGACGACGGTCCCTTGGCGATGAATTCGTCAGTAGTCATGTCTGCCTGCCGCGCAATCGCACCAACGCGTCGCGCCACTTCATCTCCCCAGAAAACAGCGAGTGAGGTGGGCACCGATGTGGCCGACCAGCGCATGTCCCAATCGCGCAGAAGCGCAATCTGCTCTGACAACTTCGCCTTCAGTGGATTCGACGCTGGTGTCTTGTCCCACGCGCCTACCAGCGCAGGAATCTTGTCCGTGAACCAGGGGAGATAGCTGTCGTACGCCGCGGCGAGAAGAGCATCGAGTGTGAAGTCTTTCTTGTCCTTGAGCACCATGATGGCGTGAACGCCTCGCGGATTCTCAGCGCCGTTGTCCACGTAGCGGGGAAAGTCAGTCCGTTTCCTGCTGTTGGCATCGGCCGCTGACCAGGGCCAGTTGTTGGAGTTGTACAGCCAGCCGTTGGGCGGATTGAACAGATTGGGAGATTCGTCAAACGAATGAATTCCCTGCCATTCCGTTGCGCTCTTGCTGCCGTCCACAGGTCGCGACCAGTCAAACTGTGTATCGCGTTTGGGAATGAAATTGGCGTGCATGTAAGCGATGTTGCCGTCGGCATCGGCGTAGATGGTGTTGTTCGATGAATTCGTGTGCTGCTCCATCGTCTGCTGAAACTCCTTGTAGTTCTTCGCCTTTGTGCGCATGTACGACTGGGTCAGCGCCTTCAGCGGCTCTTCCATCAGCTTGACACTCACCCACTTTCCATCAAGCTGACGCACAACCGGACCGTGATGCGTGCGGTAAACCGTGAATTTCTTTTCAGCCATACCGCTGTCGGCCTTGTAGGGCACGGTAATGGTCGTCGCGATAACCGGACGTTCTTCGCTGCCGTATGTGTAGACGTATCCGTCTCCCTTCTTTGTCACCGTTTCGAGAAACTCATCGATGTTGTCGACACTGCTGGATGTGTGCATCCAGCCAGCGCGATCGTTGAAACCCTGATAGATGAAGAACTGCCCCCACGTAGAAGCGCCATAAGCGTTCAGTCCCTCTTCGCTGACCATGTGCAGTTCAGATCTGAAGAAGAATGACGTGTGCGGATTGATGAGGAGCAGCGCGCGATTCCGCACAGTATTGGACGGCGCGATCGCAATCCCATTCGACCCCGATGGCTCGACGTATTCGCTGTACCCGATAGCACTAGCACTAGCACTAGCACCAGCAGTCGCCCCATAGAATTGTTCCAGCGCAGCAAGATTCACGCGCTCAATGTCGCCGCCAATACTCCCTTCACTGAAGGTGAGCGCCATCCACGGTTCGAACTTCTTGATGACACGCGGCTTCACATCCGGATTCTTGTACAGATAGAAATTCAGGCCATCCGCATACGCGTTCATGAGAGCCTTGAGCCAATCGGGACTCGCGGCGTAGAGTGCTTTCATCGAATCAGGATTGATGAAGAGCTTCATCCGCAAGTCGCGATAGACTTGCGACTGGCCCTCAGCCTCGGCCAATCGTCCCATTGAATTGATGTAGTTGGTCTCAACACGATTGAAGTCGTCTTCCGCCTGCGCATACATCGCCCCGAAAACAACGTCGGCGTCGGTTTTGCCGAAGACATGCGCAATGCCCCAATCATCCCGAATAATCGTGACCCTTCGCGCCTGGCCCTGCCAACGCGCGACATCCGGATCGCTATTGTCCTGAGAGGTGCAAGAAATGCCCGCGACCGCGAGGATGAGGAGCAGCTTTTTCATTGGGGTACCATTAGGTGTGGACAGCGGAACATGGGTTCCGGCTTTCGCCGGAATGACAACAATAGCTTGTCATTCCGGC
>CAZKXZ010000104.1:0-9331 GCA_964556695.1 uncultured Gemmatimonadales bacterium
GTTGGCCACGAGCGTGCCGGGCGCCTGATAGACGGGCGAACTCTGGCGGGCGCAAGAAAGCGTTGCCAGCGCAATGCTGACAATCGCGATGCGACGACCGCGATAGGCCAGGAAGAGAATCGGTGGGATGGTGCCGGCCACGAAGGCCATGGACTCCCGGATGGCAGTCATCCACGACGCCGTTCTCACCCGCGACAGCACGAAGTTTGTTCTAATGAGGTTTTCCGGTAGAGTATCAAGGCACTGTCCTCGACGGGCAGTGCGCGACGTCGTTAGGTCAGCTTGCAGACCAACAGTTCCGCTAGTCGGTCTAACGTGGGCTTGTGCTGCGGACACTCAATAAGATGCAGCGCCGCAGGCGCTGCAACCATAGCGTGGCCGTCAGTCACCAAGCTTCGTTAGGTTGCGGGGGATGGTTGATTGTGTCCCGCCTTAGCTTCGGAATCCCTTGGCGATCAACCAGCCTGGCATAAACAGGACCTCAAACAGACCACCTGGTGCCAGCGCAAGCATGCCAGCACCCGCGTTAACATCGATGGGCGTAAACAATGAAAGTGGCACGCCCAGCAATAACAGCGAATACCCAACAAGGCCAAGAAGCGCCAACGGGCGTGGTACGATCTTGGTGGTGAATAGCAGGTACGTGAAGATCAGGCCGCCAAGACCAGTTGGGAGGTACAGCCACAACATGTGATTCGGCACTACCTTCAGCGTCGTCAGGAGGTAGCCGGCAAATGCAACCGTGAGCGCGAGCTCAAGCGCGCGGAACACTGGGTACCAGATCGCGAGTTTCTGATTGTAGGGCTTCAAGACCTTGTACATCAGCAAGCCGATGCCAAGTACCGACAGCCCGGACGCGAGCATCAAGAGCACGCCGGAAATCAGCGGACCTCTAGCTGGGTTGCCGTCCTCGAATGCTTGGATGCGCATGCTACCGGCCATCGCAGTAAGCATTTGGATGACGAACAGGATACCTACCGCCACTGCAACTTTTCTGTTTGACATGAGTGTTTGCGCCGATTGAATGTGCCCTGCACCAAGGAACTGTTCGCGGCGCCGCGATTACGTTCTTCAGATCGCGAAACGGCCTGATCGCTACCTAACTTGAAATAGACAGCGGGTTATCCAGTCGTAATAGACCGCGAAAGATGCAAAGCACCGCCGTATCCTCGCGGCCTATCATGATCCGTCATTCCTGATGCTTGCAATAACTTGTTGCCTCGCTGGCGCCTAACACAAGCTGTTACATGTTGTAGCGAAGCTATGCCGCGCGACCCTCGCGGCATAGCTCACGGGCTGCTCACATCTTGAGCCGAGCATCGCAGGGAGACCAGTGTGCTGCTGGCGAGTCGTTGTCCTACAGTAGTGCAGTGCCCGAGGCGGGACTCGAACCCGCACACCGTTGCCGGCGGAGGATTTTGAGCCCTCGGGCACTAGCGTACCAAGCTACACACCTCGCGCACCTCGCAGGGAAACCAACCACTTAGCGCCATGCGCGCGCGCGAGGTTCGCGCATGGTGCAAGTTGCGCGGGGGGACAGTCGGGGGACAGAAGGCTTCGTGATTCTGGATTCTGCGCGGAGCCAGAGTCACCATCGGGGCCCCGACAAATGACTGTCTTCGGGGTGCCTCTAAGTGGCGCCCTTGTACCCAGGTGGACTCGCGGTGCGAAGTTGCTTCGCCTTAGCATCCCAAACCACACAATATCGGGTCTGGTGTCCCTCTCCAAGGACGTCGGTATACACGACCATTCCAAACATCCAGAAACGGGCCGTCCCTGAGACAAACGCTCGTAGTTTTCTACCAGGTCGGCCGCCGAATGATGATCCGTCTGCGGGAGAAAAGGCGGCAGGCATCACGAAATACCGACGCACCGCACGGCAGCTGAATACCTGGACGCCTGTGTCAAGGAGTTGCGTGTGAGCGAACGACCTCCACTCCGATCGATCACGCAGACGCGCGAGGGCTTTACCGATCGGAGACTGGATCGGCGCGAAACACGGGCGATGGTGAAGCGCCGCTGCAAAGCCGCGCAGCTTGGCGAGCGCTGTTCAAATCATACATTGCGCGCGAGAGGAGCTACGGCGTATCTCAAAAACGGCGGTCTTCTAGAGCACGCACTGTACATGACTGGCCATGAAATCGCCAAGGACGACGAAGCTGTATGATCGTCGCGCGCAGGAAGCGAGTCGCGATGAGGTAGAAAGGATTATTTTCTAACGGAGCGAACTAGTAATAACATATCTTATCAATAGTAGATCGGAGATGAGGAAAACCGGCAACCCTTTACGGTCGCCGGTCTTCCACAACAAAGGCAGGCTTCGGACTATCGTGAGTCCCGAACAAATCCGATCAAAAGAGGCAATATTTTTTGCAAGCTGGTGCCGCGTGCTGACGTTTTTTGCAGGTTCGTAAAGGTTTCGATCAGTCTGTCCTTCAAACCGGCATCCGGCGGTTCGGACGCATCCTCAGGCGTGAGGTGCGCAGAGGTGCCTATCTCTACCATCCATCGCTCGCCCGAGACCACGCTGGTCACCACGGCGCCGCTAATACCCCTACGAAGGTAGCCAGTGAGCACAACCGCGGCAGCCTGGCGGATGATATCATCTTTCGACGGATTCTTTACTATCGCTTCAAGCACGTTCGCTATCCTGCCGTCACGTGCCCGCGAGCTCGCCGACATGAGCGTCTGGATCTCTATGCTGTCGGGTTGCGCCTGCATCCAAACTGCAGGCAGGACTGATCCAGCGCTTTGGGGGCATTGGCTGAGGTCGCTGACCTGCCTAGCGTTTTCACGAGTTATTCGACCGCTAGCGCGTAGCTGCTCAACACGCTGGTTGCACTCTGCACGCACAGCCTGCGAGTTCGCCTCGGTTGCGACTCCAACATTCGCCTGCGCGCATCCGACGCCGGCCTGTACCACAAGCGCAAGAAGGGCGCCCAGTAACGCTGCGCGCACCGTACTGCGCGCAGTTCCGCCACCAAATCCTTCCGCTTTCTGGTAAGTCATGGAAACTCCGGTGTGTATTGCCAATGTACCGTACACGTAAGACCGAATCCTGGTGCCGGGTTGTCGAAAGCAGCCGACAGCGAATCAGCCGTATTGAACTGTGGTCTGAAAGAGTTCAGCACTTCCGCGGCCGACATCGGGCCAGCACCGCTACGGGCAGCCTCAACAGCTGGCCCCAATGAGAATTGCTGGATCCGGTTTCGAAAAATTGAAATGTGTGAAGGATTGGTCGGCGTAAGTCCTTCGTGTCGCTCCACTGACGTCTCCATATCGCTGGCAACAACTCTTCGCCGCCACTCCCGCGAAGTAGTTGCTCTCCTCAAAAAACAAAATCGCAGCGCTTATCGGCTCAGCTCAACCGACATGGTAGGAGCGTACGCTTACCGCAGGAAGCCAGTCTTGATGAAGTGGAGCGGATCATTCTGTGAGCGTTTAGACTCGTCGATAGCCAGCAGTAGATACGAGCCTGCCGCTGGCATCGGGGGCGAAATCGATTCGCGATAAATGCGATGGATCGGCCGTGTAGGTTGGTAAGAACTATCCCGGAGGCGGGAAGCTACGCCATGCTAGACCCTACACTCGTCGAACGCCTGCCTTCTCCCACGCCCGCCCGCTTGCAGAAAGAGATCATCGAGCAAGCTCTTAGACACCGCAATGATGTACCTATCTTCGCTCGGATTCCTGCATGTTTGAATTGCCCAGGCGTGAACCTGCTCCTCAACCGAAGCGGGCAGATGTTGGATTCCGGCAGCCTGTGACACAGTACTTGTTCCTGAAGTGCCAACCTTACCGTTGGCGCCGATGCCACCAAGAATGGGCAACCCATTGCCAGGATTCGCATAGCTCCACATTACCCTGATTGCATTCGCACGCACCAAAGTTGACTTGGACCTGTCACTTGCAACTCGAGTAACTGCGTTGAATATCCGGCCGTCCTGGAGGCGAGCGCTAAACCACACCAGTTGATTCAGGCTAGCAGAATCTTCGGGGGCTTGCAGCCATCGCTTCGCCAACAAATCGCCGCCGGCGTCAGGACACTCGATGGTCGACGATAACAGGTTTTCCAAAGAATCGGCGCGACCGGCGGCCATCAGCCGGGCCTCGCGTCCCCGACACTCTTGCTCCTTCTGCGGACTTACGGCTCCTCGCTGCCCATAGGCAGATTCTGCAATGAACAGCATCCCACAAAAAAGCGACGCGCATGCACAGAAACGCCATTTCATGTCGATTGTCATTTTATTCGTCACCCGGGTGGGGGAGCTGGTGGAAAGGTAACTCCAACAAGATTGCAAGTTAGAAACATCGGCGTAGTGCCGTCGATCGCAAACCTCCCGGTTGCCTCCCACGTTGCCGGCAGGATTCCAGAATAGAACCTGAATTTGTTAAGCGGAGAAAGATCCGTCTCACGAGGAAGCACAAGGCGTTCAGCTCCTCTCCGAAGCGAGTCTTGATTTGCTGTAACCCACTGCCGCGACCATCCCGTGTGAGAGTTTGCTGCAGGGCTTGATCCCACGCCCTCGTGGGCCCGAACCTGAAACTCTAGGCCTCCCGTTGATGCAACAAAAGTCGTGGTGCACGATCCGGAAGGAGGGTTGTTGATCGGATCGTGCCTCAAATACAGATTCGTGTTGGAAGCCATCTGACCTGTATTAACCCTGATTAAGGGATTGATCACCAGGTTCATCCTATTTCTCATCGAGTAACCCAAATTCGGGCCAGTTCCATGCGTCGTGTCCGTCGAAGTTTCGACGTGAAGCGAGTCATACCGCAATGTCGTAACTCCCAGATGTTCCCCCAGCGTAACGGTATCCCTCCTTAACGTGTCCACTGTGGCGATGGCCACCGCTACCGCGTCCGAAATTGACGACGATGCCCGAGCCACTATTCCGATAATCACGCTGTCGGAGCGGTCCGCTCCGCCCACGAACGCGACGACCTTTATCTTACCCTCCTGGACCATGGTTCCGTTCCAAGTAGATGTGTTCGCCGGCCCGTCTTCGTGAAAGTTGACCGGCTGTAGCGTAACCGGCATGGTGCCCGTTGGCGTAAAGGTCCACCGAATGTTCGTCATGGAGCCTGATGCGGTCAGCGGACATTGAATGCCGCTACCGCGCACAACCGAACTGTTATTGCAGGTTACGTCTATGTACGGCTGGGGCGGTTCCGGCGGTGGTGGTGGCGACCCAGGTATGCACTCGTCGGGGTTGTTTGGATTTGGTACGTACCCAAATGGACACTCGATTTCACACTGCTCGGTCGACTGATTCAATACGTACCCGTAAGGACACGGTGAGCCTCCTCCGCCTGGGCACTCCCCGGTATCCCAGACCCATTCTCCTGGTGGATCTTCGTACACGCAGCATGCATCAGACGAGTCGCACTCGTCGCATTCATCGTAATCGATGACCCACGTCTCCGCCGACTCGTCATATGTGCAGCAGTTATCCTCGGGCTCACATTCGTCGCAATCGTCATAGTCGATTACCCAGGTACCCCCCAGAAACACACAGCATTCGTCAGCGTTGGGATCACACTCGGGGTTGGGGGGCGGGGGACAACTCCAATCCAGGTCGTCCCACTCCCAATCGTAGTAGGCCATGCAGCCATTGTCACAGGCGAAAGTGTCGTTGCCCGTTGACCAGCAGTCCACGTCACCCTCACAATCGATGTTGCCGGTCCCCCAATTCATCCAACAGTTCGGGTCGCCTTGCTGCTGGAAATTGATCGCTGATACAGCTAAGCCATTGTCGTCGACAAAGCCGTCGGCAGTGATTACCTCCAATTCATCAGCGTAGGGACCGCTTTCACCAGGTGACGTGCTCTCCCACGGCACTATTGCTGTTGACTCGTCACCGCCTGCTGATCCTGGAGCCGAAGGCGCGGCACTCGCTACGATGCGGTGGTAGTTCAATCCCTTTACCCGAGCCAGCTTCCGCAACTCCTTGATTGCAAACTGGGCTGCTTCTTCCGCGCGAGGGACCACACAGCTCGCCTCAAACATCCTGTTGGACGTTCCAGCCTCCCATTGGATAAAGTGCACATGGCCTACTCCCGTAGAGTCGCTTGGTCGGGTGCGCTGGAATGCCGGACGTCCTACCCTTGTCAGCATTATTTCGTCTGACCTGTGGCGCCGGCCGTTGGTCTCGCCAGTGTATTCAACGATGCCGCATGCGAATGCATTCCCCTGACGCAGCTTGAGCTTCCGCGGTGGAATTGTGGGCGGCTGTGGAGTTCTTTTCTGAGGGTCCTGTGCCAAGGCCGCAAGCGACCCAATACGGGGCAGCCGGCCCTCTGGAGACGAGATGTTGTCCTCGTAGCATGCGACCAGCAACACAGCACACCAGATCCCCAGAACAGCAGCAATGCTTCTGAACTTCCGGTTCATGACCATCACCTCTCTTCAGTATCGTTTGCGCTGCGAGTGCTTCTATGCCTTGGCGGCTGTTTTGGCCGCTATTGCCGCGAAGTCGCTTCGATTGCCTTGCGTGCGTGCTCCGCTAGTGCCTGCGGGCTATACGGTGGCCTAAGCCGCAAGCCATTCATCACGATCGTCGGGGTTCCCCTTCCGCCAATCCTGCGAGCCTCGGCAATATCTTCCTCGACCGATTTCAGCGGCGTCGTGGCACTAGCGCATTTCTCGAACTGACTGATGATCGGCACTTTCGCCTCTCGCGCGAACGTCACGAAAGACTTTGTGCCGAGTGACTTCTGATCCGCGAATACCGCATCGTGGAATTGCTGGAATTTTCCCTGCGCTGCCGCACACTCTGAAGCTCTCGCCGCCGGGTACGCCCACTTGTGGTTGGGCAGTGGCCACTGGCGAAACAACATTGCCACTTGGCCGGGGAATTCCTGTTGTAGCGTTGGAAGAACTTGCGTCGCGAACTTCGCGCAGAACGGGCATTCGAAGTCTGAAAAGACGACGATGGTTAGCTTAGCATCACTTGGGCCGATACGATGACCACTCCTGGAGACGCGCTGCCAATCGTCGACGGGAACCGGGGGCTCCGGCGGAGCCGCACTTGAGCGCCCAGGGGTCTCAGTGTCGGCGCGCGCCACAGGATAGGGCGCAAAAAATTCGCGCTTGACAACAGCGGCGGTGATGAGCGTTAAGCACACAACGGCGACGCCAACCATGAGTTGCCATATCGACTCCGAAGTCCACCGCTTCATTCCGCTGTTCGACACTGTACTCCGTTGAACGCAATCGTGTAAGTGAGAGCGCTGGTCCGGCCCCGTGATTCCAAATCACATCAGCCCGCGTCCTTACAATTTTGCAGACTCGCCAACTACAGCTGCCAATAGCAGCATTTGGCGCAGGCAATCTCGGGATCGCGCTGCGGTTGCGCAACGCGAAAGTGTGGCCAAAAACACCGAACTGTGTCCAGGTGTCAGCTAAGCGCAGGCCAAAGCGGTGGCTAACTCTCTCGCGTACCGCACCACGGAGATCCAGCCATGATGATTTCGGTCGCCGAACCAGCTGCCAAACATGCGGCGCGAGACATCCTGAAGGTGACGTGCGCTCGTCTTCTGAGTTGCGGCAACGTGAACCCACTGATCGCCGGGCGCCTTTTGCGCCCGCGCCTTCAGCAGAACGACGACGTCGAGGAATTGCTTAAGAGTGAGTCTCGTCCTGTCGGCAATTCCGTCGCTGATCCAATAGTGATGGAGGGTCGACTCGTTTACGTCGCATAGCTTCGCAACGGCGCGCACCGACGTCGTACACGAATCTGGCTCCAACAGTGACGCTATACTGCGGCGCAATGGTGCGTGCGCACCGGTTTCACCGAGAATTCTGTACTGCATGTGAGCCAGGGCGGCTCTGGATGCCTCGCGCGAAATTGATTCGAGAAGAGTGTCCCGCAGTTGTTTTCGTGTAATGATTACGTTGGAAGGCGGTGCAAATGGACATGCCTCACGCACGGTGAGCGTATCCTCAACAAACAGGATCGCACGCGCTGAGGAACCACGCTGCGATTTTGTGGCGAGCAGACGAAGCAGGTCAACGATGCGCTGCTCCATAGGCTTCGCGACAACGACCACGGAGCAATCGCAGTGACCTTCCCTGTCACCGAACGCCGACCAGTCGTTGTACAGCACATCGTCGAACGTGCCGGTGAAAGCGCGCCGCATCTCGACATTCAGAGCAGCGCTTGTGCAGTAGACGTCAATCATGTCAAGAACGAGAACGTTTGGTATCCCTTACCGAGGTGCACAACGTGTCGCCGTGCACAAGCTTCCGCAAGGCTACCTTCGCCACGAAGATGTTACGAGCGTCGCGCGAGCGCGATGCACCCTGCGATGTCATTGTTTGAGCGCGGGTCGCCGCAACGAAAACTTGTCAATATTGCTGTGTACCCCGATTGGACGAGGCACTTTGGGAAGGATAATATGACCTTCTCAAAGGGGTGTGACGATGGAAGAGTTCAGACGGGGCGCGGATGGCAGACGGTATTTCAATCCTGCCTTTAGAAAGGAACAGGCTCTCAGGGTTGTCCGTAAGGAGCTCACAGCTTCAGAGCTCAGTCGTGAGTTAAAGGTTAGTCCATCGTTGGTACGTCGCTGGATGCATCTGGTTGATGCAGGAAGCGATGCTGCGGTGAGAGCGAACGGGGACGTGGTCCCGGTTAGCGAACTGCGCGAAGCGCAGCAGCGGATCAGAGAGCTGGAGCGCGCCCTCGGCAGAAAGACGATGGAGGTGGAGATCCTCCAATCCGCCAGGGACGAGGTAAAAAAAAGACCGCGCTACTACGGCGTGTCAAAGAAATGACCGGTTTCAAGATGGCACCGATCTGTCGAGTGCTCGGGATCGGGCGAGCGACGGCGTACAGAGAGCCCAATCCGCGGGGAGAGCGATACTCGCGCGCGGATGATCGCGTGGTGACGCCGCAGATCCGGAGCGTGATCAGAACACGAGCCAGCTACGGGGCAAAGCGCGTTCGTGCGCTTGTGAATCGCGAGTTTTCCACAAGCTACAACGTGAAGCGCATTCGTCGCGTGATGGAGATCAACGGGTGGAAACTTCCGAGATCAGCTCGCCGGCGAACAGGAAGAGCGCACCGCGGCCAGATTGTGCGACCAGCATCGAACGAGCGGTGGTGCAGTGACGTGCTGGAGATCGCGTGCTGGAATGGTGAGATGGTGCAGGTGGGATTTGCACTCGACTGTCACGACCGCGAAGCCATGGGACACGTGGAGGCGGATCGCGATCTCGTCGGAGATGATATTCGATTGCTGATGCGACGTGCCGTCGCGAATCGCTTTGGTAGCGGTGAGAGGCCCGATGTGCCGATCCAGTGGCTCAGTGACAACGGGAGCATTT
>CAZKXZ010000105.1:0-8966 GCA_964556695.1 uncultured Gemmatimonadales bacterium
GCGTAGCTCAGCTGGTTAGAGCGCTGGTCTCACATACCAGAGGTCCGGGGTTCGATTCCCTGCGCGACCATCTCAACCATGTATCCGCGATGGCGCATTTTTCCTGCGAGAGCGCCATCCATCCTTGCCCTCACAACGAGCACCTCCCCGTCAGCTCGTTGATCGAGTATTTCGGCTTCCCTGTGCAGCTCCGCAAGAAGACGACCATCGCCCACCGGGATTCTCAGTTCCGCGATCGGTCGCAGCGCGTGAAGCTTTCCGGCCAGCGCTTCACGAAGAGCATCCAGCCCATGCTCGGCAACGGCTGACACAAATACCGGATCCTGCACAACCCCCGGCAGTCGTTCACGCAGCGCGCTCACCTGCGCCTCGCTGAGCCGATCAATCTTGTTGAATACATGCATCACCGGAGTGCCATGCACGCCGATGTCCGCGAGCACGGAATCGACCACCTCCACCTGACCTTCCCAGTCAGAGTACGACGCGTCAATCACATGAAGAAGAAGATCGGTCTCCAGCACCTCTTCGAGCGTAGCGCGAAATGACGCGACCAGATGGTGTGGCAGTTTCCTGATAAATCCGACGGTATCGGTGATCAGAATGTGTTGACCGCCCAGATCCACGTCGCGCGTCAGCGGATCGAGTGTCGCGAAAAGACGGTCTTCAACAAAAATGTCGTCGGCCGCGGAGAGCCCTCGCAACACCGATGACTTGCCTGCATTCGTGTAGCCAACCAGCGCGGCGCGATACCGTGAACTCCTCTGCGAACGCTGCACCGCGCGCGCCTTTCTCACTTCGTCCAGCTTCTGGCGCAATGTCTTCATGCGCTTGCCAATAAGTCTCTTGTCCGTCTCCAGCTGCGTTTCGCCGGGACCACGAACTCCAATTCCGCCGCGGAACTTCTCAAGGTGGGTCCACATTCGCGTCAGCCGGGGAAGCGTGTACTCCAGCTGCGCCAGCTCAACCTGCATGCGCGCCTCAGCCGAACGCGCGCGCAACGCAAAAATGTCCAGAATCAACTCGGCGCGATCGACCACACGGGTGCCTATGGCATCTTCCAGGTTCTTCCCCTGCGCCGGAGAAAGCTCGTCATCGAAAACCACCAGCGTTGCCTCGGTTGTGCCGATCAAGGCCGCTAGTTCCTCAACCTTTCCCTTCCCAAGGTAAGTGGCGGGGTTGGGGCGGTCGAGGCGCTGAATGAGCTGACCGACTACGATCGCGCCCGCTGTATCGGCTAGCCGCGCCAGCTCTTCGAGGTGTTCATCGATTGTCTGCTTGTGATCGACCATCTTGCGCGACGCGGCTACCAGCACCGCGCGTTCGACAGGAGAATGCAGTGATATCAGTGGTTTCGCGATGCGCTTGGTCCTCTGGTCTGCTCAGGTGAATACAATGCGAAGGTGCCGTGCTGGTCGTATGGCTGAACAATCCGGCCGACCGGTGTAGCGACTGTCAGCTCGCCCTGCACGCGATAGCTGAGTGTACCGCTACTCTGCAATTGTCGGGCGACAGCGCCAAGTCCGGCAAATGTGAACTTGATCGGCAGCTTGAGGAGTGTGGAATCTCCGCCCTGCACCGTCATCGCCGTGTCCAGTCCGCCGTTGCCCAGCTCCGTCGTGTCAATCATTAATCGATAGGTGAGACGCCTCGCATCCAAACGGTAACCGTTGGGGTTACGAATGCCGATCTCGACATTGAGCAATCCGCCGGTGAGGTTGATTCCTCCGAGCCGTACGTCGCGAAGCGTCACTACCGGAGTCGCGAAAGCTGCCAGCCCAAGGGTGCGGCAGGACGTCGCAACCGTGCAGATAAATGTCAAAATGACGCATGAAAAAAATGATTTCATTTCTCTTCGTCGGAAGAATCCGACATCTGGCGCTCTCTCAGTTTTTGCCACCACTCCAGCCGCTTCGCAATTTCCTTCTCGAACCCGCGAGTGCCCGGCTCATAGAAAACCGAGCCAGCCACTTCAGGTGGCAGGTAGTCCTGCGCAAGATAGGCGTCCGGCGAATCGTGCGCGTACTTGTACCCATGGTGATACCCGAGTGAGGCATGCAGGTCCGTGGGTGCGTTGCGGATATTCAGCGGGACAGGAGCACCCGGCGACTCGGAGGCGCTCTGCAGCGCAGCGCTGAGCGCCTTGTAGCTGGCGTTGGATTTGGGAGCAGTTGCCAGGTAGATAGTCATTTCTGCCAGTGGCAGGTGGCCCTCGGGCGAGCCAAGCGTTTTGAAAGCCTCCCTGGCAGCCACGGCGAGTTTGAGCGCTTCCGGATCTGCCAGCCCAATATCCTCGGCGGCCATTGCAAGTGCACGGCGGAAAATGATCATCGGATCTTCCCCGCCTATGAGCATCCGCGCCATCCAGTACAGCGCCGCCTGCGGATCGCTGCCTCGCAAGGATTTGTGGTACGCTGAGAGCAGATTGAAATGCGCTTCACCACTCTTGTCGTGGAGCGCAAACCTCACCTGTAGCGCTCCTTCAGCAACGGCAACGTCGATCCGCCCGCCGTCACCAACCTGATTCGCGGCAGCATCAAGAACGGTCAGCGCGCGGCGCGCATCTCCATCCGCCGCGCGCGCAATGAATTCCAGTGCTGCGTCGTCCGCCGGGATCCTGCGCGAGCCCAGGCCACGAGTGACATCCGCGAGTGCGCGATCGAGCAGCTGCCTTATCACTGGCGGCGCCAGCGCGCTGAGCACAAAAACACGCACGCGCGAGAGGAGCGCGCTGTTGATTTCGAAGCTGGGAGCTTCTGTGGTGGCTCCTATCAGAACAAGGATCCCATCCTCTACATATGAAAGGAGAGAATCCTGCTGTGCCTTGTTGAGACGGTGGATCTCGTCGATGAACAAGACGGTGCCGCCTCCACCGGCGGCGCGCCGCTCGAGGGCGTCTGCGGCGATCTGCCTGATGCGCGGAACACCTTCACTCACTGCACTGAATGGCTCGAAGTTCATCCCCGAGCGCTGCGCGATAATGCGCGCCAGCGTTGTCTTGCCGCTTCCCGGTGGTCCCCACAGGATGATTGATCCAGTGGACCCTGATTCGATTGCAATACGCAGAGGCTTTCCAGCAGACAGCAACTCCTCCTGGCCCACAAACTCATCCAGGGACACGGGTCGCATGCGCGAAGCAAGTGGCCGGCTCGGCGCGCTCTCCTCAAAGAGCGATTCAGTGCCGCGAACGCTGGGCCGCTTCATCGCAACATCAATCAGTGCGGCAACAACGTGCGCGAAACGAAATACAGTGCGCAGCCGGCCAGAAAGAAGAGTGGCAGGCGCCATCCCCGCTTCGCCTGAAACTCCGGTACAAGGTTGGATGCCGCAACGTAAAGCGTCACCCCGCCCGAGAGTGGAAGCCCGTACGCACCGAGAACTGAAACAACATCAGTGAGCACGCCGCCGAGCACTGTGGCAACGCCGAGCGTCGCCGCGGCGAGCAAGGCAAGCCGCCGCCCCATACCTGCGGCAAGACAGATGCTCGCTACTGCCAGTCCTTCGGGAAATTTGTGCAGCGCAATCGCGGTGAACACGAGCATCCCGAGGCTCGGGGACACATTGAAAGCACTCGTAATCGCGACACCGTCGACGAATGTGTGCACCAGCAGACCAACAAGCGCTGTCTGCCCCACCAATCTGCTTACCTCATGCGTCTCTTCACCAAAATGAAAATGCTGCGTGAGCGTGTGCTGTGTGAGGTGCACGAGAAAGTACCCTGCCAGAATAATGATCGGAGCGGATTCCACGTCTGCCTCGATCGACCTCGGTATGATGTCGAGAAGAGAGACTGCAAGCATGAAGCCCGCGGCAACCGCAACCAGCATCTCTATCGCGCTCCGGCTCCAGTGTTTCTTTGAGGTAACCGCCAGTGCTCCCACGACATTTGCCGCGCCGGCCGCAAGCAGAAAACCAATCTCGGGTGCCGTCATGACTCTCCCTGCTCGGCGCGTCCATCGGATCCGGGTCCGCGCGCAAGGTCGACCGCGAGTCGCAGAAGAGTGTCACGCTCGTTGAGCGCGGGATTGTCGAGTACCAGGTCGAGCAGCTTTTTCAGGATTCTTCCGACCGCCGGCCCCGCTTTGATGCCAATGGACTGGAGATCGTCGCCGTCAATGCGCAGGTCGCTCAAATCAACCGGATCGCGGAATGAGCTGCGCAGAATGCGCCCGTAAATCGGGGCATGCTGACTACGGGGCGGTGCAGGCATTCCAGCGTCACTCCGTGCGCACCACACAGCAGCGGCAATTCGCACGAGCGAAGCGGCGCGCATGCGCCCAACTCTCGCAATCCAGCGACGGGTGAAACCCGCGGTTGGCAGTGCCCCTGCCTCCAGCGCCCGCTCCAGTGCAGGAATCTCAGCAGACCAGCGCTCCACCTGACCTGACATCCACGCGATGCCGGAGTTGGAGAATCTGAGATCACGGAATGCGTTTGCCGCGCGATGCGGTCCCGCCGCAAGGAAAAGAGCGGTGATGCGATTGCTCCTGCGCGCCGGCCTGGTACTGGAACCCGGCATACTGAGATAATCAGGATAGCTGAGCTCCAGCTCCGACGCGTTTGCGAGCGCCGGAACGAGTCGCGCAAATGCGCCGCAATCGCGCCAGAGGCGAAATGCCGAACTGGGACGGTGAACCTGGTCCATCGTCTTCTCGATTTCCTGTCGTACGCGTTCCATCGACAGTCGCTGCAGGAAAGGTGCGCTACGAGATACCGCATCCCAGGTTGCTTCACCTATGGAAAAATCGAAGCGTGCGGCGAAGCGCAGTGCGCGCAATGCCCGCAAGCGATCCTCGGTCATCCTCTGGTCCGGATCACCAACAGTTCTCACAACGCCGCTCGCAAGATCGTGTTGCCCATTGAAAGGATCGGCGATTTCGGCGCGCGTGGGTGAGTATGCGATAGCGTTGATGGTGAAGTCGCGTCGCGCCAGATCCTCCTCCAGCGAAACGCCGAATATCACACGTGCATGCCGGCCATCGGTTTCAACATCTTTGCGAAATGTCGTCACCTCGTGCATCACGTTCTTGCCGTCGATCACGCCGACGGTTCCGAATTCCACGCCCAGGGGAACGGTGCGACGGAATAGTTTGCGCACCTCCTCAGGCCTGGCGGAGGTCGCAATGTCCCAGTCGAGGTTATTCCTTCCAAGGAGCGCATCTCGTACCGCACCGCCAACACACCATGCTTCGAACCCGGCGCGCTCAAGCTGTTGCACAATATCGCGAACCGCGGCAGGCGGATTGAGGGTCATGCGCCCCTGTCACCCACAGAGCACGCTGCCACCATTGACGTTCAGAACCTCGCCAGTGATGTGGCGCGCAATCACAGAGCAGAGGAACACGATGGGCCCCGCGATATCGCGTGGGCTCGCAACGCGCCCAAGAGGTATTGTCGCTGCAATGCTCTTGAGCGAGCCGTTCTCGCGAACTGAGTCCACCATGTCCGTATCGATCCAACCGGGTGCAACGCAATTCACCGTTGTTCCGGTATGTGCAATCTCTATCGCGACGGATTTTACGAACGCAATGAGCGCACCTTTTGTAGCGGCGTAGTCGGCGTGAAATGCCTCACCGCGCTGCCCCGCTGTACTCGACACAAGTACGATGCGACCATTCGTTGGCATGTGACGCACGGCAAGCCGCGTGGTGAAGAAAATCGAATCCAGGTTCTCACGCATGGTGTGCACCCAGCGCTCGTCCTTGAGCTGCGAGACAGCGACCGCCTCTTCGGGCCAGATTCCGGCGTTGCCGACAAAGATGTCAATTCCGCCGAGCGCTTTCGCAGCGCTGTCGAACAATTGCTGAGCACCTTTGTCGGTGGAGATGTCCGCCGCGTGCGCCGATGCCCGCACTCCGCCTGAGGCCATTCGCAGAACGACGTCGTCTGCAGCCTCCTTGCGCGTGCGATAACCGATGGCGACGTCCGCACCACATTCCGCAAGCATTAGAGCCGTTGCGGCGCCAACTCCTCTTGACCCACCGGTTACGAGCGCGCGCTTGCCTCTCAGCGATAGCATTCAGCCTGACCCTGCCGCTGCATCGCGTGCTGCCTTGTAGATCGCCAGAACATCCTCGGTCGACCTGTCCGCCTCATGCCCCAGCGTTTCTGGCCTTTCACAGGCTGCTTCGCAGGAGCAGGTCATGAGTGCGTCCGCCGCCAGGAGGTCCACCGCGGCAGTGCGCGACGAGTTTTTTTCAGCGAGAATCATTTGAAGAAGATACAGCGACGCAATGCGCGCCCCGCCTGCCAGATCCGCGCTCGTTGACTGCTGCGATTCTCGAGCGGCGCTGCACATACGATCGATTAGGCGCGCTGGCGGCGCTGGTCGCCTCTCACGAAGCCACGTCTCCAGCGTCATGCCGCAGTTGTGAGGGCGGCGCGTATCACTTTCTCAGCGCCAGCGAGCATCTCCGCGACTCGGCCTGGCTCGGGCAATCCCGCCTGCGCCATGTGGGGTTTGCCACCGCCCTTCCCACCAGCGATGGCAGCAATATCCCGTACGATGGAATCCGCCCGGATCCCACGCTGCCTCAAATCGTCGGTCACAACAACGAGCAGAACATGTTTGTCATCCGAGAGCGCTCCCGCGAGTACCCCAATTCCAGTGCGCAGCTGATCGCGCAGCCCATCGCCCATCACCTGCAGTTCCTTCACGTCAGTCGCGCTGACCGGAGCGACGACTACTCGCACTCCGTCGATATTGGTACCGGAACTCACGAGACTCGCGACCTTATCGGAGCCGCCCGACCCTCCGGTTCCGGAGCGCAGCTCCTCAATCCGCTTCTCGAGCGCTTTGCGCTCGTCGACGAGCGTCCGCGCTTTCTTGACTGCAAGGTCGACCGGCGATTTGAGCGTTTCCGCAATTGTCGCGAGGGCACGCTCATGTTCGCGCATGAAACGGAATGCGGCTCCGCCAGTGAGCGCCTCAATCCTGCGCTGCCCTGCGGCCACTCCGTTTTCAGAGATGATTCTGCACAAGCCAATTTCGCTGGTGTTGCGCACGTGTGTTCCGCCGCACAGCTCCATTGAAATACCAGGAACCCTGACCACGCGGACAACGTCACCGTATTTCTCACCGAAAAGCGCCATTGCTCCGAGTTCGACCGCCTCGCGATACGGGCGTTCCTCCGTTTCGACGGGGAGAGCGGACCAAATCGCGGCGTTCACCCGACTTTCGATTTCGTCGAGATCCTTGGCAGCGATGGGACCATGATGTGTGAAGTCGAAGCGCAATCTGTCGGGCGCAACGAGAGAGCCGGCCTGATGAACGTGGTCGCCCAGCACGTCGCGCAGCGCGGCGTGAAGCAGATGCGTGGCTGTGTGATTGCGTTCGGTGTCCTTGCGCCGGTCGCTGGGTACCCGCGCGGTTGCGCGACCGAACACTATTTCGCCAGTGCGACGACCCAATGCAGCAACCTTGCCGTCGATCTTGCGCACATCATCAACATCCACGCGCCAGCCATCTCCCTCGATGACACCGTGATCGGAGATCTGCCCCCCGGATTCAGCGTAGAACGGTGACTCCTCGAGGAGAACCGCGACCCTCGCATCGTCAAGGTGTCGCAGCGCGGTAACACGCGTGTCGATCTCGATCTGGTCATACCCGACAAAGCGTCCACCCGTGAGCCCAGGCGCCGCGTCCTCACGTTTCCAGGTGGCAGCATCGCCCAGGTCGTCCATCGAAACCGTAATCGCGCGCGACTTGCGATCTTCCTTCGACTGCGTCCGCTGCTGATTGAGCGCCCGCTCAAAGCCCGCGATATCAACGGTGTATCCGCGTTCCCGCGCCATTAGCTCGGTCAGGTCGATTGGAAAACCGAATGTGTCATACAATCGGAAGGCATCCTCCCCGCTGACAGTCCCGCGGATTCCGGACGAACCCTGCGTGGACGCCACCGGTGCAATGTTTTCAAAGCGCAGCATGCCCTCGGTGATCGTAGCGAGGAAGCGCACTTCTTCTCCCCGGGTGGTCTCGACAATGTGCGCGGCACGCTGAGCCAGCTCCGGATAGATTCCCGACATCGTCGCAATCACCTTCTCGACGATGTGCACCAGAGTGGGCTCCGACTTTCTGCCGAGGAGCCAGGCATGCCGGGACGCACGACGCAGAATCCGGCGCAGCACGTACCCCCGACCTTCATTAGATGGGAACACGCCGTCGGCCAGAAGGAACGCCACAGCTCTCGCATGATCAGCCAGAACTCGAAACGACCCTGCGACATCGGCTGCGTCGGTTGCGTTCTGCCGCGCCGGTGTGCCTGCCCGCCATGATTCCGGTGATTCGGGATAGCTCAGTCCCGTAACCTTCCCCACCTCCTCAATAAGAGGACGGAAGAGGTCAGTGTGGAAGTTGTTCATGATTCCCTGTTTGACCGCCGCAATCCGCTCCAGACCCGCGCCTGTATCCACGGAGGGCCTCGGTAGCGGAATCAGTTCGCCGTTTGGCTGCCGATCAAACTGCATGAACACAAGATTCCAGATCTCGAGGAACCGCCCGGCTTCCGCGCCCTGCACGAATGCGTCGAGCGAGTATTCCTTGCGATTCACGTCAGTCCATTCTCCTGATGCACCTTCTGGAAAGCGCCAGTCGGACGCCAGCTTTGCGAGATCCACGTAGATCTCCGAACATGGTCCGCATGGACCGGTGTCAGCCATCTGCCAGAAGTTGTCGCGCTCACCCAAGCCATAGATTCTCGAGTCGGTAAGTCCCGACTCCTGGCGCCACAGTTCACGCGCTTCCGCATCCTCGTGGAAAACGGTTACTCGAATCAGTTCGGGATCGATACCAAGCTCCTTCGTGACAAACTCCCAGCCGAAACGGATCGCATCCTTCTTGAAATAGTCGCCAAAAGAAAAATTGCCGAGCATTTCAAAAAAGGTGTGATGTCGCGCGGTATGCCCCACCTGTTCCAGATCGTTGTGTTTGCCACCAGCGCGAACGCACTTCTGCGCTGTGGTCGCTCGCC
>CAZKXZ010000106.1:0-8942 GCA_964556695.1 uncultured Gemmatimonadales bacterium
GAGTGGTACCTTGATCACCTCGATGCGGAACAGCGCGGTGTTGCGGTCGCGCTCCGGCATTTCCCTGCTGCAGCCCGCGAGCTCTGTTGCCGGTCGCACCGGTGCGGAACCGGAGACATACACGTAGACGTTGGCCGGGTCAGAGGGATCTTCGAGGACGGTGTGCGTGTGCGAGCCACGGCAGGTTTGCACATTGCCGACATTGCGGGGATTCCGGATGTCGCTGATGTCAAAAATGCGAATGCCGCGCAACCGGTCCTTGCTGACGGTATCGCGTGGTCCCTGCGTGCCGCAGTCGAGTCGCGCCGCGAAGTCCTCTCCGGATACGAACAGAAGGTTCCTGTAGACGGAGACATCGCTCTGCGATGCCGGGCACACGAAGGCCTTTGCTATTGTTGGAGTGGCAGGCTCGGAAATATCCCAGATCTGGAATCCACCGAAGTTCCCCTGGATTGCGTATCGACCGGTGAATGCGAGGTCGGAGTTGATATTCCCGCGGAATTCGGGGGGCTGCGGAGTTTTTGAGAGTACGCGAAGATTCCAGATTGCCTCTCCCGCGTCGGTCACTCCCGCGCGAAGCCCGACTCGTGGATCGGGCGAGGGAGGCGCGGGCCACGCTGGCGAAGCGGAAGTCGCTACGCTCCGATTTGAAGTAGTACCGGCGGAAGCGCAGGCATTAATGAACGCCAGCGTGAGGAAGAGGGAAGGGGCAGCAACACGCGCGGCAACCGAACGCGCGCTCATAAGCGTCAAAGGCATTGAGGCTCCAGATGGGATCCCCCTTAAGTTAAGCCATGGCTGGCCAAGATGCGTCAAGTTTTTGTACGGTTGGGGGTGTTGAATTGTGTTTCGCAAGGTAGCTTGAAGCCATGAATGCTTCCGCCCGCAGCTCGGGTTTCTCTCGCGTGTGGCGCACCTTGGTCACCGTCAGTGTATTTACGTCGCTGTCGTGCGAAGAGGCTCCCACCCAATCGCCGATTGAAGGCGCGGAAGTCGAGAAGCCGGTCGTTGTCGCAGTCGCAAATGGTTGCCCCTTACTCGGCGGCACTGAATTCAATGGACCCGGATGCAACTTTGATCTCAACGTGTTTTTGGAGCAGGTGGCGTCCGTGCGACGCGAACTGGATCTGTTTGCTGCGGACGTGCAGAATCGCGATCGCTATCACTTCGCCCGGTTCCCATCTCAGGCGAGCACCGATCTGGCCGATCTTGCTGCAAGCCTTCCCGCGACGGAAGTGGTGAGCACCGAGGAGGCCCCGCGCTCTGACGGCACGAAGCAACCGGTGCAGACGCAGCGCGTTCCGGCCCCGCCCGCACGATCACTTGTTGCGAATCTGCGAATCGATGGCGCCTTGCACGATTGGGCTTCCATCAGATCCATTCGTGCTGCGCCCGATGGACGCGTGCTGGTCCTTGCAACCAACGCTCCAGGCAAGCGACCCACAGAGATCCGCGTGTTCAGTGCAAGCGGAGTGTTAACTGACACGATAGGACGCAGTGGCCAGGGGCCTGGTGAATTCAGCGCACTGACCACGATCGGCGTTGTAGGTGACACTATCTGGGCAGGGGACGAAGTGAGTCGGCGCGTGTCGTGGTTTCGTAGTAACGGCACGCTGATTCGTTCCATCGAGGCTGACTCACTCGCTGCCGGTGGGCCTCTCAAGCCTGGAACTGCCACGCCGTGGCTGCTCGGATGGAGTGCGCCACAGGCCGTGTTCACCGGCGGGACGATGTTGATCCGGCCGGCAATTGGTCCGATACGCGGCAATGCACCCGTTCCCATCTACCGCACCTCGTCGTCCGGAATCGTGCTGGACACAATTGTTGTCCTGCAGATGAATGTGCAACTGGTTGTGGTACCAAGGCCGAGCGGCGGCGGGATGATGCCTATTGAAATCCCATTTCCGACAGGTCAGCAGCATGCGATTTCCGTGGATGGACATCGCATCGCGACCGCTGAAGCGGTATTCGAGGGCGTCAACGCGTTCACGATTCACCTGCGGGTTGTGGATGAGGGAGGCCGGAGCGTCATTGATCGGCACTACCCGTTCGAGAGAATCGCAATTCCAGCGCGCGTCGCGGACAGCGCAATCGCCGCAATTGCAGCGAGAACAAGAGTCGCCGAAAGCGTCATTCGCGATGCCGTCCCCATCCCACTGAGCACCAATCCGGTTACTGGATTGCTGGTGGACAGAGATGGGACGGTGTGGCTGCGTGGACGCGAGGGGCCGTCAGGTGCATCCTGGACAGTAATCGATCCGCGCGGCAATCCGGCGGCAACTGTTCGTCAACCGGCGAATGCCCGATTCATTGCTCTTGATGGCGGACTGTGGTCCGTTGAGCGAAATGCAGATTCTGTCGAGTCGCTGGTGCGGTATCGAATCGTTGCGGGCGGGTAACCCGAGCTGACGTGGCGTGTGCAACCGCCCGGTTGCGCGGCGTCTCCTTTGCAAAAGAACACTCGAGTGCTCTTGACCTGCTCACCCTGCGCAGCACCGCAATGAGCGCGGTGCTGCACATCCCGCAAAGGAGACTGTCATGCACACTCGATCGTTCGCCTTGTCGCTACTCGCGCTCCTCCCTGTAACCGCACTGCGCGCGCAAGTAACGCAGCCCGCCGCAACCAATACCGATGTCCCGGTCAGAAGTGTCGTGCTCTTCTCCTCGGGCGTTGGATACTTCGAACACTCGGGCACAGTGCGCGGCAATGGTGCCACCGAACTTCGCTTCAAGACAACGCAAATCAACGACATCCTCAAGTCGCTCGTGTTGCAGGATCAGGACGGCGGGCGAGTGAGCACCATTACCTATCCGTCGCAGGATCCGCTCGCGAAAACGCTGCGGAGTTTTCAGGTCGACATCACGTCGAACCCGAGCCTGGCAGACCTTCTCAATCAACTTCGCGGCGCGAGAGTGACGCTGCAATCTCAGGCAGAACGCGTGAGCGGAACCATACTCGGCGTGGAGATGCGGCAGAAGGGGGTCGTGGAGCGTGGGGACCCTGTACAATCACCGATTCTCAATCTGCTCACCGGTGCAACCATCCGGTCACTCGACCTGCAGGCGATTTCCTCTCTCTCGCTGGACGACGCGCAGCTGCAACAGGAGTTGACCCTGGCACTGAGCGCCCTCAACCAGGCGCGCGATCAGGACAAGAAACCAGTCACGATCAATTTCACCGGAAATGGTTCGCGACGCGTGCGTGTGGGCTACGTCGTCGAAGCTCCGGTCTGGAAAGCGAGCTACAGACTTCTCCTCGACGACAAAGGCGGCAGAGTCCAGGGATGGGCGATTGTCGAGAACCAAACAGAGAGTGACTGGAGCGGAGTCTCACTTTCCCTTGTAAGTGGACGGCCGATTTCCTTCGCGATGGATCTCTATCAGCCACTGTACGCCACGCGCCCCGTAGTGGTGCAGGAGATGTTCGCGGGGCTGCGCCCTCAGGTGTACGCTGCCGGCATAGGCTCGGATCGCGAGCGCGTTTCACTGTTGTTCGTTCCGCCGGGGCAGCAGGCGTCGCGCGGCTATCTCACTGGTACGGTACGCGACCTCCAGGATGGTCATCCCCTTGCGCAAGCAATTGTGCAAGTACTCGGCTCCACACTCAATGCGCAGTCCGACACGGACGGCCGCTACATGATCACCAACGTTCCGCCCGGTACATATTCTTTGCGAGCAACGCGAATCGGATATTCACCAGCAACGCAGTCCGACGTTCGTGTGACGGCGGGTGCGGCCGCGACGGTTGATCTGACTATTCCGCAGCAGGCCCTGATTCTGACCGGCATCGTCACAACCGGAACTGTCGATCGATCCTCCGGCACCAGAGCGCCTTTCTCGGTCGCACAGGTCCAGGCGGAGAATCTCGACGCTGGTTCATCCGTGAGATCGATGGCGGCTGCGTCCCAGATGGGAGAACTATTCCAGTACACCGTCGCCAATGTCACACTGCCTCGACAGCAGTCGGCAATGCTTCCAATCATCACGGACAGCATCTCCGTCGAGCGTGTTTCGATCTACAACGCGGGCGCGCTGCAGAGCAACCCGCTCAACGGAATCCGGCTCAAAAACACAACCAGCAATCATCTTCTGTCGGGACCCGTAACGGTTCTGGACAACAACAGCTATGCTGGCGATGCCCGCGTTGACAACGTTCCACCGGGACAGGAGCGGCTGATCAGCTACGGCGTCGATCTGGAGATGCTGGTCGACAACACCAAAAACCGGCAGACCAATGAGCTGGTGACGGCCGTGATCAACAAGGGGATGCTGGTTCTGAGTCGCAGGTACATGGCCACGCAGGAGTATCAGGCCGACAACAAACGCACAAAGGACCGAACGCTCGTCATCGAACATCCCATCCGTCATGGCTGGAAACTTGTGGACACGCAAAAACCTGTCGAGACAACGCCGACGCTTTACAGATTCCAGGGCGTCGCCGTGGCAGGGAAGATGACCACGCTCGTGGTGAAAGAGGAGACGGTTCGGTCGGAAACGATCGCGATGATTGACGCGGACATCCCGCGGCTTGTCGCTTACAGCAGACTGGGTGAAATACCCGTTGCCGTGCGCAGTGCAATCGCGACTGCCATTCAGATGAAACAAGCGATTGAGGATTCCGAGGCGCAGATCGCGGATAAAACAGCGCAGGTTGCGGGGATTACCACGGAACAGGGCCGCATCCGCGAGAATATGAAGACCGTTGGTCAGACCACTCAGTATTACGAGCGGTTACTGACCAAGCTCAATGAACAGGAGTCCGCGATTGAGAAGCTGCAGACGGAACGCGCCGCGTTGCAAACGAAGCTGGCGACGCAGGAAAAAGAGCTTGAGGTTTATCTAAGCAACTTGAGTATCTAGCCCCGTCTTCGTCATTCCCGCGAAAGCGGGAATCCAGAGAGGACGACCCTGGATTCCCGCTTTCGCGGGAATGACGAAAGCGGCGTTACGCCCGCGGCTGCGGAACAATCCGCATGTACGGCTTCGGCGCTTCCCACCCATCCGGATACGTCTTCTTGGCGTCGTCGTCGGATACGGACGGCAGAATGATCACCTTTTCACCCTGCTGCCAATTCACCGGTGTAGCCACCTTGTGCTTTGCGGTGAGCTGCAACGAATCGATCACCCGCAGCACTTCGTCGAAGTTCCGACCAGTTGACATCGGATAAACGATCATCAGTTTGACTTTCTTGTCTGGTCCAATCACGTAGACGTTTCGCACCGTCTGATTGTCCGCTGCTGTTCGCCCCTCGAAAGTGCCCGCCAGATCAGCGGGGAGCATCCCGTACAATTTAGAGATCGACAGATCGGTGTCACCGATCATCGGATAGTTGGGTGCTTCCCCCGTTGTCTCCTTGATGTCGTCGGACCATTTGGCATGGTTACTCACAGAATCGACGCTGAGCCCGATCACCTTGGTGTTTCGTTTCAGGAATTCGGGGCGCAGCTTTGCCATGTAGCCCAGTTCCGTGGTGCAGACTGGCGTGAAATCCTTGGGGTGCGAGAAGAGAACTGCCCATCCATCGCCGACCCAATCGTGAAACTTGATCTTTCCCTGTGTCGTCTCCGCTTCGAAATCCGGAGCGATGTCACCAAGTTTGAGACTCATTTCCTTTCTCCAGTAGAGTTACCCTTCGACCTTGTATATCTCGCGACGGCCCTGCTCAACGAGATCGTGATAGCCCTTCATGATTACCTCGAATTCCTTCATGTCCTCTTCCTTCTGTCCGTCGCCGGACATCATTTTCTCGAAAGCCTCGAAGTTCTCGACTTCCATTTCGGAAACGCAAGTCCAATAACGCTCCGCGCTCACATCGGTCATGATGCGCATTTTTGGAAAACCCATCTTGCGACCGAGCTTGTCCATCGCGGTAAACTTCTCAACGAGGGGACGGACTTTGCCCGGCTTGCAGTACATGATATCGCGAATGAGCAGCATTGGAGATCTCCTGAGAATGTGTGAGGGATGGGGAAGATACGCGCTCATCCGCGTGGTGCAACTGGTTAGTGACTAGTGCTAGTGACTAGTGCTAGCGACTGGTGACTAGGCACTCCTGCCCTTAAGGATCTCGACAATTTCCGTCTTCCCGGCGAACTCGGCCCATCCTATCACGTCGCTTTCGTGAATGCCGTCGCGGATGGTTGGGTCCGCGCCGGCGTCGAGCAGCAGCTTTACCATTTCGGCGTTTCCTTCCCACGCGGCCAGGTGCAGCGCCGTCATCTTCGCGTCGCCCTGTGCCAACTGTACGTTAGGATCTGCATCACGTTCGAGCAGCCACTTCACCGCGGCAACATTGTTGCGCCTCGCCATGAGATGTAACAGTCCGGTATTTGCGCCTTGATGGTGCCTGGTACTGAACAGGTTGGGATTCTCATTCGCCAGTCGCTCGGCAAGAGCCCAGTCTTCGAATGCAAGCGCTGTGAAGAGGTCCGTTTCCGGTCCGTGCTCGCGGATTATTTCACGGATACGTGGATCGGTGGCCGGTGCCATGGCATAACCAGCGACAGGGCAACCAAAGCTGTCCTGGCCAAAGGGATCGGCACCCAGCTCGAACAGCAGCGCCAGCATCTCGGGGCGATTCTTTATCACCGCAAAATGCAGCGGCCTCGGTTCCTCCTGAAACTTCATCAACTGGATGTTGAGCATTGCCGGATCGGAAGCGACTACGCGACGCAACTCATCGGCGAGGTTCATTGCTACCGCGGAGAAAATATGATGTCGCGCCCCGCGACTCACGAGAAAGTCGGCGATGGCGCGGTGTGTGTCATCGTCGGTTCCGTCCCAGCAAGAAGCCCAGCCAATCACCTCGAGGCTGTGGTCATCGCCATGGCCAACGACATCCCCTCCAGCATCCGCCAGCCGGCGGACTACGTCGAAATGACCTGCGGCAGCTGCCCAATGCATTGCGTAGGTGTTGTCACCTTTCTCGCGCGTGTTCACGTCGAGGCCCCGCGAGAGCAACATGTCCACAACAGCGATGTGTCCGTTCTGCGATGCTGCGTGCAGTAACGACCACGCGTAAGGTTTGTCGCGTACATTCAATTTGTCGGGGTGTTCGTCGAGGAGTGCGGTCAGCGCATGCAGGTTGCCTGTGCGCGCCCCTTCGAACAGTTGGCCATCGAGTGTCTGTATGTCGACGTGTGCCTTGAGCGCACGCCAGCTCGCGAATCCATATAGTTTGGCGATGTCGAACTGGGCGTTGGCGAGTTTCGCCGACGGATTCGACTTCCGCAATTCCGCGAGGCGATGCTTGGACTGTTTGCGCAGCCACTCGAGATTGGGATTTTCCGGGAGCGGCAAAGGGCCGGATGCGGCGCTGCCGCTGGGAGTTGTGTCACTCATAGCACCTTCCTCCATTTAGAAAGAGCGCGAGCCCTTTCAAGCCGCCCGATGTCCGCATTAGGGGCGAGGAATAGAAGGTGATGCAGTTATCACAATGGGGTGGGTTGAACCCTTTACGCGGACCGTCGGCCGCCCTCGCGGCGCTGCGCGTAGTGTAACGCAATCCTCCGTTTCGTCGCAAGCGGCCAAACCGGGGTTCATGTTGGTCACGGATCTTGCAACGTCTTACTGCTGACGCTGGCCGCATCCATGAGGAGGCATCCAGCAAACAGATCCTGCCTGTCAGGTCTAGGAGAAAAAATGACCAGAACTGCAACAGAGCAACCCGGCATCACGACGGTGACAACACCCTCCAAACGCGAGATCCATACAGTGCGCCTCTTCAATGCGACGCGTGATCGCTTATGGCGTGCGTTTACCGATCCGGGGCAACTTGCTCAATGGTGGGGTCGCGGCCACAAGCTGGTCATCGAGAAGAACGAACTTGAACGTGGCGGGCACTGGCGCTATGTCGAACACGCGTCCGAAGGCACCCAGGGTTTTGAAGGCCAATATCGCGAGGTTACCCCTCTCGAGCGCATGGTGCAGACCTTCGAATGGGACGGCATGCCGGGCCACGCGCTCATCACTACTGTGACCTTCGCGGACGCCGACGACGGCCGCACGCTCGTAACCAGCAACATCCTGTTCCACACCGCCGACGAGCGCGACGAAATGTTAAAGGGGGGAATGGCGGACGGAATGGACGAGAGTTACGACGCTCTCGACAAGCTGCTTGCCCGCGAAGGATGACCTGACCCTCTGAAAGTCCGGTCGCGCAGTCGCGTGACTGGACTGGGGTAGCTCACGGGTGCCTTGCGGGGTGGTGCAGTGTTGTGACCATGCGCTAGCTTGGAGGCATCAACCTCAACGCTGGCACCATGCGCATAACAAAAGTCCGCCGTCTGGCTGTTCTCTCCGCGCTTGCCGCAGCAACGAGCGCTTGTGCGTCCGTTTATGTCGGTTCCGCGCAGGACGGCCGCATCGCCGCCATGAAACGCGCCGCCGAGTCGATCCTGGCTGCCGATATCCATCGTGATGTGAGCGTCATTGCATCTGATGCAAACAGAGGCCGCGCCACGCCCTCGCCCGGATACGATTCAGCTGCTGCCTATATCGCGAAAACGCTGCAGCAACTCGGCATCAAGCCGATGGGCGACAACGGCACCTACTTCCAACACTACACTGTCACTCGCTCACTGCTCGACACAACCAAAGTCTCCGCGTCAATCGGCGGCCAGGCTCTCAAGTGGGGGGAGGATTTCATCATCAGCTCCTTCCTCGTCCCCGGTGTTCGCGAAGCAAATGTCATTTATGTCGGCAACGGAGTGCGCTCCGCGAAGGCAGACCTTGATCCCTATGCGGGGCTCGACATCAGAGGGAAATGGGTGCTGGTGAACTCGGGACCACTGGGACAACCACTGCTCGCATCCGGCGAACGCGCGGGAACACTGGGAAGGATTGGCGTCGACTACACAACTGTCAGAGAGGAAGCGAAGGTTCGCGGAGCACTCGGAATTCTGCTCGTTCCCAACCCACCGTTGCTCAATGGATGGAACTC
>CAZKXZ010000107.1:0-8609 GCA_964556695.1 uncultured Gemmatimonadales bacterium
CATGACCCAGATCTTCAATGAGCAGGGACAGCAGATTCCGGTTACCGTCGTAGAGGCGGCGCCGAATCCGGTGCTCCAGGTTGTAACGCCAGAGACGCAAGGGTTCAGAGGAGTGCAGCTCGGCCTCGGTGCACAGAGACTGCGTCGTGAATCAAAGGCGAAGGAGAGAACGCCGAGGGGGAGACGCGCACTGTTGCCGGCGGTTGGTCACGCCGCCAAAGCGGGGCTCGAAACGGCGCCGGAATTCCTGCGCACTTTCCGGCTCGACGACGCTCCTGGTCCGAAGGCAGAGATTCCCACGTACAGTGTCGGCGATCGTATTACAGTGGAGATCTTTGCGGCTGGCGACCTGGTGAAGGTCACCGGCACTTCCAAGGGTCGCGGCTTTCAGGGCGTGGTAAAGCGCTTCGGCATTGGCGGCGGTCCCAACACGCACGGAAACACGAAGCATCGGAGACCCGGGTCTGTTGGAGCGGGCACCGATCCATCGCGCGTGATCAAGGGCAAGAGAATGCCTGGCCACTATGGAGCCGCGCGTCACACGCAAATGCATTTGCGCGTGGAAAAAATCGATGTCGAGAAGAATCTGATCTACATCCGCGGCTCGGTCGCCGGGCCCAGGAACGGCGTTGTTCTCGTCAGCAAGCAGGGATGAACCGGTGAGTGAGATGAACAGCATCGACGCAGCTACTTATTCCTCGCAGGGAACGGAACGCGACAGGGTTGTCCTTCCCGGCGAAATGTTTGATGGCACGGTGAACAACGCCGTCATGCACCAGGTGGTGAAGGCCCACCTTGCCAACCAGCGGCAGGGTACGGCGGCGACCAAGACACGCGGTTTTGTTGTCGGCGGCAACCAGAAGCCGTGGCGCCAGAAAGGTACAGGTCGCGCGCGGCAGGGCTCCACACGAGCGCCGAATTGGGTTGGTGGTGGCAAGGTGTTCGGGCCGATTCCTCGCGGTTACAACCAGGATATCCCGCGCAAGGTCAAGCTGCTCGCCCGCAAGAGCGCATTCAATGCGCGCGCGAGGGAAAACGCTCTGTACGTGATTGATGCGTTCAACTTCGACGCTCCCAAAACCAGCAGGATCCGTGTTCTCCTCGACCGGCTCGAGATCAGCGACCGGAAAGTTCTGATCCTCACGGACGGAATGAACAAGAATGTTTATCTGAGCGGGCGCAACCTCCCCAATGTGCAGGTGCTGCCCTTCGACGAAGCGTCCACATACCATTTGCTCTGGTGCCATGTAGTTCTCATTGAGGGCACCGCACTCGGTCACAAGCTCGAGCCAGTCGCCGAAAGCGAACCGTCGCCTCGTAAACCACGAGCGAAGGCAACGAAGCCGGCGAAGGCCGCTTCCAAGTCCGCCGCACCACGCGGTGCAACCAGAAAGCCGGCCGCGAAGAAAAAGCGCGCTCCCGCCAAGAAAGCGGCTGCGAAACGCGCCGCTCCCAAAAAGAGTGCTGCCAAGAAAGCCGCGCCCAAGCGCGCAGCCGCCAAGCCGCGACGGAAGGAGAAGTAAAAATGCCAACGATGCATGAAGTCATCGTGCGGCCCCTTGTAACAGAGGCCACATCCGCGGCTTTTCAGGAACGCGGTGAGTACACCTTCGAGGTGCACCCCGAAGCATCCAAGGGAGCCATTCGATCCGCGGTCGAGCAACTCTTCGGAGTCAAAGTCACCGGAGTATGGACTTCCCAGCATCGAGGACAGTCGCGCCGCGTGGGAACCGATGTTGGCCGCAGACCAAATTGGAAGAAGGCGATTGTGAAACTCCGAGAGGGAGATTCCATCGCGATCTTCGAGGGACAATAAATGGGAATCCGCCAGTTCAAGCCTGTCACCAAGGGCACACGTTTCCGATCGGTATCCGATTTCGCGGACATCACACGCTCAACTCCCGAGAAGTCGCTCCTGGAGCCGTTGAAGAAGAGTGGTGGGCGCGACAATCATGGACACATCGCCATGCGCCGCAGGGGCGGTGGTCACAAGCGCATGTACCGCATCATCGACTTCAAGCGCGATCGCTTCGGGCTTCCTGCTGTAGTGAAGGAAATCGAATACGATCCCAACCGCACCGCGCGAATTGCGCTCGTCGAATATGCCGATGGCGAGCGTCGCTACATCATTCACCCCAGGGGTCTTGTAGTTGGCGATACGGTGGTGAGCGGCAGCGGGTCCGACATCCGAACGGGCAACGCGCTTCCTCTGCACGAGATTCCCCTGGGAACCAATGTGCATTGCGTTGAACTGCGTCGCGGGCGCGGCGGACAGATTGCTCGTTCCGCGGGATGTTCGCTCGAGGTTGTTGCCAAGGAAGGTGAGTATGTCACGCTGCGCATGGCTTCCACCGAGGTGCGACGCATTCACGGAATGTGCATGGCTACCATCGGCGAAGTGGGCAACGCCGAGCACGAACTCATCTCGCACGGCAAGGCGGGCAAATCGCGCTGGCTGGGACGCCGTCCCAAGGTTCGCGGCGAGGTAATGAATCCCGTCGATCATCCGCACGGTGGCCGTACGCGAGGCGGTCGCAACGTTGTGAGCCCGTGGGGCAAGAAGGAAGGGGTGAAGACGCGGCATACTAAGAAGGCGTCGCAGCGATTGTTGGTGCGCGGTCGCAAGCGCGGCAAGGCGACGCAATAATGGTACGGGAGAATGCCGTCATTCCGGCGAAAGCCGGAATCCATGGCAAAAAGCAAGAATGGATTCCGGCCTTCGCCGGAATGACGAAGTCAATGGTGGAGACGAAATAAATGGCGCGTAGCGTAAAAAAGGGACCGTTTGTCGCGGATTCGCTGCTCAAGAAGGTGACAGCGATGTCCAGTCGAAATGAAAAGCGTGTGATCAAGACATGGTCGCGCGCCAGCACTGTTGTGCCTGATTTCGTCGGACATACATTCGCCGTTCACAACGGGAACAAATTCATTCCAGTGTACGTGACCGAAAACATGGTCGGCCACAAGCTGGGAGAGTTCGCGCCTACGCGGCTTTTCCGCGGTCACTCCGGAACGAGGCCAGTCGACAAGAAGGCAACACCTGAAGGAGCAACTGGCGCACCTGGCGGTCCCGGCGCACCTCGTGGGGCGCCCGGCGCAGCTCCCGCTGCGGCGCCGGCACCATCTGGTCCGCCGCCCAAGGGTGGAGGGAGATAACTCATGCCTGATGTGCGAGCAATTCAGAGGGGCACGCGGCAGTCGCCGTACAAAATGCGGCTCGTCATTGACCAGATCAGAGGGAAAAATGTCAATGACGCGCTCGCGATACTGCGATTCTCCAAGAAACACGCCGCCAAACAGATTGAGAAAGTGCTGCAGTCCGCAGTCGCCAATGCCGAATACAAGGCGCGGCAGCAGGATGATTCAATCGACGTCGATGCGCTTTATATCAAGCGCGCGGTAGTCAATGAAGGAACTCCGCTGAAGCGATTCATGCCGGCGGCGCAGGGACGTGCCACTCCAATTCGCAAACGCACAAGTCACGTGGAGATCACTGTGGGCGAGAGAGAGGTCAAGGGTCGCTAATGGGACAGAAGACAAATCCGATCGGCTTCCGACTGGGAGTCTCGAGGCAGTGGCGCTCGCGCTACTATGCGAACCGTGATTTCCCCGCACTCCTCAAGGAAGACGAGCTGCTGCGAAAGTATCTGAAGGCGCGACTTGGCCACGCTGCCATCGCCGACATTCATGTCGAGCGCAAACCGGGCAAGGTCGTTGTGACGATTCACACCGGGCGTCCTGGCGTTGTCATCGGCAAGAAGGGAGCGGAAGTCGACAAGTTGCGCGACGAACTAGCGCAGCTTACGGGCAAGGAAGTCGGAATCAACGTCGAGGAAATCAAGCGTCCCGAACTGGATGCGCAGCTTGTTGCGGACAGCATTTCCACGCAGCTGGCGCAGCGTGTTTCATTTCGACGCGCCATGAAGCGCGCGGTTCAGAGCGCCATGCGCATGGGTGCACTCGGCATCAAGATCAAAACAGGCGGCCGTCTGGGTGGCGCCGAAATAGCGCGCGTGGAAGGTTATCACGAAGGTCGCGTACCGCTGCACACACTTCGCGCTGACATCGACTATGCGACGTCAACGGCGAAGACGACTTTCGGCACGATTGGCGTGAAGGTCTGGATCTTCAAGGGTGAGATCATCGAAGACAGGCGTGGCAAGACCTACTCAACCGGATCCTGAGGAGTCTGAGCGATGCTGAGTCCCAAGCGGGTAAAGTTCCGCAAAATGTTCAAGGGCCGTACGAAGGGTCTCGCGACGCGCGGGTCCGAAGTTTCGTTTGGCCATTTCGGATTGCAGGCAGTGGAGCCGGGGTGGATAACCACACGACAGATCGAGGCGGCGCGAGTAGCGCTGACGAGACATCTGAAGCGCGGCGGCAAGGTGTGGATCCGGATTTTTCCGGACAAGCCCATCACCAAGAAGCCTGCTGAAACGCGCATGGGGAAGGGAAAGGGATCTCCAGAGGGTTGGGTGGCGGTTGTACGGCCGGGGCGTGTGATGTTCGAGATCGAAGGCGTCACCAAGGAGATTGCCCACAAGGCGCTGGGACTGGCTGCCGCGAAGATCGGTGTGAAGTCGAAGATTATCGAGCGAAGGGGGGCGCACACCGATGCAAGCTGAAGAGATTCGCGAACTGAACGATACTGAGATCCGTGCGCGCGTTGCGGAACTGGAAGAAGAGCGATTCCGGCTGCGTTTCCGCGGAGCTACGGAGACGCTGGAAGAGCCGTTGCGGGTGCGTGCGATTCGACGCGAGGTTGCGCGACTGAAAACCATACTCGGGGAGCGCGCGCGCGGCGCGACCAAACAGGAAGGGAAAACGAAGGTGGCAGCCGCCGTCGGCGGCACTACTGGGCGCGCAACACGCGCCCGGGGAGGCAGGAAGAGCTGATGGCCGAGATGAGCAATTTGCACGAGCGACCTGAAGGGACTACTGGCGACGCGGCGAGAAAGTCGCGCAAGACACGGGTTGGACTCGTAGTGGGCGACAAGATGCAGAAGACTGTCGTGGTCGCACTGCAGAGGCGTGTGCAACACCCTGTATACGGGAAAATGATCACCCGTACAAAAAAGGTGAAGGCGCACGACGAGCAGAACTCTGCAAAAACGGGAGATACCGTGCGCATCATGGAGACACGGCCGCTGTCGAAGGACAAGCGCTGGCGGCTGGTGGAAATCCTGGTGAAGGCGAGGTAGGGAGAAGACCATGATTCAGCAGGAAAGCGTGGTCAAGGTTGCCGACAATTCGGGCGCGAAGAAAGCGCTCGTTATTCGGGTGCTGGGTGGCACCAGAAGGCGCTATGCGGGCCTCGGCGATCGGGTGATCATTACGGTAAAGGACGCGCTGCCGAATGGCACCGTGAAGAAGTCCGCAGTTGCAACTGCTGTTGTAGTGCGCACGGTCAAAGAAACGCGGCGCAAGGACGGCAGTTACATCCGCTTTGATGAAAATGCGGTTGTCATTATCAACGATGCCGGTGAGCCGGTTGCGACACGCATATTCGGTCCGGTCGCACGCGAGCTGCGCGACAAGAAATACATGAAGATCGTGTCGCTGGCACCGGAGGTCCTCTAACATGCGAATCAACACCTATCGCAAGACCGCCGGTGAACGCAATCGTATCCGCCACAAACACAATGCGGAGCGGGTGACAACGCACATCACCAAGGGCGACACGGTGCGTGTGATGCGTGGTGAGGAGCGCGGCAAGGAAGGGAAGGTGCTGCGCGTTTACCTCAAGAAAGGGCGGGCAACGGTGGAAGGTCTCAACATCGTGAAGAAGCACCGCAAGGCACGCCGTGCTGAAGAGAAAAGCGAAATAATCGACCTTCCCGCGCCAATGTCGCTGTCGAATCTGATGTTGCTCGATCCCAAGAGCGGCGAGCCGACGAGGGTGCGGGTGCGGATCGACGACGATGGTACCAAGGAACGGATCAGTGCGAAGAGCGGTGATGCAATCCCGCGCAACCGCTGACCCAGGGATAATTGATCATGGCAAAAGAACCGGAAAAGAAAAAAGGCGGCGGCGAGCCTAAGCCAAAGGGTGGCGGTGGCGGCGGCGGCGGCGGTGAAAGGAAGTCGAAGTCTAAGGGTGGCGGTGGTGATGCGACGCCCAAGGGCGCGCACGCCGGTGTGGGAATTCCCGCGCCGCCACCGCGACTTCGTCAATTCTATCAGGCAACAGTACGTCCCCGTCTCATGAAGCAGTTCTCGCTCGGCAATCTGCATGAGATTCCCGGGCTCGAGAAGATCGTACTCAACGTGGGATTCGGTGAAGCAATCAAGCAGCCCAAGTTGCTGGAAAAGATTGTCGACGAGCTGGGACTCATTACCGGTCAGCGTCCTGTGCGAAAAAAGGCGAAGAAGTCGATCGCCAATTTCGGTTTGCGCGAGGGACAGGAAATCGGCGTGTGTGTCACGCTACGTGGCCCGCGCATGTGGGAGTTTCTGGACCGCTTCATCTCCATTGCGATTCCGCGAATTCGCGATTTTCGTGGTTTGAGCACGCGATCGTTTGATGGGCGCGGCAACTATTCGATGGGCGTGAAAGAGCAGATGATCTTTCCCGAGATCAACTACGACATGGTGGATCAGATCCACGGAATGGATGTCACCTTCGTAACGACATCGCGGCGCGACGATCATGCGTTGGCGCTTCTTCGCGAGCTTGGGATGCCGTTTCGCGGTGAGGAGAAGGGGTCGAAGATTATGGAATTGAAGGCTTAGGAATGCAGAATACTGAACACAGAACACTGAGTACTGAATGGGTTGGTATGAGAACACTGTCAGTGAAGGAGTAGCTAATGGCCCGAAAAGCCATGGTCGAAAAGAGCAAGCGAAAGCCGAAGTTTCAGGTGAGAGCGCACAACCGTTGCCAGCGGTGTGGCAGGTCACGCGCGTTTCTTCGAAAGTTTGGCATTTGCCGGTTGTGCTTCCGTGAACTCGCGTTGAACGGACTGATTTCTGGTGTGCGCAAGGCGAGCTGGTAGTTGTTGTCATTCGGCAAAAACGTCACCCCGGCAGGCAGTAAGCCGGGGCGGAATCCATGTTGAAATGCAACATGGACCCCGGCCTTCGCCGGGGTGACGAGAGTGGGTCCTCCGGCCTTCGCCGGGGTGACGAAAGAGGGCGCTCCGGTTTTCGCCGGGGTGACGAAGGTGGAATTTCATTTTTCTACGCGTCCCCAATGGATACGGTAGAAGAGGATAAGAACTGATGAGTATTACTGATCCTGTCGCGGATATGCTGACGAGAATTCGAAACGCCTGTGGTTCCAAACACAGACGTGTGGACATGCCGTATTCGAAGCTCAAGGAGCAGATTGCGCGAATCCTGAAGGAAAACAACTACATACAGGATTTTTCCACGGTTGAAACCGAGGACGGGAAAAAACATCTGCGCGTAAAGTTGCGCTATGCGCAGGGCGGACATCCGATCATCCGTGAGCTGCGGCGCGTGTCAACGCCGGGGCTGCGCCGTTATGTGGGTGTCTCCGAGATCCCGCGCGTCCGCAACGGACTGGGGATGGCCATACTCAGCACTTCACGCGGCCTGATGACGGACCGTCAGGCGCGCGATGCTCGCACCGGCGGCGAGTTGCTCGCCATAGTGTGGTAGGGAGAATCTGAATGTCGCGAATTGGAAAGAAACCAATCACTGTGCCCAGCGGTGTTACTGTCACCGTAGATGGACAGAATGTTGTGGTAAAGGGCCCAAAGGGTGAGCTCAAGCGCACCGTTCACCAATTCATCTCAGTGGAACTCAAGGATGGTGTTCTCACCCTTGGCAGGCCGAGTGATGAGCAGCAGCACAAGGCAATGCACGGGATGTCGCGTTCGCTGGTGCAGAACATGGTGGATGGGGTGACCAAAGGTTTTCAGAAACAACTCGAGATTGTGGGCGTAGGGTACAAGGCGGAAAACAGGCCGTACGGATTGCAGCTCGCGCTGGGATATTCGCATTCGATCGAATACAAGGCGCCGGCGGGCATCAAGCTTACCGCTCCACAGCCTACGAGCATTCTTATTGATGGTGCCGACAAGGAAAAGGTGGGACAGGTTGCCGCTGAACTGCGCGGCCTTCGTCCGCCGGAGCCATATAAGGGGAAAGGCATCAAATACGCCGGCGAGCAGATTCGTCGCAAGGCTGGTAAGGCCGGAGGGAAGACCTGATGCCAGGGATGGCGATTCCGCGTTCGAAAACAGAAAAGCGTGCGCGCAGGCACTTGCGTGTTCGCAAGAAAGTCTCGGGAACAACAGACCGTCCGCGGCTCGTTGTTTATCGGTCGCTCAAACACATATATGCGCAGCTTGTTGACGATGTGTCGGGTCACACGATCATGACACTGTCTGACCTGACAATCGAGTCGGGTAAGAAGCTGGAGCGGGCTGCCGCGGTTGGCAAAGCGCTAGCGGCTCGCGCGAAGGAAAAGGGGTTCGCACGTGTGGTTTTCGACCGCGCGGGATACAGATACCATGGCCGCGTGAAAGCGGTCGCCGATGGCGCCCGCGAGGGAGGCCTGGAGTTCTGATATGGCAGAGAATGTGAATGCCGGCGGTGGTGCCGGCGGTGGTGCCGGCGGTGGTGCCGGCGGTGGTGCCGGC
>CAZKXZ010000108.1:0-8589 GCA_964556695.1 uncultured Gemmatimonadales bacterium
AGCAGGCGTTTCGCAGCAGGCGTTTCGCAGCAAGCGTTTCGCAGCAAGCGTTTCGCAGCAAGCGTTTCGCTAACCGCGCTACTAAGAGCTAAATGCCTTTGCCACGCGGACTTGACTCACTTCCGAGTGCTCAGCTACATTTCAAGGTTATGCTGTCCCTGGACGTACGCTCACTCGCGCACCAAGCGGCTGCTGTTTCAGGCGAGTTGGCGCCGGAGGACCCTGTCTGGAGTGGTGCTGACGTCCTGCCACTCTCCTCAGTTCGCGTGGTAGGCCGTGTTTCATCCGCTGGCGGGGGACGGTTTTACTGGAGCGGTCGCATTGAGGGGCTCGCGGCGCAGCAGTGCACCAGATGTCTCGAACCCGTTGAAGTTCGCGTAAAGGAAGACGTTCGCGCACTTTTCGCGGAGGGCGATGCCTCCGAAAACGATGACCCCGACGTGTACATTCTGGAGGCGGGTTCCAATACGCTCGATCTTAAACCAGCTGTACGCGAACATTGGCTGCTCGCAGTGCCACGATTCGCGCTTTGCAAGGAAGACTGCAAGGGACTCTGTCTCACTTGCGGTGAGAATCTGAACAACGCTGACTGCGGGCACCTCCCCAGCCGGGATACACGCTGGGATGCGCTGCGCGGAATGCGTCAAGACTAGTCCCTCGCCGGGACTCCAAATCCTGAAACCGGTTTCATTCCATGGCCGTTCCGAAAAGACGTACCTCAAAGCGCAAGAAGCGCGCGCGCAATACACACAAGAAGGCAGCTGTCGTTGCTCTGCAGAAATGTCCCAGATGCCAGAGCCCGAAGCGGCCTCACCACGTATGTGCCGAGTGTGGCTATTACGCGGGCGAGCAGCGAGTAGCCGCCAGGGAAGCCTGAGTTGGTTCGCATCGCGCTGGACGCGATGGGCGGTGACTTCGCTCCCGGAGCAACGATCGAAGGTGCACTGCGCGCGGCCCGGGAGCTGGATGATTCACACATAGTCCAGCTGGTTGGCGAAGAAGCAATCGTGCGAGCGGAACTCGAGCGCCGCGTTGCTTCCGACCTGGCCGAGCTGAAAGATGCACGCGACCGGATTGCCTTTGTTGATGCACCGGACGTAATCGACATGGGTGAAAAACCTGCGGCGGCTGTGCGCGGCAAACCCAATAGTTCGATGGTCGTTGGCCTGCGCATGCAAAAAGAAGGAGCATCCGACGCATTTGTTTCGGCAGGAAACACCGGTGCGCAAATGGCCGCGTCCATCATGCTGCTCCGGCTGCATCCGACAATCACGCGACCTGCAATCGGGACGCTCTTTCCAACCGCCACGCATCCCGTAGCGGTTCTCGATTCAGGCGCGAATGTCGACTGCTCCGCTGCCGAACTGGTGCAGTTCGCGCGCCTTGGATCCGTCTACGCGCAGACAATATTGAGCCGCCCCAATCCTCGCGTTGCACTCCTCAGCATTGGTGAGGAAGCTGAGAAGGGGAATGCAGTCGTCAAGGAGGCGTGGCAGTTGCTGGAAAAATCCGGACTTAATTTCATAGGGAACATCGAAGGTCGTGACCTGCCATTTGGAAAAACGGACAAGGGTCCGCTCGATGTTGTCGTGTGCGACGGATTCGTTGGCAATGTGATACTCAAGATGTATGAAGCAATGGCCCCCATGATTCTCTCGAAACTCGGCAAGGCGCTGGGTATCGACCGCGCGAAAATGGCCGCTGCCCTCAGCGACATGGACTATTCGGAATATGGCGGTGCACCATTGCTCGGCGTGCGCGGCGTCAGCATTATCGCGCATGGAAAGTCCTCGGCGCGCGCGATCAAGAATGCAATTCTCCTCGCCGCGCGATCGGTGAGTTCGCGCATGAGCGATCAGATCGGCAGCAGCCTCGCTGCGGCCGGAGAATCAGCATGAAGCGTCCCTCTGTGTACCTGACGGGAACAGGCATGTATGCGCCGGCGCGAACTGTGACCAACCACGATTTCGCCGAGCTAGGTATCGAGACGTCGCACGAATGGATCTTCGAAAGATCCGGCATAGTTGAGCGCCATATCGCTTCCGCGGAGGAGACTACGTGCTCGATGGCCACGGCAGCATCGCTGCGAGCCATGGCGGAGGCGGGCGTTGGGCCCGGTGAGATCGACCTGATCGTGTTTTCCACCGCTACTCCGGACAGACTGCTTCCCTCCACAGCCGTCGATCTACAGGCAACCCTCGGCGCTGAACATGCGGCGGCGTTCGACATTTCCGCTGCGTGCTCAGGCTGGATCTACGCTCTCACTGTGGCGGAAGGGATGATTGCCACTGGTGCGGGGCACATTGCATTGGTAGTCGGCGCGGAGAAGATGAGCACGATCATCGACTGGCAGGACCGCTCCACTTGCGTGCTGTTCGGTGATGCCGCCGGTGCGGCGATTGTGCGAAAGTCCGCGGGGAAGAAAGGGATTTTGTCGACTTTCCTGCGATCCGACGGACGCCTGGCCGAGTTACTGTACCGTCCCGCTGGCGGCGCGAAAACGCCAATGAGTGCGGAGGTTCTGGCTGAACGCAGCCACCTCGTACGAATGGCGGGGAGAGAGGTGTTCAAGGCCGCGGTGCGTTCCATGGCCGATGCAGCGGATCGCGCGCTCGAGATGGCAGGGCTCACAGCATCCGATGTTGATCTGCTGATTCCGCATCAGGCCAACATCCGCATCATCGAAGCGACCGCTCGTCACTCGGGCATTCCGATGGAAAAGGTGTACGTGAACGTTGACCGTTACGGCAACACTTCATCCGCATCGATACCGATCGCGCTGGACGAAGCAAAAAAGAGAGGCCGCATTGTTGATGGTTCAACGGTTCTGCTAGTGGCATTCGGCGCCGGTTTTACCTGGGCGTCCATGGTCATCCGGTTCTGAACATGTCGCAAACGGTGGTTCTCTTTCCCGGGCAGGGCTCTCAGCAGCCAGGAATGGGCAAGGATGTTTACGATGCCTTTGCGTCGGCGCGTGATGTTTTTCAGGAAGCTGAGGACAGCATTGGGGTGTCTTTGCGTCGCATCTGTTTTGACTCGTCCGGTGATGAACTGAAGCAAACGCGCAATGCACAACTCGCTCTTCTGGCTCATGGCGCGGCCATGTGGGCAGTACTGCGCGAACACGAGCGCGCGCCCGCAGTCGCATCCGCGGGACACTCGGTCGGCGAGTATGCAGCCCTTCACGCTGCTGGCTGCCTATCCCTGCCAGGCGTAATGAAGCTTGTGGAGGTTCGCGGGAGTTCCATGGCCGTAACTGGAGAGGAACAGCCCGGAACGATGGCGGCGATAATCGGCGAAACCTCGATCAGCATCGAGGAGATCTGCGACAAGGCATCCGACAAGGACAGTCTCTGCGTCCCCGCAAATTTCAATGCACCTGGGCAGGTCGTTGTTTCGGGACACGTTGATGCAGTTCTGCGTGCCATGGAACTGGCAAAAGAAGCTGGCGCCGGTAGGGTCATTCAGCTGACGGTGAGCGGCGCATTTCATTCGCCCCTCATGAAGCCGGCGCTGAAAGGTCTCTCCGAGGCGCTGCAGGATGCGACATTCGCAGAAGCCGCGTTTCCGGTTTATTCCAATGTGTCGGCGGAGCCGAGCACGGGTGGCGAGGAAGCACGTGAACTTCTCGAACAACAGCTGGTGTCGCCGGTGCGCTGGGTGGAACTCACGCAGAACATCGAACGCGATTTTCCTGAATCCCTCTGCCTCGAGCTCGGTCCCGGCAAAGTTCTTTCGGGACTGGTGAAACGGTGTGCGCCATCGCTCCGTACCATGCCGTGTGGCACCGCCCGCGATTTGGATGCAATCAGCAAGGTGCTCGCATGACCGCTATTGACCTGAGCGGCAGGAACGCCCTTGTAACTGGCAGCACACGCGGCATCGGACGTGCGATTGCTGCGTCACTGTCGCAATGTGGCGCCCGGGTGGCCGTAGTAGGTCGGGATGCGTCTCAAGCCAGCGCCGTAGCAGGAGAACTGGGTGGTGCAGCCGCAGGGTTCGCGTGCGATGTATCGGACACGAATGCTGTGAGCGCGCTTGTCGCCAGCGTTGAGCAATCATTCGGCGGAGTTGACATCCTGGTGAACAATGCGGGACTGACCAGAGACAATCTGCTCCTTCGCATGAAGGACGATGACTGGGATGCCGTGCTCAACACCAACCTGCGCGCCGCGTTCGCGACAATAAGGGCAGCCAGTCGCGGAATGATGAAGCGCCGCTGGGGGCGCATCATCAACATCACCAGCGTCGTGGGCATCACCGGCAACAAGGGACAGGCCAATTACGCCGCGAGCAAGGCCGGGCTGATCGGCCTGACCAAGTCAGTGGCGAAGGAATACGCCAGCAGGAACATCCTGGTCAACGCTGTAGCCCCTGGATTCATCGAAACCGATATGACCGCTGCGCTCGACATTGGCGCGCGCGCGATATTGGCACAACAAATACCACTGGAACGCCTCGGCGGCACCTCCGATGTCGCCAATGCAGTTGTCTTTCTTGCCTCGGAAATGGCCTCATACATCACAGGGCAGGTGCTTGTGGTGGATGGGGGCATGGTTATGTAACTTTTTCGTACCCGCCCGACCGTATCCACCCGCAATCCACTTTGCATTTCAGAGGAAGAATCCATGGCCGATCACTCGGAGAAGGTGAAGGACATTATTGAGAAGGAGCTCGGAGTCGAGCGAGAAAAGCTCACGAACGAAGCCAGCTTCATCGAGGACCTCGGTGCCGATAGCCTCGACATTGTCGAGCTGGTCATGGAGTTCGAGAAGGAGTTCAACATCGACATCCCCGACGAGGATGCCGAGAAGCTCCGCACGGTGGGTGACGCGCTCGAATATCTGAACCAGAAACACGTACCCTGATGAAGCGGAGGGTCGTCGTCACGGGCTTCGGCGCATTAACCCCCATCGGCAACGATGTGGCGACGACCTGGCGTGCGTTGGTTAACGGCGTTTCGGGCGCGGCTCCCATCACCAAGTTCGACGCATCGACTTTTCCCGTGCGATTCGCGGCCGAAGTGAAGGGTTTCGACCCACTGCAGCACATGGACAGAAAAGAGGCCAAGAGAGCCGATCCTTACGCCCAGTATGCTATCGCGGCCACCGCGCAGGCCATGAGCGACGCCGGACTGGCCGTGTCAAATGGAATGGATCCCGACAGGGTTGGAGTCATCCTGGGAAGTGGCATTGGCGGCCTGAAGAGCTTCGAGGAGCAGCATGATGTATATCGCGAACGCGGCCAGAGCAAGATCTCTCCCTTCTTCATTCCGATGTTCATCGCGGACATCGCCGCCGGTCTCGTTTCGATGCGCTTCAACGCGAAGGGACCCAACTACGCCACTGTTTCAGCGTGCTCCACGAGCGGCCATGCAATAGGCGACGCTTTTCGAACCATCCAGTACGGCGATGCGGACGTTATGATCACTGGTGGCGCCGAGGCAACGGTCACACCAATGGCCATCGGCGGTTTCGCCAACATGAAGGCCCTCTCCGAAAGAAACGAGTCTCCCGAGACGGCTTCGCGACCGTTCGACGCCACCCGCGACGGATTCGTGATGGGTGAAGGAGCCGGCATTGTCATTCTTGAAGAATTGGAGCATGCGAAGGCCAGGGGGGCGCGGATCTACGCGGAGATCGTCGGATACGGCGCGACAGCAGATGCGTATCACCTCACTGCTCCAGCGCCAGATGGCGAGGGCGCACAGCGCGCCATGAAGCGTGCACTGAACGACGCCGGAGTCACACCGGCAGAAGTTCAGTACATCAACGCACACGGCACGTCCACGCAGGCGAACGATGTAAACGAGACGAAGGCGATCAAGGCCGTTTTTGGCGAACACGCCAAAAACGTGAGTGTCAGTTCGACCAAATCGATGACAGGTCACATGCTCGGCGCCGCCGGTGCTGTGGAGTTCATCATTTGCTCTCTTGCCGTTCAGGAATGCATCGCGCCTCCCACGATCAACTATTCCACTCCAGACCCGGAGTGCGACCTTAACTACACGCCGAATACCGCGGCAAAACGACATATCGATGTCGCGCTGAGCAACAGCTTTGGGTTCGGTGGCCACAACGTCGCACTTGCAGTCCGCCGACTGAGAGACTGAGATGCCCTCGCCGGCGCCAGATATCGATGTTCGCAGAATTGGCGACCGCGCACTCCATCCGATAGCCGCCAAGGTTGCAGAGGGCGCAAGGCTGTCGAACGCCGAAGCCGTAACGCTGTTTCGCACATCCGATATTCTGGGACTGGGACTTCTCGCCGATGCCGCCAATCGCGCCAAGCATGGCAACCGGGTGATGTTCGCTGCTAATCAGCACATCAATCCCACGAACGTCTGCATTCTGCGCAAGACATGTGTCTTCTGTTCCTATGCGCGACTTCCCAAAGAGGAGGGCGCATACCGTTACACGATGGAGCAGGTATTCGACGAGGCGGCGCCGGCGCACGGCGGACTTACGCGCGAGTTCCACATTGTGGGCGGCCTCGATATGGAGGCCGGACTCGCATACTACACAGAGATGTTTCGCGGACTCAAGGAGCGCCACCCGCATGTGCACATCAAGGCGCTCACCGCAGTTGAGATCGCACATATCGCGCGCATTGAGAAACTCTCAGTGAAGGAAGTGCTGATAGCACTGCGTGACGCGGGCCTCGATACAATGCCCGGCGGCGGTGCTGAAGTATTTTCTCCCGGAGTGCGCGCCACGATTGCCGACCGCAAGTTGAGCGCGGGTGATTGGCTAAATGTGCACCGAGTCGCGCACCAGCTTGGCATCCGATCCAACAGCACCATGCTTTACGGACATGTCGAGACGATAGAGGACCGCGTAGAACATCTCTCCATGCTGCGCGATCTGCAGGACGAAACGGGTGGTTTCCTCGCATACATTCCGCTCGCTTATCATCCCGACAACAACGAACTGGGCGAGCAGCTGGGGCGAACCGGCACAGCAACAACCGGCTACGATGATCTGCGCAATCTTGCCGTGGGGCGCCTCTTCCTGGACAACTTCGACCATGTGAAGACGCACTGGATAATGGTGACACCATTCCTGTCGCAGGTGTCGCTGTCTTTCGGTGTCAACGACATGGAAGGAACGGTTGTGCGCGAGAAGATCTACCACGAAGCCGGCGCTCATACCGCACAGAGCATGTCGCTCGAGGAGATTCTGCGCACCATTCGCGGCGCTGGGAAAATCCCCGTCGAGCGCGATTCATTCTACAATGTGCTGCGCACCTTCGACGAGTCGGCGGAGGCCGCGTGATTCGCGTGGGGCGCATTCCCTACATCAACTGTTTCCCTGTCTACCGGGGAATTGATGAAGGCATTGTGAAGCTCGACGGTGAACTCATCAGCGGCGTTCCCACGAGACTGAACGAGTTGATGTCGGCCGGTGAGCTGGATGTAAGCGTCGTGTCTGCAATCGAATATGCCAGGCAGCCGGACAGATATTTTCTGCTGCCCGACCTTGCAATTTCGTGCGATGGTCCGGTGCGCTCAGTGCTGCTCCTGTCCAAACAACCCGCGGAACGGCTGCACGGAAAAACAGTTCTGTTAAGTCGCAGCTCGATGACCAGCGTGGCGTTGCTCGAATTGCTCTTCAAGCATGTCTGGCGTTGCAAGCCGGTGTTCCAGCCTGGCGACGCTGAGCTCAGTGACATCGATGCATTTCACGATACCGAGCATGTGGCAAGGCTTGTTATCGGAGATGCCGCTCTGCACATGAGCGCATCAAAGCACCCGTCGTATCAGTTCGGGTACGATCTTGGCCAGCAGTGGAAGGAGTGGACTGGACTGCCATTTGTATTCGCGGTGTGGGTCGCGCAAAGATCGGCTGCAACTGCGGAAGCACTGGCAGCCCACGCGTCACTGCTGTCATCGCGCGCGTGGGGGCTTGCGCACATCCCCCTGCTCGCCCGCGAAGCGGAGCGCATCTCGGGCGTTGAGGCCCGCTTCTGCGAGGAGTACCTGAGCGGGCTCGATTACAGTTTGTCGCTGACTCACCTTGCCGGTCTGACCGATTTCTTCCGGCGACTGGCCAGCGATGGTCTCATCAGGGAAGGGAACATCGCCTTCCTGCCGGCTGCGTAGATAAAATGAAGAGCATTCTCGATTTCTACGAGCACGCGCCACTACTGGAACTGGGAGCCGAGGCGGACCGGGTTCGCCAGGCAAGACATCCGCACGGCATCGTCACGTATATCGTCGATCGTAATATCAACTACACCAACGTCTGCGTTGCAGACTGCGGATTCTGCGCCTTCTACCGCAGGCCCAAACACAACGAGGGTTATACCCTCTCCTTCGAGCAGATTGGCCACAAGATCGATGAAACCAAAGCCCTCGGCGGCGTTCAGATACTCATTCAGGGCGGGCACAATCCGTACATCCCATTCCAGTGGTATCTCGATCTTCTCAGATACATCAAGAAGCATCATCCCATTCACATTCACGGGTTCAGTCCCAGCGAAGTGGACTTCTTTGCGAAACTTTTCCGCATGGATGCCCGTGAGGTCATTCGTGAGCTGAAAGGCGCGGGGCTCGACTCGATCCCCGGCGGCGGCGGCGAAATACTTGTG
>CAZKXZ010000109.1:0-8449 GCA_964556695.1 uncultured Gemmatimonadales bacterium
CGGCGGCTCCACCAGCTCCAGCGGTTCGTCCCGCTCCCGCGCCACCGGCTCCAGCAGCACCAGCTCCCGCGGCACCCGCGCCAGCAGCAGCACCTGCACCCGCGCCAGCGGCCGCACCACGACCTCCACCCCCACCACCGCCACCACCACCACGCGGAGCCGGATCTTCAGGACGTTTGCCATAAGCGCCCCAGTGACGCAGATACTTTCCAGTCGCGCCATTGAAAACAACGATGCGCCGGTTTCCGTAACCGTCTGCTACGAAAACTTCATTGTCCGCGGGATCGACCCAGATTTCCGACGGCCTTCCCATTAGCCCCGTAGTGTCGTTGCTCCCACCAGTTGTATCGAACTTGCCAATCGTCATGAGGACCTGACCCGTGCGTGAGAACTTCACGGTGAGGTTGCTCTCGCGCGCGTTGGTCCATAAGAAGCCGTTGTGATCCAGAAACATTCCGTGGATGGTGCTCCAGTTTCCATTGGGACCGCGTGCATCCCATATCTGCAGCTGTTTTCCCTGCTGATCCCACTCGGAAATCCTGCTGCCGCTCGAGGTCCAAATGTGGCCCTGTGCGTCGGCGAAGATTCCAATCACCTGCCCCCATTTGAAATCCTGCGGCAAGGTCGGCCAGTTGGGATCGGCCTGGAAGGTGGGCACACCGGTCATTGCGGGCACCGGCCCTGGTATCGCTGCTTGCGCTCCCGCGGCCGATGTGAATGCACTCACGCTCAGCAGGAGAGCGGCGCTGAGTTTGAGGATGTCGAGTCGTCGCATGATGGTGACTCCTTACAGAATTGGGGTTGCAGTACTGCCTGGTTTCTCGATCCTGATGGCCAAGGTACTCGCTAGGCTCTAAGGTCGCCAGTATTCACTCGTCTGACGAGAATGGTTCAATGCATCCCAGCTTCTTTCAACTTGCGCGTGATGCGGTCCTCAACCCACTGAGCGCTCCACCAGTCAATCGGCGTCACCGCTCGTCCGCCCAACAACATCGTGAAATGCAAATGATCGCCGCCAGCCAAACCGGTGGTGCCGCTGCGCCCGAGTTCGTCATTCATGCGCACTGTGTCTCCCACCTTCACGCCGACAACGGACAAATGCGCATAGAGCGATTGCAAACCCATGCCGTGATCGAGAATAACACAGTTGCCGTAGATGCCCAGCCAATTCGCGTGAAGAACCTTGCCATGATTCGCGGCCAACACCGGTGCAGCAGCAGTGGAGGCGAGGTCGAAACCGAGGTGTGTCTGGTGATCTACTGAGTCACCTTTGTACTTGTAGGTGCGACTGTCAGCAAATCCGGCTTCAACGGCAGTGTTGCCGAGTTGCTTGAAGGGACCCTCCCACAGAATTCGCGGCGCAGTCTGCAGGGCAAGCGACGCGATCTTCGCATCATTCACCTTGCGCATATCGCGATTGATGCGGATGTACGAACCGATCAAGTCTCCAGGATTGTCGACTTTGAACTCGGGGGTGTTCTGCAGAATTGCAGGCACCACCTTGGCGAGAAATGTGTCGTCAACGTTGATGACGCTTTTGCGAAAAGTCTTGGGGAAGGTGCGGTGCTCGATCTGGGCCAGACCTTCATTGCCGGCATCGTCACGCGCAAAGACGCTGATGGGAGATGCCCCATCCTGATCCCACGATAACGCAAAGAATGCGATGCGCATATCAGGATCAGTGGTCGGCATCCCGGCTCCCGACGCCGCGAAACCTGCATACTCGCGATCGCCAACGCGCACACCGGACATGGCATCACCGGGCGTCGCGCGGTAGATGACCATCTCCGAACCACCATGGTTGATGTAGTGCTTGGTCGACAGAATCGCGACCTGTGGCGGCACGAGCCGCACATCCACCTCGCGCAACATGCTGGACTGCGCCTGCTGCAATCCAAACAGCGTCGGGCGCCCGGCGGTCACAATAATTTGAGCTTTGCCGGCTTGGAGTTGGGGAGTGTGCTTCTTACCGATCGGATATTTGAAGCGGACCGTGTTTTCTCCTTCAGGCACAACGTTGGTCGAGCCTTCTTCCGGAAGTGTGAAAACAGGAATGCGGTTTTCGCCCTGTTGGATCGACACATCGAGCCTTGTGAGTCTGCCGCCTGGCGCATCGATGAGCAGTGATAGCTCACCGCTTTGTCCAATGGCTTTGGTGGGCCAGTCGATTGCTATGCTAGGACCGGCGGCGCGGCCAGCAATGAACCAGGCAATGCCGAAGACCGCGATGAGAACTACGAATATGAAGAGTTTGCGCATTGGATAAGTGTAAAAGGGATTGTGGGATTTGGGGCGCCGCTAAGGCGGAACCGAATGGGGAACTGCGCCAGGGGAACAGCGGCGAACAGCGGGGAACAGCGGGAACAGCCCCGGAACAGCGCGTGGGGAACTGCGCCGTGGGAACTTCGCCGAGGGGACAGCGCACAGGGAACGGCGCAACGGGAAGTGCGCCAAACTGCGCAAAACGGAAAGACGCCTTCCCTCAGTCGTTTGCAACGCAGTTCCCCCAGCGCACTTCCCCAGCCGCAGTTCCCGCGCCGAAGTCCTCCGGGCGTAGTTCCCGCGGCGCCGTTCCCGGGCTGGTCCCGCTGTTCCCCGCGGTTCCCCGGCAGTTCTACGCCGGGGTATATTGGACTCAACCCGTCACGAGATCACTGTAATGGCTGGTCATAGTAAATGGAAACAGATCAAACACTACAAGGCCGCCACGGACAAAAAACGTGGCGCCATGTTTACCAAGCTCGCTCGCGAAATAATCATGGCGGCGAAAATCGGCGGCGGTGATCCTGCAGGCAATTCGCGCCTCCGTGTAGCAATCGAAGCCGCCAAAGCCGGTTCGATGCCCAAGGACAACATCGAGCGTGCCATAAAGAAGGGGACAGGCGACCTCGAGGGCGTCGACTACGTCGAAGTCATGTATGAAGCCTACGGTCCGGGAGGCGTTGCTATCCTGATCTATGCCCTGACCGATAACGCCACCCGCACCGTCGCCGACGTACGTCACAAACTCTCGCGGTATGGCGGCAATATGGGCTCCACAAATTCCGTCGCCTGGATGTTCGATAAAAAAGGCCAGCTCTATATCGACGCGGCCAAGGGAGTGAACGAGGATGCGCTCCTTGAAGCAGCTCTCGAGGCCGGCGCTGAGGATTTCCGTCGCGAAGATGATCAGTATGTCGTCACAACCGATCCCACTTCCCTGCACTCCGTAAAAACCGCGCTGGAATCGCAGAAATACTCAGTGCGCGAGTCGGAAATCGCCGACCTGCCACGGAACTCGGTTCCAGTGGAAGGCGAGGCGGCCAAGTCACTCCTCAAGCTTCTCGAGGAGCTCGAAGATCTCGATGACGTGCAAAAGGTCGCCGCCAACTTCGACATGGACATGGAACAGCTCGCCGAAGCGTGACTTCCCTCCATTGATAGTACTCGGCGTTGACCCCGGCACTGCGGCAACCGGCTATGGCGTCGTGCGTGGCGACGGATCGGCAACAGCACAATTGTTGGAGTGCGGCGTCATCCGCACCGACGCATCACAGGATCTCGCTTCCAGGCTGGTCTCGATATACGAGGGAGTGAGCGAAGTTGTGCAGCGCCACAACCCCGAGTGTATGTCGGTGGAAGGTGTGTTCTACGCACGTAATGTGCGCACCACACTTATTCTCGGACACGCACGCGGCGTAATTCTGCTCGCCGCGCGTCTCAAGGGAGTCAGTGTTTTTGAGTATCCCCCTGCCGAGATCAAGAAGGCAGTAGTGGGCACTGGTGCGGCCACAAAGGAGCAGGTGCAGTTCATGATAGCCAAGTTGCTGCGACTGAAGCAGGCACCTCAGCCGAGTGATGCCGCGGATGCGGTGGCCGCTGCGCTTGCACACATCTACAGTATTCGACTGCGCGCGCTCGTCCCCGTATGATTGCGCACATTTCAGGTCACCTGCTCAGCAAGGAGATCGATCGCATCGAGATCGCCACCTCCAGTGGACTGGGATACGAGCTACACATCCCGCTGAGCGTGTTCGAACGTTTGCCCGCGGTCGGCGACGCACTGAGTCTGCATACACATCTCGTCGTCAAGGAAGACGGCTGGCAACTTTTTGGATTTGGCAGCGCATTCGAGCGCGAGGTTTTCCGGCGCATCCTTCTCGCAAAGGGAGTGGGGCCTGGGCTCGCGCTGGGAATGCTGTCGACACTGAACGCGGATCGTCTGGTGCGAGCAATTCGCGACAAGGATGTTGCGCTGCTCGTGACCGTACCGCGAGTGGGGCGAAAAAAGGCGGACCAGATCATTCTCGACCTGGCCGACAAGTTCGAAGATGTGGCCGCTGATCGCGATGATGCGCTCGGCGGGGCGCTGCCAGAGGGCGCTGAGGCAAGGGACGCTGTGAGGGCAATGGTTTCGTTGGGTTACAGTTCCAACGAAAGTGAAAAAGCGGTTCGTGCAGCGCTGGACAACGGCGCGCGCGGACAATCCACTGCTGAAATAATCAGGCGATCGCTGGCGCATGCCGGCGCGACTGGTGGGAGAGGTAAATAGATGCCGATTGCAATACGCACCGAGTCGTTCGGGGAGTCGGTCATCCGCGAGATGACGCGCCTTTCAGATCTGCATGGCGCGATAAACCTCTCGCAGGGATTTCCCGACTTCCCCATGCCCGCCGCGATGAAAGACGCTGCTTGTTCGGCCATACGCGGAGATATAAACCAATATGCGGTCACTTGGGGAGCGCCCGCGCTAAGGCTCGCGATCGCCGAGAAGTACCGTCGTTGGTACGGCATGGATGTCGATCCTGATCGACATGTGACGGTCACTTGTGGAGCCACGGAGGCGATGGCGGCTGTTTTCCTGGCGCTCATCAATCCTGGCGACAAGGTGATCGTGATGGAGCCGTTCTACGAGAACTACTCCACCGATGCAATTCTCGCGGGCGCCACTCCGGTTTTTGTGCCGATGCTCTGGCCCGACTGGAAGATTGATGAGGAGAAGCTGAGAGCCGCGTTCCAGGCTGGAGCCCGCGCGATAATCGTGAACACTCCGCATAATCCCACGGGTCGCGTTTTTACCCGTGACGAGATGACACTCATCACGGATCTTTGCATCAAGCACGATGTCTGGGCAATTACGGATGAGATTTACGAGCACATCCGCTACGCGGGTAATCATCACGCGCTGGCGACCTGGCCTGGAATGATGGAGCGCACCATAACGATCTCGGGATTGTCGAAGACCTATAGCTGCACCGGATGGCGGCTGGGCTATTGCGTGGGCCCCGAGCTGGAATCTGATGCCATACGCAAGGTGCACGACTTTCTCACTATCGGCGCACCAGCGCCCTTGCAGACCGCGGCGACTGTAGGGATGGCATTTGAACCGGAATATTACAACACCATGGCGCTTGCGTATCGCGATCGCAGAGAGGTGATAGTTGCCGCGCTGGCGGAGGCTGGGTTCAAGTTCTCCGTTCCCGAGGGAGCGTATTACATACTCGCGGATTTTTCCGAGTTGAGCGACGACGACGACATGACATTCGCAAGGTGGATGGCTTCGGATGTGGGCGTGGCCGTGGTTCCCGGTTCGAGCTTCTACGCGAATCCAGCTGACGGCAAGAACCTGGTGCGATTTGCGTTCTGCAAGAAGCTGGAGACGTTGCAGGCAGCCGGCGAACGTCTGGCCACGCTTAGGTCGAGGGTTTGAGTGGGGGACAATGGGATCCTCCTTTTTAACCACAGAGGTCACAGAGGTCACAGAGGTACTCTCTCTGTGACCTCTGTGACCTCTGTGGTTAAAAAAAAGGACGACCCCATAGTCCCTTATCTTCGGCTTATCATCGGTATAGTTTGCGGTGAACGATGTCGCGCACTGAGATAACCACACCGGAAGTACTCGACGAAGACATTGCGTTCGAAGTCTCTCTTCGCCCGCAGCGACTCTCCGAATTCATTGGCCAGGAAAAGGTCAAAGAAGGACTGCGCATCTACATCGAAGCCGCGATGGAACGGCGCGATCCGCTGGACCACACGCTCTTTTTCGGGCCGCCCGGCCTGGGGAAAACCACGCTCGCCGATCTCATCGCACGCGAACTGGGCGTCAACATCAGAAGTACCTCGGGACCCGCTCTCGAAAAACCTGCGGATCTTGTCGGGACACTCACCAACCTGCGTCCCCGCGACATTCTCTTCATAGATGAAATCCATCGACTCCGCCCGATTATCGAGGAGTATCTCTATCCCGCGATGGAGGACTACAGAATCGATATCCGAATTGGCGAAGGTCCACGAGCGCAGACTGTTGTGATGCCTATCGAACCATTCACGCTCATCGGTGCCACAACTCGCTTGGGCATGCTTACTCCCCCAATGAGGTCGCGCTTCGGTATCGAGCAGCGGCTGGACTTCTATCCGGCCGAGGAACTGATGCAGATCGTGCACCGAACAGCCGAAGTTCTCAAAGTGAGTGTCGACGGTGCGGCAGCGAAGGAAATCTCATGCCGCGCACGGGGAACACCGCGGGTGGCGAACACCCTGCTGCGACGCATGCGCGATGTGGCTCAGGTGCGGGGCGATGGCACAATCACCCTCGACATCGCGCGGCGCACGCTACGCATGCTAGTGGTCGACGAACTCGGACTCAACGAAATGGACGGTCGCGTACTTCGCGCGATCATCGAGAAGTTCGATGGCGGGCCGGTGGGAATACAGAGTATTGCGGCATCTGTTGGCGAGGATCCCGGAACACTCGAGGAAGTGAACGAACCATTCCTGGTGCAGAATGGATTGATGGAGCGTACATCGCGGGGCCGCTGCGCTACGCCACTGGCTTACAGACATTTCGGCTTTGTCCCACCTGTGCGCGGCAGCGACCAGCCCAACCTGCTCTGAACTCTCTCGGAAGCCGCACCTCCGACTACGACTACCAGCTTCCCGCAGACAGAATCGCGCAGAGCCCGGCCAGCCCGCGCGACGCAAGCCGGATGCTCGTGCTGCATCGCGCGTCCGGTGTGATTGAGCATCGCGTTTTCACCGACATAGTGAACTACGCGAAGCCCGGCGATGCTGTAGTTGTCAACGCAACGAGTGTTTATCGCGCCCGACTGCTCGGCACACGCGAATCCGGCGCGCCCGCGGAAGTTTTTCTGATCAAAACTCTGGGAGACAACCGCTTCGAGGCGTTGGTACACCCGGGAGGCAAACTGCACGCGGGGCGCCGGGTGCGCATTGCCGATGAACTCAGCATCCTGATCGAAAGCGTGACGGAGAGGCGCACAAGAGTTGTGCAGCTGGAAACGTCATTGGATGTGTGGGATGCAATCGAGCGTTACGGGCACGTGCCGCTTCCGCCGTACATCCGTCGCCCCGATGAGACGGGCGATGTCACTCGGTACCAGACGGTTTACGCGCGCGAGCGCGGGTCGGTAGCTGCCCCGACAGCCGGGCTGCATTTTACGCCGGCCATTCTCGATCAACTCTCGCAAAACGGAGTGCGCATCGCCGAAGTTGTGCTTCATGTCGGAGCAGGAACATTCAAGCCCGTAAGCGAGGATGATCCGGCGAAACACACGATGCACGAAGAGTGGTACTCGATAGATGCCCCTACCGCGGCAACTCTGAATGAGACAAAAGGATGTGGCGGACAGGTGCTGGCCGTCGGAACAACGGTGTTGCGAGCACTCGAGAGCAACGCCGCGGCACATGGGCGGATCGTGGCGGATGCCGCAGAAACAAAGTTGTTTGTCAGGCCGCCATTCGAGTTCAAGGTTGTGGACAGACTGCTCACCAACTTCCATCTTCCCCGCTCCACACTTCTCATGCTGGTAGCGGCCTTCGCCGGCTACGAGCTGACCATGCGCGCGTACCGCGAGGCAATCGACACGGGCTACCGGTTCTATTCGTATGGCGATGCGATGCTGATTCTATGACTTTGTTCTGTCGAAAGCACTCTCTTGGCGTTTGAATTTCAGGTCCTCGCAGAGGACTCCGTCACGTCCGCGCGCGCTGGCGTTTTCGCAACTCCACACGGCGAAATCGAAACTCCAGCTTTCATGCCCGTCGGTACCGCCGCCACTGTCAAGGCACTCGATCCCACAGATCTCAAATCCGTCGGCGCACAGATGATCCTTGCCAACGCGTATCACCTGCATCTCCGTCCAGGCGATGAGTTGATTCGCGACCTCGGCGGACTGCACAAATTCATGGGCTGGGACGGACCCATCCTGACCGACTCCGGAGGGTTTCAGGTTTTTTCTCTCGCCGCACTGCGCGACATCTCCGAGGAGGGCGTTGAATTTCGCAGCCATGTCGACGGCTCCAGTAGAATGTTCACACCAGAGTCAGTCGTGCGCATGCAGATCAACCTCGGCGCTGACGTCATCATGCAGTTCGATCATGTCGTCCCGGGCCAATCGGATGAGAACACCGCGCGCGACGCGAGTGAGCGCAGCATCCGCTGGCTCGCTCG
>CAZKXZ010000110.1:0-8001 GCA_964556695.1 uncultured Gemmatimonadales bacterium
GATAGCGCTCACGATCGCGCTTATTGCGGGCGCGGGGCTCCTCATTCTCGCACGACTCGAAGGATCACTTCCTGCCGAGGATGCACAGCACGGCCCAACGCCCGAGGGCGCCACGGGACCGGGCCATGTACACGGATCGGTGCAGCATGAAGTTCTGCGATTTGCGGGTTCTGCGACCGCCGTTGTCGCCGGCGGCGCGCTTGCAGCAGCCCTTGCCGACGTATTACGCGTGCAGGTGGGTTTCCTCGCAGTGGCCGTGGTGCTCTGTGCGGTTGCCACCGTGTCCCTTCTTGGGGCGGAGCTGGGGGCAGTGCGCAAGTATGCGGGTAGCGCTGACCACGCACGGCGCCTCCCATTAAAGGCCCTGTTGCATCTGAGCTCCCTCGTGCGCGTCGTGGGCCGCATGGGAGCGCGACTCGCTTCCTACGCGCGGGTCGGCAACGAGGGAAGCAGCAGTCGCGATGCGTCTGAGCAGTTCAGCAGAGTCCTGTCGGCCGAAGCGGAGATGTCCGAAGACGAAGAGAAACTGTTGAGAGGCGCAATATCGCTGCCACGCACGACGGTTCATGATGTAATGGTTCCGCGCATCGCCGTCGTTGGCATTGAGACGGGAACGCCGTGGTCAGAGGTGCTGGACCGAGTCCGTAGCTCGGAGCATTCAAGATTGCCTGCGTTTCGCGAGAGCCTCGACGATGTGACCGGTGTACTCGTCGCCAAGGACCTCCTCCCATTCGCGTTGTCCGAGTCAGCGCCGTCAGGCGGCTGGGAAAAGCTGGTGCGCCCCGCATCCTTCGTCCCGGCGACGAAACCTGTGGCCGACCAATTGCGCGAGTTCCGAAATTCCAGAACTCACATGGCGATCGTCGTGGATGAGTATGGAGGCACCGCGGGCATCCTGACGATAGAAGACGTACTCGAAGAACTTGTCGGCGAGATTCGCGACGAGCACGACGTGGAAGAGCCGTTGGTTCGTTCAGAAGACGGCGTGCGGTTCTGGGTCGCTGGGCGAACGACCATCGACGAACTGGAGGAAGTGCTCGGCGAAAATCTCGAACACGGCCAGGCGACCACAGTGGGCGGGCTGATTTTCGAAAGGGTGGGACGTTTGCCGCGAGTGGGAGAAGAACTGAGGTGGGGCAATCTCCGCGTTGTTGTTGAGAGACTCAAGCGGCACGCGCCGGATCGCATATATATCGAACGGCTGAACACCGCGGTGCACAAGCAGTGACAATCGCGCTTGGTCTCATTTTGCTTCTAGCTGCGACCATCATTCGCGCCGCTCACGAGGTCATCCGCAGTTGCGGCCGAATCCAGCTGCGGCATTTGGTCGACGACGGTGCCCCCGGCTCCCTCGCCGCCAGCACGCATTTGGAGCATCCCGAGTATTTCCGGGCGGCACTTTTTGCCTGGGAGAATGCCATTGCGCTGAGCGGTGGGCTGTTGCTCGCGGCGGGTGCTCTGGCTCAGTACGGAGCCGCAATTCTCGTGAGCGCGATATTCTTTGTCGCCGCGATCTACGCGACTGTAAACGCGCTTGGCGGCAGTCTCGCCCGTTCTTCGGACACCAGTGTAATTCGCGCCCTTGCTCCGCTCGTCGCGCCGTTGATCCGTGCCTCGATGTTGGTGCAGCCTCCGCTGTCCAGGGCGGAGTTTGCGGCTGAAGCGGCCGCGCAGGCTACCGATGATGGCGAGCGCGAAGCAGTGGAAGAACTGATCGAAGAAGGACTGCGCGAGGGGATTGGCGACAGGGAGGATATGAAGCTTGTAGCCGGTGTGATGGAGCTGCGCGACAGGCGCGTGAGTGATGTCATGATAAGGAGAGACGAGGTGTTTGCGGTACCGGCGAATCTGCCGGTGCATGAGATTGCCGATCGCATCGCGGCATCAGGGTACAGTCGCGTTCCCATCTACAGCGGGGACCTCGACGTCATCATCGGTATCATTCATGTGCTGGATGTGCTCAAAGCCGGCCCGCACGATCTTCCCCCGCTGCGTCCCGCTGTTACCGCTGAACAATCAGAGCGTTGCGGCGATCTGCTGCAGCGGATGCTGCGGCAGCAATCGCATATTTGTGTAGTTACCGATGGAGCCGGCCACACAACAGGGATCGTTACGCTCGAGGATCTCATCGAGGAGATAGTGGGCGAAATTCGGGACGAGTTTGACGAGCCTGCACCGGGGGTAGCAGCGCATGCCAGGCACTGAGCTGGAACACACGCACCTGCTCTCCGATTTCGATCGTGGGAGCAAAGCTGCACTTGCGCGCGTTGTCAGCATCGTCGAAAACCACCGCCCCGGATTCGACGATATCCTCGCGCAGTTGCATAGTCGTCTGGGACGGGCACGCCGAATTGGAATTACCGGACCGCCAGGCGCCGGGAAAAGTTCACTGGCCAACCTCGTGGTGCAGCGCTACCGCGAACAGGATCTGACTGTAGGTGTCATTGCAGTTGACCCAACATCTCCGTTTACCGGCGGTGCATTGCTTGGCGACCGCATCAGAATGGAGTCCGTGGCGCTCGATCCCAAGGTTTTCATCCGATCCATGGCCACGCGGGGCTCGCTGGGCGGGCTTGCGGTCGCGACTCGCGAGGTTGCCGATGTATTCGACGCGTTCGGGATCGAGCGCATTGTCATCGAGACCGTTGGAGTCGGCCAGAGTGAACTGGACATTGCGCGCACTGCCGATTCCTCAGTGGTTGTTCTCGTTCCCGAATCAGGTGATTCGATTCAAACGCTCAAGGCAGGCGTGATGGAAATCGCGGATGTTTTCGTGATCAACAAATCCGACCGCCCTGGTGCCGATCGCCTTCGCACAGAACTGGAATTGATGCTGGGCCTCAGAATGGGAGAAACGATGCGTGACGTGCCGGCGCATCATGGCGTCTCGCTCAAGACGATGAATCCTGCGAAGGTGGCGCGCGCCGCGGCCGCTGCGCAAACGGATCATTGGACTCCGCCGGTTCTCAAAACTGTCGCTCTCAAGCAGGAAGGCATTGCAGAAATGATCGAGGCTCTGGAACGCCACTGGCAGCTGCTGGAGCGCACGGGCGAGCTGCGTGTGCGGCGCAGAGCGCGCTTGCGCCAGCGGGTAATTGAGATCGTGGAGGACCGAATTCGCCGCCGCTTGTGGAGCGATGCGACAGTAAACGAATTCATCGACGGGCGCCTCGATGCCATACAATCAGGTGCAGTGAATCCGTTCGACACCGCGGATGAACTTCTCCGGAGGAGCGCGCAGATCGTATCCGGACAGGATGGGGCCAGCACTAGCACTAGCACTAGCACCAGCACCAGCACTACCTTGAGGAATTCATGACCTCCATTCAGGATCTGACTAACACGGTCAAAGAGCAGGCGGAAGAGCTGGAGCGTTTGCGCATTGAGCTCCAGGATTGGCGCGCGCGCTATGACGCCGGCGAGAAGCGAGCAATTCTCTTCGCCAACTCCAGCCGCGAGGTCGAACCACTCTACACCGCGCTCGACCTCGTGGGGAGCGACCCCGCTCAACTCGGACTTCCCGGGGCGTATCCGTATACGCGCGGAATTCATCCGACGGGATACAGAGGGCGCCTCTGGACCATGCGGCAGTTTGCCGGATTCGGGAGCGCAGCCGACACAAATGAGCGTTACAAGTTCCTGCTGTCGCACGGACAAACCGGCCTATCCGTTGCGTTCGACTTTCCCACCCTGATGGGATACGACTCCGATCACCCACGCTCCGAAGGCGAAGTAGGCAAATGCGGTGTTGCGATTTCGAGCCTCGCCGACATGGAGACGCTCTTCGATGGCATCCCGCTGGATCAGGTCTCGACATCGATGACCATCAACGGGCCCGCCATCATTCTGTTCTGCTTCTATGTCGCAGCCGCCGAGAAACAAGGCGTCGCTCCGGCGCAGCTGCGCGGCACCGTGCAGAACGACATTCTCAAGGAGTACATGGCGCAGCATGCATGGGTGTATCCCATCGAGCCAGCGCTACGACTGATAATTGATGGGTTCGAGTGGGCAGCAAAGCACACACCGCAATGGAATACTATTTCAATCTCGGGATATCATATCCGTGAGGCCGGTGCCACCGCGGTTCAGGAACTTGCCTTCACTCTGGCGGACGGATTCACCTATGTGGAACGCGGGCTCGCTCGCGGACTCAAGGTCGACGACTTCGCACCGCGACTTTCATTCTTCTGGGATATTCACAACGATTTCTTCGAGGAAATCGCCAAGCTGCGCGCCGCGCGCCGCATCTGGGCACGGCACATGCGCGAGCGCTACGGCGCCAGGGATCCGCGCTCATGGACATGCCGCTTTCACTCGCAAACGGCTGGTGTCACACTCACCGCGCAGCAACCAATGAACAACATTGTGCGCGTTGCGTACCAGGGAATGGCGGCGGTCCTCGGCGGAACCCAGTCGTTGCACACGAATTCGATGGATGAAACACTGGCGCTGCCGTCCGAGGAAGCGGTGCAGGTTGCGCTGCGCACACAGCAGATTCTCGCTTTTGAATCCGGCGTTCCCAACGTGTCTGATCCACTGGGCGGCTCATATTATGTCGAAGCGCTCACAGACAAGATGGAGCGCGAGGCCGAATTGCTGTTTGAGGAGATTGAGCGCATTGGCGGTGTGGTGAAGGGGCTCGAGGTTGGCTGGTTCCAGCGCAAGATCGCAGAGGCAGCAGCGAGGCAGCAGTGGGAAGTTGAGCAGCGCCGTCGCCTTGTTGTTGGTGTAAACGAGTTCGTCACGGACGAGCCGGCGCTCACAATTCCAATTCTGAGAGTGGGTGAACGCGCGGAACGTGAACAGCGTCAGCGAATGGCCAAAATGCGCGCTGAGCGGGACAACGCTCTGGTCGAGAGTCGCCTCGCCGCGCTGCGTGACGCAGCTGGGACTTCGGTAAACCTTGTCCCATTCATACTCGACTGCGCTCGTGCCTATTGCACATTGTTCGAGATTCGCGCGGCAATGGAAGAGAAGTTCGGAGCGTATCGCGAGCCAATCTTTTTCTGAAACAGAAAGGGGAGTGGTGGGCGTCGTATTTCGACGCTCTGTATTTGCGGGAGCACGCGCCGCTCTTTGATCCGACCGAGGAGCGCAAGTTCGTCGGGCGCCTGCTCGACTTGATGTCGCTACCCGTGGGCGCGCGATTGCTCGACTGTCCCTGCGGACAGGGACGGCACGCGCCTTTGTTTGCCGAGGCGGGGCTGGAAGTATCCGGGGCCGACCTGTCTCTCCACCTGCTGGCACTGGCGCGGAAAGAGGCCGCAGCAAAGAACCTTACCTATGCGCGCGCCGACATGCGCGACCTTCCGCTACGATGGAGTGGCCGCTTTGATGCGGTGGTCAATCTCTTTTCATCGTTCGGGTTTTTTATGGAGCCGTCCGATGATATTCAGGTGGTGGCGGAGTTCAGCCGCGTATTGCGTCCTGGCGGAATCCTGGTCTGGCACGGTGGCAACCGCGATGTCATGGCGTCCCGATTTGCAGAGCGAGATTGGTGGAAGTCGCCGGACGGTACCCTGATCGCACAGGAGCGATCGTTTGATTCGCTCTCCGGGGTGCTCACCGTTCGAACCACCTGGAATTCCACTCGCGAATCAGTCGAGCGCGAGCACCGCATACGACTGTATACTCCTACGCGACTCGCCGAGATATTTGCGTCGCACGGGCTCATAGTTGAGAATGCAATGGATGGCGATAGGAATCGCGCTCTTTCGCGCGGTTCCAGCACGATGCTCCTCGTCGCCCGCAAGGATATTGGACGGTAACGAGCAAAGTGCAACATTAAGTGGTTGTGGCACTTAGGCCAACACTAGTAAATTAAACTATGCAACGACCCATACGAATCCTCGTCGCCAAGCCCGGGCTTGATGGTCATGACCGCGGTGCCAAGGTCGTGGCCGCGGCGCTGCGTGATGCCGGAATGGAAGTGATCTACACCGGGCTGCATCAGACTCCCGCGATGATCGCTTCCGCCGCTGTGCAGGAGGATGTCGATGTCGTTGGACTTTCAATACTCAGCGGCGCTCACATGACACTCTTCCCGCGAGTTCAGGAACTGCTGCTGGAACAGGGACGCGACGACATCCTGATCACCGGCGGCGGAATAATTCCGCGCGAAGACATGGAAGCACTCGAAGCGCGCGGTATCGGAAAGCTGTTCGGTCCTGGCACTACCACCGCGGAACTCATTGAGTACATCCGCAACTGGTTCCACGAGAGGGAGCACCAGCGGGCGTGACAACGCGCCTGCGTGAGCTGGCCGCTGGAGTGCGCGAGCTCGAGACCCGCCTGCGCAAGGGAGGCGGCGCCGAAAAAATCGAACGACAACACTCCCAGGGCAAACTCACCGCGCGCGAGCGCCTGCATCTTCTCTTTGACAAGCATTCACGATTTCTCGAAACCGGACTGCTCGTTGCCTACGACCAGTACGATGGCCAGGCACCAGGTGTTGGAGTTGTAACCGGACTCGGTAAGGTGTTCGGCAGGCACGTAGTCGTAGTGGCAAATGACGCAACAGTGAAAGCCGGATCGTGGTGGCCCGAAACAATCCGCAAAATCCTGCGCGCGCAGGAAATTGCAATGCGCTGTCGCGTTCCGATCATCTACCTCGTGGATTCCGCTGGCGTGAATCTGCCCTTTCAAGGTGGCGTGTTCCCGGGACAGTATGGCGCGAGCCGGATCTTTTTCTACAACTCCGTAATGCGGCGCTACCTGAGAGTGCCGCAGATCTCGGCCGTCATGGGACCATGCATTGCCGGCGGCGCTTATCTGCCCGCGTTGTCCGATGTGATCCTGATGGTGAAGGGCACGTCCTTCATGGGACTTGGCGGGCCCAACCTCGTGAAGGGTGCAACAGGCCAGGTGATCGATTCAGAATCGCTTGGCGGTGCGAGCATGCACACGTCGGTCAGCGGTGTGGCGCACTACGCTGTAAACGACGACGCCGAGTGTATTGCGAAGATTCGTGAGATGATCGAGCGGCTCCCAGCGGGCACGGCGCGCGCGCTCCCCGAATCGTTTGTTGAAGAAGAAGAGTTTTCGGACGCGTTGTACGATACACTGCCCGCGGATCATCGCATGTCGTACGACATGATGTCGCTGCTCCGCGCGATCGTGGATGGCGGCGATCTGGAGGAGTTTCAGGCCGATCTGGCGCGCGAAATGATATGCGCGGATGCTCGCCTCGACGGCATGTCGATAGGTATCATCGCCAACCAGAGAGGACTTCTCAAAGCGAGGGCAGGTGAGCGGCCGCGCTTCGGCGGTATCATCTACCCGGAAAGCGCGGAGAAAGTCGCATACTTTATTGATCGCTGCGACCGCCTGCGCATTCCTCTCTTGTTCGTTCAGGACGTTTCTGGATTCATGGTTGGCTCAGAAGCCGAGAGCGAAGGCATCATCCGGGCCGGTGCGAGGTTTGTGGAAGCAATGGCGACTGCTGTGGTTCCAAAGATTGTGCTGACGCTCAACCACGCGTCGGGCGCTGGTTACTATGCAATGGCGGGGCAGGGATTTGATCCCGACTTTATTTTCAGCTGGCCCACCGGAAGAATGGGTGTGATGGAAGGAGAGTCCGCTGTGCAGGCGGTCCACGGACCGCAGCTCGAAGCCGCCCGTGCTCAGAACCGTGAACCGGATGCTGATACAGCACTCGCAGTCGAGGCTATGCGTCAGGATTTTGAACAGCAGCTCGATGCGCGCTTCGCCGCAGCGCGAGGCTACATCGACACGATTGTTTATCCCGAGGAGACCCGCGCGGTGATTTCGATGGCGCTGCGCACATCGCTGCAGAACGAAGGTCCGCACATTGGTCCGTTTGTGTTGCCGCCCATACCTGGTGCGCAGCCATGACGCGTGTGGTTCGCGTTGCCGCGGGCCAGGGGTTCTGGGGCGACTGGCTCGAGGCGCCTCGACGTCAGGTTGAAGGCGGTCAGGTCGATTATCTGATGCTCGACTACCTCGCCGAAGTCACGATGTCCATTCTGCAGAAGCAGAAGG
>CAZKXZ010000111.1:0-7924 GCA_964556695.1 uncultured Gemmatimonadales bacterium
CATATTGGTCCGGATTGCGATCAAACTTTTCCTTGCAACTCTTCGAGCAGAAGAAGTACTACCGGCCTTGGTATTGACTCGTGTCCGCTGTTTTTTGTTCTTATACATCCATCCCACAGACAGGATCTTTTCCCATGTTTTTTCCTCCTCATTAAGTTCTTTTGATGCTCTGTTTGATCTGCTCCGGTTTCCACTGATGACAAAGCAGACCTGTTCCGACAATTATCAACGCGAGACTGATCCACTGGTACTCTGTCAAACCAAAACCGATGACCGGATTGACACGCCAGAACTCGACAATAAACCGCATTGATCCTGCGAGAACTAAATAGAGATAAAAGATCGTTCCAGGAGGAAAATGTCTTTTTCTGAGACTCCACAGTAAAACGAAAACGACGAGTGACTGGACAAGCTCATAGATCTGCGTCGGGTGTACCCGTACCCCGGGCGGGTATGGCACACCGGTCAGCGGATTGGCCCATCCAGCCATTGCATTGGAAAACGCCATTGCCCAAGCTACGTCTGAAACCTTGCCCCACGTTGCATCACCGGCGAGAAAGCAACCTATTCGTTCGATACCATAACCCAGAGCAAGAGCCGGTGCTGACATATCTGCGCCTCCAGCTAAAGGCACCTTGTTCTTCTTGAAAACCCAGGCCGCCGCTAATGCGCCGCTGATGTAGCGGAGCCGTTCCTGCAACTTCGCGAAGACCGCCCCGTCGAAGCCGCCGTTCTTCTCGACGCTCTCGCGGGCGCGCGCCCGAAACTGCTCGATCGTCCAGTCAGACCTCGCGACCCCGATAACGGGCACCTGGAGATGCCCCCGCCGTTCCATCGCATAGAGAGCGGGAAAAATCTTCTTGTAGATGAGGTCACCGGTGGCCCCGAAGAAGACAAGCGCGTCGGAGTGAGGAATGTTCATGAGTTGCTCCTCATTTCGCAGGTTTCTCCAGATGGCCGCCGAACCGGTAGCGCATGGCCGAGAGCAGCTTGCTGGGAAATCTGCCTTCTTCGTTGTAGCCGCGTACGGGCCGGTTCTCGCGGTTGGTGCGGCGAAACGTGAGCCGATGAATCAGCCACGGATAGCCGTTGAAGTAGCGGCCACAGGCCCGCAGCCAACATTCGAAGCACACGACCGCGCATCAGCAGATCAGACATCGTTTCGCAGTCTCCTCATAGCCAGCCGTTCGCAAATCCCGCCAGCCGCAAGCCTGTGGCGATGTATGGGCACTGTCGCATCAGTCGCCACAATAACCCCGTACGATAATTTTCGATCATCAAAATAATCGGCCCTTGATTAAGCCCGTAATGCCACGGTGAGACCCACCAACCATAAGGATTGCCGGAGTTTCCCGGGTGGGAGGGGTTGAAAGATGCTTTGAAGCCGTAGGAGTTGAATTCGGTCAACTTAGCCTGGTGTATACAATTGTCGAGCGCGGGCAACACGATTTCGGGCGCGAATGGCAGCGACGCCACCAATGCCCACGGCGCGAGGGTACCGTCGTCGGGTCCATACGGCACGCCGCGCCCCACGTAATCGAAGAATTGGCGCTCGATGCCGTCTATTGTGATGGTGTCTGGACCGGGGCCCTCGCTCGCGGTAAGTCCCCAGCAATTGCTGGCATAGTGCTTGAACTTGAGCGGGTTGTCGATCGCGTACTGTTGTTGCACATACGTCGCGCGCCGACTGTTCTCGAAATAGTCGATGCCTTTATCGCGCATGAAGGTGTCCTGAATGCCGCGAAAGTCGATCCAGACATGCGAGAGCTGATGCGTAAACAATGGCCCCGCGTAAAGATATTCCTGTCCGTACCAGTGTGCCCACTGATACGTGGACGCCCACGCTGCGTAGCTGCTCTCGGGCAGCGGATGCGTCGGTGACCCTAGCCCCAGCACGTACAGCAGTAGCGCCTCATCGTAGCCTTCCCACCGGTAGTTAAGAAATCCGCTTTCTGGCTTCCAACCGTGCGTAACCGTTGCGCCGTGGTTCTGCGCCCATTGCCAATCGGCACGGCGATAAAGCGCGTCGGCGAGGACGCGAATTTCATGCTCGTCGACCGTATCTGCGTCAAAGTAAATCCCTGCCGTCAACGCGCCCGCCAGTAGGAAAGCGCTGTCTACCGTTGACAATTCACATTGCCAGACACGCCGTCCGGTCTGCATGTCAAGAAAATGATAATAGAAACCTTGGTAGCCGGTGGCGTCAGGCTCGGGACCTTGCGGACTGTTCCAGAAAAAACGCAGTGTCGCCAGCGTTCGTTCCACCGCGGCGGTATGCGACATAAATCCGCGCTCGACGCCCACCGGGTAAGCCCCCAATGCGAGGCCGGTGGCGGCAATACTGGCAGGCCACCCCGCTGCGGTCTTGTCGATCACCAGTCCGTTGGCTGGATTCGTCTCGTGCAGAAAGTAGCTGAATGATTCGAGCTGAAGCTTTGCTAGCTCGGCATCGGCGGTTAGTTTCCTCCCGCTCATAGTGTCATCTGGTCTGCCGACTCCAGGATAAACTCAATTGCAACGGCGGCAATAGCGTTTGGTAGCAGCGCGACATCCAACGCGTTCTCGCGAGCCAGCGTCCCGCGGCGTCACCGCCGCAAGGGCGTCGTTGACGATTGCTTGCGCCTCATCCACCATGCCGCGTAGATGGTCCTCGCCGCGAAAGCGCTCCGCATAAATCTTGTAAATGTTCTCAGTGCCTGATGGACGCGCAGCAAACCAGCCGCTCTCCGCCATCACCTTCAACCCGGCAATGGGAGCGCCATTGCCGGGCGCGTGGCTGAGTATGCTTTGGATTCTTTCACTGGCCAAGTCCGTGCGTCGCACCTGCTGTGGCGAGAGCCGTGACAGCATCTCTTTTTGCGCTGGGGTGGCGGGAGTCTCAACCCGGTCATAGGCAGGCTCGCCGCATTCGCGCGTAAGCTCGCGGTACATCTCCTCGGGATCTCGGCCCAGTAGTGGACGCCTGCGCCATCGAGCGGATCCGCGCCCATGCTGATCTTGGCGCCACGAATCGCGTCCATATCGATCACATTGCCGAGATCGTTCACGAAAGTGTTGAGATAGTCGTGCCGGTGCGTTGTGGAAGCGTGGAGGGCCTTCTCGTAAGGGATTCTTGTCACGCGCTTGAGGCCGCTTCCGAGAAACTCGTTGGCCTTGGTTTCGATCCAGCCGGTGACTGCAAGATCGGCCGGCCCTCCATGGGGCGGGTTGTGCGAAGGCGTTATGACAAGTCCATCCGCCAGTCCCACTGCGCGGCCGCGGTTGTACATGAGTACAGCGTGAGAAACCGCGAGGGTGGGAGTGTAAGCGCACCGGCACGATCCGGTACCGACAGTGCGTGCGTGTCAATGCCGAGGAACAGCGGTCCATCGATGCTCCGCTTCTTGCGATACTGGCAAATCGCTTGACTAATGGCGAGGACATGCCATTCGTTGAACGTCCGTTCGAGCGCGGAACCACGATGCCCCGAGGTGCCAAACGCGACCCACTGCTCAGGCATCGAAGGGTCAGGCACCTCGGTATAGAAGGCCGTCACGAGCTCGGGTACGTTGACCAGCATCGCGGGCTGCGCGGGCTTCCCCGCGAAAGGACTTACTGTCATTGCTCTATCTTTCATCAGTCACGGCTGTTACTTAATGACGTGCCCCCGAAAACTGGCCCCTCGGGAAGGTTAGGATGGAGGTCCAGTGGGGGCATGTCACGGGGTCGCGGACGAATCTTACGAGTGGACCAGAAAATGGGTGGGGACCAAATCCGTGCATTCTCGCACTCGAGGTGGACCTGCTTTTGGGGTTCAGACCACCCCCGGAGGACTCTCATAATCCTTGGCTCAAACCATGTGGGCAGGTCACGTGCGCGGTCTCCCATTCGTTCGGAACGGTCCGCAATTGAGATCAGATAGCAGAAAACCTACCTGGTCAGTCGTATTGGCGTTTTTCTCCGATGGAGCGGGCGGACCCCGGGCGCTTCGGGAGCTCAGACGACATGGGCTGCGCCGGTCAGCTGTAATTCGGTGTTCCGAGACGGGAGACGTCAGTGTCATTGGCAACCAGACCTCTCGTCGCCGCGGAGCACTCGTCAGTGTCGCTGTGGCGCTCGGATTTCTGGCAGCCTACGCGTTGCTGCCGTTTGGGTCATCACACAGTTACGCCGCCCAGGGGATCGTCGGCGCCCTGCTCGTCATCACAGGAATCGCCGCAGGTTGGCTTGTTGTACGCAGGCTTGACGTCGGCGTGGAGCAACGCCTGCTTACGAGCTACCAGAACTGGGTCATGCCGGGCGAATCCCTCGTTCTCGTCTACGCGTCGTCTGATCGGGCAGGAGCGGTAGTCGATCTGTTGCGGCGTGAGGAGCACGGGCAACCAGCTACCTTTGTCATTCATGCACCTTATGCAGGTCCGAAGCCAACGCCTAATGTGCTACGGCGGGAGCGCTTCGCCACCGAACAGATCAAGCGGCACGCGGCGAAACTGGCTGCCAGGCAGCAGACCACTCGGCGTTCTTGGCAGACACATCCATTATGGGATCGCGTCCGCACGACCGATCGCACGATCGGCGCGATCATCTCGGATTTAGCCGAGGTCGCGCAGCGGGAACAGAGCGTCTCTCTAGCCGCCGAGTGGCTGCTCGACAACGCTTATCTCATCCGGCGACACATCGGCGACGTGCAACACAATTTCTCCAAACGCCTCTACGATGCGCTACCGGTACTGGACAGCGGTTCCGTTGTCGGCGAGCCACGCGTGTACGTGCTCGCCTCGGAGTTCGTTGGCATAACCGACGCCGAGGTGTACGAGCAAGATATCGTCGACTTCCTCCTTGCGTATCAGGAGATTTCTCCGCTGACGATTGCTGAACTCTGGGCAATGCCGCTCATGCTGCGGGTTGCGCTGATCGAGATGCTGAGCTACCGGGCGCTTGATACTGACCAGCGGCAGCACGAGCACGAGCGAGCTGACTTATGGGCCAGCCGACTCTTGAGCGCGGCGCGGCGCGCTCCAGATCACCTGTTATTTGCACTCGCCGAACTCGCGCGCGAGCAGCCGAATCCGTCACCCTATGTTGTCGACCGGCTCGTTAGCCAATTACAGGGAGAACCGCTCGCGCTGGACTCAATACGAGCCTGGTTGGAGGACAAGCGGGGCGCGCCTATCTCGGACGTGATCCAGCATGAGCAGCGCGAGCAGGCCACCGATCAAGTTACTCTCGCGAATGCAATTGGCAGCCTACGCCAACTCTCCAACCTTGATTGGCGCGGCATCTTCGAACGAGTCAGTTTGGTCGATCGCGTGCTGCAAAATGACCCGGCAGGCGTCTACGTCACGATGGACTTTGCCACGCGCGATCGCTATCGCCACGCTGTCGAAGAGATCGCGCGTGGATCGAAGACCTCTGAGCATATAGTCGCTCAGGCTGCCGTCGAGGCGGCGCGCTTGGCGCACCCTGATGAGCGCAAAGGCCACATTGGGTTTTTCCTGATTGATGCGGGTCGCGTCGAGATGGAAGCGCAGGCACACTATCGTCCTCCACTCCGCCAACGTCTGCGGCATTGGGTGCTGCGACATCCGACCCCCCTGTTCCTTGGCACTATCAGCGCACTAACGCTGGGAATCCTTGCTGGTCTGCTTGCGCTTGCAGGGATCGCGAACGCGACGGGCGCCGGACTCGCGGCGTTCATCGTCATCGCTGGATTGGCGCTGTTACCGGCGAGCGAGTTGGCCGTGCAAATCGTCAGCTACCTCGTGACCACGGTGATACCTCCCCAAGCGCTTCCCAAGCTGTCATTCAACGACGGAATCCCGGATGAGTGGCGGACGCTCGTGGTCGTGCCAGAACTCCTGGTATCGCCGGACTCGGTCCGCCAGGCCTTGGAGCTGTTGGAGATCCGCTTCCTGGCGAATCAAGATCCGAACCTCCGCTTTGCCCTGCTCGCCGATTTACCAGACGCATCCAGGCCAGAGATGCCGGAGGACGATGCCCTCCTCGCGGCAGCGATGGAGGGCGCAGAAGAGCTCAATCGCCGCTACGAAGGATCCCCTTTCTCACTCTTCTATCGCCGGCGCCGCTGGAGCGAGAGTGAGCAGGTCTGGATGGGCTGGGAGCGGAAGCGTGGCAAGCTGGAGGAACTCAACCGTCTGCTGGCCGGCGACAACGTTGCCGCGGCAGGAATAAGCGCCGGCCTGCAGGCGGCCACGCTCCAGCACGTGGGGGACCGCGCCCGGCTGAACGGTGTTCGGTTTGTCATCACGCTGGATGCTGACACGCAACTGCCCCGTGACGCTGCCCAGCGCATGATCGCGACACTCGCTCACCCACTCAATCGGCCACGGCTTGCCCCGGACGGGAGGACAGTCGACGGCGGGTACACCATCATTCAGCCTCGCGTCAGTACGAGTCTGCCGAGCGCGACGGCAACCCGCTTCTCGCGCGTTTTCACCGATCCCGTTGGCACCGATCCGTACACGCAGGCTGTCTCCGATGTCTATCAGGATCTGACCGGCGAAGGCAGCTACCACGGCAAGGGCATCTACGACGTGCAGATGCTCCACCGTGTTCTGAGCAACCGCTTCCCGGAAGCATCAGTCCTGAGCCACGACCTACTCGAAGGCGCCCACGTGCGCGTCGGTCTTGCGACCGACATCGAGCTGTTCGATTTCTTCCCTAGTAGCTATCTGGCGTACATTCGCCGGCAACATCGTTGGATCCGCGGCGACTGGCAGATTGCCGCCTGGTGCACGCCACGCATACCGAGTCCCGAGGGCTGGGTGTCGAACCCGCTCAGCGCGATCAATCGCTGGAAGATCCTGGACAACCTGCGTCGCAGCCTGGTGCCGATCGCGTCCGTCACTGTCCTCGTGACCGGCTGGATCTTCCTGCCGGGCGCAGCCCTGGTCTGGACCGGGTTTGTCGGCCTGGTGCTGCTCGTCTCATCAGTGCTGCAACTCATCACCCGGCTCTCAGCGCAGCCAACAGCGGCGATCGCTGTCTGGAGGGGGTGGCGCGAGTGGCGTGAGCTGGCTCCCGCCTGGATGCGAGCCGGACTTTCCGCCGCCCTCCTGCCCCACCAGGCGGCGCTGGGAATAGACGCGATTGCGCGCGTCGGATTTCGGCGTCTGATCTCTCACCGCCTGCTCCTCGAGTGGCAGCCGTCCCAGATGGCCCAGCGCAGCGCCGCGGAGCGAGAACGCGGGTTGGTCTGGCGGATGGGTGCCATCAGCTTCTGTTCCGGTCTCGTGCTGGTCGCGATCGCACGCATTCAGCCAGTCGCCGTGTGGGCGGCGGCCCCCGTCTTGGTCCTGTGGGCCGCCTCTCCCGCCATCGTCGCATGGCTGGATTCACGCTCGGAGCGCCGGCCCGCCACATCCCTGCCAGCTGACGATCGACTGATGTTACGGTTGCTCGCTCGTCAGACGTGGCGCTATTTCGATGATTTCGTTGGACCGCAATCGAATTGGCTGCCACCGGACAACTACCAAGACGCGTTGCAAGTCGAGGTCGCCCGGCGTACCTCCCCGACCAACATCGGACTCTGGCTGCTCTCCAGTCTGACCGCAAATGATCTCGGCTATGCCACGCTCGACGATCTCGTCGAGCGTGGCCTGGGAACGCTCGAGACTCTGCACAAGCTCGAGCGCGTCGAGGGCCATATCCTCAACTGGTACGACACCGGGACTCTTGAGCCGCTCTTTCCACGCTACGTGTCCACCGTCGATAGCGGGAACTTGCTGGCGAGCCTGTGGGGGTCAGTGCAGGGCTATCACGATGTGTTGGAGCGTCCGCTGATCGGGCCGCAAGCGTTGACCGGTGTGGCGGACACGCTTGGGCTGCTCCGGGAATCGCTGAAGTGCGAGCTGGGTGCTGGCGTGGCGTCAGGACGCATCGGCGAGCTCGTGGCAACCGTGGAGTCACTGTGTACTCATCCACC
>CAZKXZ010000112.1:0-7881 GCA_964556695.1 uncultured Gemmatimonadales bacterium
CGCAACGTCAGCCCTGCCGCACTCGCCTTGACCGTCGCGCAGCTCCTTGGCGTCGATTTGCCCTGCGGGAATGTCGAAGAGCCGCTGGTAGAGGCGCTGTCGAAGTGAGTATGAGTAATTGCGTTTCCATGGTGGTGCGTCAAATCCCGTTCGCAATCCGCTCATTTTCTGATCTGGGCCTGCCGCCGGCAATTGCCAAAATGGCGGAAAAGCCACGCGGGCTCGTTCTCGTAACCGGACCTACCGGCTCGGGAAAGTCGACGACACTCGCGGCGATGATCGACAAGGTCAATCGCGAACGCAAGGGACACATTATCACCGTCGAAGACCCCATCGAGTTCATGCACCGGCATCAGAGCTGCATTGTCAACCAGCGCGAAGTCGGGTCGGACACGAAGTCTTTTCAGAACGCCCTCAAATATGCGTTGCGCGAGGATCCCGATGTCATTCTGATCGGCGAAATGCGCGACCTCGAAACGATTCAGGCTGCACTGACCATTGCGGAAACAGGTCACCTGGCATTCGCCACGTTGCACACCAATTCCGCGGCCGAGACAATCAACAGAATCATCGACGTATTCCCGTCCAACCATCAGTCGCAGGTGCGCGCGCAACTGGCGTTCGTGCTGGAAGGAATTGTCACACAAACGCTGCTGCAGAAGGCGAAAGGGCGAGGACGGGTAATGGCTGCAGAAATCCTTGTGATGACACCCGCCATGCGGGCGCTCATTCGCGATGACAAAGCGCATCAGATCTACTCGCACATGCAGGGCGGTAAAAAGTACGGCATGCAGACGCTCAACGACTCGCTGTACCAGTTGTACATGGCGCGCGAGGTGACGCTGGACGAATGCCTGCGCGTATCGGGAGACCACAACGAGTTCATGCGCATGATTGGACAGGCGGTACCTGATGATTTGTCGGGTAACGGGTCGCCAGGCGCGCGGGCTGTGGCGCCCGGAGCAGGGAAGAGATAGCAACGACTCAGGAGACAGAGAATGGCAAGCTTTACATATACCGCGCGCGATCCGCGCGGCGAGATGAGGAGTGCGACAGTCGAAGCGGCAACGCGCGATGATGTCGTTGCACAGCTCAAGCGTCAGCGGCTCAGCATTGTAAAAATCGACGAGGCGAAGGGTTCGAGGAGAAAGAAGGGTGGGGCGATCAGCATGCGCGACACCGTCATCTTCACCCGCCAGTTCTCGACGATGATCAATGCCGGACTTCCGCTCGTGCAGGCTCTCGATATTCTGGCGCGCCAGAGCGAGAACAAGGCTCTGCAGGAAGTGACCCGTGCGGTGGTTTTCGACGTGGAGTCCGGCCATACCGTGGCCGACGCGCTGTCGAAGCACAAGAACGCATTCACGGATCTCTACGTCAACATGGTAGCGGCTGGCGAGGCCGGCGGTATCCTGGACACCATCCTTCTCCGCCTTGCCGTCTTTCTCGAGAAGAACGATGCTCTCGTGAGAAAGGTGAAGGGCGCAATGATCTACCCTGGCGTGATTATGGGTGTCGCCGCCGCGGCGATTACAGTTCTGCTCATGTTTGTTATTCCGACCTTCGCCGAAATGTTCGCCGCGGTCGACATGTCCCTGCCATTGCCGACGCGCATTGTTGTCGAAATGTCGAACTTTCTGCGTAGTTTCTGGTGGGCAATTCTGCTTGGTGCAGGTGGAGGTACGGTCCTCCTCAAGCGCTACTACGCGACTTCCGGTGGCAGGCTGAACATAGACAAGGCCATGCTCTCGTTCCCGGTGCTTGGCGACGTGCTGCGCAAGTCGGCAGTTTCGCGCTTCACGCGTACGCTCGGAACGCTCATTAGCTCCGGCGTGAGCATTCTCGAAGGGCTGGAAATCACGGCCAAAACAGCTGGCAACCGTGTGATTCAGGACGCGGTGATGGCTGCGAGAACCTCGATTGCAGGCGGAGATACCATTGCCGCCCCGCTGCAGCGCTCCAACGTTTTTCCGCCCATGGTTATCTCGATGATAGCAGTAGGCGAGCAAACCGGTGGACTGGACGAGATGCTTACCAAGATCGCTGACTTTTACGACGAAGAAGTGGACGCAGCGGTGAGCAACCTGTTAAGCCTGCTCGAGCCGATCATGATCGTGTTCCTCGGCGTCGTCGTCGGCGGCATGGTCGTGGCGATGTATCTGCCGATCTTTGATATGATGAACGTTGTGCAGTAGTACCGAGCTGACGCTCATTGTGCTGCTGCAAGCGGGCCCCGGAGCAATCCGGGGCTCGTTTTCTTGCAATCCGGTCTCCCCAGTTCCCCCTGGCAAAAAGGACCCTAATTTATCAGGAGGTTTAATACTCCCTGGCGGAAAAACCGCCGCAACCCTGGAGGAGATTCCGAATGAAACGCATAGCATTAATGGTGGGAGCGGCCTCGCTGCTGCTCGGTGTAACTCAGCTGATGGCACAGGCGAAACCGAGCTTTGCGGGAACGTGGACGCTGGTGCCTGATTCCGCGGCGGCTGCTGCCGCAGCAGGCGGCGGCGCTCGCGGAGGTGGACGCGGCGGCATGTTTGGCCTGGGCCAAACGTTCACGATTGCGCAGGACACTGCGACCCTCACAACCACTAGCACGACCCAGGCTGGCGAAACGAAGAGCGTCTACAAGCTCGACGGTACAGATAGCAAGAACTCGCGGACTATGGGCGCACGGGGCGGTGCTGCTGCTACCCCCATTGAGACGGTTTCGCAGGCGAAGTGGGACGCCAACAAGCTCGTCATCACGACGAACATCAACTTCAACGGCAATGCGATCTCTACGACGATGGCTCTGTCGCTTGACGCGTCGGGCCAACTGATTGTGGAATCGACGAATGCTCGTCAGGGCGGAGCTCCAGCGACCACTAAGTCGACGTACAAGAAGGGGTAAGACGAGCAACTGGACAACTGATCAAATGAACAAATGATCAAATGAGCAAGTGATCAATTGATCGAGATCCAAGATCGCAATCAATTAATCAATTGATCATTTGATCATTTGTTCATTTGTTCACGTAACCGGTCCAAATGCGTTAGATTTAGGCTCAGCTCACAAGGGATCGACTTGAAAAAAGAGTTTGAATTCGAAGACGACGGCAGGACTTTCAGCTGCTCAGTTGAGTCCGCTTTTGCCCCGCACACCGAGAAGTGGTGGTGGTTTGCCGTGACGGGGAAGGACAGTCAACGCTACGCTCCATTTCGTGTAGCAGCCGGCGACACGGAGAGCTCCGTCCGTGCCCGAATCGTGGCGTATTACGATGCCCTGCTGGTCCGTCGATCGCAGCCTGCGGTCAGCTACTGGCGTCGCGGACTTCCAAATGTGACCGCTGCTCCTCCGCCTGAGGTTGCGGGCGCGGCTGGCGCTCCCAAGGCCACCGCGTAGCGCAACAACGCTGACGACGGTCGCGAAACCGTCGTCAGGCACCGGTCGTACGGCAGCAAGATCCCAACCTTTCGGAGAGGGCTCCCTTGTGTCGAATCGACTTGCAGCAGTCTGTGCATTCCTACTTTTCGTTTTCGCATGTGGTGATGGCGATGCCGTACCCGGCACGGACCCCCGCGAATCAATTCTGAAGGGTTCCTGCACAGCGTGTGAGGTTGTCGCCGAATCGGTTGCATTCCTGGGCCACCCCGACGACACGGTGGCAATCAGACAGGAGAATCTGCCCGCGATGGACAGTCGCGGCAGGTACTATGTGGGTGCTGGAAACGGTGGTGCCGTCCTTGTATTCGGACCGAATGGCCGATTGATGACCACTTTTGGCAAAGCAGGGCGCGGGCCAGGCGAATTCGCGAATGTCAGCGAGATATACGTCGATGCCAGCGATTCGATTCTGGTACTCGGCGGGGGTGTGATACATGTCATGTCACCGGACTATGCACATGTGCGCCAGTACCAGAACAATGGGGGAGGTGGCGGATTCTCCGGAACCATCCTTCGCGATGGCCGCCTGTTGCGAGGAGAAGATGCCCACGGCTTCCGGTTGATGGATTCAGTGGGCCAGATCGGGCCAGTCATTAACCTGAAGGAGATTGATACCGCGCGTTGCGGAGATTGTGAACGAACATATCGGGAAGCGAGTGTTGCCGGTTCATTGTGGTCTGGCCCGCAAAACGCCTACCGTGTCGAGCAACACGACCTGTCGGGAGCACTGCTGCGGCGCTTTGTGCGGGAAGTGGAATGGTTCCCAAGCTGGTTGGATGAGCCCGGCAAGCAGCCCAATGATGATATGATCGCGTTCCTATCGAGGCCCAGGATACTCGGGGTTCGCCAAGGGAGTGACGGCATCGTGTGGACGCACATCATGATGCTCGAGGGCGCCGAATCGCTGAAGAGCGCGAATTTCGACGACCCTAAGGGCATGGCGAAAATCCTGTCCAGCATGATCACCCGCGTCGAGGGAATCGATCCCGTCAAGAAGAAACTCATCGCCAGCTCGAAGTTCACCAACGTTGTTTTTCCACTCACCGGCGACATTTCCGCGCAGCTGATTGCTGATCCGAGCGGTGACTGGGCGTGGAAGATCTTGCGATTCAACATGAAGAAGGGAACGGATCGCTGAAAGGCAAAAATGGATTCCGCCCCGGCTTTCGCCGGGGTGACGTTTGTTAGCCGGAATGACGACCCAGACTCGTCATTCCGGCGGAAGCCGGAATCCATTTTGCAAGTGCCAACGTGCCATCAGCGACCCACCTTCGGCGCGCTACTGCTGCCCACTCAAGTACTTCGCCGCAGCTTTCTTCTCCGGCCGTGACGCATCAGCACCTGACATCAGTTCTCCCAACGCCTTGAAGTGCGCCGCTGCGGCTGTCTTGTTGCCTGCGACTTCCGCTGCGTGAGCCGCATGCGCCAGCGCCCGCGCCCTGCGAGGCTCGCGCGTCAAAGTCTTCTCGTACGAAGCCAGTGCCTCTGCCGCTTTTCCCAGCTCCATAAGCATGTCACCTTCCAGCTCACGCGCCGGCAGTATTGGACCTGGAGTCACAGGATGTTTATCCACGGTCTGCTCGAGATCTGCTGCGGCCCGAGCGAGCTTGAGAGCTTCGTCCTTGTTGCCGCGCGCGAGCGCTACCCACGCCGCTGCCGCCTGGCGCTGCGATTCCACAATGGTCGACCAGTATTTGTCCTTTGCGCTATCGAGCTGCGCCTTGAGTTTTCCCAGTGCTTCAACCTCAGTGGCCGCCGCATCAGCTTTTCCGCTGCGGGCCGCACCAATCGCACGCGCGAATCGCGTTACCGCTTCCACATACGGCAGAGCTCCAACTGGGAGTTTGAGGGTCGCAGCACTGGCCCAGTCATCGCGCTCCAAAGCGAACCTTGCCGGCATTGCCGCGAAATTGTAGCCGATTAATCCGCCGTAATACTTGTCCGGATTGCTCACTGCTCTATCGACAACACTTTTCGCGGCACTGTCCTTACCAAGTTGCAGATACGCGTACACCATGTAGTCCATCGGATGCACCGCCGCATCGGGAACCGGTTCCGCCTTTGCCGAACGGGTGTTCAGATCAATCGACTGCTGCCAGTCGCCCACTCTGGTGAAAATGTGCGAGGGCATGTGCAGAGCATGCGGCGCAGCCGGAGCGATACCGGCGTAGGCGCGTGCTGCCTTGTCACCAAGTGCGGCTGTCTTCGGTGCGTCGTATGCATGAATCAGATAGTGGGCCAGTCCCGGATGGTTGGGATGCTTCTCGAAGAGCGGTTCCATCAGCGCTGCTCCCGCAAGCTGCTTTGTGAATGCAGTATCACTCGGCGGCGCATTCGCGACCAACGTTCGCGCGAGAAAGATGGTCGCTTCCTTGTCTTCCGCGTGCGTGGTGTGCAGCGCATTCAGCGCATCTTCCAGAGCACGCATCCCGGCGGCATGGTCGCGTTTGTCATAGTCGCGATAGTACGCCAGCACCGCATCGATGTACATCTGCTCACGATGCGTGGCCTTCTTCCCCAACTCCACGGCGTGTTGTGACGCTTCCAGCCCCTTGGCCAATGCATCTGCTGCCGGCGCCGCGCGTGTCATTGGATTGCCCATCAACGTGACTGCGCGACCCCAATATGCCATCGCGCAGTTGGGGTCCTCATTGAGAATCTCGGTGAAGGCGGAGTCGGATGCCGTAAACCAGAACGAATGCAGCATCGCAACCGCGCGTTCGAATTTCGGCTGAACCGGTGCGGCACACGAAGTGACAAACTCGACCTGACCGAGAGCATTGGCATCACCAGCCGGGTGCTCGTGATCGGTCGCTGGTTTTGAACAGGACAAGACTACAAAAGTGAGAATTACACTGACCGCGACAGCGCTTGTCCAGGTCAACGACGTTTCAGCTCGTGCGCGCATTGGCAACTCCGATTGAGTACGCCGCCAAGATGCACAAATTGTGTGGTTGGGAATAGTGGTGGCTGGCAGCGGCTGTGGCTGCTATTTTGAAGACGAATCTCCAAATCAGGATGAGGCAACGGGAATGACCAATACACTGACAGAAGTGGCCGCGGAAAAGGCGTCGGAGCGGCTGTCCTCGATGGCGCATGGGCTTGCTGGATCGGACATCATCAAAATCGGCGCTGAGATCCGCGCTCTGGTTGCCGAGGGCAAGCAGGTGTGCAACCTCTCGGTGGGTGACTTTGCGCCGTCCGAGTTTCGCGTTCCCAAACTTCTGGAGGACGCGACCCGAGAGGCGCTGGCCGGCGGAGAAACGAACTATCCGGCGGCCGACGGCATGCCGAATCTCAGGCAGGCGGTGCAGGCATTCCTTGCAACCAGGCTTGGTGTCAACTATCCGCTGGGATCGATTCTGATTACCAGCGGTTCGCGCCCGGCGATCTACGCTACCTATCGTGCAGTGGTTGATCCGGGCGACGTGGTTGTGTTTCCAGTTCCATCATGGAACAACACACACTACTGCCACTTTACAGGGGCGGTCGAGCGGCCGGTGGCTGTATCGAAGGAGGCTGCATTCCTTCCAACCCGCAGCGTGCTGGAGCGAGTGGTTCGCGGAGCACGCTTGCTCGTGCTTAATTCGCCGTGCAATCCAACCGGCACCGCGTTTTCGGAGGCTGATCTCGCCGGAATATGCGACCTTGTGCTGGAAGAGAATGAGCGCAGGGGCGGCGACGAGCGTCCCCTGTACCTGATGTATGACCAGGTGTACTGGATGCTCATGTTTGGCGGAAGGGCTCATGTGAACCCCGTAGCCATTCGTCCCGAGATGTCGCGTTACACGTTCTATGTCGATGGTATCTCCAAGTCTTTCGCGGCTACAGGAATGCGTGTAGGCTGGGTGGTCGGGCCGCAGGATATTGTCGAACGAATGTCGAGCCTCCTGGCGCATGTTGGCGCGTGGGCGCCGCGAGCGGAACAGCTGGCGACAGCGAAACTGCTGGGCGAGAATGCCGAGATTGATGCGTTCCACAAGGTGATGAACGCGGGCCTCGGCGAGCGAATCGCCGCGTTGCGCGACGGCCTCCTGCAATTGCGAGACGCTGGATTCCCCGTCGATGCGACGAACTCCGTGGGCACGATATATCTCAGTGGCAGATTCGCGCTGCAGGGAAAGAAAACCCGCGACGGCCAAACGCTGCGCACCAATGACGACATTCGCAGGTATTTGCTGCGCGAAGCGTCGCTGGCAATGATTCCGTTCCAGGCCTTCGGTGTCACGGAGGACAGTGGCTGGTTCCGGCTGTCGATTGGAGCGGTATCCGTGAATGCGATCCGCGAGATGTTGCCGAGACTACGAAAGGCGCTTGAAGCTCTGACCTGATTGCTGCGTTTGTCAAGAAAATGGATTCCGCCCCGGCTTTCGCCGGGGTGACGTTTATTGCCGGAATGACAAGCTGACATTGTCATTCCGGCGAAAGCCGGAATCCATGTTGCTTTACTTGCG
>CAZKXZ010000113.1:0-7279 GCA_964556695.1 uncultured Gemmatimonadales bacterium
GGAGGGGGAGCGGGACGCGCGAAGAAAGAAACGTCGGCCGGTGGCGTCGTCTATCGCAGCACGGGAGACGGCCCGGTTTTTCTTCTCATCCGGGACAGCTACCGGAACTGGGGCTTTCCCAAGGGGCACATCGAGAAGGACGAATCATCGGAAGATGCCGCGCTGCGCGAGGTTCGTGAGGAGACGGGCCTTGATAATGTTGAAGCGAGAGGCAAAATAGAGACCATAGACTGGTACTTCCGCTTCCGCGGCAAACTTATTCACAAGGTCTGTCATTTCTATCTGATGGAATCCGAGGCGGGCAAAACACGGCCGCAGCGTGATGAAGGGATTACCGCGTGCCGCTGGTTACCAATAGAAAAAGCGCGCACGGTGATCTCGTATGGAAACGCGCGCGAAGTACTGGAGCACGCGTATCAAAAGGTTGTCGAGCTGGTCCCCCCGCCACCCATCAAGTCCTGATTACCACTGAGAATGAACCGCGCCACACTCGCAGAGATCGCGCCGCACATAGTGGTATTCGCCACGCGCGAGCGTGCCCGCAACCTCGCCAAGGGAATCCTTCCCAGACGCCATGGACGCCTGGTGCTGACCCGCACTGCGGCGGAGTGCGAGGAAGCGCTCAAGTCTGCCCTCGTTGATTCGGCGCTCATCGACATCGGTTCGGGGAGTGAAGAATGCTGGCGCGCGGCCGCGCTGGCCCGGGAGTACCCATCCGTTCCTTTCTTTGCCATCACCGCGCTCCGCGGAGCGGACGCACCGGCGCTGGCGCGTTGCGCGGAACTGGAGTTCGCTGATTTCATCCTCGAGGGGATGGACGAAATCGTGGCCCGCGAACTTATCGAGCCGCACTGCTTCACGACCAGATTTGCAGTTGCGCTGCGCGAGCCGCCGCCGGGCTTGAAGCTCGAGAGCGACCTGCAGGTGAATACCTGGCACCAGGTGATCGCGCATGCAGGAAGGAGTGTGCGCACCGACGAGTTGGCGCGCGCGCTGGCAGTTTCACGCGAACACCTGTCGCGCAGGTTCGCGCTTGGTGGCGCTCCCAATCTCAAACGCGTGATCGATCTGGTGCGGTTGATCGCGGCTGCAGAACTGGCCAAGAATCCTGGCTATGACATTCAGGACCTGGCGCGCGTGCTCGGTTTTGCTTCGTCGTCGCACCTGGCGAGCACCACTCAGCGCGTGCTCGGGACTCGACCGAGTTCGCTTGCCACGCTGCGGCCGATTGATCTGATCGAGCGGTTTACTAAGGGGAGGGGGCGGAGCCGGGCGTAGTTTGGCGCCTGCGGCGATCAAGTGAACAAGCGATTAAATGAACAAATGAACAATTGATCGTGATCTTCGATCGCAATCACTTGCTCACTTAATCTTTATTCACTTAATCACTTGATCGCGCAGGCGTGCCTGCAAAAGTCGCTAGTCCTCTGACAGCAGGAAAGTCACTTTGGACCCAGTCGCAATCGGGATGAATCCAGAGCCACCGGCTTTGAACAGGTGTTTTATTATGTCGTTGTCGCTGGAGAGAACGCCGACTCCGACCAGATCCCTGGCTGCTCCTGCGTTCCAGATCTGCCAGTCATACGTTCGGTCGGTACGTGTGAATGTGAAGCCGTTGGGGAGGTGCTGCACCATCTCCGGCGGCACCTGGCCCGCTGCAGCATCCGCCGGAAACTTGCCGGATTCTGTGTAGTAACTCATCGCCGCGATCTGAATCGCGTGCACGTCCGCAAATATCGCCGCTGCAATCGCGCGCTTCTTCATCCCCTGATAGTGCGGCACGGCGATAGCCGCGAGAGCGCCGATGACTACCATGACGGTCAACAACTCAATTATCGTGAAGCCATCACGTCTGCGCATCAGCGTTTCCTCGCGAGCACGGAATCACTGCGCAGGAAAGACGCAATGTCGCTGGCGGAATGGTAGGATACTTTTCCGTCGCCAACCGGCTTGGAGAGTTCGAAGGTCGAGTCGGAGAGGCGCACATAAGAAATGGTCGAATCTTCCAGTCGTGCCTCGCTCGCGGTTGCAGGTACGCGGCCGCTCTGCTTCTCGTAACCGCGGATTGTCAGCGTTGCGACGTAGATCGAAAGGCGCGCATTTCTGTCGAGTGATTCGGCGCTGAGTGTGTCGGATCCGCGCGCAATCACGATCGGCGTTACCCAGGCTGCCACGAACAACACCATGGCGCACACGGCGACGATCGGACGGCGTCGCAGAGGAGGAGGCGGCTTGATGGCCTGTATCTCCTGCGATTTCCGGATCTCGTAGAACTCGCGAACGAGGGTGTGCACCTGCTTCTCGCGCGAGTCGCCCGTGGCCTTCTTGCTGGTGTCTGGCATCATCGAGGATTGAGCATCTGTCGTGCCAGACTCAACCGCTGCAGAGGCACACACAACATGAAGCGGCTCAGGCAGTTAGCTTCGGGGCATAGGTGACGAGGGTCACGGTTCCGGCAGGGTCGTGGTGCACCGCAGGCGCCTTCGTGGCAGCAGTGCATCACTCTTGACTCACGCGGCTGGTAACGGCTTGGTAACGGCTGGTGTGATACCGATAGTTTCGCCACGGGCGGGCCCATACATTGCCGCGTCACAAGCCTGCAACGGTACGGTAACGCGGGCGAACGATGCTTGTCGATACCGCAAGCCACTCCAACCCACTATCCCATGAAACGCAAAGGTTTTTCCCTCCCAAGGTCCTTGGTCGTGCTGAGCGCCTTCATGTCGATTGCGACCGCCGCCACTCTGTCTGCTCAGGTGCAACCGGTTCATCGGCCCGTGCCTGTCTCGAGTGCGGACAGTGTAAAGCCCGAACAAAATGCGTCCGAAGCGAAGGAGGTCGCGCGCGACAGCGCGAGTCGCATGGCCGCACAGATTCAGGACTGGATAAGCAAACTCACAATTAGCGGTCGCACGTACCTTCGTTACTCGCACGAGACGGGCCTCTCGCGCAGGGATTACAACGAGTTTGGTATCGATCGCTTTTATCTGATCATGTACTTCCAGATTTTCGAGCATGCGCGCCTGCGTTACACGCTGGAAGGAGGCGATGTACGCTCGACTGATGTGTCGCTGAGTGGTACCACTCTGCAGAAAACCAGCGGCAATCTCACCGCTGCGACAAAGCATCTTTTCTTTGAATACCAGGATTTTCTTGGCGCGGGCAGCTACTTCCGCGCAGGTCTGCACGACCTCCCCTTTGTGCCCTACGAAGAAGATCTGTGGGGCTACCGCATGCAGGGAAACATTTTCGCTGATCGCGCGGGCTATCTCACGTCAGCAGACCTTGGCGTTGCGCTCGGCGGTCGCATCGCGGACAAGTACGGGAGCTGGCAGGCGAGCCTCGTGAACGGCGAGGGGTGGAAGCGCGCAGAGGTTGGGAAGCACAAGGACTGGCATGCGCGGCTTACTCTCAATCCGCTCGCGGGGATCAGTCCCGCTCTTGGGCGATTCTTTGTGACCGGTTTTCGCGCATCGGGTGTGAACGATGACATTGCGCCGACCGGACCAGCCACACGCAATCGCACTATCGTGATGGCGGGCTACAAGAATCCCGGCAAGGTAATGCTTGTTGGTGAGCAGCTTTGGACAACCGATCCTGCGGCCGCCCTCGTCAGCAGGTATCCCAGTCTCTTGCCGCGCGTTGCGGGGCTGTCGGATGGCGAGGGATACACGGTTTTCGGCTCACTTTCGCCAGCGGCGTTCGGCGCAACAGGATTCGCATCGCGTCTTGAGCTGATTGGGCGCGTGGACAATATCGATCCCGACACCGAAATCGATGACAATGACCAGCAGCGCTTGATAACTGGCGTGTCGTGGCAGTTGCACCCGCAGATGCGGGTGCTGCTCAATGGTGAGCGAGTGCGCTACGGTTTGGGGGCGCTCAAGCCGAACGAAAGCAGGTTGTTGTTGCAAGCAGAGGTTCGTTTCTGATCACGCGGAGGAGCGGAGGAGGCGGAGATGACTATCGATGCCTCCTGGTCCTCTCCGCGGGCTCCGCGTGAAAAAGTGGTGTTTCCCAGCTGACAATCAGACCAATGCTTGCAGCAAGGGGGCGCTTGTGATATTTTTCACAAGCTAAAATATCACCACCGTTACACCACCACCCGGACTCCCCACATGGCTACTCAGACCACGCTCCGGCCCGGCGAAATCAAGGACATTCTTCTGCGGGAAATCGAGGCTGCTGACCTCCATTCTCTCGATGTCGAGGAAGTCGGTTCAGTACTCGAAGTAAAGGACGGAATCGCCCGCATCTATGGCCTCAGCAAAGCGATGGCCGGCGAGATGCTCGAGATCACCTCCTCCGAAACCGGCAACAAGATCATCGCGCTCGCGCTGAATCTCGAAGAAGACAACATCGGAGCTGTCATACTGGGAGATTTCCTGCAATTGAAGGAAGGCGATGATGTCCGTCGTACATCTCGCGTGCTCGAAGTTCCGGTGGGCCAGGGGCTCGTAGGACGTGTTGTCGACGCACTGGGCAATCCTGTTGATGGACTGGGCCCTGTTGTCACCACGATGAGCCGGAAGGTGGAGTCGATCGCCCCCGGAATCATCGTGCGACAACCCGTGAAGGAACCGCTGCAAACGGGGCTCAAGTCGATCGACGCGATGATCCCGATCGGCCGAGGCCAGCGTGAACTCATCATCGGTGACCGCGCAACCGGCAAGACAGCAATCGCGGTGGACACAATCATCAACCAGAAGGGACAAGGCGTCATCTGCGTCTATGTCGCCATTGGGCAGAAGGCATCAACTGTCGCATCGGTTGTTGAGAAACTGCGACAGACCGGAGCGATGGAGTACTGCATCGTCGTCACGGCCTCGGCGTCCGATCCGGCGCCCATGCAATACATCGCGCCCTATTGCGGTTGCGCGATGGCCGAATACTTCATGTACCACGAAGGCAGAGCGACCCTCGTCGTTTACGATGACTTGTCCAAACAGGCGGCGGCGTATCGACAGCTTTCTCTGGTGTTGCGACGGCCACCCGGTCGTGAGGCCTATCCTGGGGACGTCTTCTATCTCCACTCGCGTCTTCTCGAGCGCGCCGCCAAACTGCGCAACGACGATGGCGTGGTGGATGGCAAAACGATTTTCAAGGCAGGTGGCTCGCTCACCGCGCTTCCTATCATCGAAACCCAAGCCGGTGACGTTTCCGCTTACATCCCGACCAACGTGATTTCGATTACGGACGGCCAGATCTTCCTCGAGTCAGATCTCTTCTTCGCTGGCGTGCGCCCCGCTATCAACGTCGGCATTTCGGTGTCGCGCGTGGGCGGTGCGGCGCAGATCAAGGCGATGAAACAGGTGGCCGGACGACTGCGACTGGATCTCGCCCAGTATCGCGAGCTGGAAGCTTTCTCTGCCTTCGCATCCGATCTTGATGCCGCAACCAAGAAACAGCTGGAGCGCGGTGCGCGCACCGTTGAGGTGCTCAAGCAGGCGCAGTTCATGCCGATGACCGTGGAAGATCAGGTGATGATCATTTACGCCGTCACCAACGGTTTCCTGGACGATGTTGATATTGCGAAGATCAAGGAGCTGGAGAAGGCCTTCTTCGTTTTCATGGCGGAGAAGTTCCCGCAGGTCGGGACTGCAATCCGAACTGAAAAGGAGCTTTCCAAGAAGACCGAAGAAGAATTGAAGCGCGGCATCGCCGCCTACAAGGATTCGTTGGGCAAGAAGTGATTCCCACGTCCATCACTACCCGGTAAATGGCCAAGGGAAGAGAGCTGAAGGGGCGGATCAAGTCCGTCGAAGGAACGCGGAAGATCACGCGAACGATGGAAATGGTCGCGACTTCCAAGTTGAAGCGCGCTCAGGATCGTGTAATTGCTGCGCGCCCCTATGCGAACGCCCTTGCTGACGTCATCTCCGATCTCTATTCGGCCGAACTTGCGGCGGAGTTCCCACTGCTGCGCCAGCCGGCAAAAGCAGAGAGGGCCGCGGTTCTGCTAATCACTTCCAATCGTGGACTCGCCGGCGCGTTCAATTCCAACATCATCAAGGAAGGGCGCGCGCTCGTTACGCGTCTGGAATCGAGCGGCACGAAGGTCGAGCTGCACACCGTTGGAAGGAAGGGAACAGGCTTTTTCAGATTCCTGGGACGCGAACTTGCTTCGAGTCGCGTTGATCTGACCGACCGGCCCACCGCAGCCGATGCTACGAGTCTGGTCGGACCGATGATGGATGACTTTGTTAATGGCCGGCTGGACGCGGTGTACGTCGTTTATTCCAAGTTCAACTCGGTATTGTCGACGCCCCCCACATCGGTGCCTGTTTTGCCGGTGAGTCCTCCGGAACGCAAGGGGAAAGCGGCACGCGACTACATTCTCGTTCCCAATGCGCAGGCAATTCTTTCGGAGTTGCTGCCATTGTATGTGAAGAACACGGTGTACAAGGCGCTTGTAGAAACCGCGGCCGGAGAACAGGGTGCGCGACGTACTGCAATGAAGAATGCGACTGACAATGCCGGCGAAATGCTCAACGTTCTGCGGCGCACCTACAATCGCGCGCGGCAGGCTCAAATCACACAGGAAATCGCCGAGATCGTCGGCGGTGCGGAAGCGTTATGAAGTGTGACATTCGTCATCCCAGCGAAACGCTGTGCGCAGGTCTGCAACTTCTGTACACTGAACACCGTTCACGTCCAACTGATGGCATCCGACCGGAATCCCGGGCGGATGCCATCAGTTTGACGTGGTCAGTGAACAGTGATCAGAAGTTGCAGACCCACGTGCGGCCCTTTAGAGAACATTAAAATGGCAACAGCTACCACCACAAGAAACGTCGGCAAAGTGGTCCAGGTTATCGGACCGGTCCTCGACGTTGAATTCGAAGCTGAGAATCTTCCCGAGTTGTATACGGCGCTGAGGGTTGAGGGAAGTGGCGCTCAGGGATTCGACGTGAACGTTGTCGTCGAGGTGCAGCAGCACATTGGACGCAATCAGGTGCGCGCGGTGGCAATGTCGTCTACCGACGCGGTTGTGCGCGGAATGGAAGCTGTCGATACCGGCGGTCCTATTTCGGTACCTGTCGGAGCAACTGCGCTGGGCCGCATTCTCAATGTGCTCGGTGAGCCGGTCGACAATGGTGCGGCGATTCCTGCGACCGCGTTGCGCTGGCCCATTCATCGCAAGCGTCCTGACTTCGTGGATCTCGAGCCCAAGACCGAGGTGTTCGAGACGGGAATCAAGGTTGTGGATCTGGTCGCACCATTCGTGAAGGGCGGAAAGATCGGGCTCTTCGGCGGCGCCGGCGTAGGGAAGACAGTT
>CAZKXZ010000114.1:0-6959 GCA_964556695.1 uncultured Gemmatimonadales bacterium
CCAACTAGCTGATAGGCCGCGAGCCCCTCGATCAGCACCTGAGTTTTCCTAACAGAACCATGCGGTTCCGATAGCGTATGCGGTATTACCCGGCCGTTGGGCCGGCTATCCCCCTCTGATCGGCAGGTCGCTCACGTGTTACGCACCCGTTCGCCGGTTGGTATTGCTACCCCCCGTGACTTGCATGTGTTAAGCACGCCGCCAGCGTTCGTCCTGAGCCAGGATCAAACTCTCCAATAGTTTGTCAAGTTTAATCTGCTCTTCGAACACTGCTGCCACGCTGTCTTTCGCATGACAGCGCGTCCGAATCACTTTAGAAATGTTCAGTCAAACTCTCCCCGGAAACCTGAACAGAATCCGGATCAATGAGTCCGCCTCGCACATCCATCGATCTCAACTTCGATTGTCAAATAGCAGAAGATTGTCGCATTCTGCGACAGCCTCGGAAAATATCCGGAGCGACTGTGCTTTGTCAAGGAACAACTCACTGACTTTGCACCTCTGCCGCATTCCGTACGCGAATGGCTCACCCGTTCAAACAGCACTTTTCGCGTCATCTCGCCGCGGTACAAACGGCACCGGCGGCGGATTGGCAATCTACCCCAATACTGCGACCGCACGCAAGCTGATCCGTATCGAGGCTCCGCTCACTTCTGAACACTGAACACTGAACACTGCCCACTGAGGTCATCCGTCCTGGGATCCCGGTCGGATGACATCAGTTTGCAGTGATCGGTATTCAGTGTTCAGAAGTTGCAGACCTGCGCGTGGACCATGTCACGTGAACGGTGCTAGCGCCGAGCCGTACCAAACTGCATTCGGTACCGCACCACTCTCGGAACGTCGAGCTCGTCACGCACAACGAGCCACAGTTTGTCATCACGCGCGGCGCCGAAAGTCGAGCGCTCGGGTAAGCGCACCGTGCCGAGGAATTCACCAGTTGGCGCGAACACATCGTACACGAGCGGTTCCACCCAGCGATGCGTGGGAGCTGGACCTCGTGGTAAAGCAGGCTCTTCTCCGCCGGCCTTAGGGGCCGCACTCGGCTCGATGGCGACGCGTCTTCCCGGTTGGTAGAGAGTCGCCCACACTCTACCGTCGTAATCGGCGCGTATGCTCTTGAAGAACGGCTTCACTTGCGGAACATCGGCCAGTGTAATCGCAGGAGTCGCACCCATTTCAGAAAGATCGTAGGCATCTGCATCAAAGAGATCGCGCCGTTCCTGTTCCGACGCAGGCACGCGTTCGCGATCAAATTCAATTCGGAGCGGCCCTCCGCTCGGACGATGCAGGATGATCGCATACTTCGCCGCGTCGGCCGTGAAGAAATATCCCAAACGGCTGAACTGACCAACGATGCCCGGCTCAAGGGGAATGGACCATCCGATGGTGGTCGGCTCGTGAAATCCTTCTGTCACGCGAATCCTTTGCGTTCGTACCGCGCGCGAACCCTCAGGATAGAAAAGCGAGTCTATGACTTTTCCATCGAGCGTCGTTCGGATCGCGGCGTTGCTTCTAAGTTTGCTTCCGTCAGCGTCGACCGAATCGGGGAAACGCCGGTGCGGCACCGGCACTCTCGTGTAGGCAAGTCCATTCGGATCAATCCATCCGCCACTAGGAATAAGTCCGCGCGCACCCGGAGTCGTCCAGACGCCGGTGAACTTCCCGTCCGCAGCGTAGACATTCACTCTCTGCGATTGCCCCTCCCAGGAATAGATATCGCCCGCCGATGAGATGGTGATGCCAGTTGGAGCCCAGCGATACTCACCAGGTCCCGGCCCTTTGCGGCCGATGACCCGCACAAACTTTCCGGTGGAGTCGAATTGTCGCAGTTCGATGGCTTCGGCTTCGAACACCAGTGCGCCGCCGTCGTGCGTGGGGACTACCGCGCCGATTCTGGAAAACAGTTCCTGCGGAACGCCATCACTCTTGCCAATGGAGATTTCTTCATGGAGAACAACATCGTGCCCGGGCAGTGCCGCGCCGAAGTTGCGAACGACAGTGGTGTCGCCGATCGTGACGCGCTCAACGCTGGACGCCTTAGCAGCGGCACTCGGATTCGTTTCGCCCGCGCATCCAAGTGCGAAAATAATTAGCAGCGTTCGGAGACTCGACGATGGTCGCGCGCTCATTGCGCCGGACAACATCGTGACTGCGGAAACACACGTAATCGGGATCAGACGCGCAAGCATTGCGTTCTCGCTCCTATCACTTGATCGATCGGCGCAAGACACGCGCGACGCGCCACGTGGCCTTTTCCTTCACAACCAGATAGACAATGTAGCCGCCGGGCCGGTCGGGAAACCTGTCCAAAGCGCGCGCGTCGGGCGGACTCCAGAACCAGAATGACAGCTCGATTGTTGCCGAATCTCCTATGAACGCTGGCACCCCGAAGGTGACGAGGCTGGTGTTACCTGTGATTCCGCATGGCTTGCTCGTGCGCGGGCGCTCACACTCCACCACCGCAGGGTCATTCGCTGACAGAGGGATTTTCAAATCCTTCGCTATCGCCGCTGCATCGCCTGGTGAACGATCCCCTCGCCAACCGCCAGCTTCGTTCCACGATCTAAGCGCAAGCTGGTAGCGCTCGACCTTGAAGGTCTTGGCGATTCTCTCATCGCGAAGCGCCTTTGCCGCCGCGCGTTCCACGAGGAGACGCGCGGAATCCGTCTGCGCGCTTGATGACCGAACGCTCACCACAAGGAGTAGCAGCAGCCAAGAAAAACTGAATGATCTGATCCGCAGACGCACGAGCATGCTCCTCACTGACACTCAACCGGGCTTCATTACCTCGCGAACCGCCCTTCCAACTGCTCTGAGATTGGCAACCTTCATCTCCTCGTATTCGCGCGAAACAACAACGCCATGCGCGCCAGCCTGAAACGCCTTGAGCGTCGCGTGGTACACGGTCTCCGGATCATCCGGCGGACTCCCCGGAACGTCGAAGCCAACGCCGGCATAAACCTTCGTCTTGCCGTTGGCACTCGCCACACTACGCCGCGTTTCCCGGAATACATAATCGGCTGAAAAACCTTTCGTCCCGAGCTCGCCGATTTTGGGCTCGACGTTCTTGTCGTAGCCAAACAGGTCGTAATAAAGCTCAAGCGATTCCTCGAGCGTCAGGTCGCCCAGTATCGTTTGCTTGAAGCGTGGCAGATACCAGTCGCGAATTCGCGGAGCGAGCACATTGTGATACACGATCGGCTTGATGAAGTCCGCATGCGGCGCCATCTCCTCGTAGCTCATCTCGGCGCGGTACACGATGTCCCAGCTCGACGGCTGATGATCAACGTGCCAGCCCACGTCTGCCGTCGGCTTGATCCCCTTTACTCGTTTGTACATCGCCTCGGCGACCTCCTCGCGAGACAAACGATATTGGTATTCCCAGGAGAGTATTTCCGGATAGCGGAAGAAAATGCGCAGGTAGCTGGCGAACACGCCATCGGCATTCCTGGTGTCACCACGTCCTTGCGCCTGATTGTAGAGCTCCTCAAAACCCTTGCGCGCACGTGCCGCGTCGATGCCCTGCGCTTTGGCGCGCGCGTTGCAGAAATCGCAGAAGCAGGCCGGCGGCTGATCGTTCCAGGGACTGATCACGTTCATCAGCGGGCCCTGTCGCTCCGCGCCCCACTGAACGCCATCGAGATCGTAGGTGCGAAACAAATCCTCCATCGTATCGGCCCAGAAGCCGATGTACTCGGGGTGATTCCAGCACGCAGTCGTAGTGGGGCGACCATTGATGTCGCGCGTCACGACCTTGGAAAAGTTCGCGATCGTGCGCCCGCCAGCTTCCAGGATGCGCGCGTACACCTTCATACCGCGCTTGCGCGCCGGCTCCATCATCTCCTGGAACAGATCGCGGTCGTGATGCACGTGGCTCGAGTCGACGACCTGATGACGTAGTGTCGTGTTCCTGTAATACGCGTCATGCGTCTTGACCCACACCAGAGGAAAGTTCCGCCCGGTATTGTCAGTGAGCGGTACGCCATGGTCGGCGCGAGAGCGCAGCGGCTTGAGGAATGCGCCGTTGTATCCATGACTGTACGGCATCACCGCGTTGACAGCTGCTGTTTCCTGGATCAAGTCGAGGGTGCGCTCGATCCCCTCGTCCAGCATAGTATGAGGACCCATTTGGATCCCTACAAAATTCCCTGCCGGCGGGACAGAAGCGTCACGAGGCGCGTACCGTGAATCGGGCCCCGACAGTGAGTCCAGATTGATTCCCGCGCCGCCTGTTGCGAAAAGAGCGGCCAGAGTGCGAAGGAAGTCGCGGCGCTCGAACGGCACTGCTCCGCTGAGCGGATCAAGCGATGAGTCGTCCATGCGCGTCAACGAGATGGGAAAGGATTCGTGATGAGATACGTCGTCGCCCAACTCGCGTAATAGTGCGAGCCATCATATCCGACCGCGCCCATCAACGGGAACCCAGCAGCCGCTTGCATCGCCGCCAGACGGCGCAACACAGGAACGCGCGGATCTCCAGCTGGAAGAATGTTCGCGAGCTCGCCGAGCGACTTGGCGCGCACGAATGCGAGCCCGACGATGTGCGACTTGGACGCGATCGCTGCCGGATTCTTCACGAACTCTGGGCCGAGAGGTTTGGTGAGCGGGCGAAACTCTTTGGAATGCAGCGGGGGCAGGAAGTTGTCGAACCACGTGAGGAATGCATCGCGATCCATGAGCTGACCCATGATCGATGCTTCCATCAAACACGGCGACGCGAAATCGCTGCCGCCAGGCTCGGCGGCGGTGTTGCAGCGAATGTCCCTGCCGAAGAGCCTCTGGGCCGCCTCACGAATCGCCGCTTCCAGCGGCGGGTCGAACGCACGCGCGTACCCGATGGCGTTATCCATTGCCATCGCAGTATTGGGATGGGCGCCGCTCCGCACCGGCTGCTGCAATTCCTTCAGGTACGTGATCATGCGCTCCGACATGTACGTCGCCATCGGCTGAATGTTCGCCGCCCACTTCACGGCATCCGAATCGCTCCATGATTTCAGTTCGCCCTGGAGCCGTAGCAACCATGCGTATCCATAGGGCAGCTCGAAGGTGCCAGCTCCGCGCAGGAATTCGAGGTCGCCCGCGATGTTCGACACGCCAAGGTGATCGTTCAGCTTCTGGCGAATTGCAGGAGCTGTTGGGAGATCGGGGAACATCTTGAGGATCCTGACGAGGGTCCACGCAGAATTGACTGCCGAGTGCCAGTCGTAGCACCCGTAAAACGCTCGCGTGGTCTCGAAGTCCGGCACTGGTGTGAAGGTCGACTGCCACAGGTACGGCACGACATTCGGCGTTGGCGGCGGATGGTCCATGCAGGCCAGCGGCATGGCCGAGAGCAGGATCGCGGTCTTGATGTCGAAGGGACGTGGCTCGACGACGGGGAGCGATGCAAAGAAAGAAGCGAGGTCGGCGAACTCCGGCTCTTTCGCGCGCGTTGAGTCACCGGGCTGGCCCGGTTGCGCAGCAAGGGAGGCTGCGGTGCAAGCGAGTACCGCGAAGAGTGCGGCGGCTCGCTGCGCGGCACGCGACGTAAGCGCGTTACTCATGGTAGTCATAATGCTCGGCAATGGTGCATGCTCCTCAATTGCGCGTCATCACATATAACAGCGCGAATGCGGGAACCCAATGAGTTCCCGCAGTGTCACCTTTCATTAGCTCGAAGCCGCGCTCTGCGTGCAACGCGGACAGTCTGTGCCAGACGGGAAGTTGCGGATCGTTCGCGCGAAGTCCTCGTGCGATGCGTTCCATCGCGAGTGCGCGTGCAAACGAGAGTGCGCTGAGCCGCGCGCGCTCGGTTGCACTCGCAGCTGCGGCAGTGCTGTCGTTGGTACCGAGTGATGCCGGCTCCGTCAGTGGTGCAAAGCGGCCTGATTGCAGCGGCGGCAGAAACGCAGCGAGCCATGTCGAGTATGAGTTCGGCGCGAGCACGCGCGCCATGAGTGCGGCTTCGGTGAGGCAGGGAGAGTGCACGTCAGCACCACCACCACCTCCTCCTCCGGTGCCGCCTGCCCCCGCACTACGACCTCTCGCCGTCGCGGTGAGGTCGTTCACGCCAGCAGTGACGCGCGCGGCGCTATCGGCGCCGGTGCCGCGGCCTGCACCACGACCAGCCGCGCGACCACCTGTAGCACCAGTGTCACGTGAGGCACCCGTGGCATCGGCGCCACCGCGACCTCCGGCTCGACCCGTCGTTGCGGAGACTGCGCGCTCCGATTGCGTCGCGCAGGATGTGTCTGTCAGGAAAAACTTGCGCGCAGTTGCGACTACTTTCGCGCGGAGCGCGGAGTTCGACGTCGCATCGGCGTAATCCAGCGCGAGCGTCATGCTCAAGGCAGTATTGTTGAGTGAGCCTGCCCGCACCGGTTCCGGCAGGGCCAAGTAGTAGGCGGCGAGACTATCGGCCATCCACGCAGCAAGTGGTGCGGTGTTGGCCGACCAGCGCTTCGCCTGACTATCGGGCCACACCAGCAATTCCGACTGCAACTTCAAGAGCCACGCGAATCCGTACGGGCGTTCGAACAAGCCACCGCTGCGACTCGCCGATGGAATCGGATTAATGGACGCGGCAAGAGTGCGGAAGAATGCGAATTCGCCATCGAGATTCATGCGACCGAGGTGCGCGTTCATTTTTTCGCGCGCGAGATCCTCGAGCGGGCTCCTGGGAAAACTCCTGAGTAGTCGCACCGTCACCCATGTTGAGCTGACCGCCGAATGCCAATCGGTGCATCCCCAGAATGCACGGGTTCGATCGTGATCGGGGATGAGACCGTACGAGGGAACCCAGTAGTAGCCAGCCCCACTTCCTCCGCCCCCTCCGCCACCGCCACCAGCGCGTGCAGCGCCCGCAGCGCGACCGGACGTATCACGAGCGGTGCTGCTATCGGCCGCACCACGTCCGGTCAAACCTCGCGCGGTGGTCGCCCGTCCCAATGTGTCACGCCCGGCCGCGGTATCACCGC
>CAZKXZ010000115.1:0-6874 GCA_964556695.1 uncultured Gemmatimonadales bacterium
GCGCCGATGGTACTCCGATCGAGAGGTCGCGGGAGAGTAGGCCGTCGCCGGCACCTAATTGAAAAAGCCACCGCATTTCGCGGTGGCTTTTTCATTTAGGTGCCGGCGACGGAATGGAAATTGGAAATTGGAAACTGGAAATTGAATTGCCAATTGCCACTAAGTTGCCAGTCCCATATTCCCCAATTTCAATTCCCAGTTCCCATTCCCTAATTCAATGTCCAATATCCAATTTCCACTCTCCATTTCCATTTCGGCGTCTTGACACACTCCGGAATCGTGACCCTCGCCGGCCGACCCAATGTCGGCAAGTCCACACTCCTGAACCGGATAGTCGGTCAGAAGTTAGGTATCGTCTCACACAAGCCCCAATCAACCCGCGACAAAGTCGTAGGAATTGTGACGAGAGGCGATACTCAAATGGTCATCCTCGATACGCCCGGACTACTCGAGCCCTCACACATGCTGCACCGCGCCATGCGCCAGACCGCACGCGCTGCGCTCGCCGATGCCGATGTGATTGTCTATCTCCTCGACCCAACCGACAATGAATCCGAGCACCGCGCACTGCACGTCTCCGCAGGACTGGACCACGAGCCCAGGGCCCCAGTGCTCACCGTGTTCAACAAGCTCGACGTTCTATCAGACGAGCGGCGCGCACGCCTCCAGGAACTCTACCCAGCAGCGAATTTCATCTCGGCGCAGACCGGCGAAGGAGTGGATGAATTGATGCAGGCCGCCGCAACGCACCTTCCCGAGTCGCCGTTTCTGTATCCAGAAGAAGACGTAAGCGCCCAGTCAGTGCGTTTCTTCGTAACAGAACTCATCAGGGAGACCACACTGGAATTGCTGGAGCAGGAGGTCCCCTACGGCATCGCCTGCGAGATAGAGGAATTTCGCGAAGCGAGCAAGCCGGTATACATTCGAGCGGTGTTGCACGTCGAGCGGGACAGCCAGAAGGGAATCGTGGTTGGCGCTCGGGGGGCGCGCATCCGTGAGATCGGTCGTCTGTCGCGCATCAAGATTGAAGAACTTGTCGGCGCCAGTGTCTATCTCGATTTGTGGGTCAAGGTGCTCCCGGACTGGAGCCGCAACAAATCGCTCCTGAAACGGCTCGGTTACAACGTTAGCGAGGAGTAGGATCTGTGAGTCTTTCCCCAAAACTTCTCGAGATCCTCGTCTGCCCAAAATGTCGGGGCCAGCTGGAGTATAGAGAAAAGGACCCGAGTCTCGTCTGTCACGCATGCTCGCTGAAATACGCGATAAGGGACGACATTCCGATCATGCTGATAGATGAGGCTACCCCCATCTGACGGGCGCTTGAACCGGCCGTGGCTGTGCCTGACCAGAACCCTGCTTGCCGCGGCCCTTCTCACCAATAGCGCCGCGGCACAGAACTCTGGTGGCGGCGACGGCGCGCTCTTTCTCCTCATACCCGTGGGCGCGCGCTCCGCAGCCCTTGGTGAAGCGGTCAGCGCCACATCACTCGGCGGTGAATCGCTCTGGTGGAATCCCGGCGGTCTGGGTGAACTCACTCGCGCCGAAGTGTTGTTGCATCACTCGCAGAGCATCGTGGGAACTGGTGACGCGCTGTCCCTGGTGCTCCCGTTCAAGCTGATTGGGGTCTTTGCGATCTCGGCGAGCACCATCAATTTTGGCGAGCAGGAGCTGGTTGACTCACCCGGTGGCGCGATCGGAATTCTGGTCCCCAGGTCATTTGTCTTCGCTGCCACCTATGCCACGACTCTGCGCGGCCGATTGCACGCGGGTCTGACTTACAAGCTGGTGCAAATGCGGGCCGACTGTTCCGGATCGTGCCAGTCCGCCGAAGCATTCAGCGCGTCAAGCAGCGCGCTCGATCTTGGAGTGCAACTCGCCGGTTCCGACACGCGCCCACTCGCGGTCGGATTCATGATCCGCAATGTGGGCCCACGGCTGCAGGTGGTGGACAACGCGCAGGCCGATGCACTGCCATCCCGCGTGCACCTTGGTATTGATTACAGGGTAACAGCCTGGGAGAGTTCGGTGAAAGACACGAAGTTGCATGTCAAAGCGGAACTGGTGGACCGACTCAAGGTGCGCAAGCCTTCACTGAGAATCGGGACAGAGCTGAGATATCAGGAGCGACTCTTCCTGCGCGGTGGCTACGTGTTTGATGAAGGTGCGGGTGCTTCCCTTGGAGGTGGAATCATCGCGGGCAATCTGGTGATTGATATTGCGCGCGTGCTCGGCGGATTGTCCGCCGACATTGGCGAACCACCGACTTTTGTGTCGCTCAGGTTCAAGTTTCGATGAGCCCCGTTTTTTCGCCAAATCCGTCATTCCCGCGAAAGCGGGAATCCATGGTTGAAGAGAACATGGATTCCCGCTTTCGCGGGAATGACGGCCAATTGACTTTGTACCAATACTGGCTCGCAGTTCTTGTTCTTGCAGTAGCGCTGAGCGCAGCAAGCGCGCACGCGCAACTGTCGAGCAATGCCGAGCCGGGTGTCAGCAATCACGTTCTTGCTTCGCGTGCTCCCGTCACAACGCTGGGTACAGCACTCCTGAAACCGCCGCCGTCGCAGAGTGCTGCGCAGCAACGGGATCTGTTTCCCTTGTGGATGTCGCCCCTGTTTTCCGCGGTTGTTCCGGGAGCGGGACAGTTGCGAATGGGTGAGAGCCGCTTCGCGGCGTACATGGCAGTTGAGGCCTACGGCTGGATCAACTACGCGCGTCACCGAGCGGACGCGCGGCGGGACCGCGACGGATATCGTGCTCTCGCAGCTGATGTAGCTCGAGCGCTATTCACCACGAATCCTCTTTTGGGGGACTTCGACTACTACGAGTCGATGGAGAAGTTCGTGGATAGCGGCGTCTTTGACGCCAGCGAGGACCCCGGTCTTCAGCCGGAGCCGAACGATACAACTTTCAACGGCTCCCTCTGGCGCCGCGCTCGGGAGACCTTCTGGGACGATCCCAACGTCGTTCCAGCGCCATCATCACCCCAATATGAGAGGTCGATTACGTATTACCAGGAGAGGGCTGTGACCAGTGAATTCCGCTGGTCATGGCGTAATGCCCGGCTGATTCACGATCAATACAAACGGACGATTGCCGGAAGCAACGACGGCTTTCGGCGGTCGGTTCAGGACCTGGGTGTCATAATCGGCAACCACGTCCTCAGCATGGTCGACGCTTTTGCTGCGGTAAGACTGAGGGCTTCGGGCTCGGGCACGACCCGATCCTATTCAGTCATGGCCACGATTCCGGCCCGAGTGCCGCAGCCTTGATGGCAGGCACAGCGCGACGCGAGTTACCCGTAAATCGACAGTCGCGTCCTACTTGGATAGCCGGTTTTGCGCCGGCTCAATGGCGGCATCCCAGGAAAACCAAATGACGCGGGCGTAAAACGAGTGGTACTCCTCCGCACAGGCACAAGAGCGCGTTAGAATGACGCAACGGACTGCCGTGCTCTATTCACCGGAAGACTGCAGACTCCCGGAGGCACTGGAGATGTGGCTGCAGGAGCAGCCCGTCACGCGCCTCCGGATCCGTCGCGCCGAAGATCTCACTGAGCTAGGCATGCGCAGCCGTCCCCGTTTCGTGCTCTTCGACGCACGGAACCACGTTCCCGATGTGACCGCGGCGGTAAGCGCACTGAAACGCGATTCCTACACGGGGATTGTTCCGTCTGCGGTCCTGGTCCGGGCCGGCGCCGAAAGCGATGTGCTCGCGGCCTTCGACAGCGGAGCGGACGAAGTCATTCATGACGAACTGTCAGCAGCCGAGGTGCGACGGCGCATGCGGACAATGTTGTCCCGGTCCGATCGCGATACGCTGGTGCATCCGTCCACAAGGCTTCCAGGCACGATAGAGATTGAAGCCGAGATGGGGAAGCGACTTGCCAAGCGCCAGAAGTTCGCGGTCTGTTACGCGGACCTGGACCATTTCAAGGAATACAACGACCGGTACGGCTACTACGAGGGCGACCGGGTGATCAAGATCGTTGCGCGCATACTTCATGATGTGGTGAAGGGGGTGTGCGGCACAACGGGCTTTGTCGGGCACATAGGTGGCGATGACTTTATCTTCATCATCCCAGTGCCGCCAATAAGTGAGACCTGTGCCGAGATCGTTGCCATCTTTGACGAGTTTTCGCCATTTCAGTATTCATCTCAGGACCGCGACGCGGGCTACTTTTTTGGAAAGGATCGTCGAGGACAACTTCATCGGGTACCGCTAATGACCCTTTCAATTGGTGTCGTAACAAATGAGCGGCGCCAATTTACAAGTCCGCAACAAATCAGTGAGTTGGCAACGGAAATGAAGAGTTACGCAAAGACACTGTCCGGCTCCGTGTATACGGTTGACCGGCGTGACGAGCCGCGCGCCAACGATGCCGAGGCGCCACTGGAGCGCTCGGGTTTGAGAAGAAGGAATCAAGACGGATGAACGTTTCCTGCCCCGAGTGCCGCTCGGTTTTTCGTGTGGATCCGCGCAAGGTTCCACAGCACGGAGTGCGCGCGCGCTGCTCCATCTGCGGCGGGGTGCTTTCGATCGCCCGTGGCGGTTCGATCGACGCTGAATTTGATGCGATAGGAGAGGGCAGCACCGCGCCCACCTTCGCGTCGTATTCCAGCTTCTATTCCGGAGGCGCGTCGGTTGATGCGCCCGTCGCGCCAATGCCAGCACCTGAGCCGCCACGCGAAATGCCGCGACGCGATGCTGCGGCAGAGCAGATTCCGCGCGATGATCGGCTGATCGTCACTCATGGCGCCGAATCGCTATCGTCCCCCTTTGCGGAATTCGAACCACGCGCAGCTTCAACATTCACGCATCGCGAACCAACACCGCCGGGAGCCCCGCTGATCCCTCCGGCGGCACCGCATCGGATGACGCCATCCGGATCTCGCCCGCGTTTTCCAAGTCCAGGTTCTGCTCCACATGTTCAGCCGGAACCAGCGAGTGCCGCAGCAGCGCCCAGTGCTTCCTCAGGAGCTTCGCCATCAGAGTCTCCTGCATGGAGCAGATCGGCAATCAATCCGTATCTCTCCAGCGATCCCAATCTCAAGGCGCGCCGCCTCGCCCGCGTCCTCGTTTCCGACATGGTCGTGTATCACCCCGACAAGCGCGAAGAAGGTCTACGCGCCGGAACACTCAAGGCACTCTTCCGCGACGAGATCAAGAAGAGCTACGAGGAATACATCGATCAGGTGGGGAAGGAATTCGCGGATTCGACGCTGCATTTTCAGGAAGCTTTGAATGAGATTCTGGCGGGTGGCAAAAGGGTTTTTTAACCGACGCTAACAGCCCCGGAACGGCGCGTGACGAACTGCGTGTGGGGAACCGCGCCGCGGGAGCGGCGCCTTGAGGACGGCGCCAAGGGAAAGGCGAAACATTACTGCGAAAAGAGGACGGCGTGCTCGTAGTTTCCCAAGTGATTTCCCCAAACGTAGTTTCTGCTTTTCGCACTTCCCATCGCGCCGTTCCCAGTGCGCCGTCCCCCACGCGCCTTTCCCCAGGCGCGGTTCTCCCCGCGCCGTTCCGGTGCTGTTAGCGCTGTTATCGGGGTGGAGTTAACCTCACTTCGCATCTATCTTCGACCGCTGCACTTACCGGAGATTTGCGAGGAAATGGCCGAACATTGGGAAAGAAAGCGAACGCTAGCCGGGATTGCAGCGCGCCTCGACGAATTGAGGAGGTTCCTTTGACCCCGATTCGGCTCGCGGCACACTGATCTCCCTCGAAGAGCGCATGTCCGCTCCCGGCTTCTGGACCGATCAGGAATCGGCTCAGTCAGTGCTTGAGGAAGTCAAAGCAATCAAGATCTGGCTCGATCCATTCGACAAGTTGAGCGCGCGGCTCGCCGCTGCAGTCGAACTCGATGAACTGTTGCAGTTGGAGGATGACGCCGGCATTTCGCAGGACCTCGACACCGAGATCGAGCAGATCGATGCGGAAGTCGCCGCGCTGGAATTGCGTTCGCTTCTTCGCGGGCCCGACGATTTCCGCGACGCGCAGCTGGAAATTGCTTCTGGCGCCGGTGGAACGGAGGCACAGGACTGGGCCGAGATGATTCTGCGGATGTACACTCGTTGGGCGGAGCGCCGCGGGTATAGCGTGGATACTCTGGATCTGTCTCAGGGCGAAGAGGCGGGAATCAAGGGCGCGGTGATCGAGATCCATGGCATCAACGCCTACGGGTTTCTCAAGGCGGAAACGGGAGTGCACCGGCTTGTGCGCATTTCGCCATTTGATTCACAGGCGCGCAGGCATACGAGCTTCGCTTCGGTGTTCGTTTATCCTGTGGTCGATGAGACCATCAACATCGAAATCCGCGAAGAGGATATCAAGATGGATGTGTATCGCGCGTCGGGTGCGGGCGGGCAACATGTCAACAAGACCAGTTCCGCTGTTCGCCTCACGCACATTCCGTCAGGGCTCATCGCGGCGTCGCAGCAGGAGCGTTCTCAGTTCAAGAACAAGGCGACCGCGATGAAAATGCTCAAGAACAAGCTGTATCAGCAGGAGGTCGAGCGGCGTGAGGCGAAGCGCGCCATACTCGATGCAACCAAGAAAGACGTATCGTTCGGCAACCAGATCCGCTCCTACGTTTTTCAGCCATACACGATGGTGAATGACCACCGCACCGAATTCAAACTGACCGACGTGCACAAGGTGATGGATGGACAAATAGATCCGTTCATCGAAGCGTATCTCAAGAAATCGTCGCGAGAGGAAGAGCCCGTTTGACAGACGATCTCAACTTTGTTCTGAAAGCCCGGAGGGACAAACTCCAGGCACTTATCGATCGCGGGGTTGAACCGTTCGCGTATTCGTTCGACCGCACCCATGATGCGGCCACCGCCGTGGCGTGCCTTGCCGATCTCAC
>CAZKXZ010000116.1:0-6795 GCA_964556695.1 uncultured Gemmatimonadales bacterium
GCGACCCACTTGCCGAAGGTCTTCGACTTCTCATCGCAATTCACTACCACCAAGTAGAAGCTGCCATGTAGGCAGGACACCAATTTCCAAGTTTTCGCGTCGCCATGAATTCCGCGAAGTACATCGCGACGGGACACGGAGATGTCGTCTTCGACGAACTTCGCGAGGATTCCCAGCTCGCGGTACTGAGCCTCGGCGTAGGTCTGCACGTACTGGCCCCGGAAGTCCTCGAAGACGTCCGGCTTGACCAGTAGAACTCCTTCCAGCGACGTTTTCTCGATGCGCATCGGTCAGGCGTCTTCCACGAAGTAGTTCTTCTTCTGCAGATGCTCATCCTCATGTGCGGTGAACCATGCCCAAGTCTCTTTTAAGCCTTCCAACATCGGGGTGCTTGGATTGTAGTCAATCAGATTGCGTGCCAGCGTGATGTCCATCACCCGCTTCGGGAAGCCCGCTGGCTTGGTCGCGTCGAATTCGAAGCGAAAGTCGAGGAATTGCCGCAGCGTCTCCATCAATTCCCGAATGCTGCAGCCGCGCCCGCTGCCAAGATTGACGAACTCTCCACGCGTGCCGTGGTACAGGGCGAGGATTGTGCCTTCGGCGACGTCGCGGCTATAGGCGAAATCGCGCACTGCGGATCCGTCCCCCCAGACAACGACCGGATCCTCCTTGTTGTGGATACGGTGCATCAGGCTCGGAATTACCATCGCGTTCGCCGGATCGAAGTTGTCGCCCGGGCCGTAGACGTTGCATGGCCGCACCACAGAGAAATTCTCCGTTCCGTACTGAATCTGGTACGCCTTGATCTGCAATTCGGCCATTCTCTTCGCCCAGCCGGGAAACATGTCCATTGGCGGCCCGTCCAGGTTCTCGTGCTCGCGGAACACCTCGGCACTTGCGTACGCGCCGATCGAGCTTGTGTAGACCACTTTACGGACCCTGTTCTGCCTGCACGCCTCGAGAACGTTCGTGTTGAACATGAGCAGAGGAACGAAGAAGCTCGCCGGTTTCGCTTTCGTCACTTCGATCGATCCCTTGATGCCCGCAACGTGGAAAACGAAATCGGTGTCTCGAGTAAGCTCCTTGCAAAGCCCGAAGTCGGCGAGGTCGCCGTAGACGTGCACAGCACGTTCGTCTACCCTCACCCGGTCAAGAGATGCGACGCGCACCGCCGCACCGGCGTCGCACAGGAGACTGGTAATCTGGCGTCCTATCAGGCCAGTGCCGCCGGTAACCAACACGTTGGTACCGGAGAAGCTGCGCAATACTTCGTCCTTTATCATCCTCGTGCCGCTCGACTAGAACGCATGCGACTCTCCCCCATCAACGACGATTGCAGCGCCGTTGACGAGACGTGCGCGGTCCGAACACACGAAGGCCACAACGTCCGCCACTTCGTCAGCCGTTCCTAATCGTCCCATCGGAAATGACTCGTCGAGCAATTTCGCAAATCCGCCAGGATCGCGCTTCATCTCCTGCTCCCAGCCTGTGTCGGGAATCATTATCGCCCCGGGGGCGACGCTGTTGAATGTGATGCCGTCCCGAACAAGCGCCTTGTTCCTGGACAGGTTTTTCATCAGCGCTGTTTGCGCAACCTTCGCCACATTGAACCACGGCCTGCCACCCGCCTCGACCCCGAGCACCGAGGTAACGGTCACCACCCGCCCCCAGCGCTGCCTGCGCATCATGGGAATTGCCTTCATGGTCAGGCGAATCGCCGCCACGGTATTCTTGTTGTAAACATCGAACCAAACATCTTCAGCGGTCTGCTCGACATCCTCTGTACCCCAACGCCCGCCACCGCCGACGTTGTTGACCAGGATATCCAGGCGTCCAAATTCGGCGATCGTCGCGGAAAAGACGCGGTCTAGGTCTTCCTTTCGCGTGAGATCTGCGGCGATGCCATGGGCCCGTGCACCGATTGCTGCGACCTCGGCTGTGACCGCGGCAAGATTCTCCCGGCCGCGTGCCGCGATCGCCAGCTTGCATTCTTCGCGCGCGAGTGCGAGCGCAATGCTTCTGCCGATACCGTGGCTGCCTCCAGTCACCAAAGCCACCTTTCCAGTGAGACCGAGGTTCATGCGGCGCCTTAACCCACCGCTCGTGGCTTCCAGGCCATCAACGAATACCCCTCCATCATCAGGCTGCCGAAGTTCAGCCGTTTGGTCTTGACAACCTCAATCACGCCCTGCTCCGTCAACTCCTGCAGCCTCGGCAGGAAACCTTCCGTATACCCTCTCTTGCGGTGAAACATGGCCGCCAGGTAGTCGATCAGATCGTCCTCGTCGTAGAGCTCAATAGTGGGCTCCACATGGACGCAGATGCACGGCTTGCGTCCAATCAAAAACTGCAGGAACTTCTCGAAGCGCCCGCTGAGCTGCTCCAGTGATCCAAAGGTGAAGATCCCGGCTCCGGGCGCCAGTGGGTAATTCGGATCCGGCTCCGTCATGTCGAAAATGCGCGCCGACAGGGGAAGCTTTCTTGCCCTTGCGATCTGATTCACGAGCTCAACCGAGGCGGGGACGAAATCGGATCCGTGTAGCTGCTTGTCCGGATAAATGTTCGATAGAGCAAGAAGATTAAAGCCGGTGCCGCAGCCAAACTCGTGCACCTGCTCGGTCTCGGCGAAGAACTCCCGGAACATCCACTCCCGCAGCACGCGTACGAACTCCAGCTCGAAACTCGGATTTGACGGCATGACGTACTGGCGATTGAGTCGGACGGGTTGGTTAGGCCTGATGAAGCGAGGGACCAGCGCGTCCTCGGAGTATCCGCTCTTGACGTAGTCCTCCAACGCTTCCCGCCATCCGCGTTCCCAGACGTCCCGCCGTTCCACGGAAGCGATCTTCTGAGTATCGGCATTGATCCGCTTGAGGACCTGGACGACAGTACGTTCCTTCTCGACGCCTCGCAACACGCGGTAGGTCAGATCGGCCTGCCGTACCAGTTCGACGCACTCGAGTGGAAGCCGCTGCCGCGGCACGCCGAACGCATCGGCGAAATCCTCAGGAGTCAGCTGGCCTTTCGCCACTTCTGTTGCGGTCTGCATGCCCCTCAGAATGGTCCTTTAAACCTGTTCTCGTGGCTGTAGAAGTTCTCGCCACTCAAATCAGTTGGTGACAGGCCGAGTTTCCTTTCTACGGCGCGGATAATCTGTACCGCGTTCGGATAGAACTCGTTCTCGAGGTGCCTGGACGTCGGGCAGGGTACATGGGCGAAGCCGATACGCTCCACCGGCGCCTTAAGATTGCCGAAGCACTTTTCGGAGATCCGGGCGGCCACCTCTGCGCCGAAGCCACAGTAGCTCCAGTCGTTGTCGGCGACGATGCAGTGCCTCGTCTTATCTACCGACGCAACCAACATTTCGTCCTCGAGGGGCGCCAGAGTTCGCGGGTCGACGATCTCGATGTTCACGCCACGCCGCGCCAGGATGTCCGCGGCCTTAACAGCCTCCACGTTCATCCATGAGGTGGCGATCACCGTGAGGTCTGCGCCCTTCCTGATGACGGCGGGCTCGCCAATCCGCACCGTGTATTCGCCATCCGGAAGCTGCCCCTGCTGCCAATACAACCAACGGTGCTCAATTACTACTACTGGGTTGTCGTCGCGGATCGCGGATACCATCAAGCCCTTCGCGTCGGCGACGGTAGTGGGGGTCACGACCTTCAGACCCGGAATATGGGCGAACACGGAATGCATCGTCTTGCTGTGCTGATAGCCTTGGCCCCAGCCGCGTCCAACTACGGCGCGAATGACCAGTGGAACCTTCATTCGGCCGGCGCTGCCATAAGCAAAGCTCGAGACCATGTTCGACAGCTGATTCATCGCAAGCAGAAGAAAATCCACCCGGATATGGATATGGATCGGCCGCAGGCCGTTGATCGCGGCGCCCAACCCAAATCCGGTCATGCAGTCTTCAGAGATCGGCGTATCTACACAGCGCGCAGGCCCGAAGCGCTCGAGGATACCTGCGGTGCTATCGAAGATATTCTTGTGGTCGGGGACGCCGATCCCGTATACAAATACTCGCTCGTCGCGCTCCATCTCCTGGATAATCGCTTCGTTCAGCGCCTCGCAATAAGTGGCCGTTCTCACGCGAAGAGTCCTTTAAAAAGCTCGTCCTTGTCCGAATAGGACGCGGCCTTGGCCGCCTGAATGCTGCGCTCGACCTGCTGGTCGATCGTTTGTTCGATCTCCTTGATGCCGGCTTCCAAGAGCCACCCCTCGCGCGCGAGCTTGGCCCGTTGCAGAGCGATCGGATCGACCTTCAGCCATTCAAGGTATTCGTCTTTCGAGCGGTACCCGGCGTCGAAGTCCTCGTTGATGCCGACATGCTCGAGGTAGCGGTACCACTTGAATCGCAGAAACGCAGGGCGACTGCTGCGGCGCATCTCCTCCGATGCTTGAGCGGCAATACTGCAGATCTCCTCGGCGTCGGTCGAGTCCGATTCGAATACCGCGCAATCGAATTGCGAGACTACCTGGGTTGCCGAGGTGAATCCCTGGCGGTGCCGCCTGGAGGTATGAACAGCGAGATCATTGTCCTCGCAGACGAACGCCATCGGCACGCGCATGACGCAGGCGCTATTCAGGCTTTCCCAGAAGACGCCTGCGTCCATGGCCCCGTCGCCGAAAAACGCCGCCGTGAGACGCCCGGTACTGCGCACTTTATTGGCATACGCCGTACCGACTGCGAGCGGAATCGTGCTTGCGACGACCGCTGCGCAGCACATCAGGCCGTGTTCAGGCGAACTCATGTGCATCGAGCCCGCCTTGCCGCGGGCGGGTCCCGTGATCCTGCCGTACATCTCGGCGAAGAAGCCGTCGGTGTCCTGCGTCTTGGTCAAGTAGAGAGCATGACTCCGGTAGCTCCCGAAGACTTGGCTGTCCTGACCCAATGCATGACACACGCCAGTGACGATTGCCTCTTCACCCATAGACATGTGCATCGGTGTTTTCATGCCGTCTTCGTGGTAGTACTTGCGGATCCCGGTTTCCGCACTGCGAATGAGGTATAGCCTCCGGTAAAGCTCGATGTTGAGCGAAGCGCGCGGAGTCGTTGCAGCGGTCGAAGGAACGGGCGTCTGGATTCTCATGGGTTGCAGGGAGTTCTCAATTTTTCCGCCCCGCTCTGGATGCGAGGAAACGCGCCGTCACCGCGAGCGGGACGGACACGTAGATGCCGCCATCCGCCAACAGGCGGGTCAGGCTGCCAAGGTCGAGCTCGTCGATCTCGTCGATTTCGCCGTCGTGCGCTCGCCGGCCTTCGAACTCCGCCCGCGTGATATCGACCCGGAAGACGTAGATGAGGCGCGGCATTCTCTTGCACGGTCTCGACGGGCAGCAGGTCCACGCACGCGGGCTCGCGCATGCGGCGATCCCAACGGCCCGCAAGAGGAAATGTCGGAGCGCCAAGGCGATCAATGCTAGCGAGCAAGCGGAACATCCCCGGCGTCTATACGCTGGCGCCAATACTCAAGCAGGTCCCGCATCGTCTGCTCGAAGGGAATCTCGGGATTCCAGCCTGTGTGCTCGCGGAACTTCCGCGTGTCGGGAACCTGCAGATCAGCGTCAATCGGCCGCAAGCGATCGCGTTCGACCTCGACTCCAATCCGCTCGCCGCCGGTGAGTGACAGCAGATGCTTCAGCATGTCCCCGATTGTGCAAGAAAACGTTCCTCCGATGTTGTACGCCTCGCCGGGCTTCGGATTGATCGTCACAAGCATGAAGTAAGCGCGCACCGCATCGCGTACGTCCGACCATGTGCGCAGCGACTCGAGGTTGCCGACCTTGACTACAGGTGGAATGAGGCCGCGTTCGATCATCGCGATCTGCTTGGCGAACGACGACTCGGCAAACACATCGCCGCGCCGCGGCCCGGTATGCGTGAACATGCGTGTAACCACGACCTTCTGCCCATAGGCCTCGGCATGAAATCTGCCAACGAGGTCGGTGCCTACTTTCGAGATTGCATAGGGTGACGCCGGGTGAAAGCTGCAATCCTCGGCAATTGGCAGTTTTTCCCGCGGAACGCGCCCGAAAATCTCTGACGACGAGCAGACGTGAACCACGGGATCGATTCCCTTGCAGCGCCTCAACACCTCGAGAAGACGCTCCGTCCCCGTGATGTTGGTATCAAAGGTATCGAGCGGGGAACTAAAGCTTGTGCTCGGAAAGCTTTGCGCGGCCAGATGAAACACATAGTCCGGCAGGGATTCCTCCACTGCGTTCTGCAGAGACACGTAGTCGCGCAAATCTCCGTATATGAATCGAACGCGGTCCTTCCGGTTGGCAAAAGGAACCAAATGGCGCACGTTGTCCATCGGGCTGCGCCATCGGCATAGACCGAACAGATCCCAATCCGTATTTGCGAGCAAGTAATCGGCGAGATGAGACCCAACCATCCCGCTTATCCCGGTAATCAGTGCTCTGCGTCTGGAAGGAGCGTGCGCTGCCATGACAAATCTGCGACGTTGCGCCGTGGCGATGCTGGTCGGAGATAGGGGGTCGGCTAGATGGAATAGGCCTTGCGCCTATCGCCGGCCTGCTTGCTCATTTCGTCGTGAATCCAGCGATATGTTTTCTCCATCCCATCTCTCAATGCGATTGACGGCGCCCAACCCAGCTTGGTCTCAATCAGGGTGTTGTCGCTGTTACGGCCTCTAACGCCCTTCGGCGCGTCCAGCTTGTATTTGCGCTTGAGCTTGACGCCTGCTATGCCCTCCACGATGTCGACCAGTTGATTGATCGACACAAGCTCATCGCTGCCAAGATTCAATGGCTCCGTAATGTCGC
>CAZKXZ010000117.1:0-6723 GCA_964556695.1 uncultured Gemmatimonadales bacterium
GATATCCACGTGACCGCTCCCGCCCAGTGTTGGGTTCCACAGACTACTAGATCGGCAACCTGACGGCGGTCGGCACCTGGCCCAACCCAGGCAATGACGGCCGTTACTCAGCCTCGTTCGGCAGCGCCGGCCTGAACACGGGCGGGAGCCGAGGCCGGATCACCGGCTTCGTTAACAACGCCTACTCCGGCTTCACCCTGGGCGCGGTGGGCAGCGCCAGCGCTGGCCTCGGCAGCCGGGCCTCCTTTGCCAGCGGCTCACTGTACGATGGCGGCAGCCGGGGGAGCATAACTGGCTTCACAACGGAAGGCAGCGCGATGCTGCCCTTTACCATTGGCGGCGGCGCCGGCAGCCTGGCGCCGATCTGGAAGTACACCAGCTACGCCTACGATCCCGACCACCCGCACGCCGTGCAGTCATTGGACACGGGCGAAAGCTACGCCTACGACGCCAATGGCAACATGACGGTGCGGTTCGAGAATGGCCAGACATACTCGCAGACCTTCGACGTCGAGAACCGCCTGGTCTCGGTCAACGTCAATAGCCAGGTTACAACATTTGTTTACGACGGCGACGGCGCCCTGGTAAAGACTATTCGCCCTGACAACACCGCGACCGTTTACATCGGCGCGGTGTACGAAGTGGAACTGACAGCGCTGGGGGCGGTGTCGAAGACAACCGCCTACTACAATGTGCCGGGTGCACGGGTCATGCGGGCGGATGGCAGTGCGTTGAGCTTCGTGCTGGTGGATCACCTGGGGTCCGCAAACGTCACGCTGGACGATGACGGCGACGTGGTAGGGGAGCTGCGCTACTACCCGTACGGCGAGACACGGTTGGCGACGGGCAGCATGGGTTCGGACAAGCTGTTCACAGGCCAGCGGAGCGTGGATGCCATTGGCTTGATCCATTTTGGCGCGCGCTGGTACGATCCCCTTCTCATGCGCTTCATTAGTGCTGATACCATTGTTCCGTCCGCGGGCGACCCGCAGGCGCTAAACCGCTTCGCTTATGCGCTCAATAATCCCATCAAGTACATCGATCCAAGCGGACACGGTGTTTGTGGATTTAGTAATTCTGATCCGGAGTGTCCAGGCAACGGTGGTGGTCCAGGCAACGGTGGTGGCCCCGGGAAGGGTAGTGGCCCAGGGACGGGTGGCGGTGGTGGCGGTGGCGGGGGTGGCGGTGGTGGCGGTGGTGGTGGCGGCGGCGGCGGCGGTGGCGGTAGAGGTGGCGGTGGCGGCGGCGGCGGCGGTGGTCCGCACGTCATGCCCGGCACGTACAATGTCGCGCTGCTTGTCGATGGCAAGCAGGTCGACACCAAGTCCATGCGCATCATTATGGATCCTGCAGTGACCCTCACCGTCGCCCAGCGCACCCGCTGGAACGACATCGTGATGGACCTTCATGACATGGACAAGCGCGGCTCCGCGGCAGCGGCTCCGCTCAATGTTCTTGCTCCACAGGTGGCCAGCATTGCAACGAGTATTACTGGAATGACCAATGTACCCGAAGCAGTGAAGACGCAGTTCGCGACGTTCAAGACCGAGTTTGACGCTGTCGGTGCCAAGTTTGGTGTGCAGGCAGGTGGTGCTGCTGCCGCTGGCGCTGGGGGTGGCGGAGGTGGCGGAGGAGGCGGCGGTGGTGGTGGCGGTGGTGGGCGCGGCGGCGGTGGTGGCGGCCCCGACAACAACAACATCCTTGGGAAGGTTACAAGCACCAAGAGCGCCGTAATGGGCGCATGGGAAATGCCGAGTGACCATCTGATGTCGCAGTATGCGGAAGCCAAGGCTGCTCTGCCAAGAGCAATAGTTGAAGCGAATTCAGTTGTCGCAAGAGCGACGGCGCTGAGCACGACGCTCAGGAGATACAATATTACTTTGACGGTGCCGCCGGCCAGATAACTAACGGCGCAGGTAGCACAAAGGGTGCAGTGAGCTTTGCTCACTGCACCCTTTGTTTAACTGCGAAACTCATTAACAGCGAAGCACATTAACTGCGAAACTCATCACCTGCGAAACACACTAACCGCGAAACTCATTAACTGCGAAACAACGAGGCGTTGGGGGGAGAGCGCTAGTTTGGTATCATCAGCGGCGGGAGAGAAGACTCAATCTTTGCTCGATCGACTTCGAGCCAGGGGGGCAAAATCAGTTTCTCGCCTAGCGAATCCGCTGCTTCATCGCGCGCAAAGCCTGGACCTTCGGTAGCCAGTTCGAACAACACGCCACCGGGTTCGAGAAAATAGACGGAGGTGAACCAGAATCGATCGATCAATTGCGTCGGGCGTCGCCCCGCCAGTTCCACATCCGCGCGCACCGCAAGTTGTGAATCAATATCGGGAACGCGCCATGCAATATGATGCACACCACCGGTGCCCCAGCGGCCGCGGGACCCGCTGCTCACTTCGCGAATATCCAGCATCGTTCCCGCTGCGGACGACGCAACGCTGAACCTCACCCAGTCATTCTCCTCACTCACGCGCTCGAAGCCGAGTACGTCGGTGAGAAATGTTGCCGAGGCTTTCAGGTCGTGCTCCAATAGTCGCACCGAGTCCATTCCCCTGAGTTGATGCTCGACCGGCACGGGGCTCTTCTCCCATGGGACGAACGTGCGCTCACGCTTCGTCTCCACAAGCGCGAGTGACAGGCCGTGCGGATCCTTGAATGGAAGTACCCGCTCACCAAATCGCGACTCTTCAGCTGCGACCAGAACCCGGAATGATTCCAGACGAGCGCGCCACCACTCCAGCGATCCGCTGGGAATCGCGAAGGTGACTTCCATCGCGAGTCCATGGCCGGGATGAACCGGCGCCATATTCGGCCACGGGAAAAAAGTGAGATCGGTGCCCGGCGTGCCCGCGCTATCGGCGTAGAAAAGATGATAGGTATCGGGCGCATCCTGATTCACGCTGCGCTTCACCAGACGCAGACCCATCACGCCGACATAGAAATCCACATTCTGCTGCGGATTTCCGGCGATGCATGTGACGTGATGGATTCCTTGAACGCGCGCGGTCACGCTTGCTCCGCTGCCTCGCTCTGATCAGACCGCGGCTGTCGACGCAGCTTCCGCTTCCGCGGCTTCACGAGCCATTTCTGCGAGTCCTTCCTCAATCGTGCGCGAATGATGCATGGAGCAGAACTTCGGTCCGCACATCGCGCAGAATTCGGCGCTCTTGAAGTACTCCGCGGGCAGAGTTTCGTCGTGGTACTCGCGCGCCCGTTCCGGATCGAGCGACAGACGGAACTGTTCGTTCCAGTCGAAGTTGTAACGGGCCTTGGAGAGCTGATCATCACGGTCGCGCGCCCCAGGGCGGCCACGCGCAACATCGGCCGCGTGCGCCGCGATCTTGTACGCGATCACACCCTGCCGCACATCCTCTGCGTTGGGAAGGCCGAGGTGCTCCTTGGGAGTTACGTAGCAAAGCATGTCGGCTCCATACCATCCAATCATCGCGGCACCGATTGCACTCGTTATGTGATCGTACCCAGGCGCGATATCGACAACCAGCGGACCGAGTGTATAAAAAGGCGCTTCGTGACAAACCTCTTTCATGCGCCGCACATTCATTTCGATCTGATGCATGGGGATGTGCCCGGGTCCTTCAACCATTACCTGCACATCGCGCTTCCACGCACGCGTGGTCAGTTCGCCGAGCGTGTCGAGTTCCGCGAACTGGGCCCGGTCGCTGGCATCGTGAATGGAACCGGGGCGCAGCGAGTCACCCAGTGAGATTGTGACGTCGTAGTCGCGCAGTATCTCGAGCACGTCGTCATAGTGCTCGTAGAGCGGATTCTGCTTGCGATGCTTCATCATCCAAACCGCATGCAGTGAACCGCCACGCGACACGATTCCGGTAACGCGGCCATACACGAGCGGGAGATGTTCGAGCAGAATTCCCGCGTGGATGGTCATGTAGTCGACACCCTGGCGTGCCTGGTGCTCTATGACGTCGAGAAAGTCCTGAGCTGTGAGGTCCTCGGGTTCCTTTCCGCGGAGCACAGCCTGATAGATGGGAACAGTTCCGATAGGAACGGTTGAGTGAGCGATTATCGCTTCACGCGTGGCATCGAGATCCTTGCCCGTCGACAGATCCATCACTGTATCGGCGCCGTATTTCATAGCGAGTTCCAGCTTCTCTACTTCTTCCGGGATGCTGGATGTGACCGCGGAGTTGCCGATGTTGGCGTTGATCTTGACCCGCGAGACCTTGCCAATGGCCATGGGTTCAAGCCGGCCGGCGAGGTGGTGCACATTGGCGGGAATAATGAGACGCCCTACAGCTATCTCGTCCCGGATCAACTCTGGCGCGATCTCTTCGCGCACGGCCACGAATCGCATGGCATCGGTGATTTCGCCGGCGCGGGCGAAGTGCATCTGGGTACGTACGGCCATTTTGGTGACTCCCTACGCCGGTCCAAACCGGATCAGGTTCGAAGGGACTATCTCAGCCGCAAGCCGAAGTGCAGGCGGCACCCCTGTCAGTGGGGGAATATAGTGTGAGTGTGAGTGTGAGTGTGAGTCGGGAGTCGGGAGTCGGAGTCAGGTGTCGCGACGGGTTCTCATCGCTAGTCACTCGCCACTGGCATTCACACTCCACACTCCCCGCACACTCACACTCACACTCACACTCACACTACTTCCGCCCCAGATAAAACGTCGCCCCGATGCTCATATGCCGCACGGTTCCCGACTCGCCGGGATTCTTCAGTATCCCGAACTCCGGTCTGATTGCCCAGCGCGAAAGATTGGGCCCAATACCAAGGCCCACGTTGAACGCTACAAAGACATCATTGTTGTCACTCGTCAGCGGGACGAGCGCCTTGAAAGAGCTGTTGACTTCAAACATGTCTGAAATCGGAATCGTCCAGATCAGCGACGGATGCAACTGCCATGTGTCGGACCGCGAGATTTCATCGCCGAAGGCAAAGCCGACTGGAACGAACAGGGCCAGCTGATCGGGAATCAATGCGAACTTGGGCCCGATACCAATGGCAGTCGCGCTGAAATCGAAATCGGGGTCGTTCATATCCACCTTCATATTCTCGATGCGCGCGCGCAAATCCACGCGGCTGGTTATTCCGGTGGCAATCTGAACGCCCAGGTTGTCCTGAAGCTTGGCGGACTCGCCTTCGTCGGTGCCATCTACAAAGGAATAGCTGGGAGTTATCTCGATTACGCCCCGACCGGCCAAGCGCGCGCTCTGAAGTTCGGAAAATGGCGCAACACATGCGAGCGACGAGACCAGCAGAGCTATCGCTAACACGCGGCCCAGAAGCACAGCAAAACCACGCTGGCGCAGTCCATTTACCGCAACGTCCATCTTTTCTAACATCATATTAGCTCTCATGTAATCATTTCCTCGCTGATTGTGTGTGATTCGCCAGTTTTTCAATCCCTACTCTATTTCTTCCCCAGCGAAATCTGTCCATCCACCCGATGCGCCACGAGTACGCCGTCCACCGTGAGTGTGGCATGCACCGCAAGGTTCTCATTGCCGGAAAGTTTGCCACTCTCGAGAGCCGCAGCGACCGCTTTCTCGATTTCGCGCTGCGACGTCACGCCAAACTCTTTCAGAAACTGTCTGATGCCGAGATTGAAAGTGTCTTCGTCCATCGACCCTCCGTGTAAGAGCAATTCATGAGCGGGCCGCGGTCCATCACGAATGCGCCTGCGCAGCATCGTTGCATTCGCGCAGCTCGCGCTGGCACCGTTTGTAGTTGAGAATTATCGCATGTGTGCCCACTTGTTGACAGCCCAACAGCGGAGTCTGCATTTTGAACGCCTGCTGAAGTGAGCTTCCAGCAGATCCACTCCACAAATGCAAGGACGAGAGCGATGAAACAACCCGTGCCCCTCGTACAGCTCATTCACTGGAAAGCAGAAGAAATCCCGGAGCGCGCGAAACTCCTTCGCGAAGCAGGCTACCGGGTGCGGAGCGAGTCGGCCGATGGTAAAGACGCGATCAAGGGCATCGCCGCATCCGCGCCAGTCGCGATCGTCATCGATTTGTCACGACTGCCAGCACACGGCCGTACCACGGGTTTTGTCCTGCGACAACAGAAAGCCACCCGTGCAATACCGCTCGTATTCATGGGTGGCGCACCGGACAAGGTGGCCACTGTGCGCGAACTGCTGCCCGACGCGGTCTACTCTCAGTGGACCAGAACCAAATCGGCTCTCAAGAAAGCAATTGCCCTGCCCGCAGCCGGCTTCGTAGTTCCCAAATCGAATTCCGGTGGCTACTCGGGGACTCCACTCCCCAAAAAACTCGGCATCAAGGAAAAGAGTTCCCTCGCACTGTTCAACGCGCCGGAAGGTTTCGACCGTACCCTGGGCGATCTGCCGCCTGGCGTGATGGTGAAAAGGGGCGGAAGCACGCCCGCTGATCTGCTGATTGTCTTTGTGCGCTCTGTTGCAGAATTGAGGAAGGGCATCAAGATGCTCAAGTCCCGCAAAGACGAGTCGCCCGCCTGGATTGCATGGCCGAAAAAAACATCGCCGCTGGCGGGCGATGTATCGGAAACAGAGGTGCGCGCCGAGGGCCTTGCGGCCGGCATGGTGGATTTCAAGGTATGCGCAATTGACGCAGACTGGTCGGGGCTGAAATTCTCGCGAAAGCGAAAATAGTGACCAGTACATCGGACCGAAAGTTCGGTGACGTATTTTTTGGTTCATCGGGGATTCCGGGAACACGCATCGCGAACTGAGGAGCGGGGA
>CAZKXZ010000118.1:0-6508 GCA_964556695.1 uncultured Gemmatimonadales bacterium
ACTTGGTGGTAGTGAATTGCGATGAGAAGTCGAAGACCTTCGGCAAGTGGGTCGCCTTTACCTTGTCCGACCGCAACCGCCACCAGGTGCTGATCCCACCGCATCACGGAAACGGTCACGTCGTCCTCAGCGACTGGGCGGTGTTTCACTACAAACAGAGCGAGTACTACGATCCTTCCAGGCAGTTCACCTACCGCTGGGATGATCCCAAGCTGCAGATCTGGTGGCCGATCAAGAGTCCCATCGTTTCGCGGCGGGACGAAGCCGGCCGGTTTGTCGATTGAGTGGGCCGGGAAAGGCGATGTTCAAAGACGCAAAGGTACTTGTCACAGGCGGGGCCGGATTTGTAGGGGCGAATCTGATCAAACGGTTGTTGCAGGTCGGTGCCCGCGTCACGGCGACGATTCACGAGCGCGGACCGGTAATTGACGACCCGCGCATTCGATACGTGCGTGGTGACCTGCGCCTGGCGCCCGACTGCACGCGCGCAGTGGAGGGAGCGGATTACGTCTTCATGTGCGCTGCCAACACTTCGGGGGCGGCGGTCATGACGAAGACGCCGCTCGTGCACTTGACGCCCAACGTGCTCATGAACCTCCAGATGCTCGAAGCGGCCTACACCGCCGGAGTAAACAAATTTCTCTTTATCAGCAGCAACACCGTCTATCCGGTGACTGACTATGCAGTGAAGGAAACCGACGTCACGAACGAGTTTTTCGACAAATACTTCATCGTAGCCTGGATGAAACGCTTTACCGAGCTCGCATGTGAGATGTACGCGAAGAAGATCGCCAAGCCGATGAAGACAGTGGTGGTGAGGCCTGCGAACATCTATGGCGAACTCGACGATTTCGACTGGGAGACGTCGCACGTCATACCCGCACTGATCAGAAAGGTGGTCGAGCGGCACAACCCGCTGGAAGTATGGGGGGACGGAAACGACCTGAAGGAATTCATCTATGTCGGAGACTTTGTCGACGGCATGCTGCTCGCCATGGAAAAGCTGGAGAATTTTGAGCCGATCAATATCGCGGCCGGGAAACCCGTGACTGTGCGCGAGGTCCTGGGAATTCTGTTGCGGATCGACAACTACCGGGATGCTCAGCTGGTTTTCGATACTTCCAAGCCCACAATGATCCAGAAGCGGTTAATCGACCCCTCCTTGGCATCCGAACGACTCGGCTTCAGAGCGCGCACTAGCATTGAGGAAGGCTTGGTTCGCACCGTCGCATGGTATCGATCCAGCGTCGAAAAATCGCCGTTGGCAGAAGCGGCTCGATGATCATCAGCAGGACGCCGTTTCGGATCTCCTTCTTCGGCGGGGGGACGGACTACCCTGCGTGGTACCGCGAGAACGGCGGCGCCGTTATCGGCGCGTCAATCAACAAGTTCTGCTATATCACCTGCCGATTTCTTCCGCCGTTCCACGACTACAAGTACCTCATCAGGTACTACAGGCGCGAGGAGGCGCAGACGCTAGACCAGATCCAGCATCCCGCTGTTCGAGAGAGCATCCGATTTATCGGCTTGGAAAAGGGCGTGGACATCGTTCATCACGCGGATCTGCCCGCCCGCTCCGGGCTTGGCTCCAGTTCCACTTTCACAGTAGGCCTGCTGCACGCCCTCTATGCGCTGAAGCATGAGATGGCGACCAAGCGCCAACTCGCGATTCATGCCATCGAGATCGAGCAGAATGTGATCCACGAGAACGTGGGCTCACAGGACCAGACGCTTGCGGCGTTCGGTGGGCTGAACCGGATCGAGTTCGGCGGCCAGCATGAGATCCAGATCAAACCCCTGATTCTGGCTCCAGAGCGGCTCGATGCCCTGGAAAGTTGCATCATGCTTTTTTTCACCGGTTTTGCGCGCACTGCATCCGAGATCGCTGGCGCTCAGATCGCGCAAATACCGAGGAAGGCGAGCGAGCTGCGCACGATGATGGATCTTACGGACCAGGCCGAAGTGATGCTCACCGATTCGAAGCGCCCCATCGCGGACTTTGGGCGTCTGCTGCATGAGCAGTGGCGCCTGAAGCGAAGCATGTCGGCGCAAGTGAGCAGCCCAGAGATCGATCGAATTTACGAGACCGGGCTCCGTGCAGGTGCCATTGGAGGGAAGCTGCTCGGCGCCGGGGCCGGCGGCTTCATGATGTTCTTCGTCGAGCCGGAGTTTCGCTCCAGAGTTACCGAAGCAATGAACGGGCTTCTCCACGTCCCCGTGCGCTTCGACTATCTTGGCTCGCAGATCATCTACTTCTCCAAGGACGACTACTACTGAGCGTTTCAAAGGCGGCTGCGATAGATGCGGTAATTCTTGCCGGGGGATACGGCACGCGGCTGGCGCCGGTGCTCTCCGGCCTGCCCAAAGGACTGGCCCCTATTCGAGGCAGGCCTTTCCTTGATCTGTTGGTCGAATTCCTGACCCGCCAGGGGACCACCAAAATCGTCTTCTGCGTCGGGCACTTGCGCGAGGCGGTCATGGCTCGGTACCAGCGCTGGCCCGGGATTCAAACTGCTTTCTCGGTGGAGACAGAGCCGCTTGGAACCGGGGGAGCCGTTAAGCGCGCTCTGTCGGTCGTGTCTACCGAGCGTTTCTACGTCTTGAATGGCGATTCATTCTGCGACATCGAACTGGCCTCGCTCCTGCAATGCCACCTGGACCACGACGCCCTGGCGACCTTCGCTGTGGCTCGCTTGTCCGGAAGGGATGACGTCGGGCAAGTTCAACTCGATTCTTCGGGAAAAGTGACTTCGTTCCTGGAAAAGATGCCGGCGCAGGACACGCGGGGCGCCTTCATGAACGCCGGTATTTACGTCTTGGAGCGCTCCGCATTCGACGGAGTGCAGGAGATGCGCCTTTCGCTCGAACACGAGCTCATCCCCCGCTGGGTGGGTCGCGGACGTTGCTACGGATTCGTAACTGCAGCGGAAGTTGTCGACATTGGCACACCGGATCGCTATGCACGGGCCCAAGAACGCCTCTGAGCCCTTCGTTTCATTCATCACTTTCGCGCGCAACGACGACTATGCCGGTGGGTTGCGGAAACTGTATTGGAGCACGCGCTATCTAAGCGAGCAATGTGATGAAGCGGGATTAGCGGGAGAGTCGATTATCGTCGAGTGGAATCCGCCTGCAGACAGGGTATCTCTCGCTCGCGCGCTGAAGGATCTTCCTGCCAGCCGCAATTTGAGCGTACGAATCATCACCGTCCCTGCAGACGTGCACGCGCGCTATGCGCACTCCGGTTTGCGTCCAATGCATGGAGCGGTAGCCGCAAATGTTGGCCTGCGCCGGGCGCGCGGCAAGTTTCTGGTTGTCAAGGTTGCGGACGCTTTCTACCCCGATTCTCTGATTCGATTCTTGGCCGCTGGTCGCCTCGATCCGGATCGGCTATATCGCGCGATGCGCATCGATGTGGCGGCGCAGGCCACGGACTTGCTTGGTCGGCCGAGGGAAGATTTCCTGGCGTTTTGCGCCGAGAATGTGGCAGTTCGCAACGAGCATCTCGCTCAGCCGCAGATGCCATTCCGCCTACCCGATCTATTCACCAACGCTTGCGGCGATTTTCAGCTTCTCTCCCGCGAGCGCTGGCACGATCTTCGCGGCTATTGGGAGTCGTCAGACGTGACGGGATTTGAGACGGACAGCATGTTCAGCTACTCGGCCTACGCAGTTGGCATTCGTGAGGACATACTCTCGAGCGACAGATTCGTCTACAAGATTTCACATTCAGGATCTCACAGCCATCGCGTTGGTATATCCAAGAGCTGGTTCTCATTCATGATGCTGGTTATGGAAGCGGGATTGAGGCGCGTGGGAATAGGCAACGCGCCGGCGTTCTGGTTGAGAGTATTGCTCAACTATCCTGCGAAGATCTATGGCAGCGTAAGGAAGCCGGTGTACGAAAGAAGCCTGGTCCGATTCAAGCTACTGAGCCTTTTCCCAAGCCTTACCCGGGTAAAGAGCGCCGATTGGGGTCTGGCTCGCGATGCTCTGGCAGAGACCCTATTGCCCGACAGGGTTCAGGACGCCACGCCGAATCGCCAGTGAGCTCCCGGTCAGCGAGACAACCGCGCCATCACCAGCTTGTGCCACCCCAGGCTCTTTTCCAGCGCGCGGAAACATCTCGCGCGGCATGGCGGCGAACCAGGGCACGATCTCGTACTCGTACTTGATGTACTTCTCGATGACGAACGGGAAGATGTGGTCCTGCTCGATGCTGAGAACCTGGTAGCCCACCAGCGCAGAGGGGCCGGATAGGGATAGCGACAAAGCCGGGGCACCGGCCCGCAGCCTTACCGGTAGCTGGACGGAGATTTCCCCCCGTATAAAGGCGTTACGGGCCTTCAGATCGCGCCCAATGGCTTCCGGGGTTTCGGATACCGCCCCAGCCGCCAGAATCTAAACGTAGGGCCGCCAGTCCCCTCACCCGAAGGGGTAACGCATGGGTCTCGGGTTAGGTCTACCCAAACGCCCGGCGCAGCCTGCGCGCGAGTCTGCGAAGAAAGGAAAGAGGCTTGGAATTCCAGGCAGGGGTAAATACTCCATCGTATTGAGACAACATCTGCTCCGGGAACCTGCGCCCGTAGGTCGGGCGGAAAAGCCTGTCACCAGCGTTGTACCTGCTCAGGTAGTCGGCATACGTCAGCCGTTGCCCCTTGACCTCGGGAACGAGCAAATCCAGTAATCCACGCTCAAATATATCAGGGTGCGAAAGCATCAATTCCGCCGCGCAGTCATTGAGCCCGAATACTTCAAACAGGCAAACCAGCTTTACCAGCTTCGCCTCCGGTACGGATTCACGGAAGTAGAGGGCATCGCCCCAGAACGCTTGCCCCTGCGTAGTCGGCCCGATAACCGGGCTTCCATGCTGGTCCCTGAAATCGTACAGGTGCGGATACGGAAGCGCCTTCCTGCTGTGTCGGTATACGTCCAGGTCGTAGAGCTCGAAACCGTGTTCCTGACAGAAAGCTTCCATTTCCCAATAGACGGGACAGCCCGAAAGCTGGCGACTAAACCGCACTTCGGAAACTATACCGACAATCCCAGAAAGGTAGAGGCCTGAGCCCTGCAATACGTCAAGCTCCGCGCCTTCAACGTCCAGCTTGATAAAGTCTGCGTCCTCGATCCCATGGCGCTTTAGGGCCTCGGCCAGCGTCACAGTTTTAATCGTTTCCTCTGATACAACGCGCACCACATCCCCATGCGTAAAGCGCCCGACATACTCCTGTCGATTCGGATACAGGGAACTTGATGCCGCGTAATTGGCAATGTGGAACTTTTGCGGCCCGCCGGCCTTGCTGATCGCATAGGGCAGGTACTGAACATTCCCACCGTCTGATAGCCGCTTGCATTCCTCGGGGTCTGGATCGAAAGCAATAACGCGAATGTCGGCACCGAACACCTCCCAATGCGATTCGATGCCGCCCCTCGCTCCCACGTCCACGACAACAAGGGGCGTCTTCGAGAATGCGCCAGCCCTGACGAAATGCCGGGTAAGCGGGGGGTTGTAGCAGACGTGGAGATTCGGCATCTAACAGTTTGTTGAAATTCGATCTTTGAGTGCACGAAGACGCAAGCGCGAAAAATCGGCCACGAATGAAATCAAAACGTTACGACTTTCATATTCATTCCATCTGGCCGTTTTTTATCGTTCGGAAGCGTTTTTCAACAAACTGCTAAGCCGCCTTTCCTCACATGGCGAGAACCTTAGCAGCGTTTCCGCTAATGATCCACTCCAGGTGACGCTTCCACTTCTCCAGCGCGGCCCGCTTTTTGGGGGAGGAAGTCGTATCGCTCGTAATGCTTGCCCTGAACTCCTTGCGCCTTGCCATGCGATAGCAAATGCGAACGGACTTCCTTGTCAACCCCAAGCTTCTGCAACATGGTTTCGCAGGTGCGCCGCGCGTCGCACAGTTGAAAGGGCGGAATGTCCCGCTCTTTCTTGAGCGCCTTCGATATGTCGCCCACGGCACCAAACGATAGGACAACTCATCGGTCCGCTGCACGCTCATGGTTCTCGCGCGACGGAAGTCCATGTTGCACCGGGCCGGTTCGCGACGGATCTGGCTTGTCATGAGCCGTGGGCCAAGCGTTCGGGTGTGCGCAATCGGCCTCTTGGTAAATGCTACCTGTATTTGCCCGGGATCAGGCAACCGTAGCCACGCTCAGTGCCGAGCGCGCTCGGTCTAGAGCGCGGTTTCAGGCAATGTCGATTACGGGGTGATACGTGGGCGGCAGGCTCGCATGCGCGGGCTTGGCGCCCTGGGGCACGGGCGGTGCGCGCTCCACCGCCGTTGGATGCCAGCGACCTAGGTGCGTCAGAACCGCCCGCACCACGAAGGGGTCCACTATCAGCGCGACGACCCGCATCGGGTCTTTGCACTTGGGACATTCGAGAGGATCGGATTCGTACACTTTGTGGATCAGTCGCGCCCACGCAGCTTTGGCACGCTGCGCGAATTCCACCAGCGCCACGCCAAGGAGGCGCCGGCGATGCTGGAACGCC
>CAZKXZ010000119.1:0-6506 GCA_964556695.1 uncultured Gemmatimonadales bacterium
GCAAAACGCCTCACCACACATTGAAAATCATGACTTCTTCAGAGCTTCCCTAGTGGAGGAGTAGTAGTGATGGGAGTACGATACGCCGCGCGTATGATGTTCTTGGCCGCTGGCCTTCTTCCTTCATCCCTTCAGGGTCTCCAAGCACAGCGAGGCGATTCAACGGTTGTTCTGCGATCAGCACCGACTTGCAGCACCTGTAGAATTGAACTGGTTGCTGAATCGACGCTGCGTCCGCCGACGGATTCATTCTGGTTTGGCCCTGCGCCGCGGGTTGTCCGCCTCGTGAATGGTTCGTATCTCGCCAAATTGGAGGGATCGCCGTCGCCGATTCTATTTGCTCCTGATGGTCGGTTCGAGAGAGCGTTGATGAAGACCGGTGACGGGCCGGGAGAAATTGGGAGGGCTGGTCCGACTTTTTTTAGCGCCGCCCCAGATGGGCAGATATGGATATTTGATGGCCTCAAAGGTGGCGCTCGGCATGTGTTTGATCGCGGTTTGAAGTACGTGCGAACAGATCCTCGTGGAGACTTTCGAGCAACTGAGTCGGGGTTCATTACTGCAAGTGGTGAAATCGTCTTCGCAGCATCGATCGCGACTCGCCAGCGCGCGGGTTTGCCACTACATGTTGCTGGAAAAAGTGCGGCAATCCTTCGTTCTTTTGGAAGAGAGGATCCAACCCTCAGTCCGCGATCACCACCAGACAGCATTTTCTACTTGATGTTGCGATACGTGGAACCGGCGCCCGGTCGAACATTCTGGAGTTATAACCCTAGTGACTTCATGGTCGAGCGCTGGACTATCGATGGGCATCGGATATACCGTATTGAACATTCGTTCGATGGCTGGTACGCAGACGTAACGCGCGAGATGCAGGGCCTGCGCACGGAGAATTACAAGGCCGGACAGGGCATCCGTCTCAGTTGGATAAAGGAGTCCGCAACGCCGAATCTAGTGTGGTTCATTTATGTCGTGCGTACTGTAAATAGTCGCGCCGACGATCCCTCCCAGCCGTCCAAAGGGCTAGACATCGTGGTTGAGGCAGTTGATATCCAAAAAGGCGTGGTGCTGGCGGTCCGGCGCTTTCCGGAAACATTCATAAAACCGGTGTGGGATGCACCTGATCGAATTGCAGTTGTAGTGCCGTTTGTTCGAGACTTCACCACCTTCAGAATTTCTCGCCTCACCCTCATCAGGGACCCATAATTCGGTCTCAAGGAGCACAAGTGAAAACAGATTCGGTAGCGCGCTTTATGAAGGTCGCCGGCTTCGCACTTGCCATTGCGAGTAGCACGGCCGCCGCACAAAGTGGGCCGGGCAATGGTCCCAACTGCGACTGCTGTCATTCGCGTTATGTTGAAGAAGAAGAGGCCGGTGTCAAACACAAGTTCCCAGGCGAATACAGCTGCCAAATGGAGGATGAAAGCAACCCACTCGCGGCCGCAGTCACCGTAACCGTGAATCCAGCACCGTGGTTCACTACAAAGGCTGTGACTAATGCTCACTTGGAAGCCGGTGAGTTCGGCGATGAGCACAATTATCCCAGTTTCTTTGCCGCTGTGCGGACTGAGCCGAATCTGACCTCTACCAGCATTCTCCGCGCGTATCTCGGAACAACGGAGACTCAGTGCTCGAACGTAGGCAAAGAGTGCCAAATGAAGACCTTAGTCGACCCACCAACGTCGGGCGACAGCGCTAAACATCACTCCAGCGAGTTGCCCGGTTCTTGCGGAAGTCACGACAATTGCGGCGTCGTACCTCCGGAACCGATGGCGATGCTCATGGATGCTCTGTCGGCCAACAAATTCGCGGCAGCGCTCGAGGTGCTGGACGGCAATCCCGATAAGTTGTATGTGAACGAAGAACGGGGATTGGTCCAGGTTCTCAACTGTAGTGGTACGGTAGTACGGCAGTTTGAAGTTGATGCAAGTGCGCTTGCCACCTATCGGAATAAACAGTCCAATCCGCTGTTACAGTTTCTGAAATCGTTTCTGCCGTAAGAGAATCGCGCTGGTTCCCAAGCGGCAAGCGTTGGTGTTGACGCTTGCCGCTTTGTTTTGATACTGGGCAACTCTTCGAGCGAGCACAAAACTGGCTGGCGCATTTCAGCGGTAAGGCTACGGATTTACCATGTCGCCGTTGGAGAGGCGATCGTGGGGTTGTGAGCTGAGTGGTGGTGGGCGTTGCGGCGCGTTGTCTGACGGAAACCTTCTGACAGTTGAGCGATCAGACACCTGCCACGGTCGCCACGTGAATTCGATCAGTGTTACCGATTCGATAGACGTGCCGCCGCCACCGACTAGCCCCCGCATGATGTGCTCGACCGCATCGCCTTCAGAACACGGTCATCCAGATAGTTGAGTACTTGCGAGGGCAGAATCGTCCGCGCTTTCGAGCCATTTTACACGACACAGTCAAAGGGCACCGGCCTTGGGCTTCCCATCACTCGTCAGATCGCCGTCGCACACGGCGGATCTGATAATTGAAAGCGAACCGGGTGTCGGCACAACAGTAGATATGAAACTCCCAACGGCACGTTAGCGCGAATGTATCGTAGCTGCGGCCTTCGCCCAGATACTTGCAGCGGAGACTGTATACGACAACTCGACCTCGGGCGAAATCGCGAAGTGATTTCCGATTGGGCTTTCCACTCCCATTCCTATGTGCGGAAATCCGAATGCCATGTACGCTCGGCTTTCCGGGAAGCGATACACTGCGCTCGTGGAAACGAGCAGGTAAGGGATCAATCCCAAAACGCTCGAGGGCGCAGCGAAGTGAAGATGACAGGAGCCTTGCTGGCTAACCCCCGCAACGACCGGGGTAGCGTCGCGATCGCAAATCTCAACGTCGCCGCCAAACTCGCCGCGCACGCCCCAGCGGCCCTTGAAATCGTAACCGACAACCACTTTCCAAATCGTCGCGCTTCCCGAGTTCCCTTCCCACGCCTCGAAAAAGCGGCCGATGTTCAATCCCACGTACACACGGCCTCTGTCGGATGAGTTCTCCTGCGCATCCGCATCACTGGCTGCGAGCGCGTTCAGCAACAGCAACGCACACGCCATGAGAACCACGGTCTTACTGGTCATTCTGGAATTCTACTGCTACCCGGGGCCAAGTTCCGCAATCGAATCGAACACGCTGAGCGACGGCACCGCTCCGGCTGCCTCGAAAATCTGAACGCCACGTGGTTTGCCGGCAGCGCGCATCGCAGCCAGGGCTTCGCGCGACTCCCAAACCGTCTCGATACGCCAGAGGGTGGAATCGTTTATGTCTCGCAACAGCGTACTCCGGAGTAAACCAGGCGGGAATGGACCCCGAGCAGCTTCTGCGTACGCGGCCTGCAAGTCCGTCGCGCGTTCGTTGGCAACGCGCGCTTCGAGCACGGTGATCACCAGGGTCATGCCATTCCCCATTCCTTCCCCTGCGCGCGCGCATCCTTTTCGGAAATGTATTTGCCGTCCTTCGTAGTTCCGTAAAGAGCGCTGCCGGCGCAGTGATAAATCTTTGACGCCGCGTTGAGCAAATAGCGGGTCAGCGAACGGGCGGTCATCTCCTGCCTCCTTTCACCAGTTAGGTTCAGCCGTGTACGTGCGCTCGAAAATAGATCCGCCCCCCACTCCTTGCTGGGTGCAACCTTTGTCACGTATGTTGGCAGCGAGTGCTGCTCTCCATCCTCGGCGTGCAGTCCACCAAGCGACCATCGTCAGATCAGTCCAACCTGGCTCCGACCCAGGAGGAGGCAAAACATGAGTACGTCGTTATCGAGTCGCGTCAGTTTTCTTGTCACGGCGATCACTGCGATGCTGATTGCTGTTTCCCCCTCGACAGCAAGCGCGCAACCAAACTTCCGTCAACTGCTCGAGCCACCTGCCCCGGTCGCGGATCCGCTGACCAGAAATCTCACCTGGCGCAACATCGGCAACGCCAACCTCAAGGGTCGCATCTCCGCGATCGACGCGGTCGATAAGGATTGGTCCCACGTAGTGGTGGGCAGCGCATCGGGCGGCGTCTGGAAATCGACCAACGGCGGCACCACCTTCGAGCCAATCTTTGACAATTACGGCGCGGCATCGATTGGGGATGTCGCCATCTTCCAGCCTAACCCCGACATTATCTGGGTGGGTACGGGCGAGGAGTGCGGCCGCAACGTCGCAGCGTGGGGTGACGGCGTATACAAGTCCATCGACGGCGGGCGCACCTTCAAGAACATGGGGCTGCGACACTCATCCAACATTGGAACAGTGCTGCTTCACCCCACGAACCCTGACATTGTCTACGTAACAGCGCTCGGCAACATCTGGGCGCCAGGCGGTGAACGCGGATTCTACAGGTCCACCGACGGAGGTAGTAGCTGGGCGCGGCTGAACAACGGCCTGCCTGCGGACGACGGCCGGACGGGCGCGACTTACGCCGTCATGGATCCGACCAACCCCAATGTCATCTACGTTTCGTTCTGGGAGCGCAAACGCACCGCGTGGATTCTCAACAGCGGTGGCGCGAATGGCGGCGTATTCAAGAGCACCGATGGCGGCAGGAGTTTCCGCAAGCTCACCAACGGTTTTCCGACAGGGCTGTCAGGCAAGATCGGCCTCGCCATCTCCGCATCCAATTCGCGGGTGCTAATGGCCCACTTCGAGAGCGAGCATCGCACCAACGCGGATCAAACGGTCATTGGTTCGGGCGTCTACCGCTCCGAGGATGCGGGAGCGTCGTGGAAGTGGATGAATGGCAGCAACAGCCGGCCGTTCTATTACAATCACGTCGCCATCAATCCGCTCGATGACAAACTGACCTACCATCCCAACCAGAGCTTTCAGATCTCCGAGGATGGCGGTCGCACTCTGCGGAGCGGCGGCGGTGACGCGGGTCATTGCTTTCACGCGATCTGGCTGGACCCGCACAACAAGAACCGTTACTGGATAGGCAGCGACGGCGGGCTCTCGCTCACGCATAATGGCGGAGCGAACTACGTGACCTTCAAGAACATCAACGCGACGCAGTATTACTTCATCGATGTCGACATGCGCGATCCATATTACGTATACGGAGGGTTGCAGGACGCGGGCACGTCGGGCGGTCCGTCGATGACGCGCGCCAACGGCATCTACATGGATGAGTGGATCAACCTCCAGGGAGGCGATGGCTACTACGCGGCCGTCGACAAGCAGGACTGGCGCTGGGTGTTCACCGGACAGGATCCGAAGACGGTCGGCTCCGAGGTGACGCGACGCAACGTCGAGACGCGCCAGGCCACGAATGTGAAGCCCGCGAAAGGACGCAACATCCTCAACTATGATGAATACATCACGCCCGCAATGGAGCAGGCGAACATGGCGAAGGGATGGGGACAGACATTCGGAGCAATGCGCTGGAATTGGGCAAGCCCCATCGTGCTTTCCCCCAACGATTCAAAGTCGCTCTATGTCGGTACCAACTTTCTCTTCCGTTCAACGGACCAGGGCGATACCTGGATGATTCTGAGCGGTGACATGTCGAAGAATGATCCAGTGAAGACGCGGCTCGGGTCGGGCGGCATTACGTCGGACGCTGGCCCTGGTGGCGGAGCCGAGTTTTATGGAACGATCGTGGCCGTCGCGGAATCGCCTGTGCTGCGAAGTGTGATCTGGGCAGGGACGGACGACGGGAACATCCAGTTGAGCCGCGACGGTGGCAAAACATGGACGAATACAGCCGTGAACCTTCGCGGACTGCCGCACGACACGCTCTACATCAGCAAGATCAGGCCGTCCAAGTTCGATGCCGCGACAGCCTTCGTCGCGATCGACGGTCATGAGAGCGGCATCTTCCAGCCACTCGTCCACAAGACCGCTGACTACGGCCGGACGTGGACCAGTATTTCCAGCAATCTCCCTGCCGGACATCCGATCTATTCGATCGAGCAGGACACCGAGAATCCCGATCTTCTGTTCGCCGGTAGCGAGTTCGCCATCTTCTACTCGATCAGTGGTGGTCAGAGCTGGACGCGATTCAATCGCAATCTTCCGACGGTGGCGATCTACGACATCCTCATTCACCCGCGTGATCCCGACCTCATCATCGGCACACACGGTCGCGGACTCTGGATCATGGATGACCTGAACGGGTTGAAGCAGCTGACCCCTCAGATTCAGTCGCAGGACGGTCACCTGTTCCGCAACGAAGTTGGGACGCGCTGGCTATCGCTTCAGCCGCAACATACGGGTGGGGAGTACGCGTTCAGCGGGCAAAATCCATCGAAGAATGCGGTCATCAACTACTGGATTGGTCCGAATGCAGGTGGTGATGTGAACCTTGTTATCTCCGACCAAACCGGCGCGCGGCAACGCAGCTGCACATTTGCGGCGACACCCGGCATTGGGAAGATCGAGTGGGACTTCCGGTTTGATGCAGCGGCTGCCGCTGCAGGTGCTGCCGCTGCCGACCGTGGCGGCCGCGGCGGAGCGGGAGCGGCGAATGTTGCGGGTCGCGGTGCTGCGGGAGCAGGAGCCGCTGGTCGGGGAGGCGCG
>CAZKXZ010000120.1:0-6295 GCA_964556695.1 uncultured Gemmatimonadales bacterium
TCCCCGCTTCGCGGGAATGACGACGATAGGGACACTGGATTCCCCGCTTCGCGGGAATGACGACGATAGGGACACTGGATTCCCCGCTTCGCGGGGAATGACGGCAAAGACTTACTACCTTCAGATATGCTCTCGTCCCGATTCAATCCGTGGCACGTTCCCGTATTTCTTGCGAAGTACGCATATCTGGCTGTGCGGCGGCGTCCCATTCTGGTGCACTTCGAAGTCACCATGCGTTGCAACGCACGCTGCACATTTTGCGACTACTGGAAAACGCCCTCGTCTGAAAAAGATCGCGAACTGCGCAGCTTTGCGGATGCGGCGCGGCACTTCAATCCGATGCTGATCACGTTCACCGGTGGGGAACCAACTCTTCGCGCCGACCTCGAGGACATCGTATCCGCGGTCTCTGGCGCTGTGCGCGTGAAGTATCTCACCTTGCTCACCCACGGCGCCAGGCTCACACCGGAGCGCGGGCTCTCCCTCTGGAAAGCAGGGGTTAACCAATTCAATATTTCGCTGGACTATCTGGACGGTCGCCACGACATCGCGCGCGGCATTCCCAACCTCACGGAGCGCATACTGACAACGGTGCCCGCCTTGCGCGCGAAAGGAATAGATGGAATCAGGTTCAACACTGTTATCCGTCGTGACAACCTGGATCAGCTGCTTGCGATCGTCCGTGTTGCAGAAGAGCTGGGATGCGGTGTGAACTTCAGCGTCTACACCGATTTCAAGAACGGCAGCAGGGAAGGGCTGCTGCAGGAAGGTTCGCTCACCGATCTCGATAGCGCCATCGCCACGCTGCTCGCATTCAAGCGGCGCAAGCGGGGGATAATTACCAACTCGGACTATTATCTCGAGCAGATTCCGCGTTACGCCAGAGGGGAGTTGCGCGAGATGTGCCGCAGCGGCATCCGCACCATACACATCGATCCCGCAGGATTTGTGCGGCGCTGTCCCGATTTTCCAGTCGACTTTCACTGGAGCGACTATCGTGGATACAAGCCCCTGAATTGCAACAAGTGCTTTTACGCCTGTCGCGGTGAAGCACAGGCACCCCTGCGTCTGTCGCGCCTTCGCGACGTCATGGCCTGAACGTGTCCGGCTTGCTCTTCATTAACGCGAGGCAGGTTGTTTCCTGCGCGGGTCCGCCGCGAGCGCGACGCGGGTTCGAAATGGAGAGGGTCTCGCATTTCGGCGGCGTGGCCGTTGCGGTGGAGGACGCGAAAATCGCTGCGGTCGGTCGCCAGCCCGACGTCATTGCGGAATACCCCGATCACGAAATCATCGATTGCTCGGGATGCATCCTGACGCCAGGACTCGTGGACTCGCACACTCACGCGATCTTCGGAAGGCACCGCGCTGAAGAGCAGGAGATGCGTGCGGGTGGGATGGAATACATGGAAATCGGCGCCCAGGGCGGTGGGATTCATCAGAGTGTGCAAGATCTGAAGGAAAGGTCCGACGAACAACTCATTGCGCAATCGCTCAAACGCCTGAATCGCATGGCGTCGTATGGCACCACCACGGTCGAGATCAAGTCGGGCTATGGGCTCAGCACAGAGCAGGAACTGCGCACGCTGCGCATAGCGCGTGAGTTGCAGGCAAGATCTCCGGTCCGAATTGTCCCGACATGGCTGGGCGCGCACGAGGTCCCCCTCGAGTTCCGGGAACGTTCTGATGGGCGCGCGCAATTCATGGAGGTTCTCCTGAACGAAATGCTCCCAGTCGTCGCGCGAGAAAAACTGGCGCTCTTCGCCGACGTTTTCTGTGAGCCGGGCGTTTTCTCAATCGATGAGAGCAGAACAATTCTTACGGCTGCGCGGGCGGCCGGCCTCGGACTCAAATTGCACGCTGATGAACTGCACTACTCCGGCGGTGCCGAACTCGCTGCCGAGCTGCGAGCTACTTCTGCAGACCACCTGGCCGCGATTTCACCCGAAGGCATCATCGCCCTGAGTCACGCCGAAGTGATCGCAACATTACTCCCAGGTACAATGCTGTTTCTGGGCCGTACCTCACGAGCTCCTGGCCGGCGGATTATCGAGTACGGGGGCGCGGTAGCCCTTGCGACCGACTTCAATCCGGGAACGTCACCGACTGTCAACTTGCCACTGATAATGACACTCGGCGAAGGCCATCTGGGACTTTCCGCAGCCGAATGCCTCGTTGCCGTAACCGTAAACGGCGCAGCGGCAGTGGGTTTGGCGGGCCAGACCGGACAGATTGCACCGGGCTTCGACGCGGACCTCGCCATTTTCGAGGCGGAACACTTTCGCGAGTTACCTTATTGGTATGGAGATCGCCTTTGCAGAGGTAGCTGGTCACGTGGCAAAGCTTGTTACCAGTTTGAGTTACCCATACGTTTTTGACCCCAACCGTCCAGGCTCTACAGTCTTGTGAGGTAAGCGTGGAGCACCCCTCTCGCTGATGTCCAACGTCGCGAAGCTCAAGAAAAAAGCCGCCGAGTTAGAGGAGCGAAGGCAGTACGACAAAGCCCTCGCTGTGTACGAGCAGGTGCTCGATCAAATGAGCGAATCCGAGGGCGATGTTGATGTCTCGCTCTTCAATCGCGTGGGTGATCTCACATTGCGGCAAGGACGAGTCACACAGGCCGTGTCGTTCTACGAACGCGCAGTGGACTTGTACACCGACGGTGGCTTCTTCAACAACGCCATCGCTCTGTGCAACAAGATTCTCCGCAATGCTCCCGGCAGAACCACCATCTACTACAAGCTCGGCAAGATCAGCGCGCGCAAAGGATTCACAAGTGACGCGAAGCTGAATTTCCTGGAGTATGCCGATCGGATGCAGAAGGCGGGGCACTGGCAGGAAGCCTTTTCCGCGCTTCAGGAGTTTGCCGATCTCTGCCCCGACCAGGACGATGTGAGGCTGATGCTCGCCGAACAGCTGACGCGACAGGATCGCAAAGCCGAGGCTCTGGCACAGCTGCAGATACTGTACGGGAAATACGTTGCAGAGGGGAGAACAACAGAGGCCAACGCTACGCTCGCGCGGATGCGTGCCATTGATCCCGATATCGTCCCGCAGGTTTCGCAACAGGCTGCGCCAGAGAAGAGCGGTGATCTCGTCTTCCTGAAAGTCAACTATGACGAACAGGTGCCGCGCCCTGACGAGAAATCGGAGCGGTTTGACACGCAAGACCCGCGCGCCAGCGGTGGCATGCGCATTTTGAGAGGTTCTGAGGAATTCGCGCGTCCTCTGACGCCGACAACCAGTGATATCATTCGGACGGGCGCTGGATACGACATAGCTGGTGATGACGCAGTTCCCGCGGCGCATGGCGACAACGCAAAGCAGCGTGCACCGGGAGAAGCACCGATGCACGATCTCGCGCTCGCGGGCATCCTCCCGGTGCTCGATACCCCCGGGCTGAATACATCCTCGCTTCCGGATATTGACACGATTGAGGAGGAGCCGGATGAGGTCTCCGAAATCGAGTCAATGCTTGGTCCGGACTACGGGGAGCTCATCTCGCGAACCGAAGACAGCATTATAGGGACGGCAGCGGATGGTTCCACCGCTAGCACGGTTGAGCTTCTCGAGCCACTCGATATCGAGCGAACCCAGCACGTCACAGGCATTCTGGAATCGCGCGTCTCGGATTCGGGCATGCACACTATTCATGGATCGCAGCAGGTTGCTGGGCCAGAGGCGGAGGGCAACGCAGGCGCGGACTCGGTATTTGAGAGCTCCCCTTCCACGCAGTCAGCGAGCCAGGACATGGGTCTGACGAGCGCGCTGTCGCGGGAATCGTTGAAGTCAATTGCGTGGTCGGTACTGGAACTGCAATCACTGCTTAAGGTTGAGCCGCAGGACTTCACGTTGCGTCGCAGGCTGGGTGAGGTACTGGTCGAAGAGGGCAGAAGAGCGGAGGGCCTTGCCGAGTTGGACCAGGCGATGAATGGGCTCGAGGAGACGGGCTCCATTTCGGATGCGATTGCAATTGTGGAAGAGATTCTGCGCCTGGAGCCCGACTCGATCCGACATCACCAGAAGCGCGTCGAGTATTCATTTCGGAATAGCGACCAGTCCTTGCTTATCGACTCGTACCTGGAGCTCGCGGACGCGCTCTTCCGAACCTCGCAGCTTGCGAAAGCATCGGTTGTGTACGAGAGAGTCCTGGAACTCGCCCCCGAAAACACGCGAGCAAGTTATGCTCTCAAGGCACTGGTTGCGTCCGACTCGGAGGATGCTGCGGCCAGCGATGAGAGTGTTGCAACCGGTTCTTCCGTGGCCGCAACGGCAACTGCGGAGGTGGCCGAAGACTTTGTTAATCTGGGCGACCTTTTGCGCGAGGACGATGAGCCCCGATCCACCCGCATGGTCGTGGAGGACGAGGAACCCTCGGGAGACGAGGACGCTGACTTTGCCGAGATGCTCGAGAAGTTCAAGCGGGGACTTGCGGAAAACGTCGACGAAGAGGACTACGAGAGTCACTACGACCTGGGCGTCGCCTTCAGGGAAATGGGATTGCTGGACGAATCCATTGCGCAGTTCCAGCGTGCACTGCGGGGAACGAAGAAACGGGTTCGCACACTTGAGGCTCTGGGGCAGTGCTTTGTCGAACGTTCACAGTTCCAGGTTGCGACGAACGTTCTCGAGCGAGCGCTCAACGAAGCAGAGTCGAGCGATGAGAATTTGGTCGGAGTGCTGTATCTTCTCGGGTATGCCAGTGAGGCCATGCAGAAATACCGCGAGGCCATCGGGTATTACCAGAGGGTGTTCATGGTCGACATTCAGTTCCGCGATGTAACAGCTCGAATAGCCGCTCTCGAGACAATGCTCAAGTGAGCGCGCCGAATCAGCAGCAACTCCCTGTGTCAGTATCGCTACTCGAGATTCAGGCGCCGGTTCGCCAGGAACTGGACGACGTCGGGGATGAATTGTGGCGCATTGTGGCGGCCGATTTTCCCCTTATTCAGAGTGTGAGCCACCACCTGATGGGGATGAAGGGGAAGATGTTCCGTCCCACCCTCGTGCTGCTTGCAAGTTCGGTCGAGGGATCACAGCGCCCCAGGGCGCGTGCCATGGCCGCAGTTGTAGAACTGATTCATCTCGCCACGCTGGTGCACGACGATGCAGTCGATCATTCCGCACTGCGACGCGGAATGCCGACACTGAACGCCTTGTTCAGCCATCAGATCTCCGTCATCATGGGCGACTATCTGTACGCGCGAGCACTGGCGGAACTCGTTGGCGAATCGGAATTCGAATCATTGCGCGTGATGACCAACGCAACTATCGCAATGACGGTTGGTGAAATGCGCCAGCTCACCGCATTGGATGCACTCTCATTCTCGGAAGACGATTACGATCTTCTGATCAAGGCGAAGACCGCGTCGCTGCTTTCCGCCGCGTGCGAGGTTGGCGCATTGTGTGGCGCTGCCCGGCACCGCGAAGCCCTCGCGCGTTACGGTGAACGCCTGGGCATGGCATTCCAGATCGCCGACGATCTGCTCGACTACACGCAGTCGGAGGAGGTCATCGGGAAGCCATCTGGCCTCGATTTGAAGGAGCACAAGGTGACGCTTCCGCTCATCGCAGCGTTGCGTGAAATGTCATCCTCCGAACGGCGCGTCGTGGAAAAACTGTTTGAGGACACCAGTTCCAGCGACGACCTGGTTACAGAGGTCATTGGCATCGTTGCGGAAAATGGAGGTTTGGACTTCGCGCGCGCAAAGGGAGAGCGCTTCGCATCCGAAGCAGAAGCAGCGCTGGCCGAGCTTCCCGAGAGCCCTTGTAAGGCGGCGCTCTATGGTGCGATTGGTTACGTGATGGAGAGGCGTTCGTGATGCAGCGCGGCTCCTCCAAGCACCGTCCGGTCTTTCACGTAGTGGTTCTGGCCATTGGTTTTATCGTGGGGGGGCTCTTTCAGAACGCCGCCCGGGCCTTCCTGCCGCCGGGAGCGGTCAAACAGTTCTTCACGGACGTCTCGATTGTCGTACCTTCCGTAGGGCCGTTGACCATTGACCTGGTAATACTGAACTTCCAACTGGGTCCCCTGGCGCTGGATGTGTCTCTGATCAGCGTCTTGGGGGTACTACTGGCATACGTGATAGCTCGTTCCCTGTTCTAGGAGATACAGATGCCGAGTTTAGGCTGGGGTGAAATGCTTCTTATTGGAGTGGCGGTGCTGCTCCTCTTTGGCGCCAAGCGGCTGCCGGAGATTGGTGCCGCCATGGGGAAGGGTATTCGGGACTTCAAGCGATCGCTTTCTGATACCGAGTTCTAGGAGATACAGATGCCGAGTTTAGGCTGGGGTGAAATG
>CAZKXZ010000121.1:0-6211 GCA_964556695.1 uncultured Gemmatimonadales bacterium
GCGCCGCACCAGCGGCACCTGCGCCAGCCGCACCAGCGCCAGCACCACCGCCCGCCGCGCCGCGTGCAGCACCACCAGCACGGGCTACATAGCCAGCCGGCGGGGGAATAGCGCCCGGCAATCCACAACTGTTGTGCGGCGAGCTATAACGGAACTCAGAGCACGGGTCTTTTTCGATCGATCTTGTTGACTGACCGCTCTGTCCGCCGATGTAAATAAATCCGGTTTCTGGATCAACAGCTGCACCACCATCGATGTTCACGCCGCCGCTCGCACCAGGCGCGTACCAGGAACATGTAATACCACTGGGCGCGGTTCCGTCAGACGGCTGAATCGGAATGAAATACGGGCCCATGCGGCAACGCTTCGCGAGCTTGAGCGCCGAGTCCTTGATTGCTGGCGTATAGTCAATGAGGTCGGATTCCAGAAGACCCTGCTGCGAGTACGGCGCGGGCTTTGATGGAATCGGCTGCGTTGGCGACGTCTTTTCACCTGGCGCCTCACTCTGCAAGACCGGAGTCTCGGGCATCGGCCAAATCGGTTGGCCGGTCACGCGGTCGAAGACGTAGACCCACCCCTGCTTGGTTGTTTGCGCGACCATGCGACGACGCACGCCATCCACCGTTGCATCGATCAGGTTGGGCGCCATCGGAGTGTCATAGTCCCAGATGTCGTGATGCACCATCTGGAAATGCCAGCGCCGCACGCCGGTTTTTGCATCGAGGGCAACGATGCTGTTGCCATAAAGATTGTTGCCCGGACGATGTCCACCGTATTCATCCATCAGTGGCATCCCAACAGGGATATAAACGAGACCCAATTCCGGGTCGGCGGAGTAAGGTGCCCATGCATCGTTCTTGCCGACACCTTCGGTACCGACCTTGGAACCGTTCTCCCATGTTTCCGCGCCAAATTCACCGGGCTGCGGAACGAGGTTGAATTTCCATAGCTGTCTGCCCGTGCGAACGTCGAACCCGCGAATGTATCCGGGGAGATTGCGCACGCGGATCGGATAATATCCGTGAATCGACGAGTTTCCGACGACAATCACATCACCGACAACAATCGCGGGAGAGCTCGCGGCGATTTGTCCCAATGAGGGATCCAGTCCAACAGTCCCATCAGCGCCGGTTTTTGTTGTGGCATTCCACGTCTCGCCCGGGCGCGCCTTCCGCATCGGTCGTGCATCGCTGACCAGAAGCGGCATACTGTCATCGACTGCCAGCGGAACGAGCGGCCCCAGTCCCAACCCATCCATCAGGTCGACAACACCGTTCGCGCCGAACTTTGGATCAGGCACGCCGGACTTCGCGTCGAGTGAAGCCAGGTGGTAACCGGGCGTAACAACTATCACGCGTTCGTTGCCACGCCCATCGGTCCAGTAGGCTAGCCCGCGTCCTGCAAACTGACGCGGTGCCTTCTGCCAGCGAATTTTCTCGTCAAGTCGGTACATCCACAGCGTTTCGCCGTTGGTCGGATTGATTGCGGCCGCAATGCGGCGAGTAGACGCAACGGTGAAAATCTTGCCGTTTGCGTAGAGGGGCGTGGTGCGATAATACTCGTCGGCGCCGAAGGTGCCAGCATTCCAGGTCCACGCGACCTGGAGAGAATCAAAGTTGCTGGCGGTGATCTGTTCAAGAGGCGAATAGCGCGTGCTCCACGCGTCGGCGCCCCAGTATCGCCATTCACCAGGCGCGTTGCCGCGGACCAAAGCCGGTCCTTGCAAAGCGCTCGACCAGGTGGCGCGAGAGAGGAGGAGCGCAATGAGCACCACTCCGAGTCCAATCGCCATGCCAATGTTGCGTCGCGCCGAGTATCGTCGTGCCATTGTTTCGTCCCCGCCGTGAATGGGATTGCGTATGTCTGGTCGCCAAACTCCGATGCGAAATGTCAGCGATTGTGAAAAAGGCGCCGCATCAGTATTGGAGACAACTTCGGGTCCCCGCCAACCGGTATAGTATCTACCATAATCTTCTTGAGCGCGAGAGTGTCGGACGTGAGCTCGTCCTTCCCTGCCGGCATTCCATTGATCTGAAGCATATAGGCGGTAACCTGCGCGTATTCCTTCGCTGTCAGGGCGCCCGGGTTATCCTGGGGCATGTTCACGCTCAAATAGTCGTATAGCTCCCAAAGTGGAGCGCCCACCCACTTCTTGCTGAAGTTCGTGCCGGATTGTTCGGCGATGGTGTGGCAACTCAGGCAGATAGTGTTGAACGTGTCGTTTCCACGTTTTGCCTGTTCGGCTGTATACACGCCGGACATAGTGTTGCGCGGCTTGGACGACGTGTCGACCTGAGCCCCTGCTGTCGAGGCCGCGAAGGCGAGGACTAGCAATGCCCCAGCAATAACATCGGCCCGGACAGTTCCAACTATTCTTTGCTGAAAGGGCTTGCGGTCGGTACAGTATTCCATCTTCACGATATCACACTCTTTAAAGTCAGTTGGCCATGGAAAGGGCCGGGCTTTTGCGTGTTTTTACGCGCCGCTACCGGCAACCGTTAGAGTACCCAGTCAGGCTCGATTTGTCGAGGCATCTGGAGGAGTTCCAGCGCCTGTTCAACCGTCCTGACACACGGCATTGCTACACTCGGCGCGGTGACGGGTGCCGTAGCCCGCTTGCGGCGAGGAAATCGCGACATAGGTTGAGCGGAGGTGTAGTACACCACTTCGACCGATGGTCACCTAGTCACTCAAGACGCGAAGGCGTACCATGACAACCAGACTTCTTCCCGCGCTCGCATTCATTGTCCTGTCGCAGTCGTCGCTATATGCGCAGGCAGACATGCCCCCGACCAACACTCAGCCGAACCCGTATCAGACCATCGAGGGTTGGGCGAAGATGCCCGAGGGCAGAGTGTGGGGCTCCACAAGCGCTGTGTACCCCGACAAGGATGGTGTGAGCATCTGGGTTGCTGAGCGCTGCGGCGCCAACAGCTGTGCGACATCAGATCTTGATCCCGTGCTCAAGTTTGATTCTACCGGCAAACTGGTCAAGAGTTTTGGCAAGGGGATGATCTCGGCGCCGCACGGAATATTTGTGGACAGCGATGGAAATGTGTGGGTCGTTGACTGCTCTTGTCTCGGTGGTGGTGGTGGTCGCCGCGGAGGAGCGGCTGGCGGTGCAGCAGCAGGTGCCGCAGGCGGTGATACAGCTGGTCGCGGAAGGGCGGCCGCTGCGGCACCGCCCCCTGTGCCTGCTCCCGCTGCGCCGACACGCGGGCATCAGATCTTCAAGTTCAGCCCCGATGGCGTCCTGCTGATGACATTGGGCAAAGCCGGCGGCGGCATCGGCCCGGAGTATTTCACCCAGCCCAACGGTCTGCTCGTTACTCCCAGCGGCGACATTTTTGTTGTCGAAGGACATGGTGGCGGTGGTGATCGCGTTCTCAAGTTTGCCAAGGACGGCAGGTTCATCAAGCAATGGGGGAAGCGAGGAGCTGGTCCTGGTGAATTCAACCAGCCGCATGCCATTGCGATGGACTCGCGCGGACGGCTGTTCGTAGGCGATCGCAGCAACAATCGCATCCAGATCTTCGATCAGGAAGGAAATTTCCAAACGGAGTGGTACCAGTTCAGTCGGCCCAGCGGAATCTTCATTGATAAGCAGGACAACATTTATGTGGCCGACTCCGAGTCAGGCTCGGTCAATCCCGCACACATCGCGTGGAAGCGCGGGATCCGGATTGGCAAAGCTACAGACGGAACTGTGACGGGATTCATTCCCGATCCTTCGACGGCGACCAGCGGGACGCTGGCCGCAGAGGGAGTGGCCGTCGATGCGCGTGGGAATCTTTATGGCGCGGAAGTGGGACCGCGGGCGCTTAAGAAGTACGTAAAGCGATAGCAGCGATCGCAGTTCCCAGGCACTTCTGACCACCGAACACTGACCACTGCCAACTGAGGTCATCCGACCGGAATCCAGGACGGATGACCTCAGTTTGCAGTTATCAGTGAACAGTTGTCAGAAGTTGCAGACGTGCGAAGCAGCGGCATCGATCATGGGTTCGATCCTTCCGTAACCGATTCCGGATCACCCTTGGCAATCCGTCCGAACACTCCGACCAACAGCCAAACCACCCCTACAAGAAAGAGCAGCAACATCATCCAGCGCATCGCTCCGGCAAACCACGCTGCGTCCATCGCGGGCATCTCGAAATTGTACTGCATCAGTTCCGACCCGCGCGCCGTCATCCAATGCCAAGCGGTGTGCGCTACCAGCGCTGAGAGAATAATGGTTCCAACGCGCGCTGCGACCACGTAGCGGAAGAGCAGAACCAGGAGTGGCACGGCGACAGCTATCATGAACAGTTGTCCCAACTCCACGCCGATGTTGAACGCCAGCAGCGAGGTGGTCAGGTGCGAGCCGGCGAACTGCAATGATTCCCGCAGGAAGAACGAGAATCCGAATCCGTGCACGAGGCCGAATACAAAGGCGACGATCCAGCGGCGTTGCAGGCGCGCCCCAATAATGTTCTCGAAAGCGAGGAAAAGAATTGAAATCGCGATGAGCGTTTCGATGAGCGGCGCGAACCAGAGCGCGGCGGGCGCGAAGTTGAGTGCCGATGCAATCAGGGTGATCGAATGCGCCACCGTGAACGCTGTCACAATCATGACCAGGGGACGGACTTTCCTGAACGGAATCACCAGGCAGAAGAGAAACAGCAGGTGGTCGATGCCACCCATGATGTGCTCGAATCCCAACTTCACGAAGAGCGCGGCTGCTTGAAACCAGCTAGGGTCAAGCCGCACCAGACCAGGGTTGCCGCTGTACTGGAGTGCTCGTTCACCTCCTGCAACTGGGAGGAATCGAAGCACTGTCGTCGTCCGTATCCCCAGGTGCGCCAGGGCGGGATCGACAGCAAATTTCGATTCCGACGATACAATTGGATACTCGAGCAGAACATCCAGCAACGCCTGCTTCCACGGAAGCATGGTGGAATCCGCAAGCGGCGCGGAATTGAAGTGCGCCAGCGCGGAGTCATAGTTGGAAAAGGATTTGTCGCTGGGAAGGGAGATCCTGGCGGCCACTATGCTGTCTTTGAGTTTTGTCCTGCCCTCGTAGACGGAGAGGTATCCTGATATCCAGAGCTTCACGGCGGGACGAATCAGTGGCTCGGCACGCGAAATCACGAGGTAGACAGAGTCGCGCAGTGGAAACTGAAGATCGCGCATGGATTCCAGCGGCACTCGAATGAGAACGCGCATCCTGTCTGCTTCGGGCTTGATGAAGGCGAGCACTGTGACGCTGGGCGGGATCTCGTGCCGTACGCGTGCACCCAACAGGTCGCCCACGGGCGCTATCATCAGTAGAAGGCCGCCGAACGCGGCCGCTAGCGATGCCGAACGCCAGGATTTGTGAACTGAATGCATGTCTCTGGACAGGGCTGGCTGGCAGCCTTAGAATGACGGCAAAGGGTCGAGCGCTCCCACAGGAGACAGTATACACTTCGTTCTCTGGCGGGACAGGGTGACCACGCAGCCCGTAAAGGAGAACCCGATGCATCGAACAACGAAACGACTTTTTGCGGTGAGTGTTGTCCCACTGGTATGTGCGATCGCGATTACCAACGTGGTACAGGCGCGTAGCAGTTCGCAGACTGTGCAGGCACCGATGTTCGAGGTGGATCCATTCTGGCCCAAGCCTCTGCCCGAGTACTGGCTTCTGGGATCAGTTGTCGGACTCGCCATCGATTCGCGCGACCATATTTACGTCCTGAACCTCACGAATACCTTCGTGGCGCGAACAGAAATTGGCGCCACGGCAGTTCCGCCGATTGCGGATTGCTGCAGACCGTCGCCGGATGTGATCGAATTCGATTCAACCGGACGCATGGTCGCCAACTGGGGTGGCCCAAGCACCGCGTATCAGTGGCCAGGTACCCCATCGGGACTCGGTGTGGACCCAGCGGGGAACGTGTGGATTGGCGGCAGCGGCGGGTCTGATACTCACATTCTCAAGTTCTCGCGCGAAGGAAGATTTATCCGTCGCATCGGCGATATGGATAGCGCTGCAGTTGCAGCGGCCGTCGCGGCTGCTAATGCTCGCGCGCTTGCTGCTGCCGCAGAAACGACTTATCGCGGTATGTCAGTAGTAGATCGCGCGGCCGCAAACAATGCTCGTGCAGCAGCGGCAGGTGCCGGACGCGCAGCCGGCGGTGGTGGTGCCGGGGCAGGCGGCGGACGCGCAGCCGGGGGTGGTGGTGCCGGGGCA
>CAZKXZ010000122.1:0-5973 GCA_964556695.1 uncultured Gemmatimonadales bacterium
TAGCGATACAAAGCTCCCAGCATCGTTGCAGGCGGAGGAACAATCGCCTCCTCCCCGCGCAGCATTCGAGATAAATTAACACCTGCGAGCAGGCCGGTCGCGGTGCTCTCGGTGTAACCTTCGACACCGGTAATCTGCCCCGCGAATAGAGTGCGCGCGTCATCGCGCAACGAAAGATGTGGAGTGAGCGCGGCTGGCGAATTGATGTACGAGTTGCGATGGATGGATCCGTAGCGCAGGAATTCCGCGTTGCCGAGGCCGGGAATCATTTTCAGAACGCGTTGCTGCTCCGGGATCCTCATGCGCGTTTGAAAGCCGACCATGTTCCACATCCGACCGCCGCGATCTTCCATCCTGAGCTGCACGATGGCATGTGCCTCGTACCCCGTGCGCGGGTCGGTAAGGCCGACCGGTTTCATTGGACCGAAGCGCAATGTCTCGCGACCGCGCGATGCCATTACCTCGATCGGCATGCAACCCTCGAAATAGGGCACGGCATCGAACTCGTGCCCGTGATACTGGTCCGCCCCAATCAATGCATCGATAAAGGCCTCGTACTCATCGCGCGACATCGGGCAATTGATGTAAGCGCCCTCATCCCCCGAACCCTCCATCGTTTCCTTGCCATATCGCGAAGCCCGGAAAACAAGAGAATGCTCTATCGAATCGACATCGACAATCGGTGCAATGGCGTCATAGAACGCCAGCTGCTCCGCACCGAGCCGCGCGCGGATGGTTTTCGCAAGCGCATCGGAGGTCAGTGGTCCCGTGGCAATGATCCCTGGTGACGGCAAAGTCGTGACCTCTTCGCGCTCTATACGAACCCGGGGATGCGAACCAACTCTCTCAGTGACCGCCGCAGCGAAAATATCACGATCCACCGCGAGCGCACTGCCAGCCGCAACGCGCGCTTCATCGGCACACGAAAGTATGAGGGAGCCCAACAGCCGCAGCTCTGCTTTCAGCACTCCATGAGCGGTTGAGAGTTCAGTGCTCTTGAATGTGTTGGAGCACACCAGCTCAGCAAGGAAGTCGGTCTTGTGCGCCGGGGTTCCACGCACCGGACGCATCTCGTGCAGCACCACATCATGTCCACGCTCGGCAGTTTGCCAGGCGGCCTCGCTACCCGCGAGCCCGCCTCCGACGATGTGAACGGCTAAATCACTCACACCGCGACAGCCTCTGCTTCTTCCTTGGCCGCCACATCCCACTCGTTGCCGCACTTCACGCACTTGCGGTATTCGCCGCGCGTCTTGTTGGACTTGCTCTCCGCGCCAACATATCCGCAGTCCGGGCAAACCTCAGGTACCGGTTTATCCCACACGACGAAATCGCAATTAGGATAATTGGAGCAGCCGAAGAACGCCTTGCCGCGCTTTTTGGACCTGCGCTGCGCAATATCTCCGCCGTCCTTGGGACACTTCACACCGGTAGGTAGTGAGCGCGTGCCCCTGCACTTCGGAAACTTGGAGCAGCCCAGAAAAGGGCCCGATCTGCCCTGCCGGATTACCATGAGCTCACCGCACTCCTGGCACTTCTCGTCGGTCAACACAGGCTTGCTCTTTTCACCGCGGAGTGGACGCGTGTATTTGCATTCTTTCGGATGGCGCTCGCAGGCGAGGAATGGACCGAAGAACCCGCCGCGTGGAACGAGCTTGCCGCCGCACACCGGACAGCGTTCCTTCTCAACCGCGGAAAGATCGTGCGCCGATGCTATGAGTTTCTCGAAATCGACATGAGCCAGCGCCACGGAGAATGGTGTCCAGAAATCCTTGAGGGCACGCTGCCACGTGATGTCGCCGTCCTCAACCTTGTCCAGTTCATCTTCCATCCCCGAGGTGAATGTCACCGAAAAAATGTCGGGGAACTGCATTACCATCACCTTGAGCACCGTCTCACCCAGCTCGGTGGGAAAAAAGCGACGCTGCTCGAGCAACGTGTAACGCCGGTCTACAAGCGTTGAAATGATCTGCGCGTAAGTGGACGGTCGCCCGATTCCCAGACGCTCCAGTTCCTTCACCAGACTCGCCTCCGAGAACCTGGGCGGCGGCTCGGTGAAGTGCTGGTTGGGAATGATGTTGCGCACGGGCAACTGCTCACCCAGTTCGATCTGCGGCAGCGGCTGCTCGTCTTCGAGTGCCTTGGACTCGCCCTCTTCACGCGTTTCCTTGTAGAGCTTGAGAAAGCCCTCGAACTTCACAACGGAGCCGGTGGCGCGGAAGTCGTAGCGGCCCACTGTCATGTCTACAGTGGTCGTATCAAAAACCGCGGGCGACATTTGTGAGGCGACGAATCGCTGCCAGATGAGTTGGTAGAGCGCCAGCTGGTCTTTGCTCAGATAACGCGCCACATCTTCCGGTCTGCGCGCGGGATCGGTGGGCCGGATGGCCTCGTGCGCGTCCTGCGTGCGTTTTCCTTTCGTGTTGCCGTAGAGTTGCGGTCCACCTGCGGCCAGATACGCGTTACCGAATGTGCGGGTCACAAATTCCCGGGCTCCAACGGCGGCCGTCTCAGACACGCGCGTCGAGTCGGTACGCATGTAAGTAATTAGACCCTGCGCTCCTTCTTCCTTGCCCAGCTCAATTCCCTCATAGAGATCCTGCGCCACACGCATCGTGCGTTTGGATCCGAAGCCAAGTTTTTTGGCTGCTTCCTGCTGAATTGTGCTGGTGATGAATGGCGCGGATGGATTCTTCCTTCGTTCGCGCTTTTTTACATCGACGACAGGAAATGTCTTGTACTTCCGCAGGTCCGCGACAATACCATTGGCTGTTGCCGCGTTTCCAATTTCGGGTTTCTTGCCGTCCACCTGGCGCAGCTTCGCGGTGAATTCCTGTCCGTCGTGCGCGAGCAACGCTTCAATGGACCAGTACTCGACCGCCTTGAACGCGCGGATTTCCCTCTCGCGTTCCACAATGAGTCGCAGCGCAACTGTCTGAACGCGTCCCGCCGAGAGTCCCTTTTTTACCGTCTTCCACAGAACGGGACTGGCCTTGTAACCGACAAGTCGGTCGAGCACCCGGCGTGCCTGCTGCGCTTCTACCTTGCGCGAGTCGATGGCCACCGCATTCTCGATGGCCCGATGCACCGCTTCCTTCGTGATCTCGTGAAAGAGCACTCGGCGAATGGGCGCACCGCCGCGACGCTTTATCTGCTCGGCAACATGCCACGCAATGGCCTCGCCCTCGCGATCAGGGTCGGTAGCGAGCAGAATTTCGCGCGCATCCTTTGCTGCATTGCGAAGCTCCGCTACCGTTTTTTCCTTCCCCTCTATTGTGACGTATTCCGGCTTGAAGCCATGCTCGACATCAATGCCGAGTTTTTTCTGCGGCAGATCGCGGATGTGACCCAATGTTGCACGGACGCGGTATCCGCGGCCGAGGTATTTGCCAATGGTCTTGGCCTTTGCGGGGGATTCGACGACCACAAGGGAAGCGCCACTGAGCGGTTCGTTATCGACAATCTCGACGACAGAACGGCCAGCAGCCTTGCCACCACGCTTGGTCGCGGTCTTCGCTTTGACCGCACTCTTTCGCGCAGTGGCCCGAACAGCTGTTTTTCTTTTGCTGGGAGATTTGACCTTCGTTCGCGCCATCTTTTTCAGTGCACCGTGCCGTTATCGTGTCCGCCGGATGAATCTTCCAGTCCGGTCCCTTCCATCAGGGATCGGATGTCATCGAGCGCGATCCTTCCGTCGAACTGGCTCATTGCCCGTTCGATAATGTGTTCCAGCTCCGCTCCATTGATTATTCCGGAACCACTCAGAGACATGAGATGACCCCAGGCTTCCGGTGCGAAGCGACCACGTTCATGTGGACCCATTATTCGAAAAGTCATTTCCATCACCTGACCGCTAAGGCCCTCAACAACTCCTAATAATTACCCGCAACTGCGGGACACCATCATCAGAATCATGCGCGCACAATCCTTTTGCCGCGAACGAACGATCCCGAGATACACAACTACTTCAGTTCCCGAAAGGTTCACGAAGGGACATAGCCGGATAGACGAGCTCCACCGTCCGGGTATAGTCGCATATCAGCTCTGTAAGTGCTTCTATATCAACAAGTTCCGTGTCAACGACAAGGTCTGATTCCATGTAGAATTTCTCCCTGTCGGCATAGAGCCGCCGAAGGTCTCCCACAGGATCAGTCCGCTTGAGGAGGGGTCTGGAGGCGGCAGCCGCCCCCATGCGCGCCAAAGCAACCTCCGGTGACACGCGAAGATACACCAGGTGGCCCGGTGGCCGCACGCGCTGGACGTTGGCGGCGTCGCATACCCACCCGGCGCCAGGCGAAAGTACCATCCCCTCGTTGGGCACCAGACTTTCCGTCAGACTGTGCTCGCATTTGCGGAAATACGCTTCTCCATCCGCAGCGAATATCTCAGCGATGGTCTTGCCCTCGCGCTTTTCGATTTCCTCGTCGAAGTCCAGGAAGGAGCGACCAAGCTTGCTCGCCACCTGGCGCCCAACGGTGCTCTTGCCCGCGCCAGGAAGGCCCACGAGAATCAGATGCGGTTTCCGCAGCGACTCAGTGGCCATGAGCACTAAGCTGCGAGAGATAGCCGTCGTAGTTCCTGCGCAATTCAGCGAGTGAGTCACCGCCAAACTTTTCCAGAAATGCCTGCGCGATAACAAACGCCATCATTGCTTCGGCAATTACCCCCATCGCCGGCACGGCAGTAACGTCGCTCCGTTCAGCCACGGCAATCGCCTCGGCGCCAGTGGTAGTATCTATGGTATTGAGGGGGCTCATTAGAGTGCTTATGGGTTTCATCGCTACTTTAGCGACGATCGGCTCCCCATTTGAGATTCCCCCCTCCAACCCGCCCGCCCTGTTGGTTTTGCGCATCACATTGCCAGCCAATGGCCTTCTTCGCCCCTCTGCTGCGGGGTAGATCTCATCGTGCACCTCGGAACCAGGGCGCCGTGCCCCATCGAAGCCCATGCCGATTTCCACGCCCTTGACCGCGTGAATTGACATGAGAGCGCCTGCCAGCCTCCCATCGAGCTTTCTGTCCCAGGACACATGTGAGCCGAGTCCAACGGGCACCCCTTCGCATCTCACCTCACAAATTCCACCCAGAGTGTTGCCAGCTTTTTTTGCGGCATCGATCAACACGATCATGCGCGCCTCAGCCTCTGCGTCGAGAGTGCGCAGCTGCGAAAGATCTGCTGCGGCATTGATATCCTCCGGCATCGTATCGGGCCTAAGCGCATCAATTCCACCGAGACTCACGACATGACTGGCAATTCTGATATCGAACAGTGAGAGAAGTTTGCGACAGATGGCACCGGCAGCGACGCGTGCTGTTGTCTCGCGCGCGGAGGCACGTTCCAGAATATCACGCGCATCGGCGCGATCGTACTTGAACATCCCGGCGATGTCGGCGTGACCAGGACGCGGCCTTGTAACGACGCGCTTGCGTGGAGCCGGGTCGCCCTCGTGTTCCGCGGGATCCATTATTTCCTGCCAGTTCTTCCAATCGCGATTGCGAATGAGGAGCGCTATGGGCGAGCCGATGGTGAAGCCGGCACGAAGGCCGGAGAGCAATTCCGCCTCATCGCTCTCGATCTGCATGCGGCGTCCGCGCCCGTACCCCTGCTGCCGCCTCGACAGCTGAGTGTTGATGTCTGATGCGACGAGAGGAACGCCTGCCGGCATGCCCTCTAGGATGCAGGTGAGCGCGGGGCCATGCGATTCACCGGCTGTAGTGAAGCGAAGCAGCATGAAAGAAATTGGAGAGTGGAGAGTGGAGAGTGGATATTGAATTGGCGAATCGGTGTTGCTTCTGATTGGGGGGAAACTGGTATGGTTGGGGGTGAAAAGGGAGAGGGGAGAGTCGAGAACCATTCTCTACTCTCCCCTCTACAACCTCAACTGGACCCTTCCTACCACTCGCCAATGCAATATCCAATGTCCAATATCAATCTCCAAGACGCCGTCATTCCGGCGAAAGCCGGAATCCATG
>CAZKXZ010000123.1:0-5854 GCA_964556695.1 uncultured Gemmatimonadales bacterium
CTTCGACGTCGATGCCTCGTGCTCTACCGTTGAAGTACTGTTCCCGACCTGAATGTATGGAAATGTGTGCGCACCACAGCGGTTTCCAATCAGCATGGAATCGCACTGCGTGTAGTTGCGCGCGTTCGCAGCCTTGGGCATCACCCGCACCTGGCCCCGATAGCTGTTGTTCCCGCGGCCCGCCGAAATTCCCTTGGAGATGATCGTGGACTTCGTGTTCTTCCCCATGTGAATCATCTTCGTGCCCGTGTCGGCCTGTTGCAGATTGTTCACCACGGCTACCGAGTAGAACTCGCCGGTGGAGTTGTCACCCTGAAGAATCACACTGGGATATTTCCACGTGATTGCCGACCCGGTCTCAACCTGCGTCCACGAAATCTTGGAATTGCGTCCCTGCGCCTTGCCGCGCTTGGTGACAAAGTTGTAAACGCCACCGACTCCCTCTGCGTCGCCCGCATACCAGTTTTGAACTGTGGAGTACTTGATGGTCGCGTTGTCCAGCGCAACAAGTTCAACCACCGCGGCGTGCAACTGATTCGTGGAACGTTTGGGCGCGGTGCACCCCTCCAAATAGCTCACATACGAACCTTCATCCGCGATTATCAGCGTGCGCTCGAACTGCCCCGTGTCGGCCGCGTTGATACGGAAATAGGTCGACAGTTCCAGCGGGCAATGCACGCCCTTGGGGATGTAGACAAATGATCCATCACTGAAAACCGCGGCATTGAGCGCCGCGAAAAAATTATCAGAGTGCGGCACCACTGTGCCCAGGTACTTCTCCACCAGTTCCGGATGTTCCTGAACCGCCTCACCAAAAGAACAGAAAATGACGCCGACCTTGGTGAGCTCCGCTTTCATGGTGGTGCCGACAGAAACCGAATCGAAGATCGCGTCGACAGCTACGCCCGAGAGCCGCTTCTGCTCTGTCAGGTTGATGCCCAGTTTCTCATACGTGCGAAGTAGTTCGGGATCAACCTGATCCAGTGAATCGAGTGGCTTCACACTCTTCGGTGCCGAGTAGTAGCTGACTGACTGGTAGTCGATGGCGGGATACTTCACGTTCGACCAGTGCGGCTCCTTCATTGTGAGCCAGCGACGGTAGGCCCTGAGGCGCCACTGCAGCATGAAGTCCGGCTCGCGCTTCTTTGCGGAGATGATGCGGATCACGTCTTCGCTCAGACCGGGCGGGATGGTATCCGACTCGATATCTGTAACGAATCCGTATTGGTAGTCTTTTGTGACCAGCGATTCTATTGACGAGGACATGGTCCTTGGCAGCTCATTTTGGGATACCTAAGTAATCTACTCCCCATTAGCGAATATGGGCACCGAACTCCGGCGGAGATCAGCGGCACGCTGCAAGGCAAGTCTTGCAGTGACAGGAGTTTGCGATCTACCTTCGCGCGCGCTCGGTCTTCTGCTTCTGCACCATGCGCGCGACATCCGCGAGCAGCTTCTTCGCGTCGTAGATAATGCCATCCTTGATCGTGTAGATAATTCCGCCCACACGCTCCGAGCGGCCCGTCTGATCGTTCAGCCGCACATGGCCCGTGCCGAACAGGACTTTGAGGTTCTGGATAGGATTCTCACCCACAACCACGAGGTCCGCGAGCATCCCCTCGCGCACGATGCCGATGTCCGGCTCGATCCCCTTCGGCTCATACAGTGCCTGCGCGGCATGCATGGTCGCGCCGCGGATCACCTCGAGCGGATGAAACCCGGCTTCCTGCAACAGCTCCATCTCCTGGATGGTGCTGAAACCGAATGTGTTGTAGATGAACCCCGCATCGGAGCTGACCGTCACGCGGCCGCCCATGTTCTTGTAATCGTTGAGCAGATCCATCCACACCTGGTAGAACTTCTTCCACGCGACTTCATCGGCGGTGGTCCAGTCGTAATAATATGAACCGTGAGTCGCACGGTTTGGCTGATAGAAATCCCAGAGTGTCGGAAGCGCGTATTCCGTTTGCCAGTCCGCGGACCTGGCCCGCATTACGTCACGGCTGGCCAGGTACGCCACCATCGTCGGGTCCAGAATTGTCCCAAGCGACTTCAGCTCAGTCAACAAAGCCTTCCACTCCGGACTGCCGCGCGGGTGGATCAAATTCCACTGCCGTGCGACCTGTCCGAAGCGGTGTTGCTCGTTGTTGTAGTTCATGTCCGACGGCCACGGCTGCACGTCGTTGCCGCTATACAGCGCTTCGAACAGTCCATAGAAATGCGTGATGGTGCCGAGTCCGAGTCGGGCGGCGTCGATCGCATTCATGTTGGCGACGCCGTTTTGTCCGAGGTGCGCCACGCTGCCCATACCCTGTTTCTTTGCCTCGTCCAGCAGCGCGGCCATGATTGCCGGCGGCAGTGCTGTCAGCTTCATACCATCGGCGCCATCCTGCTTGATCCAACGCACCCATTCGCGCGCCAGTTCGGGTGTGCGGATCGGTCCCCTCGTCCACCCCTGCCCGGGGCGCGCATAAGTGAACATGCGTGGTGCCGTGATTTCGTTTTTCGCGCTGCGTGCCCGCTCGCTCTTCGCCCAGCTGTACTCGCCAAATTCCACGCCACGTCCTGTTGTGATGCCGTGGGCCAGCCAGAGTTTGTACACGTATTCGGCATCGGGCGTCTTCGCCGAATCGCCGGTGTGCAGGTGCAGATCGATGAAACCTGGCAGCACGTACATGCCGGCCGCCTCGATTACCCGTGCGCCTTGTGGTACCGGACGTGTGCGCGGTGGCAGGCCCGGCGTCCCCGCACTCGTGATGCTCGCGATGCGGTTTCCCTCTATCGTGATGTCGACCGGGCCGACAGGCGGCGCGCCGGTACCATCGATCATTGTTGCACCGCGGATGATCAATCGCGGGAATGGGCCCTCGCCCTCGGCGCGCGGCGGAGCGGGACGCGGAGCGAGCGTCTGCGCAGACGCCGCGGTTGCGGCTGCAAGCAGGAGGATTGACACGAACAGGATTCTGCGTGGCATGAAGGGACTCCGTACGGTTGTGTTGTAGGCCGGATTGCATAATGTATACGGCGACAGCGCCGCACAGATAGGCAACCGCTGACATGGACAGGAGAATCCGATGAAGACGTTCGGCAAGGACACACCCGTACGGAATACAATGACACGATCGAGGACAATCGCGGCGCTGTTTTGGGCGCTGTTGGTGCTACCCCAGTTGGCGAGCGCTCAAGGGACGCTCGAAGACTATCGACGAGCCTCGACAATCACGCAGCGATTCACGGATCTCACGACAGGTCTCGTTCAAGGTGGTGTGAGCTGGGTCGGGCGGACGCACCAGGCGACGTACCGCGTTACCGTGGCCGGTGGCAGCCAGTTCGTGCTGCTGGACGCGGACACGTGGACCAAGCGTCCGGCATTCGATCATGCGCGCGTGGCGTCGGCGCTTTCGCGCGCGGCAAACGCGCAATACACGGCGATCACACTGCCATTCAACTCTATCACACTGGTGGAGAACGGTACCGCTATCGAGGGGAATGCCGGTCAATCGAGATACCGCTGCGTGGTTACGGGTGAGTCGTGCACAGTCATTGGCGCGGCGAGCGCGGAGCCAGCAGCTACGGGCCGCGGTGGTGGTGGTGGTGGTGGTGGCGGTGGTGGTCGCGGCGGCGCGGCGGGAGCGGCTCCCACCTCCGTGACATCACCCGATGGCCGCACGCAAGCTTTCATTCAGAACTACAACATCGCGATCCGGCCGGCTCCGCCGGCCGCTGCAGCCGATGCAGCCGGAGGTCGCGGAGCAGGTGGTCGCGGAACGGGTGGTGGCGCAGGTCGAGGCGGCGCAACTGCGCCGAACTACACGATGCTGAGCAGTGATGGTTCTGAAGGCGACGCCTACCAGCTCAACTCGATCGTATGGTCTCCCGACTCGAAAAAACTGGTGGCGTATCGACAGAAGCCCGGCTACAACCGGATGGTGAATTTCGTCAGGTCGTCGCCTGCCGATCAGGTACAGCCGAAACTGGAGAACACGGTTTCGCTCGGAGGTTTCGCAGCCAACTACCAGAAGCCCGGCGATCTGCTTGCAATGAATCAGCCGGTTCTGTTCGATGTGGACACAAAGAGCCAGACGATCATCGACAACGCACTCTTCAGGAATCCCTACCAGATATCACGCCCTATATGGCGCAGGGACAGCCGAGCTTACTCGTTCCAGTTCAACCAGCGCGGTCACATGGTGTACCGCGTGCTTGAGGTGGATGCTGCAAGCGGAGCGGTGCGCGCGATCGTCGACGAAACGACCAAGAGTTTCTTCCTGTACAGTGATAACGCCCACAATTTCAGCTACGATGTCGGGGGTGGGTGCCGCTTGTCCGGCAATGGTGGCTGCGCCTCGTACGTTGGTGGTGAGCTGCTCTGGATGTCGGAGCGTGACGGCTGGAATCATCTCTACCTCTACGACCAGGCCACTGGGCGGGTGAAGAGTCAGGTCACGAAGGGTGAGTGGGTCATGCGGTCGGTGGACAGCGTCGATGTCGCCAGCCGCCAGATCTACTTCACCGCGCTCGGCATGAACAAGGATCAGGATCCGTACTTCGTTCACTACTATCGCATCAATTTCGATGGCACTGGCCTGATCGCCTACACGGAAGGGAATGGGACACACACAATCACCTGGTCGCCTGACCGACAGTTCTACATCGATTCCTATTCGCGCGTCGACATGCCGACGGTGGTGGAGCTCAAGCGCGCGAGCGACCGGCGCACGCTGGCTCTCGAAAAGGGCGATATGTCGAGAGCAATTGCGGCAGGGTTCCGGCAGCCGGAGGTGTTTGTTGCGAAGGGGCGTGACGGTGTCACAGACATCTGGGGCGTCATCGTGCGGCCCATTACGTTCGATCCAGCAAGAAAATACCCGGTCATCGAGTCGATTTACGCCGGACCGCAGGGCGCTTTCACTCCCAAGAACTGGGGAGGAGCGCAGGCTTTCCTGTCGACAGCGGAAATCGGATTCATAGTGGTTCAGATGGACGGCATGGGTACGAACAACAGGTCGAAGGCATTCCACGATGTCGCATGGAAAAACCTCGGCGATGCCGGATTCCCCGATCGCATCCTCTGGCATCAGGCAGCTGCGAAAAAATATTCGTGGTATGACGCCACGCGCGTCGGCATCTACGGTTCGTCAGCTGGCGGACAGAACGCAGCCGGCGCGGTCTTCTTCCATCCGGAGTTCTACGATGCCGCGTTCGCGAGTTCCGGCTGTCACGACAACCGCATGGACAAGATCTGGTGGAACGAACAGTGGATGGGTGAGATGGGGCCGCACTACGACGCGAGTTCCAATGTGACTGCGGCGAAGAACCTGAAGGGACGCATCTTTCTTGCGGTCGGCGAGCTGGATACCAACGTTGATCCTGCATCCACTATGCAGGTGGCAAATGCGCTTATCAATGCCGGCAAGGACTTCGAGCTTCTGGTAGTTCCCAACGGAGGACACGGCGCGACCGGTCCCGATGGCACCCGCAGGCGCAACGACTTTTTCGTGCGCTCGCTCATGGGAGTGAATCCGCCCGACTGGAACGCAGGCGCAACGCTCGCGCAGACCGGAGGGCGCCCTGGATTCGATTTCCCAGGGGATGAGCCGCAGGCGCGCGGCTTCTTCGAAGCACCAGCGGACAGCGATACGCCGAATTGGTGGTGGTAGTATAAGCGGGTGGTGGAAAGAATAGTGGATAATGGAGAGTGGATAGTGGAGAGTGGATAGTGGAGAGTGGAGAGTGGATAAGTGAAATGCGACTATCCACTCTCCACTCTCCGTTATCCACTATCCGCTAGTCAGTCGCGTCGGCACGCACCGAGCTACCGGCGCCGCCGCACCACCGCGACCACCGGCCGCTG
>CAZKXZ010000124.1:0-5852 GCA_964556695.1 uncultured Gemmatimonadales bacterium
CAACGTTTTCCAGGAGACGTTTTCCTGGGAACGTCCTTTCTCAGGTACGCGGAATGACGGCAGTTTGGGATGCGACCCTCTCGCGTGATGTCACTTTCTCCCAGCGCCCGCTACGGGCTGACGTGAGCACCGCGTCGGTGACGCAATCGGTGGCAAGACCGTCGCGGAAAGTCGGCGAGGCGCTCTTCCCGTCGGCCGTCGCCTCGCAGAAGTCAGCAAAGTGATGAATGAATGTGTGCTCGTACCCGATCTGCAGCCCCGGTACCCACCAGTGCTTCATGTAAGGGTGGTCGCCGTCCGTAATGTGAATGCTTCGCCATCCGCGCGTGCGTCCCTCGTCCCGGTGGTCGAACCACTGAAGACGATGGAGGTCGTGTAGATCCCAGGCGGCTGAAGCGTGCTCGCCGTTGATTTCCAGCGTATAAAGCGCCTTGTGGCCGCGCGCGTAACGGGTCGACTCAAACGTGGCGAGAGCGCCGTTGCTGAAGCGCGAAAGGAAAGCACACGCATCGTCGATCCCGACCGGTTCCACCTTGCCAGTCAGGTTGTGCTTGCGCGCCTTGACGAAGGTTTCGGTCATCGCTGTCACGTCGTCGATCGGGCCATTCAGCCAGAGGGCGGTATCGATACAGTGCGCGAGAAGATCGCCCGTCACACCACTTCCCGCGACTGCGGCGTCCAACCGCCACAATCCTTCACCGCCTTGTGGCAAGTCCTCTGAAATCGTCCAGTCCTGCAGAAATTTTGCGCGGTAATGATAGATGCGTCCCAGCTTCCCTTCATCAATCAGTTGCCGCAACAGAACGACCGCCGGAACCCTTCTATAGTTGTACCAGACTGAATTTGGCACGCCGGCCTTCTCCACGGCATTGACCATGCGTTCAGCCTCCGCCGCTGTGCGGGCCAGAGGCTTTTCGCACATCACCATCTTGCCGGCGTCGGCCGCGGCAATCGCAATCTCAGCGTGCGTGTCGTTAGGGCTGGCGATGTCGATCAGATCGATGTCTTTGCGCTCGACGAGCCTTCGCCAATCTGTCTCGACAGACTGGTATCCCCAGTTGGCCGCAAAAGCCTCGACACGATTGAGGTTCCGGGCGGCCACCGCTTTGAGCACCGGTTGGTACGGCAACTTGAAATAGCGCGGCGCTTGCAAAAACGCGTTCGAATGGGTACGACCCATGAAGCCGTAGCCGACGAGACCGATGTTCAGTGGCTTTGTTGTCATCGCGCTTGCCTTACACGGTCACGGCGACAGGTGCATCCCATCCATGGGCGTTGCGGACTTCGATCATCAGCTTCAGCACATCGCTCCACGTACCAGCCTGCATCATGACATCGTTGGGAAACATGCAACCGTCCCAGCATAAATGCTGCACCGCACGTGTGGGTTTATTGTTGTCGTCACGCAACCAGTAGCCCGCGTGCGTCACAACGTCGAGCTTTCCGTTGGGATCGTTCGGCAGGCAATGGCGTCCCGTCTTGTCGTGAGAACCAGATCCCTTCACGGTCCCGTCGTTCTGTGCGACGTGGAAGTCGATCGTCCATGGGCGCAGTGCGCGCGCAACCTGGTGATATGCCTGGTCCAACTGCTCGCGATTATTCCAGCTGTAACCTTCCGGAAGGATGCGGTCCTCCTGCGCGTTGTAGCCCATTGTGAAGAGTAGGTTGTGCGCCATATCCGCCTGGTAGCCGAGCGTCTCGGGCCGGCCGACCATCTCGAGCAGTTGCACCATTCGCTTCCAACTGTGCATGCCGCCCCAGCAAATCTCCCCTTCGGCGGCGAGGCGCTCGCCGAACCCCTCGGCAATGTCGCAAGCCAGGCGGAAGGTCTCCGCAATGCGTCGTGTGTTCTGATCAGGATCCTTCGCCCATTCGGCTGGACTCGACGCCGAGTCGATGCGAATCACGCCGTATTTGCGAATACCAAGTTCCCGCAGCTTCCCACCAATGACACACGCCTTGCGCACCTGGTTAAGGAAGTTGGCGCGCTCCTCTTCGCCTCCCATGGCCGCTCCGCCTCCGGTCGGCGGCCACACTGGAGCGACCAGAGAGCCAACGAGGAAACCGCGTCTTGCGATGGAATCGCGCAGGCGCTTTAGATCATCCATCGAAGAATCGATGCTGACATGCGGGTCGAACAGGAATAGGTCCACGCCGTCGAACCTGGTGCCGTCAACTTCGGCTGCTGCGGTCAGGTCCAACATCGTCTCGAGATCGATCAGCGGTTCGGCGTCTGGACTTCCTTTCCCAACAAGTCCTGGCCACATCGCATTGTGTAGTGCCGGACGCGAGAATTGCGCTGCTGATGTCATGATGTCTCCCTGCTCACTGCGCGCGCAGCGCGCGCAATGGCTCGTTGTCAGAATTGCCAGGTCCAAAATGCTTCAGGATGACCAGCGGATCGCTGTCGCTGGGATTCTCGATGCGAATGCCAGCGCTTGCGGCCTCAGCGGAAACAAAAAGCTCGTCCTGCGTCATATCACCGAATCGGATCAGCGTCGGAGCTGCCACTCGATGACCGCCGAATACTCCCCCGCCCTGCACGACAATCAAGCCGTAGGCCGCCGCATCCTTGATGTGGACCGTCCGCTTCGGCAATACCGTCAACTCTTTGGCTGAATACCAGCCAGTTCCATAGCAGACCCACTGCTCGTGATAGCCGTCCGCCTCCATTTCGCTGATTGAAAGCACCGGACGAGGAAAGACGCGATTGTCGCGACCAAAATTCGGATTGACGTTGGCGTTCCAGTCAAGCATCGCGACGATGAAATCGAGGTCATCGTGCTTGTCCTCTGGCACGTCCTTCACGAGCAGCTCACGCGGAACTACGCGCCCTTCGACGAGAGACTGGAACATGCCAAAGACATCGCTGTTGACCTGAGGCTCGTAGGTCACAAGGGAGCCCGGCGCATGCAATATGCCGGGATCGATTTGCCACCCGGTCCCGACTTGCAGCCGGTACGCCTTCGATAGGTTCAGAATGCCGTTATCCCCGCGCCCCCAGTTTTCGAGACAGCCGCGAACTTCCTCCCTGGTCGTCCCCGGCTCCAGACCCATGAAGGTGTAAGGGAAGGCGTTGTCGATCTGGTTGTACTGCGGTGGAAAGTAGTAGGCCTCCGGCTTGCCCTTGCGCCCGACCAGCTTGGCGTGCGCATCGTCCTGGTGCATGTGGTGCGGGATGGGTCCCATGTTGTCGAAGAATTTGCAGAGGACGTTCCACCCGCCTTCACTCGACATCACACCGGCGCCGATGAGCGCATCGCCGGCCACCTCAACGGCGCGTTTCAATTGGAATCGCTCGCCGGAGTTGAGACGGACATAGCTCAACCCTTCATCAGCGGGCGTGTCGAGTCCGTTGTCGGCGTTCGTCGTCGAGGCGAACCAGCGCTCGTTGATGCCGCCGCGATGAGCGCCCAGCGCATACAAATCATCGGGGTGCAGGCGCAGGCGCCGTCCTGGCTGCATAAACGTTCGGGGCACCCAGCAGGGTTCGAGCCTAAGAACACCGTTGCCGGCAATGAGAGCGTCCTGGACTTGAATTCGAGTGAGCATGTCCCCGCATTCCCGGCAGCGGGAACCCGCTCAACCGGCGCAGCGGGGACGATAGCCTGCGACTCGCGACACGTCAAGGTCGGAAGTGGCCCGTGTCAAAGTTCATTAGAAATGTCCCCTTTCTTAGTTCATTAGAAGTGTCCCCATTCTTAGTGCTTTGCGATGCGTGACACTAGCTTCCGTTTGCACTCATGAAATCCGCGATTCCCACTCTCCGACTCTTCAACACGCTCACCCGTTCGCTTGAGGACTTCGCTCCCGCGGACGGCACGACCGTGCGCCTGTACACCTGCGGGCCCACCGTTTACAACCCCGCGCACCTCGGCAATTTCAGAACTTTTCTCTTTGAAGATCTGCTGCGTCGCACGCTGAGCAACGTTTGCGGCTGGAAGGTGCAGCAGGTGATGAACCTTACCGACGTCGACGACAAGATCATTGCGCGCGCAGCAGAGCAGGGGATCACGATTCGTGAGATGACAGCACCGGTCATCGAAACGTTCCATGCTGACCGCGAATTCCTGCGAATCGAAAAAGCGGAGTCTTACCCGCGTGCTACGGAATACATCCCGCAGATGATCAAACTGGTAGAGGATCTTGAAAAGCGTGGGATTGCCTACCGCGCGGACGATGGCTCGGTCTACTACTCGATCGAACGTTTCCCCGATTACGGCAAACTTTCGCAACTCGACAAGCGCACTATCAGAACGGGCGCACGCGTTGCGCAGGACGACTACACAAAAGAGAACGCGCAGGACTTCGCATTATGGAAAGCGGCGAAGGCCGAGGATGAAGCGACGGGCGCGGCGTGGGATTCTCCGTGGGGACGCGGAAGACCGGGATGGCATCTGGAGTGTTCCGCGATGGCGATGGACGAACTGGGGCCGACACTCGACATCCATTGTGGTGGCGTCGATCTCATTTTTCCGCATCACGAGGATGAAATTGCGCAGTCGGAAGGGGCGACGGGGAAAACTTTCTCACGTTTCTGGTGCCATGGCGCTTTTTTGCTGACCGACGGCTCCAAGATGGCCAAGCGGGTTGGCAATGTCTGGACTGTGGCCGATCTCAAAAAAGAGCATGTGAGCCCGTACGCGATGCGGCACTTTGTTTTCTCGACGCACTACCGGAAGGAACTGAACCTCGTACGCGATGCGATCGATGCGTCGGCCGTCGCGACCAAGAGGCTGGGATCTTTCAGGACTCGTCTTGCGGCGGCGCAATCGGCGCCAGCCGAGTTGGCGACCATTGCGGACACAGCCGAAAAAGAATTCCGCGCAGCTCTCCTCGACGATCTGAATGCCCCTGAAGCGATGGCCGCCCTGTTCACGTTTGTCCGAAAGGCCAATGCGTCGCTTGAGGTGGGCGGATCGGATTTGCCCTCCGTAAAGCGAGCGCGCGAGGTTTTCGACCTTTTTGATTCGGTGCTCGGGGTCGTTCCGCCCGAGGCGAACGAAGGTTCGGGACCGATGACGATCAAACTGGACGTCGCGGGAAGCGGCTCTCACGTCATGGCGCAGCTCGCCTTTGATCCAGGATCTGTGACTCCCGCGGACATGGCTTGGATCTCGGAGCGACTAAGTGCCCGCGCAGCAGCGAGAAAGGCCCGAAACTTTGGGCTTTCCGATTCCATTCGGGACGAGTTCGCCGCCAAGGGATATCTGGTTGAGGACACGGCGACGGGGCAGTTGCTCAAAGTTCGGGGGTAGTCGAGGCCGGAGAAGACGACACTGGATTCCCGCTTTCGCGGGAATGACGGGGCTGGTGCGAATGCCGGGCCTGGTGCGACTGACGGGCTTCGCCGAAAATGGATTCCGGGTTTCGCCGGAATGACGAATAGCGGTGGGACCGCCAATCACCCAAACCCGCGCCGCTCTTTGGCTTGACACCCTCCTTCCGCAGGGGTATTCTACGAGTCTCGCGCGAAAAAATCGCAGTGCGCTGACGTAGCTCAATTGGCGGAGCAGCTGATTTGTAATCAGCAGGTTGCGAGTTCGATTCTCGCCGTCAGCTCTTCTGTCGAGAATTGGGTACGCCTGCGCAATTCAGCGCACTTACAAAGCGCGGAAGCGGTGGGGTACCTAAGTGGCCAACGGGAGCAGACTGTAAATCTGCCGGCTAACGCCTTCGAAGGTTCGAATCCTTCCCCCACCATGCCATGCGGTGCAGCGCGAAATTGATCCGGTGAATGCAGTGAACGTAAGTATGCCCGTAGGATTTTTTTTCACGCGGGAGTAGCTCAGTTGGTAGAGCGCAAGCCTTCCAAGCTTGATGTCGCGGGTTCGAGCCCCGTCTCCCGCTCT
>CAZKXZ010000125.1:0-5730 GCA_964556695.1 uncultured Gemmatimonadales bacterium
GGTCGGTGGTTCGATTCCTCCAGCCGGCACCAGCCCTTTCAAGCACTTGCGGTAGCTGCTCGCCCGGACCCTGTCCTGCTTGTGGCGCAGACGTGCCGCCACCGATCATCGAATCCACCAACCCGGCGTACCGCTGGAACTGCTCAGGCCCCAGGTGCGCGTAGCGCCGGACCATCTCCGACGACTGCCACGCCCCCATCTCCTGCAGCGCGTTCAAGGGAACGCCGCTCTGCGTCAACCAGCTCGCCCAGGTATGGCGCAGGTCATGCCAGCGGAAGTCCTTGATTCCCGCCCTTTGCAGAGCGTTCTTCCAGGCCTTCGTATTGACCTGACCTATAGGGCGCTCGGAGTAGGTGAAAACGAACTGCGGATGCTTCCCCGCTTGCCGCTTTAGCACCTGCACCGCGGTATCGTTCAGTGCAACTGGAATCGCTCTACGGGCCTTCGCCTGGTCCGCGTGAATCCACGCTGCTCGCCGCTCGATATCCACCTGCGACCACTCCAACCTAGCCACGTTCCGCTGCCGCAATCCCGTTGCCAGCGCAAACCGCATCATCTCCGCGAGATGTTCAGGTAGCTCCCCGAGGAGCGTTTGCGCTTGCTCCGGTGTTAGCCAACGCACACGGCGCTTCGGTTCAGGATACAAACGGACGCGAGGCGGTCTCTCGATCCATTCCCAATCCAGCGCCGCACGACGAAGAATCGAACGAATCAATCCGAGAATACGGTTAGCTGTGCTCGGACTGGCTTCCTTGCGCTTGACCTCCCCAATCTGCGCAATCAACTCCCGCGAGATTTCGGAGAGATACCGGCCCCGGAAGAACTGCTGCAACCAAGCGATCTTGAGCGCATCCTCACGATGCGTTGCTTTCCGACCCTCGGCCTCGCGCAGCCATCGGAGCGCCGCTTCGTCCCAAGTGCGTTGTGCCTTTTCGCCCAATTGCTGAACACGCCATGCCTCAGCTTTCAGCTTGTCATGGAGCTCCTGCGCTTGGGCTCTATCTTGCGTGCGAGCAGTGCATCTAATTCGCTCGCCGCTTGGTGTGGTGAAATCAATCCACCACGTCCCACTGCGTTTATAGAGTGACATTCGCTTACCTCCTTTCCTAGCGTCACTCGCAACGCTTGCCGAAGCGGAGCATAGAGCGACCGTAAATAGCCAGCAAGATCATCTTCAAGAAATACCCATCGCTTTCCCGCTTTTGCTCCGGGAAGTTGCCCCAAGCGAGCTCGCCGGCGCACTTCCTCCGGGTGCATCTTGAGAAACTGCGCTGCCTCTTCGAGATCAAGCGAACGCATAGCGGTAGCGATTCACGCGCCAAAATTCAGTGGCGTGGATGATTCGATGGACTTCCTTCCGAACCTCGAAAGGTTGCCAGCCGACCACGCGCATGCATGCGGCGAATAGCAATGGGTCTAGTTCGTGCGCCATGACGCCCACGCGCTTACCCTCCCAAATGAGGCGTAGGAGCTCACCAAGCGCCCAATCGAGCTCCCCGGCTTCGAGAATCTTCTCGGAATCGGCCCTCACGGCTCCGAACTCCCACGGATGCCCAAGGACTCAGTAAGGGCCAGGCGTTCAGGGACTCCCGGCCGCTGCAGTAGTCGCAGCACGTCCTCGGCGGAGCCTTCACGCTCGAGCATCGTATGCACCAGCCGCCCGTAGGCAATCCGGGCATAGAAGATGATTCGCCGATACGAAATACCATCAGTGCGCCGTAATGTCGGAATCCGAGACCCCGACGAGCTCACCCAGGACAGGGCAGGGTAGGCCCCGGCGATGTAGTGCGCTGGCTCGTCGATCACTTCCCAAGGGATCACGCGGTCGATGTTGTGAAGCTCGACTTCCCATCGCGTCCAAGGGTGAAACCTCTCCCCAAGTTGCATCCCCTTTTCATAGACGCGGAGCAGCTTGCCGTTCTTGCGCTTGCCAACGTAGAAAGTGCGCCCCGAACCGTCAGGTTCGATCCAGTTCCCTTTCTGGTCGCAGGAGGGTTTGCGGCCCCCGGCATTGAACGCACCGCCGAGGTAGAGCTCTACGGCCTCATTGACTGGGTGCGAGCCCTGGAAGTCGTCTACGGCCCCATCCCATCGAGTGATTCGCGCCCCTAGCTCATCGCGTAGGAGGGCGACGAGGCGATCCCAATGCGGTACCAAGGCGCACCCTTCACCCGGAATGCTCAAGAAACCGGTATTGCCTTGCCCCCCAAAGGCGTACCTGACGCCACCGCGCTCGAACCGGAATGAGTAGAGATATCCATGCAGTCCACGGCGTTGGTCTTCCATGATTCCAAATGCAGGGCCGACCGCTTCAATAAGCCGGTGGAAGAATCCAGATTCCGGGTCGCTCCAAGCGGGAAGTCGGAAGGTGACGTTGAGGTAGTCTGTGAACGCCCCCAAAGCTTTCCCGCCACTACGAGGGGCTTCTATCTCATCTTCTTCTAAACTTTCCCCCCGTATTACCGTACGGGGGGACGGCGAGGCGGCGCCGGGCGCGTGCCGCGCCCCGGCGCGCTCACCCGCGCTCGCATCACACCGCTTCGAATTGTTTGGAGGGAACGTCATGTCCCCTCCACACTACCGGAACAGCTAAGGGAACGTCAAGTTCCTCTTGCTATATGCTTACCGCGCGCCGCTCATCCTTGTCGATCTTGATGTCCTCGGCGTCCCCGCTCACCACCTTCCAGAAGTTCGACGCCGCCTCGGCGATTCTGTACCCGTTGTTGCGGTAGCTGCTTGGGCCAGTCTCGTGGAAGAGCTCACGGACCTTGATCCCGAGGGCTTCCTCATACTTCCGAATCGTGCGCTTGCTGTGGATGATGTAAAGCACCTTCCACCCGAAGTGATGCCCTAGCCGCAGCATCCCGAGGGCGGCCTCGAGCTCATGCATATCGCCCTCGAATTCAGCGATTGCGTCGAGCTCGATCCGGTCCAGCTCAGCGCGCTCAGCCGCTGTCAGCTTCGCGAGCTTCTGCTCTCTGGGTTTCTTGGGTGGCCGCAGTAGTCGCATGCCGCCTCCTAGCGCGAAAGGAACATCATAGCCCCTCCAAGGGGATATGGCGATCCCTTCGCGCAAATCCACAGGTACCCCCGCCGCCGTTGGCGTACTGGGCGCCCGGCCGCGGAACCCTGGCAATCTGTGCTCGAATGCAGGCCTACAGCCTTGCATTGGTAGCGCGGCTTCCCGGGCGGCGAAAAACAACGTAATGGGCCGTCAGGAATGCCAAAAACACCACATAAAATACCATTATGGTATATTTTACATCCTTGCGGCCCATACCATCATGGTAAATAATCCAAGGCAAGGTCCGACATACGCTTTGGCGGAGGTATCAATTGCTGTTCGTGCTGGGGATTTGCGATATCACGGTCGCCGAGTCCAGATTGATACCGGAAACCTCGGCTTCCATTTCGAGGACGTTTGTGCGTGCCTTCTCAATCTTGGATTGCATCAATTCGACGGTGTCGTTCAGTACCCGTTAGCCAACGGCGCGGAACTAATGTGCGATACCTATCTAACCCGCCACTGCGCAAGAAGCCAGAGCGTCCCAGACGACCTCTATATTAAATTCTTCATGAAGGACCCATTGCTCTTTCTATGTTCGTTTCATCGCCCACGATGAACACTTTAAATTTGTTTGCTACGCAAGCCCCGTGTCCCATCTGTGAGCACGGTTCGCTCGTGCCCACTCGCTTTACTGAAGAAGTTCAGTATCGGGAAACCCCAGTCTCGGTAGAGATTGAGGCGAGCGTTTGTGATCGATGTGGAGAGGAAATCATTCATCCGGATCAAATTCGGAGAAATGACGTCACTCTTAGGAATGCGTTTAAGGCTCAAGTGGGGCTTCTATCGGATAGCCGTATCAAGGCCATTCGAAATTTTCTCGGCCTGACCCAACGCGAAGCTTCAGAGATATTTGGCGGCGGTCCTAATTCGTTTGCGAAGTATGAAACTGGCCGAGTAGCTCAGAGTCACGCAGTTGACCTCTTGCTACGGTTGGCTGGCGAAGATTCGAACATAGTTCAGAGACTCCAACGACACCTTAGTCAGTGGGAGAGCGTGTATTCGTACAGGGAGCCTGACGCTACCTTCTTGTCGGTATATATCAATGCGAAGAACGTATTCGCGAATACGTGCACTCAAAGTGGAGGAGTCGTCAGCAGAGTTCCCGTTACCTGGGAGTCGGCACACGTCCCTGTGAGGACTAAAGTGATTCTTACTGGAGATGAAAATGAAGTAAGAGACTTTGATCTATTTCCAAATGTCCGATTTCCATCAGGCGATGAGACTATAGCGACACGGGTACTATTTAATCAAAGACAATGAAAACTTATCCAACAACTGCTCGAATCATTATTGCAGAGGATGTGAGGCAAGAAGTCGGCGGGAAACAAACCGTTGTTGGCATATATGCTGGCGACGACATTAGGTTCCAGAGGCCTCGCGACCTGCCAGAAGATGCGCGCCCCAGCCTGAGTCGCTTCACCGTATATGCGATCTTTACTGGAGGCGAAGGAGAGTTCGTTGCAAAAGTGGAAGTAGTTGCCCCTTCGGGGAAAATCACGAGTTCCGCTGGCCCGTTTCAGGCTAAAAAGATCAAAGATACAAACATGATTGTTAACTGTACTTGGGCGCCGATGCAGTTTCCCGAGAATGGGAAATACAAGGCTAGAATCCTGATCGACGATAAGGATTATGTTCAAGAGTTCCTTGTCGTTGATTCCGCTCCTGCCGAACCCAAGGAAGCGGCCAAGCCAGCCGCAAAAGCTGCCGAGAAAGCCTAACGCCGCTGTGACGCGAATGTGGCACGCTTTGGCAAGGCCCGCTTTTGCGGCACTTGGGACAAACTCGTATGGCAACGCGGCAAGCGTTGTAAGCAACTGATTCACTTAGCGCCTGCATTCAGCGCGAAGATGACGAGTTATCTCGTCCCAGTTTTGTAAACCGTTGGTCGGTGGTTCGATTCCTCCAGCCGGCACCACTAAGGCCTCCAGGACCGTTCCGGCCCATCCCGCGACCACCACGTTTTCATAGGGAAAAGAGGCTGAGGTCGAGCCAGATCGTCCCGGTTCGTCCCTTGACAGCCTTTCGGTCGTGACGGTACTTTGAGCGGTATCTAGGCCCATTCAGCGGGCGCATACCGTCAACGATGCCTCTCACCGACAGCGCGGTCCGTAACGCGAAGAAGCGCGAAAAGCCAGCCAAGCTCTCCGACGAGCGCGGGCTGTATCTGCTGGTGAATTCCGTTGGGAAGTACTGGCGCTTCGACTACCGATTTGCCGGCAAGCGAAAGACGCTCGCGCTTGGCGTGTACCCGGACGTCAGCCTCGCCGCGGCGCGGGAGCGGCGTGATGAAGCCCGACGCCAACTGGCCCGGGACATCGATCCCGGCATGGCGCGCAGAATCCATCGCACCGCGATCGTGCAACGCGCCGCCAACAGCTTGGAGGCCGTTGCCCGAGAGTGGCACCAGCGCTACAAGCAAAACTGGGCGGAAAGCACTTCTGCGGGCATCCTGCGGCGCCTCGAGCTCGAGGTGTTCCCGTGGATCGGTGGACGGCCCATCGCCGAGATCACGCCGCCGGAATTGCTCGCGGTGCTCCGGCGCATCGAGAGCCGCGGCGTGCTCGAGACAGCGCATCGGGTCCACCAGTACAGCAGCCAGGTCTTCCGATACGCCGTGGCAACCGGACGCGCCGAGCGCGATCCGGCCGCCGATCTGCGCGGCG
>CAZKXZ010000126.1:0-5601 GCA_964556695.1 uncultured Gemmatimonadales bacterium
GGGGACACGTCAGAATGACGTGTCCCCGCCGGACCTGTCCCCGGCGGACCTGTCCCCGGTGGTTCTTAGCGCGGTCGCTCGCTCGCCGGAAACAAGAACGAACAGTTTTCGAGTCGTGCGCCTTTGTCATCACAAACCGCAAAGCGGGAACCCGAATAGAATGCGCCGCCCGCATAGCGTCCATCCTTTGCGACGGCGTAGAAATTCACGTCGTATCTGGGACGCCCGCGTTCATCAAGCAGCCGGGTTTCTGTCGCCGCAATGACGCGCTCCATCGCATACTTGATCGCATCGGCAGGCGATTTGCCGCCGCGCATTTGCTCGACGATGAGGAATGATGCGCAAACCTTGATCACTGATTCGCCACGTCCCGTTGAACCGGCGGCTCCCACTGTGTTGTCGCAGTACTGACCGGCGCCGATAATGGGACTGTCGCCCACGCGCCCGGGAATCTTCCACGAAAGTCCGCTTGTGGTGGTGACCGAACTCAGGTCGCCTGCCACGTTCACCGCGTTCATGTTGATCGTGCCTGTTGTTCCCGGCAGGCTCATATCGTTGGTGATGTCGAGATAGTTGTCGTTGGCGTTGAGGCGCGAGCGCCAGCGGAGCCAGGCCGCGCGTGATTGCGGCGTGAGCAGATCCTGCTCCTTGAATCCCATTTCGAGAGCGAATCGTTTGGCGCCTTCGCCAACGATCAGTACATGATTGGTGAAATCCATCACCGCCTTCGCAACCAGCGAGGGAGTCGCTATTCCCTCGATACATGCGACAGCACCCGCGCGCTTTGTCGGGCCGTGCATGCACGACGCATCGAGCTGCACAACTCCGTCCGCGTTGGGAAGCCCGCCCAGTCCCACGGAGGTATCGTTGGGATCAAGTTCCTGGATGTTTACCCCCGCGATGATGGCGTCGAGCGTGTCCGAACCCGTCATGATCATCTCATAGGCCTTCGCAACTCCGCGAATTCCATTTGCGGACGACACAATTACCGGAAAAGCCGGTAGTGTCCGCGCGGCGAGTCCAGCCGCAGCCGCATCAAGCGTAGAATGTGGAAGCATTGCGCCCGCGGCCGCAGCCGCACCTGCTCCGATGAATTCGCGACGGGAGAGAGTCATTTCCTGAACCTCCGACTTAGTGCTAGTGACTAGTGCTAGTGAGTAACTAACAGTACCAGTCAGCGGCACAATGCACTAGCACTAGTCACTAGCACTAGTCACTAGTCTCACTTTACTTTGCACCCATGGCCAAACCCGCTGCCGCACTAATACGGAGTCAGCTCAAGTCGACCGAATTCTTTGCCGGTCTCACAGACACCGACTACTACAACCTGTCCAACGCCATCGCGCAGCAGTCATTCGCCGCGGACGAGTACGTCTTTCGCGAGGGCGAGTCACGAAGTCTGCTCCTTGCCATCACAAAGGGATCAGTTGCGATAGAAAAGGGCGCGGGGCCCGGACAGGTTCGGCTCGCGACATTCGGGGCCGGTGAATGCGTCGGCGAAGGTCTGCTGCTCGATGAGAGCACTCATGGCACCAGCTGCCGCGCGCTCGAAGCGACCGACGCCCTCGTGCTCAACAAGGAAAAACTCGACGAGATAATCAAGACCTACCCCACTCTCTATGCTGCGCTCGTGTCGCGCGCCGCGCGCGCAATTTCCAAACGATTGAGCGCCGTCGATGCCACGCTCGTTGGGCGCGGTCGCACAACGGGCTTCTCCGGAGGCGGGAAGCGCAAGGAACGCGACATGCTGGGCGAACGCGAGATTCCCGGCGAAGCTCTCTATGGTGTGCAGACCTTGCGGGCCGTCGAGAACTTTCCCATCTCACCCGCAGCATTGCGCGATTTCCCCACCCTGATCAGTTCTCTCGCGGCGGTAAAGGAAGCTGCGGCACTCGCCAATCATGAACTGGGCCTTCTCGACGAAACCACGACTGATGCAATTGTCGCCGCCGCGCGCGAGGTCAGAGGGGGAAGGCATCATGAACACTTCATAGTTGGAATGATCCAGGGAGGCGCGGGCACTTCATCCAACATGAACGCCAACGAAGTCATCGCCAACCGCGCTCTCGAATTGCTCGGCAAAAAACGCGGCGACGTCGATGTCCTTTCGCCGAATAACCATGTCAATCTGAGCCAGTCCACGAACGATGTATATCCAACCGCGTTGAAGATCGCGCTGCACAGCAGCATCACTTCGCTGCAGGAATCCATGCGCTCGCTGGCCGCCGCTTTTCTTGACAAAGGCGAGGAATTCGCCGACCTGCTCAAGATGGGTCGCACTCAACTCCAGGATGCCGTTCCCATGACACTGGGGCGCGAGTTCGCGGCATTCGGTCACACCATCCTCGAGGACGTGGACCGTCTGGGTGAATCGCAAATGCTGATTCGCGAGATCAACATGGGGGCAACCGCGATCGGCACTGGTATCAATACACCGCCCGGCTACACCGAGGCGGTGCGCCGTCACCTCTCCGCAATCACCGGCCTGGAACTCATCACCGCACCGGATCTTGTCGAAGCCACATCGGACACCGGAGTGTTCGTACAGCTGTCGGGAGTACTCAAGCGCTGCGCGGTCAAACTGTCGAAGATCTGCAATGACCTGCGATTGCTCAGCTCCGGCCCGCGCGCGGGCTTCGGCGAAATCAATCTCCCGGCAGTGCAGCCCGGATCATCGATCATGCCCGGCAAGGTGAATCCGGTAATCCCCGAAGTCGTGAACCAGGTGTGCTTCGAGATCATCGGCGGCGACATGACGGTTACGATGGCGGCCGAAGCAGGACAGCTGCAGCTCAACGTTTTCGAGCCGATCATCGCATTTCGTTTGTTGCGCGGGCTGGAATCGATGCGCAACTCGTGCCTGGTGCTGCGTGAGCGTTGCATAGTTGGAATTACCGCGAACAAAGAGCAGCTGCGCTGGTTTGTCGAGAATTCGATTGGAGTTGTTACCGCACTTGTCCCCGTACTGGGGTACGAAATGTCGACTGAGATCGCGACTGAAGCACTGTCAACGGGGCGTGGCGTTTACGAGATCGTCCTCAAACGCGGATTGTTGGACAAGGAGCAGCTCGACAGCCTCCTCAATCCACGGTCAATGACCACGCCGCGTCCCGTGCCGCCGCGCGCGTAGCGCGCATCCGTTGAATGGCCACTCCGAAGGTGGACGGCGCAGGTACCGCGAAGTTGGAGACCCTCGAAGCAGCGCTCAGCACGCTGCAGACCATGCATGGCATTGTGGAGCAGATGGCCCTCTCCATCCGCAACGGAATCAGCATCACCCCGGACATGAACCGGCTCAAACGAACCGGCACTCCCCTGGTTGGACTGCTTAAAGGACAGTTCGGCATGATTTCGGAGAACGTGGCGAGCATGCTCATCGTCGCAACGCGAGGCGCAAGCGACAAGGTGCGACTGCGCATGCTGCGCGAAAGCGTGGCGTCAATCAGGATGCACCTCGAGTTCCAGCAGAAACGTGTGACTGAGTTGCACACCGTCGACGATTCGCGCAAGGAGAGCTGAGTCTACACGCGCAGAGTTCAGTCCGGAGCATCCGCGTCCATCCGGAGCATCCGCTATCCCATCGTTGCATCAGGGTTCCGGGGCTAATACTTTCCCTGTGATTTATAAGGAATTGCCGAGCGCTCAGCATGAAGCGCTCCCAACTTTGCCGCCTAAAGGAATCGGAATGACTGGGAAGACCCGCCCACGCTGGCTCATGAAGTCGGCGGTGACGGCCTCTCTTGCGCTGTTGCTCGCAGCGTGCGGCCAGGATTACCCAAATACGACCTTCGTCCCGCTCTCAGAGACCGCAGTAGCGATCGATAAGCTCTGGGATCTCCTGCTGTATCTGGGCGTCGCCGTATTTGTGCTCGTCGAAGCTGTACTCATCTATATCATTATCAGATACCGTCACCGGGATAACACTCCCGAGCCCAAGCACGTGCACGGTCACACGCAGCTGGAAATCGCCTGGACGCTCGTGCCTGCGCTCATCCTCGTTGTGATTGCGGTGCCGACGGTGCGCACAATTTTTGTCACGCAGGGCGATCCTCCTGCAAACGCACTGGTAATAGAAGTGAAAGGTCACCAGTGGTGGTGGGAGTTTGACTACCCTGAGTTCGGCTTCAAGACTGCCAACGAACTCTATATACCGACCGGACGCAGCGTTGCCTTCAACATCACGACGGAGAACGTCCTTCATTCGTTCTGGCCTCCGCGTCTCGCAGGCAAACGCGACGCGGTGAACCGCAGAGTGAACAAGATCTGGTTCACCGCGCACGATTCCGCGGCTGGCCAGGTGTTCAACGGATTCTGCGCCGAATATTGTGGCACTTCGCACAGCAACATGCAGTTCCGCGTCTTCGTTCTGAACCCGACGGATTTTGCCAGTTGGACCGCGCATCAGAAGACGCCGGCGGCGTATGGCGCCGTGGCGGTTCCTGGTGCTGGTGCGAGTGCGAGTGCGAGTGGTGCGGCACCGGTCGCGCAGGTTAGCGCTCCACCCGTTACTCCCGCTGCTGCAACCCAGACCTACGAATTTCCGAGGGGAAGTATTCCCTCGTACGCGATTCCCAAGCTGGCATATCCGCCCGAAGTGACATTCGATGAAAGCCTTGTTGGTGATCCTGCGCGCGGCCTGATGGCCTTCAATGGAACATGCGTCGCTTGTCACACGGTCGTTGGGAATCCTGTCGCCGCCGGTTTCGTGGGTCCGAATCTCACACACATCGCTTCGCGCACCACACTGGCCGGGTCCATTTATCCACTCACACGGTCGTATCTGCTCCGCTGGGTCAAGAACGCATCTGCAATGAAACCGGGCAGCTGGATGCCGCCGCAGGAAAGGGGAAGCTTCGACCCACGTACGGGCTTGCAAATCGGTCAGCTCGACGATCAACAGATCGCCGACATCGTGGCGTATCTGCTGCTGCTGAAGTGATGATTACGATGTACCGGGAGATATCAGAGTAATGGCTACAACTGCTGCGGCCCCACCATACGCCGCCTCCGCATACGCCGAACAGACGGGAATCTGGAGCTGGATCACCACCGTCGATCACAAGCGCATCGGCCTGCTGTATTTCTACAGTGCCCTCACCTTCTTCATGATCGGCGGCATTGAAGCGCTCATCATGCGCGTGCAGCTGCAAAATCCCAACGGCACCGTAGTTTCGGCAGCAACGTTCAACGAGCTGTTCACGATGCACGGGACGACAATGATCTTTCTCGCGATCATGCCGCTCTCCGCAGCATTCTTCAACTATCTCATCCCGTTGCAAATCGGCGCGCGCGACGTTGCCTTCCCCCGCCTCAACGCTTTCAGCTACTGGATTTTCCTGGCCGGCGGACTGTTCCTGAATGCATCCTGGCTCGTCGGCGCCGCCCCCAACGCCGGCTGGTTCGGATACGCGCCGCTCACCACCCGCCTGTTTTCCCCGGGGCTGCACATCGATTTCTGGATGTTCGGTCTGCAGATTCTCGGAATATCGTCGCTCGCCGCCGCGTTCAACTTCCTGACTACGATTATCAATCTGCGCGCGCCCGGCATGACGCTCATGCGCATGCCGGTGTTCACCTGGATGTCGTTCGTCGTGCAGTTCC
>CAZKXZ010000127.1:0-5289 GCA_964556695.1 uncultured Gemmatimonadales bacterium
GGAATGACAACCTTGCCTCGTCATTCCGGCGAAAGCCGGAATCCATGTTGCTGGTCCCAACCCCATCAAATCAACTCGCCGCCAATCAGTACGGCCATGATTGCCTTCTGCACGTGTAATCTGTTGTGCGCCTCGCTCCAGACGTGGCTTTGCGGACCGTCTATCACGTCGGTGGTGACTTCTTCACCGCGATGCGCGGGCAGGCAGTGCAGGAATATCGCCCGTGCATCCGCTTTGCGCATGAGTGCCTCATCAACCGTGTAGCCCTTGAATGCGGCGACTCTGCGTTCCTGCTCCTCCTCCTGTCCCATCGATGCCCACACGTCGGTGCAAACAACATCTGCGCGCTCGACGGCCTCACTCGGGTCACGCATTAGTGTGGCTGTCGCTGCGGCGCGCTTCAGGAATTCCTCATTGGGTTCATAACCTTCGGGACAGGCAAGTCGCAGTTTGAATCCCAGACGGTGCGACGCATTGATCCACGAATTCGCCATGTTGTTTCCATCGCCGACCCATGCGACTGTTTTTCCCTCCTGCGTTCCGAATTGCTGCCTGATGGTGAGCAAATCGGCGAGCACCTGGCAGGGATGCGCCAGATCTGATAGTCCGTTGATCACAGGAACTTCGGCATACGCGGCCAACTCCTCCACCTGGCTGTGGGCAAATGTGCGGATCATGATTCCATCCACATAGCCCGACAAAACTCTGGCGGTGTCAGCTGCAGGTTCTCCCCGGCCGAGTTGCACGTCACGCGACGATAGAAAAAGGGCGAGCCCGCCGAGCTGAAAGGTGCCGACCTCAAATGAAACGCGCGTGCGGGTAGATGACTTCATGAAAATCATCGCCAGCGTCTTGCCGGACAGTGGCTTTCTGGTGTAACCACCCCGTCGCATCCGTTCCGCCAGATCGAACAGCCGGACAATTTCCTCGCGGGAAAAATCGGTGACCATGAGAAAGTCGCGGTGCGTTTGAGTCGGCATGGATCAGAGAATATAGCGGCGCAGGTCTTCGTCCTCGACGATGGACTTGAGCCGGTCACGTACGAGCGCACCGTCAATCAGCGACACGGCCCTTGAAGGATCGGGAAGGTCGAAGAGAATGTCCTCCAGCAAGGTCGACATCACCGTGTGCAGACGTCGCGCACCGATGTTCTCCATGCGACTGTTGGCAAGCGCCGCAATCTGCGCGATCGCGGCAATCCCATCATCGGTGAAAGAGATGCGCGCCCCTTCCGACTCGACCAGCGCCGTGTACTGCTTCGTCAGCGCATTCTCCGGCTCAACCATGATCCGCAGGAAGTCGGCCTCTGTAAGCGGCTTGAGTTCCACACGAATCGGAAACCGTCCCTGCAACTCAGGAATGAGATCGCTCGGCTTGGACACATGAAATGCACCGGCTGCAACGAAGAGAACGTGATCCGTCTTCACCATTCCATACTTTGTCTGAACGTTGGAACCCTCGACAATAGGCAGCAGATCGCGTTGCACTCCCTCGCGCGAGATATCCGGCCCGCCGTGCGCCGATTTTTCACCGGCGATCTTGTCAATTTCATCGAGAAAGATAATGCCGAGTTTTTCGACTCGTTCCAGTGCGTCCGAGGTTACATCCTCGACGTCGATGAGGCGGTCCAGCTCTTCGCTCATGAGAATGCGGCGCGCTTCCGACACTTTGAGAGTACGCTTTTTCTTCTTCTTGGGGAGCATGTCCTGCAACATCTCGGAGAGGTTCTCCATCCCTTCGGGAGCGCCCTGGGGGATGAGCATCTCCATCATGGGGCCGCCGTGCTGCGTGACCTCGATTTCAACTTCGCGATCCTCGAGCTGTCCGTCGATGAGAAGACGCTTGAGTTTTTCGCGGGTGCGCGCGTAGCGCTCCTTGGCCGCCTCGTCGCCGCCGTTCTCCCTGGAGATTCCGCCCTCGCTCGACACGATGAATAGCGCGGGCTGTGAGGGTGCGTTGGGATCCTTCGATGGTTCGGTGGGCAGCACAACGTGCGTTGGCGGAGGCAGCAGCAGATCGAGGATGCGCTCATCCACTTTGTCATGCGCCAGGTCCTCTACTTCGCTCTCGCGCTCGCCGCGCACCATGGATATCGCCATGTCCACGAGGTCGCGCACCATCGACTCGACGTCGCGGCCCACATAACCGACCTCGGTGAACTTGGACGCTTCGACCTTTATGAACGGCGCCCCGGCCATCCTCGCTAGGCGGCGTGAAATCTCGGTCTTGCCTACACCTGTGGGGCCAATGAGAATGATGTTGTTGGGCGCGATTTCATCGCGGATGTTTTCCGGGGCGCGCTGTCGTCTCCAGCGATTGCGCAGTGCAATCGCCACGGCCTTCTTGGCGTCGTGCTGCCCGACGATGTACCGGTCCAGCTCCGCGACAATCTGTCGCGGAGTAAGATCGGCAAGTCTGGCGAGCGTTTGCTCAGTTCGGGATGACGCCATATATGGGGATGAGTCTCTCTACGATTGGTAAGTGCAAAGCCGGCGACTACGCTGTGGGTTCGACGACGGTGATCTGCGTGTTGCTGTAGATGCAGATTTCACCGGAAATTTCGAGCGAGCGCTGGACAATTTCGCGCGGTAGCAACTCTGTGTTGCGGATGAGGGCGCGCGCTGCCGACATCGCGTAAGGTCCGCCGGATCCAATGGCAAGAATGCCGTCATCGGGTTCGATGACATCGCCGGTGCCCGATACGATGAATCCATTATCGCGATCGCAAACGGCGAGGAGGGCTTCGAGGCGCCTTAAAACGCGATCGCTCCTCCAGTCCTTGGCGAGCTCGACGACAGCGCGGGGGAGATTACCGGAATGACGCTCCAGTTTCTCTTCGAACTTTTCAAAGAGAGTGAATGCATCGGCGGCCGCGCCCGCAAATCCAGCGACGAGTCGTCCCCCGCGCAACAGGCGAACTTTGTGTGCGTTGGACTTCATGACAGTCTCACCGACTGTCACCTGGCCGTCACCGCCGAGTGCGACGTGGCCTTGACGGCGTACGGCAAGGATGGTGGTGGATCGTATGCGTGGGAGGGTCCGGTGCATACGGAAAGATACGCCCCGGGGGGAGGCCGGGCTAATTCATGCCTTCATTCTCGTCATTCCGGCGAAAGCCGGAATCCATTTTGACCTTAAACCTGGATTCCGGCCTTCGCCGGAATGACGGTCACGTAGCCCCTACTGTCCGCCTCCGCCCTTTGGGTCCAGTTTGAACTCGAAGGGCAGTACCACCTCCAGACGAACCTTTCTGGCTCCGATTTGTGCAGGCACAAAGTTGTATTTGCTCAGCACTTTTTTCACTTCATCGGAGAAGAGGGAATTTGTTGACTCCAGAATCTTCACTGTGTTCATCTCCGCCTTCCCCGCTGTGTCGATCACAAACTGCACCTTCACTGAACCCTCTTGTCTTGTCTGCTTGAGTATCGAGGGGTAGTTCGGTTCGGGGCCGCTTAAGAGACGCGCAACTTTGTCGACTTCGGTAACGAAGTAAGTCGAGTCAGTTCTTACGGGTTTCACATCTGCATCGCCGTCAAAGAAACCACCGCGGACTCCAGTAGGAATCCAATTCCGCTCGTCCGTCACGGACTGCGTTAGATCGGCGTCTGGAATCCTCGTGGGAATATTAATTACGATGTCGATAGACTGATGCCCCTTTAGGCGAGGTGCAGCATCTGGCGGCAGGGGTTTCACGATCGGCTTCGGTGGCGGTGGATCTGCTTCCGGCTTGATCTCGGTGTACGTTTGCGTTTCCTCCCGATTCGCCTCGGGGGGGTCGTCCTTCGCCGACGCATACACCGCACCTGTTACCAACAGCACATGCATTATCGCGCTCATGAAAGTTGAGCCCAAGCTGCGCTGCTTTCTTCGTCTCGTCTCCAGCAGAGTACTGAACATTCCTCCTCCCGTGCCTGGTGGAACTGTCTACAGCGGGTGAACTGCTATACCACTGCTGCAGATTACAGCTCAACACTAACCCGGGAATGACAGCCTCATTAAGAATCAGTGATCGGAGCGTGGCGCAATCATTATCACGGTCGTCCGGACCTACGCTCGAGGGTGCGACTTGCGATATACCTGTTTCAGGCGTTCCACGCTTGTGTGAGTGTAAATCTGCGTGGTCGATATGGAAGCATGACCGAGCAACTCCTGCACCGCGCGCAAGTCCGCTCCAGCGTCGAGCATGTGAGTGGCGAAGGAATGCCGCAGCGAGTGCACGGACAGTCCTGCCCCTTCATCAATCTGTTTCATGAACCGGGTAACCAGCGTCTGAACAGTGCGTGTGCCGATGCGCCGACCGGCTGCGCTCAGGAAAAATGCGGTTCTGTCCACGCGTGCACGGCTGCCACCGGCGAGACGACGTATCAAGTGATCACGAGCCGATTCATAATTGCGCAGAGCGAGTTGCGCGTGATCACCGAGCGGAATGATGCGCTCCTTCCTTCCCTTTCCCCGAACCTTCACAGATTGGTTGATGAGATCGATGTCCTGGCGATTGACTCCAGTCAGTTCCGACAATCGCATGCCAGTCGAGTAGAAAAGCTCCAGTATCGCGAGGTTGCGCACATCCGGGAACCGTCCCTCCTGCGCTCGCGTCTGCGCCATCTGAAAAAGATTGCCAACCTGGCCGCGATCCAGGTATGACGGCAGATACTTTTCCAGCTTGGGTGAGCTTGTCGCGCGCGCCGGATTGGATTCCACCACTTCACCGCGATGCAGAAAGCGGAAGAAAGTCCGGACCGCCGAGAGTGCGCGCGCAACTGAGCGTTTCGACAACCCGGCGCGAGTTAGGTGCGCCATGAAAGAGCGGATCGCAATGCGATCTACGCCCTGCCAGCTCCATCCCTGAGATCCGTAGTAGTGGCCCAGGAAATCGGTGAAGGCAGCAAGGTCGCGCGAGTAGGCCTTGACCGTATTGGCCGAGACGTCACGTTCCTTCTCCAGGTGCTCGAGAAAATCAGATACCATGGGCGATTCTTGTCATTCCGGCGAAGGCCGGAATCCATGTTGGACGGAAAATGGATTCCGGCTTTCGCCGGAATGACAGCAAGGTGGGTTCCCGCTTTCGCGGGAATGACAGCAACCTCACTTCAACGCCCCACTCAGCGCAATCGATGCACACCAGCGCTCCATCTCTTCCAACGCGCGCGCCGCGAGCATCTCGCGATTCTTGCGCTTGTCTCTCACCCTGTTGGGAAGCTCATCAAGTAGCCCGAAGTTCGCATTCATCGGCTGGAAGTGACGCGCGTCCGCATCCCGCAGATAGCGATACAAAGCTCCCAGCATCGT
>CAZKXZ010000128.1:0-5229 GCA_964556695.1 uncultured Gemmatimonadales bacterium
GCGAATGCGATGCCGACTCCAGCTCCAATATCCAATTGCCTCTCCAATTTCCAATATCCACTCTCCAATTTATTTGAACCATGGCCCGCGAAAAAATCATTCTGGCCTGCAACGATTGCAAGAACCGGAACTACTTCACCATGAAGAACAAGCGTCTCCATCCGGAGCGCGTTGAATGGAAGAAGTACTGTCCGCGTTGCAACAAGCACATCATCCATAAGGAAACCAAGTAGCATGGCGACCGAAGTAGCACCGCGACCATCGAACCCGGTCACCAGGGTGACCACGTTCTTCCAGGACGTAGTGGCCGAGATGAAAAAGGTCACCTGGCCCGAAAAGGCACAGGTGCGCCAGCTATCGATCTATGTCATGGCATTCTCGCTGCTGGTTGGGCTTGTGATTCTGGTGATGGACGTCGTGCTGCAGGGGCTTCTGATGAAGCTCATTCCATCATTACTGGGACGCGGCTGAAGTGCCGTATCAGTGGTACGCAATCCAGACAACCTCTGGGCATGAAAACAAGGTTCGCTCGCTGATAATCCGCAAGATCGATCAGGATAATCGCGCGGAGGGTGACCGGGCAATCAACAAGGCTCTCGTGCCAACGCAGGAAGTTGTTGAGATAAAGAGTGGCAAGAAGGTGAACGTCGAGCGGAAAATATTCCCGGGTTACGTGCTCGTTGAAATGCAAATGAATCAGGACACATTGCATTTGATCAACGGCATTCAGGGAGTAATCAAATTCGTCGGGCACGACCGGCTGCCGCAGCCGCTCCGTCCCGAAGAAGTGAACCGTCTGCTGGGCGTTGCAGTGGAGTCGGAAGCCGAAGAAGCCAGCGAGGAGATTCCATTCCTCGTGGGCCAGGCGGTGGCGATAACGGAAGGACCGTTTACCGACTTCAATGGAACGGTTGAAGAAGTAATGCCTGACAAGGGGAAGGTTCGGGTGTCGGTTAGTCTCTTTGGTCGGCCAACGAGTGTTGAACTGGATTATCTCCAGTTGAAGGCATACTAAGCGCTTGTCATTCCGGCGAAAGCCGGAATCCATGTTCATTCCAAAAATGGATTCCGGCCTTCGCCGGAATGACAAATACGTCGATTACCACAGCGACGTTAAACAGACCGTGGGAGTAGCGGTTGCCACAAGGCGCCGTACGACTGAAGAGGTATGAATGGCCAAGAAAGTACACGCGTTCGTAAAGCTGCAGATTCCTGGCGGCAGAGCGAATCCGGCGCCGCCCGTGGGCACCGCGCTCGGTCCGCAGGGAATCAACATCATGGCGTTCTGCAAGGAGTTCAACTCCAGAACGCAGAAAGACGACGGCATCATTTTGCCGGTGGAGATCACGATCTTCACCGACAAGTCGTTCACCTTCATCACCAAGACTCCACCGGCCGCGGTACTCCTCAAGATGGAGACGAAGCTCGAGAAGGGGTCTGGTCAGCCTAACCGCAACAAGGTCGGCAAGGTCACGAAGGCGCAGGTGCGCAAGATTGCCGAGCTCAAAATGCCGGACCTCAACACGGATAACATCGACTCCGCCATGAAAATGATCGCGGGTGCAGCACGGTCGATGGGTATTGAGGTGGTGGACTGATGCACGAACATGGCAAGAAGTACCGTAGCGCGGCCGCGAAAAGAGATCCGGACTCACGCCAGCAGGTGCGTCAGGCGCTGGAATACGTGAAGACCAACGCGTTCGCAAAGTTTGATGAGACGGTCGAAGTCGCGGTGCGCCTGGGCGTAGATCCCCGGCACGCCGACCAGATCGTGCGTGGTACCGTTGTTCTCCCTGCAGGAACAGGAAAGTCGGTTCGCGTGTTAGTCATTGCTGTTGGTGACAAAGCGCGCGAGGCCGAAGCCGCTGGAGCCGACTTCGTCGGCATTGAATACGTCGCCAAGATCAAGGAAGGATGGATCGACTTTGACCTCATGATCGCCACCCCCGATCAAATGGGACAGGTGGGACAGCTGGGCCGCGTACTCGGTCCTCGTGGACTGATGCCCAATCCCAAAGCGGGCACCGTCACATTCGACATCGAACGCGCGGTCAAGGAGAGCAAGGGAGGCAAGATCGAATTCCGCGTTGACAAGGCGGGCAATCTCCATGCGCCCATTGGCAAGGTGTCGTTCACCGTCGATGCGCTGGTCAGCAACATGACCGCGTTCATGGACCAGGTGATGCGCGCCCGGCCCAGCGCGGCCAAGGGTGTTTATGTGAAAAATGTTGCGGTCTCGTCGACCATGGGACCGGGCGTGTTGATAGATACCACTCCATATCGGTAACGAGACATGAAAAAGACCGAAAAAGAAGCGCTCGTCACCGATCTGCGTGACAGGATGAAAGGAGCCAGCTCGCTCTATTACACCGACTTCACAGGATTGAATGTGAAGCGGATGACCGAGCTGCGTCGCCGTCTTCGCAAAGCCGGCGTCGATTATGTGGTAATCAAGAATTCACTCGCACAGCGCGCCGTCACGGAAGGCGGTTTCCCAATGGAAAAGCTGCGCGGGCCAACTGGTGTGGTGATTGGAAAGGATCCCGTCGCCGCGGCCAAGATCCTCACCGATTTTGCCAGGGAGTTCGAGCAGAAGCCTGAAATCAAGGGCGGAGTGCTCGATGGCAATGTCATCGGCGTGGCGCAGGTCAAGAAGCTCGCGACGTTGCCCACACGTCAACAGATGTTGGCGCAACTTGCCGGCGGCATGCAGGCGCCGCTGGCCGGCTTCGTGGGTGCTCTGAGTGGTGTGTTCTACATGATGGTAGGTGCTCTCGAAGCACTCAAAACGCAGAAGGAGAATGGGTAGAGTCACTGACCGTCATTCCGGCGAAGGCCGGAATCCATGGTAGGAAAAACATGGATGCCGGCCTTCTCCGGCATGACGAAGGTGGGAAAAACATGGATGCCGGCTTTCGCCGGCATGACGAACCGGTCGATCAATCTGATTCAATTGCCCCCACCCAGGGTTCCTGGGAACGACGAGGAGAAAACTGACAATGGCTAATGCAACACTGAGCAAAGACGAGATTCTCGAAGCGATCGGAAACATGTCTGTCTTCGAGCTTGCCGAGCTCATAGATGAATTCAAGACAAAGTTCAACGTGACGATCGCCGCGGCTCCAGTTGGTGGCGGCGCCCCGGCAGGTGGTGGTGCGGCCGCGGCTCCCGCGGTGGAAGAGCAGACCGAGTTCGCGGTCGTGCTCAAGGAAGCAGGCGCGAAGAAGATCCAGGTCATCAAGGTCGTGCGCGAAATCACCGGGCTCGGTCTCAAGGAAGCCAAGGATCTCGTGGATGGCGCGCCGCAGACTGTGAAGGGCGGCGTCAACAAGGATGAGGCAAACACCATCAAGACCAAGCTCGAGGATCAGGGCGCCGTCGTGGAAGTGAAGTAAGGCAGAGATGGAGATGGCACACCGGCGCTCGTTGTAAGAGCGCCGACAGAGTAGCCGGCTCCCCCTACCTACCTTCACTCCCGCGATATCGTGAATCCAAAGCCACGCAACAAGAACCGAAGTGATTTCGCTCCACCTCCCCGCCCGCGTTTCTCGCGGGCCCGACGAAGTGGGGCTCTCTTCGCATGCCCACGGGTAATCAATGCCTGACTCAACGAATCAGATTTCCTTCGCGAAGCTCGACACCGGTATGGATATGCCGCATTTGCTGGACATCCAGACCCGTGCATTCGAGGCGCTGCTCCAGCTCGACGCGGCCGCACTTGGCCGCGAAGACATAGGGCTAGAGCGCGTCTTCAAGGATCTCTTTCCCATCACGGACGTCCACGAGAATTTCTCGCTGGAATTCGTGAAGTACTCGCTCGGCGAGCCAAAATACACCGTCGAGGAGTGCATAGAACGCGACATGACTTTTTCGGCGCCACTCAAGGCCACACTGCGCCTCGTGGTGAACGAAGATGTCAACGGAGTAAAGCGGCCGGCTAACATCATCGAGAAGGAAGTCTATCTCGGCGAACTGCCGCTGCTCACCAGCCTTGGCACATTCGTAATCAATGGCGCTGAGCGTGTAATCGTCAGCCAGTTGCACCGTTCGCCTGGCGTGGTGTTCGAAGAGTCGACTCACCCGAACGGTCAGCGGCTCATTTCGGCGCGCATCATTCCATTCCGCGGATCGTGGGTGGAGTTTACTGTCGATATTCATGATGTCGTTTACGTGCACATCGACAAGAAAAAGAAATTCCCAGCGACGGCTTTGTTGCGCGCCTTCGGGTACGGTTCCAATCGCGAAATTCTGCGACTGTTCTTTGCGCAACGACAGCTTGATCTCACCAAAAAGCGTGAGAGCCGCACCGACCAGCGCGAAGTTTTCGGCGCCATCATCGCCGAGGATATCGCGCTTCCGGGTGAAGCAACAGCAGTCGACGCACCCAAGGCGCGCACCAAGAAAGCGCGTGCTGAGCGCGAGCGCGCCGAGAACGAACTGCTCGTTCGTGAGGGCGATGAGCTGACGGAGGAGGTGTTCAACCGTCTCCGCCGTCAGGGCATCGACAAGATCAAGGTGTTTGCATCGTACATGTCGGTTGATCTGCGAGACGAACTCGATGCATCGGAGCGTGGCGAGCGAACTTCCAAGCGCACGCTGGGACTTGATGTCATCGATCCTTCCTCCGGCGAAGTGCTGGCGGAAGCAGGCCAGACGCTCACCGAGGCAATGATTCGCAAGCTGCGCAAGGCCGGTATTCTCAAGGTTCGCGTAGTTGTGAATTCGGGTCGTGCGGAATCGTCGCTCATCAAGAACACGCTGGCGAAGGATCCGTCCAACCCGGCGTTCATTGACCAGACGCGCCGCGACAAGAAGAAGTGGGTGGGCGATGTTGCCGCCGGCGAAGGCCAGGCGCTTGAACTCATCTACTCGCTTCTCCGTCCCGGCGACGCGCCCAATACAGACACCGCGCGCCAGGCACTGGAGCGCTTGTTCTTCTCACCCAAGCGCTACGATCTTGGTCGCGTAGGTCGTTACAAGATCAATCAGCGGCTGGGGCTCGCCGAAGATCCGGCAATGACTGTGCTGACGAAGGAAGACTTCGTGGCAATCATCCGCTATCTCGTGGAACTGCAGCAGGGCCGCGAGTACACGGACGACATCGATCACCTGGGCAATCGCCGTATCCGCTCGGTAGGTGAACTCATCGCGAACCAGTTCTCGGTTGGACTTTCGCGTATGGCGCGCCTCGTGAAAGAGCGCATGTCGATCAACACCGACCCGGAAAAG
>CAZKXZ010000129.1:0-4723 GCA_964556695.1 uncultured Gemmatimonadales bacterium
CGGGGACACGTCATTCTGACGTGTCCCCCGCGGACCTGTCCCCGCCGGACCTGTCCCCATAGCGTTAACGTATGTCGCGCAGGAGTGCTTTCCTCGTTTCGTCGCTGCTTATCACACTGGCATGCGGCGATGTTCCCATGGAAGGGGAGTCGTGCGCCGTAACCGCGATCGTCGAGGGCACTTTCTACTGCGGTATTCTGGACCATGCCTTCAAGAGTGACGGCATCATCAACGTTGCGTCCAGCAACTCGGCTTCCACGCTTTCCGTCAACTTTGGAGTTGGAGCAACGCCCGGCACGAAGACCGTCGGATCGGGCGGAAGCCTGTCTTTCCAGGCCCAGTCCGATACAAAAATCTGGATCGCGGCTGAATTGGTGGGCACCGGCACACTCACCTTTACCACGTTGACGGCAACGAGTGCCACTGGCAGCTTCAGCTTCAACGCGCAGCCAGCGTCAGGCGGCGCGACGCTCGTAAAGTCTGTGACGAACGGCAGCTTCAGTGTGACGTTCTAAGGGAACAGCCGGGGGACGGCGCGTGACGAACGGCGCCGCGGGGAATGCGCCTGGGGGAGTGCGGGGAGGGAACTGCGCGGAGGGAAGGGCGCTTACTGGACTGCGCTCGGGAGAACTGCGCAAGGGGAGGCGTAACCGATACCACTGGTGGTGGAACGCAGTCCACCATTCGCAGGTCACCAAGCGCCCTAATCAGAACGCATTCCCCCAAGCGCCGTTCCCCAGCCGCACTCCCCCAGGCGCATTCCCCAAGGCGCCGTTCGTCACGCGCAGTCCCGGGGCTGTTCAAGCGCCGTTCGTTAGGCGCAGTTCCGGGCTGTTCCCGCAGTTCCCCTAGTGTTTCCCTCCGAACTGATATTTGCCGTCCTTCAGCATCTTTAGCGCTTCGTCCACTGCAGCTTTCAATTCGCGATCGAATCCGCGCAATTCGTCAGCAGGCGTGTTGCGCGCCCACACATCGGGTGCGACTCCGTAGTTCTCGAGATTGATTCCGTAGTTGTTCGGCTTAGTCGGATCCCATTGCACTACGAGTGATCCCGGCGTTCGAACACTGCCGCCGTTAAGGAGCGAATAGCTGCCGGTCGCGATCACTGCGCCCGATGTCGGCGTGCCAACGATGCGGCCCAGTCCGAGATCACGGAATCCCAGAGGAGTTACTTCGGAATCCGATCCCGAGCGGTTGTTCACCAGCATCACCTTCGGTCCCGCAATCGCCTGCCGCGGCCGCCGGCCCCATGCTCTCGATCCCCATCTGCTGTTCCAGAATTGATAGGGACGACGCTCGAGGATGTCGATCAGTTCCTGATCGATATTTCCGCCGCCGTTGAAACGGATGTCGACAACAATTCCCTGCTTGTCCCAGAACTGGTTGATCTCGTTCTGGAATCGAGTTAGCGACGGCGCATCCATCGATCGGATGTGCACGTACGCGATGCGTCCGGTGCTTTCCTCTTTGACGAACTCGCGGTTCTGCGCCACCCACTCTTCGTACTTGATATCGGTGAGTGATGTGACAGTGCGCACGCGCACCGTGCGCGCATCGGCACCATTCGCGGCGGCCGACACCTTCACCGACACGTAATCGTTCAGCGTTTCGGTGAGCAGTTTCCAGTAGTTGTCACCTGCCTTGAGTTCCTTGCCATCGAGCGCCAGCACGTAGTTGCCGGCAGCGAGGTTGAGCCACTCCTTGTCCGCGGGCCCGTTGCGATAAACGTGCGTGATGCGGTAGCGGCCGTCGGCCGGTTCCATCTCGAATCCGAGGTAGCGAGTGCCGTAACCGCGCGGCATCGTTCTGCTCGCGGGGCCGCTCACACCAGTGTGCGAGGCATTGAGCTGGCCGATCAATTCATTCGAGAGATCGTAAAGATCCTCATTGTCACCAACATGCTTCAGGATGGGCGCATAGCGCGCGAGAGCCTGGTTCCAGTCGATGCCGTGCATCTTTTCATCATAGAAGCGGTACTTCATCACGCGCCAGCTTTCGTAGAACACCTGTTCCCACTCGCCGCGCCTGTCGACCTTCACCGGGAAGGTGAAGTTCACTCGCTCCTTGCGCTGATTGGACATCGTCATGCGCCAGATTTCAGAACCGGAACCAGCTGGTGCTGCTCCGGCACCTCCACCTCGCCCACCAGCAGCGCCGCCCCGGTAGAAGACAAAGCGGCGATCAGGTGTAGGTGTGAGACCCCCGAATGTTCCGGTGGTCACCTTCCTTCTGTCGCGGCCATCCAGTCCGACCTGGAAAAGTCCTGGGCCGGCCGTATCGGTCGATGCGTAGTAGATGGTGCGACCGTCGCGCGACAGAAAAACACTGTTCACCGGATTCGTACCGGTGGTGAGCTGCACTGCGCGTTTGTCGATGCCGGCAACATCGACTGGTATCTGCGCTGGCAGTGCGGCCGCGGTACCGCCGCTGGCGGGTGCACGTGTACTGTCGGTTGCGCGCGCACGCCGTTCACGCACCAGTGGATCATCCGGATCTTCAGCGATGCGCGTGAGCGAAACAACGAAGAGATGGTTGACGCCGGCGTTACGATTGGATGTAAACACCACGTGGCGGCCGTCGGGTGTGAGCAGTCCGTTCGAGTCGCCACCAGGATGCTGCGTGACGTTGGTCTCCTTCCGCGTACGCGTATCGAAGAGAAATACCTCGGCGTTCTGCGAGTCGTCGCGTTTTGTCACGACCATCCAGTTACCGTCGCTGGAAATGTCGTCGAGCGTGTAACCGCCGGCCTGATTGAAACCCAGCTCCGTTGTGCGGCCACTGGCCACATCGATTTCAAAGAGACGGTTGGCGGCAGCGAAGGCGACCTTCGCGGAGTTGGGCGACCACGTCATTGTGCTCTTCGTGGATTCGTGGTTGGTGAGTTTCCGCTTCGCACCCGTCGCTACATCATGGAGCCAGATTTCTTCTTCGTGGCTTTCGTCAGAGATGTACGCGACATATTTGCCGTTAGGCGAGAATGACTGGAACCGCTCGCGCCACGGTGAGCCGGTGAGCTGCGTTTTTTCTCCCAGGGTCGCGTCTGAGGGAACGAGGAAGATTTCTCCATGGAAATCCACCGCTACATAGTCGCCCGTTGGTGAGGGCGTGAATCCATCTGCTCGTCCCTCTGTGGTCTGCCACTCCACAAGATTGTCGACGCGATCAAATTCAGCGGCTATCGCGAGTCTCTGTGGTCTGCCATTGGGGACGGCAACAGTCCACAGGTCGAATTCATTTTCGTAGATGATTGTGCGGCCATCGGGACTGATACTGGGGAACTGAACGCCGAACGATCTGTGCGTTGTCACCTGCTGTGGATTCTTGCCATCGGCATCCATGCGCCAGATGTTGTAGATGCTGTCGCGCTCCGAGACGAAGTAGATCTTGGCATCCGCACCCCACATGGGATACATGTCCTGCACCGCGCCGCGGAATTTCTGATGATCGGGGTCTGTGAGCTGCGTGATTTCCTTGGATTGCAGATTCTGCAGGTAGATGTCTGCGTTGTTGTTGCCTTTGTAACCTCTTCTCCAGTACGAGGGCAGACTGCGTGTGAATGCGACGACAGATCCGTCCTGCTTGAGCATTCCCGAACGACCAGCGTCCATCGGGAGCGGGTAAGGCACGCCGCCATCAATTGGCACCACATAGAGTGGTGATCCCCACGGTTCGGCGCCGCGCGATGTGGTGATCACGATTCCCTTTCCATCCGGCGTCCAGTATTCCGCATGATCATTGCCGGTGAGCCAGGTGAGTTGTTTCGGCTCGCCACCATTCGCGTTGACGACGTAGACATCATCGTTTCCCATGCGGTTGCTGGTGAAAGCAATCAATTGACCGTCGGGGGAAAAGCGCGGCGCATCGTCGCGCGCCGCGTGCGTAGTTATGCGGCGCGGATTGGCGCCATCGCGCCCCGCGACCCAGAGGTCGCCGAGGTATGAGAAGGCGATGCGGCCGTCATTGGCGACGTGTGGGTGCCGCAGGTACTTCATCGGCTCGGGTGCGGCAAGCGGCCTGGCGGCGACCGCCAGCATTGTGATCGCGAGTGGAATCAGTCCGCCGAGGATTGAACGCGTCATTTGCGGCTCCGGTGCAGTTGTGTGGGACGGCCTGCGTGGCGTCGAGAATACCGAGGCCCGCGCCGTTTGATGTTGTATTATGCGCCCGAAGTGCGCAATCCCCGACTAATCCCTAACGGTGCGCGCTGGATTTGCGTAAACTGTCTAAGACCACCGCAATAGGAGATTAGAGTGAAATACTGGATTGTCGCGGCAGCAGGTGCCGCCTTGGCGAGTACTCCCGCCGGAATCAGAAATGCTCATTCGGAGCCGGCTGTGCAGGCCGCTCAGCAAGGGGCGCAGCAGCAGGCTGCAGCGCCCGGGCAAGTGTCGAATGCTCAGCGTGACTCAATGATCAGAACCCTTGTTGGCCGGATGGAACTCGCGAGTTACAAGGGAATCATCAAAGGGCTGACACTGTTCGGCGACAGACGAGAGGGAACTCAGCGCAATCGCGATGCAGTCGATTGGATCGAGGCGCAGCTGAAGAGTTATGGCTGCACCAATACTGAACGCATTACGTACGAGCCTGCCGCTCGACGCGGCGGTGGCGGTGGCGGAGGTGGAGGTGGAGGTGGAGGTCGTGGCGGTGCGGCTGATACGACGGGGCGAGCTGCGGGCGCGGGTGGGCGCGGTACAGGTGGCGCCGCTGGTGCTGCCGGGGC
>CAZKXZ010000130.1:0-4584 GCA_964556695.1 uncultured Gemmatimonadales bacterium
AACGTCGTTGAACGCAGGTCCGGAATCCGCTGTTCCCGGTCCGCCGTTCTCGAACCCGCCGTTCCCGTGAACGCGGTTTCCGCTCCGCAGTTAGCAGTTGACGCAGTCCCCGCTCCGCAGTTCGCTGGTATCGAAGCACCGCGGCGGTGTATGATTCCATACTACCAGCCATCTCGAGGTTCAGGATGATTGCGAATGGTTTTTCACGGCTGATCCCCCTGCTCGCGCTGTTGTCCGCACCGACACTCGCTGCTCAGAGCCGTGCTGCGGGTGCTCGCGAGTTACTTCCTTCCCAACAGGCCGTTGGCTCCGTGGGGTATAGTCAGGCTGTATGGGCCAAACCGAATCACTTCTGGTTTCGCAAAAGTGTGCCCGGTGGGAATGTCTGGATCACCGTCGATGCCCAGCACGGAGTGAAGGAGCCGCTGTTCGATCATCAGCGACTTGCCATCGAGCTGAATCTGCGAACGGGTTTCGACTACACGCCACTTACACTTCCGATTGCCGATTCCCGCGCGCAGTTCGTCGTCAAGTACGACGGCTCCAACGCGTACATTCAGGAGGGCGCCATGGCAATTGAGTTCATTCATGGCGAAAACCACTGGCGCTGCGACCTGCAGATCAAATGGGACTGGAACAAGGTGCCACCTACCGACTACCAGTGCCTTCCCGGCAATCCCGTCACGCCGGCGAGTGCGAGCACTCCCGCTATTCCCGGCAGCACAGCGGTGCTGTCGCCGAACGGTCGTTGGCTCGCGCTGGTCTTCAACGACAACGTCGTCGTGTTTTCAACGGCTGAAACGAACAGGCGAGACGGGGGGCCAGTGACGACCGATGGAACGCGTGACTTTGCGTACCAGACTGGCTCGATTCAGTGGTCCGCGGATTCTCAAACTCTGAGCGCGTACCGTGTAAGTGCCAAGGTTTGGGAGTCGGAGTCGCTTGCCGGGAATGTGAAGGAGTTGGTGGTTCGAGGAGAATGGAAGGTGCCGGGGAAATAGTTCCCGCGTTGAACCGCAGTTGTGGGCTGCACCTTGGCACCGGCAAAATGGGTTCCGGCTTTCGCCGGAATGACAACACCAACTTGTCATTCCGGCGAAAGCCGGAACCCATTTTCCTTTCGCCGTTAGCAGTCTGTCACTGTCGTGGCGGAGTAACCACCGGCATCTTGTCCGATATCGCCGCGATCTTCCCAGCGTACGTCGTATTGAACGCAGCAACATCGGCTGTCAGTTTGTCGAATGCTACACGCGAGGCTTCCATGTCGCGCACTCTGTCCTGGAATACTGAAAGAGTAGCGTTGGTCGGACCATAAGAAGTGCCGCCCATTACATCGCCGCCCCCTGAACCAACTTCGGCGAGCAGCCACACGAGATTCTGGTAGAGTCCCCACGCCTCGACGTACCACTTGTCGTCGCTGTGCATTTCGGTGCGCGACAGGAAATGCAGCTCGGTGTCGTACATGCGCTTGTAGATATCCGCGAGAGCCTTGTCATGGCTCTTGTTCTTCGCGTGCAGCTTGCGCAGATCCTCGACCTGCGCACGCATGATTTCAATGCGGTTGGTTTTGTCGACCACTTCATTGATGGCCGCAACGATCTTGCGCTGGATATCCGTGCCGGCTACGAGTTCGGCATCCGTCGAAGGAAGGTTAACGTCGCGCAGGATATTGAACGGTTTCACATATTGCCGGCCCGCGTAAGTCATGCGCACCGTATACTTGCCTGGTGCTACGCGCGGCTGGAAAGTTGAAGCGCCCATTCCCCAGTGCGTGACTGGACGTTCGCGACCCTGCCAGCGGCCAGCGTCCCAGATAAATGGATTGTCCGGTGGGATAGATCGCATGACAATTCGTCCCGGTCCCGGATACGTCAACGTCGACGAAACCTGATTGAGCCCCGCTCTGCCCGTGACCTGGCTGGTGCTGATAACCACTTCGTTCGGGTCGAGTACTTCGACGGTGATTGGTCCTGTTGGATCAGCGCGCAGCGAGAAAACGAAACTCGCAGTGGTGCCGCCTGCAGTGCGCAATCCCGGAAGAGGATTCAGCAATTGAAAGTCACCCTGCTGAATCAGATCCGCGTTCTCGAGCTGCCACACGTCGCGCAGAATCCAGAGTCCGCGTCCGTAGGTGGCAACCGCGACTTCCGCCGCATTTTTGGGAACCTCGATCCAGTTGACTGGTGCGGCTGGAAGTTTGTCCTTGTACTGCGTCCAGGTCTGTCCATCATTCAGCGAATAGAAAAATCCGTGGCCCGTTCCGGCGAAAACCATCCCGCGGCGATGCGGGTTCTCTGCTATGGACAGTGTGTAGTCGAGCGGATGACCACGTGGCAGTCCACCGTCGATGCGTGTCCACGTTGCGCCAAAATCGTTCGTCTTGAAGAGGTATGGATCACGGATGTCGACGAGATGGAAATCCACCGCGATGTACGCCGTCGCAGGGTCGAAATGCGATGCATCAATTCGACGCACAAGTCCCCACGGCGGCATCGTGAAGTTCTTGGTAAGGTCGGTCCAGGCTCCGCCGGAATTCTTCGAGATCCAAACCTTTCCATCGTTGGTGCCGACCCATACAACGCCCTGCTGCGTTCGCGACGGCGCGATCGCTGAAATAAGCGCGCCGTAGAACTGTCCCAGATTATCCTGAACAACGCCGCCCGACCCGAGGATGCGGCTGGGATCTCCAGTGGACAGGTCGGGGCTGATAACATCCCAACTCTGGCCGCGGGTGCGTGTGCGGAAGAGAACCTGGCAGCCGAAGTAAACCGAATTATCGAACCAGTCGATTGCGAGCGGCGGCGACCACTGACAACGGTACTTGAGTCCCACTGGGCTCGAGTCCAAGGTATGCATCCACGGACTCACCGAACGTCGCTGTCCACTCAATTCGTCAAAGGTTGCAACGTGGGCGGCGTAACAGGTGCCCCACACGAAGCGAGAATTATTGGGTTCCGGATACGTATAGCCTGATTCGCACGATGGCATGCTTTCCTGTGCCGGTCCAGCCGCAGCTGCACCGCCGCCGCCACCACCACCGCGTCCTGCTCCTCTTCCTTCAGGAACCACGAACGTGCCTCTGCCACCAGTTGTGTCGGCTCCACCTCTGCCGGCGCCCCCCCCCGCTGCGCGTCCAGCTCCACCGGCGGCTCCTGCAGCACCTGCAGCGGCACCAGCTCCTCCTGCTGCGCCAGCTGTACCTCTACCACCAGCGGCGCCCGCGCCGCCACCACCTCGATTGCCGCGGCCACCCGGTGGCGCTACAGCCACTACCGCTCCTGGCGGTGGCGGCGGCGGTGCGTACGACGGCACGTTACCGGGAACGATGGGGCGAGCGCTCGACAGTCGCATGCTGCCGTCATCCTGACGGTCAGAGTACAGCCAGTATGGACTGCGCTGGTCGACTGTGACGCGATACATCTGTCCAATTGGAAGTGAAACGCTTGTGTTGCCAGTGGGATTGTTGGGCGATCCGTAGATTCCCATTCCGCCGTCACCCGTCACTATATAGTGACCGGCAAAGTCGGGTCTCACATCCCACCAGATGTCATGGCAGTCACCGCAACCGCCTCCTCCACTTGCCCAGATCTTTCCGCCGTCACGCGAGCGCCATAGCGTGCTGTTGGCAATGAGCAGATGATCGGCATTGTCCGGCGAGACGCGGATGCGGATGTAGTATCCGGCGCGGCCGATGAGCCTGCGGTCCCAGCTGACATTCTTCCATGTGCGGCCGGCATCATCAGAGCGCCACAGAGAACCCTGCGCCTGTGATGGAATCCCTTTCACACCATCGGCTCCAGTCTGGATAAGCGCGTACATTCGGTTGCCATCTGACGGAGCGATCGCCACGTCGATTTTTCCAATGGGTGATTTTGGCAAGCCTGGATGCGTGATCTTGGCAAAGGTCTTGCCGCCGTCCTTGGAGAGATGAACACCGCTTCCCATTCCGCCGCCGTGCAGAACGTGCGTCTGTAACTCGACTTCCCACGTTCCGGCAATAATGATGTTGGGATCCTTCATGGACATCTGCAGCCCGGAGCATCCTGTGTTCGGGTTCACGAACAGCGTTTGCTTCCAGGTGGCGCCGCCATCCTCCGATCGAAATACGCCGCGTTCCTGTTGCGGACCCGTCGCGCGACCGAGCGCGCAGACGAGCACGATATTCTCGTTCGTGGGGTGAGTGATGATCGTTCCAATGCGACCGGTTTCCTTGAGCCCCACATTGGTCCACGTCTCGCCCTGGTCGGTGGACTTGTAGACACCATCACCCATCATGTCCATGTCGCGAACCGCCCACGCTTCGCCCGTCCCCGCCCAAACGATATTCGGGTTGGCGAGTGAAACGGCAAGTGCACCAATTGCCTGCGAGGACTGCGTATCGAATGTCGGCTTCCATGTGCTGCCGCCGTCAGACGATTTCCACACGCCACCCGAGGCGGCGCCGGCAAAGTAAACGCCCGGCTTTCCGGATACCGCCGTGGCCGCGGCGATTCGTCCCGCGCTGGTCGGCCCGACATACTCGAACCGGGGAGCCGGCACCGGTTGCGCCGTCTGCACGCCTCCCCCGCCCCCGCCGCCGCCCCC
>CAZKXZ010000131.1:0-4347 GCA_964556695.1 uncultured Gemmatimonadales bacterium
CCTGAAGCCAGCGCGTCTACCAGTTCCACCACTTCGGCGAGGAGCCGCAACATACCGGCCGCTCATATTCAAGTCAACGCGCGGTTGCGAGCGTCGTGATGGCGAAAGAAGAGGAGACTGAGAAGCGAGAGGTGATTGCGCGAAACAGACGCGCGCGCCACGACTATCACATTCTCGAGAGTTGGGAAGCCGGGCTGGTTCTCACCGGCACCGAGGTCAAGTCGCTGCGCGATGGCAAGGCCACACTGGGCGATGCTTACGCCGTGCTTCACGGCACCGAGCTATTCCTGATCAACATGCACATTTCCCCATACGACAAGGGGAACATCAACAACCACGACCCCACCCGCTCCCGCAAGCTGTTGCTCCACCGCAGGGAGATTCGTCGCTTGATCGGAGCGGTGGAGAAGCAGGGACTCACACTTGTGCCGCTCGAGCTTTACTTCAAGAAGGGCAGGGCAAAAGTGTTGATTGCAATGGCGCGTGGAAAGAAGTTGCATGACAAGCGCGAGACAGCAAGGCAGAAGGATGCCGAGCGTGAGATGGCGCGCGTGGGGCGCATTCGATGATTCTCGCGCTCATTTGCGCGTGCCAGATTGTGGCTGCGCGCGGCCAGATGGTAATCCGGAACGGCGAGGCAGTCGACAGGGTTGATCTCACTGTGTCGGGCGGAACGCCATACGTGACATGGAGTACGCTTGAGCAAAATCTGGGAGCAAGGTTGCGCACGCTTCCCAGTGGTCGCGCTATGATCGAGATTGCTGGTGTTCAGTTCGAACTCGCTCACGGCGTGCCTTTCACGCGCGTCGGCGACCGGGTTGTTCCACTCAGTGCGGCTCCACGGATCTCCGGGAATGACATTGCCGTGCCGCTTTCGCTCGTGGCGCAGGTTCTGCCGCGGTTCGCGCCAGGTGTCCGCTACGATATCAGGTCGCGAACTTTTTCAATGCCGCTAGCGGCTGCAGTGGCGGTCGCCACGGATGCCGCGAAACCGGCGACGAAAGCCCCTGTGGCGGTGGCCGCCCTTCCCAGGAGGCATCGTGTCGTCATAGACGCGGGGCACGGCGGTCCTGACGAGGGAACGAGCGTCGTCACAAAAAATGGGACGCGAATCACTGAAAAGAGCATTACGCTCAGCGTTGCCACCATCCTGGGATCCGAACTGAGATTGCGCGACTTCGATGTCGTGTTCACACGCTCGAAAGACACGCTCATCGCCTTGCACGATCGTGGGCGCCTGGCAAATGCCAGCGGCGGGCAGGCCTTCGTATCCGTACATGTGAACTCGGCAGGGAGCGCACGCAATGCAACTTCGGCTCGAGGAGTCGAGACTTATTTTCTGTCTGTGGCCAGGACAGAAGATGCCAAGCGGGTACAGGCGCTGGAGAATTCATCGGCAAGATTTGAAGACCCCTTTTCGATTCCGGACAAGCGCGATCCGCTCTCGTACATTTTGGGCGACATGAAGCAGAACGATCAGCTGCGGGAATCGAGCGAGATGGCAGAGCGGATACAGCAAACTCTTTCGAAAGGCCATCCAGGCGGCAACCGGGGAGTCAAGCAGGCGGAATTCGCGGTGCTGGTGGGGTCGTTCATGCCGGCCGTGCTCGTAGAGATAGGGTTTCTCTCCAACGCCAGCGAAGCGGCCTACCTCGCGAAGAAGGAGAATCAGCGCAAGATTGCGGTTGCGATTGCCGATGCGGTGGCCGCATATTTCAAGGGCTATGACAGACGCGTGGTTGCGAACGGCGATGGCAAGTGAACGAAAGGCGTGAAGCGCCTCCGGCCGCTTCGCCTCTTTGTATCACCGTTTGTGGAATAGAATTTCAGAACCCCGTCCTCCTCTCCTCCGGCACCGCCGCCTACGGCCGCGAGGTTGCCGAAGTAACCAACCTTGAAGTACTCGGCGGTCTGGTAACCAAAGCAGTCAGTCTCGAACCTCGAAAGGGAGCACCGTCTCCACGCGTAGCGGAATTCGCGGGGGGAATGCTCAATGCGATTGGTCTCGCGAATCCCGGTGTCGTGGCTGTGCGTGATGAACACCTGCCCTGGCTCGCGAGCAACCTCAAGGAATGTCGGGTGGTCGTCAACGTTGTCGGCAGCGAATCCGACCACTTCGCCAGCGTTGTGGAAACGCTGGAAAACTCAGCCGGGTTCCACGCCTTCGAATTGAACCTCAGTTGTCCCAACACCGAGGCAGGCGGACTTGAATTCGGCGCGGACCCCGTCGCACTTCACAAAGTCGTTTCATTGGCCAGACGCGCCACGCGTCGCCCATTGTTTGTGAAACTGTCACCGACGCTCACAAACATCGCGGCCTCTGCTCAGACCGCGCAGGATGCGGGCGCCGATGCGATTACACTGGTAAACACAATGCCGGGAATGCTGGTGGATGTGAAGCGGCGACGACCGATACTGGGGTTCGGAAGTGGTGGTGTGAGTGGTGCGGCCCTCCTCCCGATAGGGGTGCTGGCAACCAGCAAGGTGGCTAAAGTCGTCACGCTACCGATAGTTGGTGTTGGTGGAATCTCGAGTGCGGAACACGCCCTGCAATACATTATTGCGGGTGCCTCACTGGTCGCAATCGGAACAGCCTCGCTGCGTGATTCGCGCAGCGCCGAACGCGTTGTTACGGAGTTGCAAGCCTGGTGCGAGGAGGAACGTGTGACGTCGATTGCTGCAATTGTCGGGTCACTGCAATGGGAACCGTCATGAACGTTGAACTGATTCTCGCGCTGGACTTTCCCAGCAAAGTGACTGCCCTCGCTTTTGTCGATGTAATCGGCAAAGAGTGCGACTTCTACAAAGTGGGAATGGAGTTGTACACGGCTTGTGGACCCGACATCGTCTCCGCACTGCGCGATCGTGGCAAGCGCGTCTTTCTCGATCTGAAATTCCACGACATACCAAACACAGTGCGAGGCGCCGCCAGGAGTGCGGCCAGGCTTGGGTGTGAGCTGATCACAGTTCATGCGTCGGGGGGCACTGCCATGCTCGAGGCCGCGCGCGAGGGGGCGCGTGAAGGGAGCCAGGGCGGCTCCGGCTCCCCCTGCAAAGTTTTCGCCGTGAGTGTCCTGACCAGCCTGGACGACGCCAGTCTGCGGGAGGCGTGGGGGAGAATCGACCGGGTGAGCAGTTCCGACGAGGTGTTGCGGTTGGCTCGAATGACGGCGGACGCCGGGCTGGATGGCCTCGTGTGCAGCGCGCATGAGGCGGCAGCGGTGCACGCCGCCCTTGGTGAGCGTCTGGAGCTGCTGGTTCCTGGAATACGTCTGAACGCGGGCGGTTCCATTGACGCAGATGATCAGGCGAGAGTTGCGACGCCACGTGCCGCCATGGAGGCGGGGGCCCGATACCTGATTCTGGGCCGGGCTGTGAGCCTTTCAACGGATCCTGCTGGCATCATGCGATCGGTGCGCGCATACCTCCTCAGCCTTGATCGGGCCTCTTAAGTCGGCTAATATAAAGGTCTTGGCCAAAAAAGTTTGGTCCTGAACTGGAGCTGGCGTGAAAGTCCGAAGCAGCGTCAAGCCGATCTGCGAGCATTGCAAAGTCATCAAGCGTGGCCGAGTCACTCGCATCATCTGCACGCGTAACCCAAAGCACAAGCAGCGGCAGGGATAATTAATGGCACGAATTTCCGGCATCGATCTTCCGCGCGAGAAAAAGGTAGAGATCGGCCTGACCTACATTTTTGGAATCGGTCGCGCCATTGCGCGGCGCATCGTCGCGCAGACCGGCGTCAATCCCGCGCTGCGCGTGAAGGAACTGAGCGATGCTGATGTGAATCGGCTGCGACAGGCGATTGAAAAAGATTACAGAGTTGAGGGCGCGCTGCGCACCGAAGTCGCGATGAACATCAAGAGATTGATGGACATCGGATCCTACAGGGGCATCCGCCATCGCAAGGGATTACCCGTGCGTGGCCAGCGTACTCACACCAACGCACGCACCAAGAAGGGTCCGCGTCGCGCAATAGCAGGCAAGAAGAAGGTGACCAAGTAACGCCATGGCAACTGGAAAAAAGAGCAAGCGCATCGTCGAGGCAGAGGGTATCGCGCATGTCAGCGCAACCTTCAACAACACGACAATCACAATTACCGACTCACACGGCAATACAGTCGCGTGGGGATCGTCCGGAAAAGCGGGGTTCAAGGGCTCGAAGAAATCGACTCCTTTCGCCGCGACCGTTGCTGCTGAACAGGCCGCGCGCGAAGCGCTCGGACTCGGTGTGCGGCGCGTACATGTGCGAGTGCAGGGGCCAGGCAGCGGACGCGAGTCTGCAATTCAGGCGCTCGCTTCCGCCGGACTTCAGGTCAAGTCGATACGGGACGTGACTCCCATTCC
>CAZKXZ010000132.1:0-4208 GCA_964556695.1 uncultured Gemmatimonadales bacterium
CCCAGGGTTGCCAAAGCGCAACCCTGGGCTGGAATTAGCGAACGCTTTCAGCGTTCATCGCTGTTACTTCATTCGGTTATACTTCCTCAACGCCGCAACCACGCGGTCGCCAGGCAAGCCAAAGGCGCGGATACCGTCCGCGCCAGTCATCGTTTGTGCCGCGAGCATCGCGTTGACGACGGCTTCTTCGGTCGCCTCAATCGTCGCTTGAAAGAGAGGATCGATCCGGTCATTGGGCAACATGACTAGCGACGGTGTGCCGTCGGGCTTAGCGGCGTTGGCGTTTGCCGTTGAAAACGCGAGAAACAGATCGCCGGATGAATTGCCCGCGAAACTACCCAACCGTCCCATTCCGAGGCTGACTCGCCGCGCGATGCGCTCCAATTGGTGTGGCAGCAGCGGCGCGTTGGTGGCAACGATGACGATGATCGAGCCGCGACCTTCGTGATCACCTACGCTACCGTCCCCACTAATATTGGTACGCGCACCACGTCCGTTTGCGCTACATGGGGGAATGAAGGCGGTCCAGGGCCGGCTCAACGGTTGCGGAAGTACTGTGCAAGTTCCAAGGTCGGTGATCTCGGAACGAATCGGGACTCCGAGGATTCGCAGATCGCCACCGTAGTTGCATTGCACCAACACGCCGACGGTGTACCCACCTTGCGAGGCTGTCAGCACCCGCGAAGCGGTGCCGATACCACCCTTGAAGCCGTTGCAGCCCATCCCGGTACCCCCGCCCACGCCACCTTCTTCGACGCGGCCGGGCTTAGCACGATCGAGCGCCTCAAATGCGTGGGCCGGCTTCACGTGCTCGCCGTTTGCATCATTCAAAAAATCAAACGTTTCAGCGACGACTGGGTAGGTGAAAATAAACTCGCGGCCGTTCTTTAGTTGCCACTGAATTGCGGCGTCGCGCACTGTCCCCACGCTGTGGGTTCCGGTCAACAGAATCGGGCCCTCAAGAAAACCAGATTCCTTGATCCAGTTGATGCCTGTCATGTCGCCATTCCCGTTCTGGTTGAACGTCGCCGCGAACACGGGATCCCAGTTGCCACGCGGGCGCGGGAGAATCGACGTAACACCTGTTCGAATCGGCCCCTTGCCAGGAACGAGTTTGCCGTCACCCTCGATGAGCGTGACGTGCCCGACAGCAACGCCGGCAACGTCCGTGATCGCATTCATTGGACCAGTCTGCCCAGGGAATGGAATCCCCAAATCGCGACCGCGCGGCCGAGTTTGTGCCGTACTAGGGATTGCAGTGGCTGCGGCCAATAACAGCACGAGTGCGAGTCGCATAGGACTTGAGTTCGCGCGCGCGCGTCTACTTTCACTGTTCATCGCATGTCCTCCGGAAGCTGGTGAGCTTAGCGAATTAAGAGCGGGGGCAAGCCCGCCTTCCTCACCTGAGAGCTTTTTAGGTTAGTCATTGATCCCCGCCTTGAAGGCCTTTCAATCAGAAATGAGAGTCCAACTTTGGTCAGCTCGTGGTTAGGAAGGTGGGCTTGCCCCCGCTCTTCCATGTTCACTACTAGCCGGGCGCGGCGTTTACGCCCAACCTTCGATTCAATCAGTAGGACCAAGATTAATCCTTCTCAGTATCTTCCATGTGCTGCCAAATGTCCGGGCTGGTGCCGTCCAGATCGGTGAAGCCGTACACTTGTGCCAATTCACCAGAGCTGAGCGACTGCTGATTCCAACGTTTGCGCTCCGGATCTAACGCCAGGGAAACGATGGCGCGACCGACGTAGCGAGGCGACTCCGAGAGCGCGAAGTCCGGCGGCGCCACGGGTTGACCCTTCTCGGCCCGGGTTGGATCAAGGGCATCACGCCAGTTGCTCTCGGACACGCCAAAGTTTTCGAGCATCATCTCCGACCGAAGCCACCCGGGCGTGATTGAATCGCGGCGACGACGTTTGCTCCGGAAGACGTCCCGCGTAGAGGGCCTCCTCCCGCGCGAGGCTGGTTGGGTGCGAACCACCGAATGACGCAATTAGGACGCTACCTCATCCCGCAGGGAATCATTTCCTCACCACGGTGAGCTTTACCTCTGACGGATACTGTCTGGAGTGATGGACGACGTTGTGCGCGACGACACCTTTTGATTCGTCGTAGTTCTTCCCGCCTGTGTTCATGTTCCGATCAAAACGCGGAAAATTGCTGCTCGACACTTCAATCCGAATTCGATGGCCCGCCTCGAAATAGTTGCTCGTGGTCATCGGCTGGAGCGTCACTTTATACACCTTCCCGAGTTCCAGCCATGCCAGAGGTTTATCGTACCCGTTCCGGTACCTCAGCCGCTGGATCGTCTCGTCAAGGTTGTAGGCCCGCCCGTCCGGATACACGTCGATCAGCTTCACCGTGAAATCCGTGTCCTTTACGTCAGATGAAACATAGAGTGTTACCTCAATCGCCCCGCTTACTTCCATCCCTTGCTTCAGAGGCTCCGTGCTGTAAACCAGAATGTCCGACCGCGTCTCAATCTTGCGCTGGTCGAAAGCGCCACCCGCAACTGCGTTCCCGGTGCAGCACACATTCCCGCCGTACGACGGCGCCGGATTCATAGGGTCGTAGTCGAATTTATCCGGGTTATCCGGCGCCGGCGCTGCATCGACAAGTGTACCGTCGCCGTCGAGCGTGTTGGCCTTGCCACCGCTCGACAAGAAAAAGCTCAGCGGCTGCGCTCCTGCCGGTGGCCACGTGTCTGATGTCTGCCATTTGTTGATCCCCATGGTGAAGTAGCGCACCTTCGGCAGCTTCTCAAGAATGGCGTTCTTCTCGCCTTTGAGGAAGTAATCGAACCACGCGTATGTCAGCTCGTCATAGTTCAGCCGCGCGTCTCCCATGCTGCGCTCTCCGACTACAGTGTTCTCCGTGGCGCGCTTGTAGGAGCAGTGGAGCGTGGGCGCAATCACCGCGTACTGTTGGTTGGCAATCTCGGGACGGGCCGTCTTCCGCACGTGATTGTATGCGGCCAGGTTGGGCCCAACCGACACGTCGTACCACGACATGAACCAGAAGCCCGGCACATTGATGTTCATGTTGTTATGCCACAGGCCGCCCTTGTACCACGCGGGATCGTTTGGCTCGCGGCTAATCATCGCACCGCCAGTTTCAACCGGCATGGGGTCGGCGAAGATTCCATGCGGCCCGTCCACGGCCTTGATGATGTCTTTGACGGGAAGGTGCCGCAGCGCCTGTGACCAATCTACTCGCGGTAACTGCTGTGACAGATCAAACGACTTCGACGCACGAATCAAATCCTCTTGCGACGTGTTGGGCGGAAACATCGGCCGCACCTGGTTCTGTTCACCGTAGATCCACGCTATGAACAGCATCTGGACCGCGCCGCCGCGGTACCAGTTTCCCTGTTCGTAATACGGCCCCACGCGTCCCACACCGGCGCCGAATCCTTGCGGGATCATCGCTGCAAATGCCGGATTGCCCTGCGCCGCCACGGCCAACTGCCATTCGGCGGTCGAGGAGCATCCGATCGTGCCGACCTTGCCGTTGGACCAGGGCTGTTTGGCCACCCACGTGAGCGCGTCATCGCCGTCGGTAAGCGGCGGGCCCAGGATGTCGTAGTTCCCCTCAGAGAAAAAGTGGCCGCGCTCGTTCATCACGACGAAGACGTAGCCGCGTTTGACGGCCTCCAGCTCGTTTGTCATATCGCGCGGCAGGCCGTTGCGAACGTCCCAGAAATTGAAGTTGTATGGCGTGCGCACAAAAATCGCCGGGTATTTCTTAGATTGATCTTTCGGGCGATAGACGTCGGTCGCCATGCGCTTGCCGTCGCGCATCGACACCATGAGCTTGCGCTCGACTATCGCAATTGACTGAAGTTCTCTCTCGAGTGAGTTTCTCTGGGCGATAACTTCCGGAGTGATGGCGCCGCCGCGTCCCTGGGAATGAACGCCTTGATTGGGACCGTTTTGAAGTGCAACGCCGAATCCCGCCGCAACGAGTATCAGAATCCAGCGAATCTTCGTTCGCATGCGCATGCTCCTTGGGAAAGTAGTCCGACAAATTTAGAACTGAGCCGCAGCTGGGTAAACCGCTCGACTGTACAAACGATCGCCACTGTTATTTTTTTCGGCTTCACGGTTTACCTCCATTCAGTCGAAAGGTTGAGCTTAATCCATGGAACGCGGGCCCGTTAGCAAGGCTTCGTGATGTTTCGTGTGACTTCGTGGATCGTTGCTAACGGATCG
>CAZKXZ010000133.1:0-4130 GCA_964556695.1 uncultured Gemmatimonadales bacterium
CATATCCGATCCTCGGCGTGTGTCTCGGCCATCAGGCGATTGGGGAAGCGTACGGCGGAAAGGTTGTTGCGGCGCGCGCAGTGATGCACGGCAAGACATCGCTGATCGAACATTCGGAGAAGGGAATCTTCAAGGGAGTTCCGACGCCACTGCGCGTCATGCGCTATCACTCGCTTGTAATCCAACCTGCATCGCTACCAAACGATCTCGATGTAATCGCACGCTCCCGCGACGATCAATCTGAGATTCACGCAGTCAAGCATCGCGAGTTCAATGTGTGGGGAGTGCAGTTCCATCCTGAGTCGATTCTCACAGAGAACGGCAAGCAGATCCTCAGAAACTTTCTTGAGTTGACTGGCAGGTAGTCGCGACGCCGAGTAGTTGCGGATGTTTGAATCGACGCGGGCGATACAACCCCTTGATGCTGCTGGGGGGATTTGGATGACGCGCGCACGAAACGGATGATGGAGGGAATCGCGCTGCAGTTAGAGTTTGCTGCTGGCTCCAAGGAGGTGTGGCTATGCAGCCGAAAACGAAACTACTGCAGTCTTTGCGTGCGAAACTGCGCCTCGGTCATTTCAGCCCGCGTACCGAGGAAGCGTACGTTCACTGGGTGAAGCGCTTCGTGCGCCACTCGGGGTTGCGGCATCCGCGGGATATGGGCGAGCGCGAGGTGCTCGCGTTCGTGACGTATCTGGCAGTCGACCGGAAGCTTGCATCTGCTACGCAGGCCCAGGCTCTTGCAGCACTTCAGTTCCTGTATCGGCACGAGATTGACCGGCCTCTCAGCGGACTGGGCCATATCCCCAAGGCACGCGCACCGGTGCGCCTTCCCGTAGTGCTGACCCAGAGGGAGGTAGCGCGTGTTCTTGAGCAACTTGAGGGCGTACCGAGGCTCATCGGGGTCGTGCTATACGGCAGCGGAATGCGGCTCATGGAGTGTCTTACACTTCGCGTGAAGGACGTTGATCTGGAACGTGGCGAGATCCTGATTCGGCGAGGGAAGGGTGCCAAGGACAGAGTGACGGTTTTTCCGCGGTCAGCCCAGCCGCAACTCGACGCGCATCTGAAGCGGGTGCGTCTTCTTCACGAGCGCGATCTCGTGAGCGGAGGAGGGGCGGTCGAGTTGCCCGATGCACTGCGGAGGAAGTATCCGAGTGCTGCGCGCCAATGGGCGTGGCAGTGGGTTTTTCCCGCGCGCCGTCGGTACGTGGATCGTGAGACTCGGGAAGTTCGCAGGCATCATTTGCATGAGAGTGTGATGCAGCGAGCGATGACAGGAGCGGTACGTCGCAGCGGGATCGGAAAACGCGCGAGTTGCCACACTCTGCGGCATTCGTTTGCGACGCATTTGCTGGAGGCCGGCTACGATATCAGGACAGTGCAGGAACTACTGGGTCATAGCGATGTGACGACGACAATGATCTACACGCACGTCTTGAACCGTGGCGGCCGTGGAGTTCAAAGTCCTGCCGACAGACTGAACTCGATTGCAGAGTTGCCGGAATAGACTGCGGACGGTATTGTAGGCTCTGAATGGACACATTTCCGATCAATTGATAGCGGAGGTCCATTTCAAGTTAGGCGGCCAAGAGTGCAACGATTCTAGTCGAGTCAATTGGTAGGCTTCTCGTCGGCGCAGTCACGAATACCGGCACCGCACGCTGTCCTGAAAAGGGAGTGAACATGGTACACAGTCGCATCGGCCCGTTGGCTCCGGCGTATACAATCGTCGGGCTGCTTATTGGTGCAGCACTCATCGTCGGCATGCCGGCGTGCGCCAGTCGCGCCGCGGCACCGTCATCGGCCGCGGCCACGCCGCGCCTGCAAGACCATCTCGACTCGGCGCAGGGTCGAGTGACCGAGACGATTCTCGAACCGCCGCAGTTGAAGTCCGACTTCGCGCTCTTTCGAAGGGCGCTCGAAGAAGCGCACCCGGCTCTCTACCGCTACAAGACGAAGTTCGAAATGGACGCTGAGTTCGTCAGGGCGGAAGCCAAGCTTACGCGTCCGATGACCGTCTTGGAGTTCCGCAACGTGCTGGCGCCGGTGCTCGCCGCGATCAAGGACGGACACACCAGGTTCGCACCGTCCAGAGGGGACGAGATCAGCGCGATCGTCGCTTCAGCGAGGCAGTTTCCGCTGGCACTCACCTTCGAGTCGACGCGGGGCTTTGTGCTGCTCAATGAGGGACTTGACGACCGCGTCAAGCCAGGCATGGAAGTGCTTGCCATCAACGGCCAGTCGCTCGCGGAGATCCTGAAGCGAATCCTGCCGAATCTAGCCTCAGATGGCGATATTCAAACCTGGAAGACGTACCAGCTGGGAATCTCCCGGGGATTCTTTCAGCGCGATCAAGCGGGTCCTCCCTACAGAACCGGCTTCAGCGAGTCGTACCGCTTGTACATCGCGAGTCCCGCGAGCTTCAGGACCACCCTCCGTGATCCGCAGACGCGGAAAACCATCGTTGTGGATCTCGCAGGAGTCACGGTCGCTGAGGCGGCGGTCAACGCGGAAAAGAACTTGGCGAACCGTGACGTGCTCACTGGACTCGCCACCCTCCGGGGCCGGCGACAACCAATCCGGTATCTCGACGGTGAGGAAACGGCGCTTCTGATACCTCAATGGGCCCGGAACTGGACCGCCTTCTTTAAGGACACATTTGCCGCCCTAAGGAGCAAAGGCACGAAGAACCTCATCATTGATGTGCGTGGAAATACCGGGGGGTCCGACGAAATCCCTCCGCTCCTGTTCTCCTACCTCACCGCGACGGAGTTTCGTCACATGGAACGGGTGTACATGAAGACATACCAGCCGAGCTTCAAGCAATACACCAATCTTCCAGAGATTGATTCCGTGACGGATCCCTACGTTGGCTCTGCCGCTGGCATTTGGAAGCCCGATCCCAATGGCGGTTGGCTCATGACTGAGAAGTACCCGATCATCGGCGTGCTGAAGCCCTCCGAGAATCATTTTGGGGGAACTGTCTACGTCCTCATAGACGGAGGCAGCTTCTCTGCCACCGCCGAGTTCTGCGCGACGGCTGACTTCTACAAGCGAGCGATATTCATCGGCGAAGAGACCGGTGGGGCCGCCGAGGGCGACGGTGGAGGCGCCGATAATGGTCCCACGCTCCCTGCGTCCCACCTCCACATCAGGATTCCCCAGGAAGCGTACTTCAGCTTCGTCGACAAAAGTAACCGCCGCCGGGGCACGCTGCCGAAGTACGCCGTCACGCAGACCGTGGAGGACCTCGCCAAAGGCCGCGACGCTGGCCTCGAATTCACCCTCGAGCTGATTCGGAGCGGGAAGCGACGTTAGGACAGGCCGACAGTTGCCGTCTGGCTTGCGCCCGCCTAACAATTGGTTGCAACAGACGCCGCATACTCTGATCGACGGCCGCCATGGGCTGCGCCCACGGCGGCTCTGTTGGAATGCGGCGCAGTTGAACCACGGTCGTTAGGCGGACAAGACAGAGAGGATGACATGCCGGAAGCAAAAGCGGTGCGAACAAGGTTCGAGCACTCCAATCCAATCTTGAATGTGGCCAACCTTGCGCGTAGCGTGCGTTACTACGTCGACATCCTCGGGTTCACCAACGCCGAGTGGGGTGGCGACGACTTCACGTGCGTCACCCGAGATGGCGCCAGTATCTACCTGTCGGAGGGTGATCAGGGTCACCATGGGACGTGGGTGTGGCTCGGCGTCGAAGACGTCGAGGCTCTTCACAGCGAGTACAGCCAGAGCGGTGCCACGATTCTCCAGACTCCGGAGAACTTTCCGTGGGCCTGCGAGATGAAGGTGACGGACCCCGATGGGCACGTTCTTCGGTTCGGATCCGATCCGAAGGACGACGCGTAAGGGCTCTCCGTTGTGGATGCCGCCTAACAAGCCGCTGCAGCCGACGAGCGGCGCGAAGATCGCGGTAGAGTGAGCATCGAATTCGCCGCTCGCGGCTGAGCGGCATGGCGTTAGGCAGCGCTTCCATGCTCTCGTTCGCCGTGACTGACGGCTGCCGGCATCGAAGGGAAGGAATCCCGCCCCTTGTGCCTCCACTGCCTGAGACGCGTCGGGTGGGAGATCTAAACGTCAAGCACCCCATCGGCATCCTACTCCTGGACTCGGCACGA
>CAZKXZ010000134.1:0-3979 GCA_964556695.1 uncultured Gemmatimonadales bacterium
AATAGCAAACGCGATCAGCGCCCGCCGCGAAATCGGGATCCTGGGCCGCGTCACCCTGCACCGCTATCTCCGCTGAAGCAGTCGCGCGATTGAAACCCTCGGGAAGAATGCGGTTGTCCTTCACAAAACGAACTGCAGTGAGCAATCCCGTAGTGGGCCGGCCCTGCGGATCCGCCATCACCGATTCGTAGACCTGAACCTGATCTGCACGATCGATGGTCTGGTAATGCGGCTCGAACAGCGCTGCATCGCGATCACTGTCGTTGCCCGTTATACTGCCGTCGCTCGCAAATGCGCCCGATTCAAAAATCACGGCACCACTTCCATCACGCACTAAAATGTGCAGCCAGGCGCGCCGTGATGGATATGCAGTCGGGAATTTATGCCCCGCGAGATTCGTGATGCTCACTTCTGACACAAGCCTTCCATTCTGAATCGTCGCATTGGTCACCGCTACGCGAGCTGTGCTCGTTTGCAGGTGTTCGATGGTCCGCGCAACTGCTGCGTCCAGTTCCTGCGGGAGCGCGGTCACACCCAGTTCGTTGCGGTGTCGTGAGAGCATCCGCAACATGAAAAAGTTTCCGCCCAGAAAGACATGACGCGAAACGTTGCTGCGCGGCTGGCCGAGCACTGCGCTCACAGGAACATCTTCGGCAACTTCAGGCATGTGACAGGATTGACAAGTCTTCGTTGGTGCGAAGGAGCTGGCCTGCCACTCCTGATAGGGAGTCTGCTCCGGGAGTGTGGCACCAGCGCCGGGCCCGAGTGAGTGCGTGCGCAGCGTGTGACAAGTGGCGCAGAACTCCGATGTCTGGATGTGTTTCCCTTCGGTGGGAACGAACCCGGTGGCGGAGTGCATTACGCGAGTGCGCCCCGAATCTGGAGTGAACGGACCGTAGATAGGACGGTCACCTGGAGTCGTTGACGGTGCGACTCGATACCCTCCAGTTTCGCTTTCTCTCGTGCCCAGTCTTTCAGGCCCGATTTGATGACACATCGAGCACGATACTCCGTCCGCGGCTAGACGTGATTCCGTTTCATCCGCCTCTCCAATCGGAAGATGATCAAACACCGAACCCTGTCTGCCTTCGTCGACGGCCGCTGTGCGCGCCATCGGCATGTGGCACTTGGAGCACTCGTCCTGAATCGCGGCACTCTGCGCGGGAAAATCCATCACCTCGCGTCTCACTGCTGCGTGCCAATACGGGTCACGTGCTGAATTGGCCATCATTGATGCACGCCAGTCGTAGCCGATTGATATGTCGGCTCCGCTCTGCGTGGTTAGTCCGTTGTGACAGGCAACGCAGCGGTCGGAGGTTTCAAACAGAACTGGCGACACTGTTGCCGGCGCTCCGATCGAATGAGAAACCGGGAGGGAGAACCACAGGACCACGCTCGTGAGAATGAGCGCGACCAACGATGCAGGACGCGAGTTCATGTCGTCACCAGCCCGCGAAAAGTCCGCCATCGAACCAATCCCACAACAGATTCACGGAGAACGAGGTACGCCTGCCATCTCCGTTCAGGGGAATTCGGGGCCCGAGCGTAAGCATCACATGTTGTCGCTTGTTGATGCTGACATGCAATTGCGGCGCGATGTCCCAGAGTGTGCCTTCTTCCTCCTCATGGGCGCCGAGCACTTCGATCATGGGGCTCCATGCGCGGCCCCACTGTCCTTGAGTGAAGGTTTTTCCCAGCACGCCGCTCCAGAAAATTTCCGTTTCCGCGCCACGCGCCAATGGGCGCTCCGCTCCGGCCTGAATCTGCAGGAAGGCATCGGACGGCAGCAGTTTCGCGAAGGTGAGAAATCCTTCGGCGATCTTCGATCCTGAGCCGAAACCCTTGGACTCACTGCCGGTCGGCAGTTTGAATTCGGCGACAGCGCTGAGGATATGCCCGCTCTCCACTCCATGTGTGAGCGCGTGTTTGACGCCCACGGCAAGGTCCCCCACACCAGTGACCCACCGCTCTCCATTCAATCCGTCCGATATGCGCTGGTATCCGAAGGGAAGCCCGATTTCGATCTGGCTGCGCGCGCCGAAGCGCTTCTCGTAGATGAGTGTGTGAATGATCGACATTGGTTTGTCGAGGGCAGATTCCGTTTCCAGAACCCATTCATCTTCCGGGTATGCCTTTTCGGTGAAGAGGGCCCGCGGGAGATTGAGTTCGCCGCCGGGCCATGACTTGTTCCTGCAGAGCGCCTTGATGTACAACACAACCGCTTCCAGCTCTTTCATGGTGAGGGCCGAACCGAAGGCAGGCATCATGCGGCTGAACCCTCGCAGCGGGCCGCCCTCGTGCGCGACAGCAATCCAGTCCGCAACCGGCTCTCGCGACGCAAAACTGCAACTTGTGAAGTCGGGTAGTTCTTCCTCGAACATCACCAAAGCGCGATCCGTACCGCGTCCGTCACCCCCATGGCAGGCCGCACAGGCTTGACGGTAAATCGCTGCGCCATCGGCCACAGCAGTCTGCGCACTCTGCGCGATGACTGGCGAGGAGGTGGTCGCCATCGTCAGCGCGAGGAGGGCTGCCAGGGATCGACAAGTACCGCCCTCTGTTGTCAGGAGCATCCGCATCCATCCGGAGCATCCGCGTCTCTCGGGTTGTCGCATCACGATGGTTCCATTCTACGCCTCGCCGAGCCCGGTAGCAACCAGTCGTTGCGAAGGTGGTCGCCGCTCGTCGAATTCTTACCCACGGATATGCCCTAACTCGCTGGCTGGTTCACCATGTCGCACCGCACGTCGCCGACCCGCACGTTTGCTCAGTGCCCGCACGAACTTCGCCCGGGCATAAAGTCTTGCCTGCACTGTATGCGCGATGCCCGTCTTGCAGATCGCGCACGTCGCTTCGGGCTGCTGAAGCGCATTGCGCTCGGGCTCCTGACAGTGATGGTGCTTGCGGGCGTCGGCGCCAGTGGCCTCTACCTCCTTCGCAATCGCAACTCGGGCACATCAACTCCGCGGCTTGCGTCGGAGTCCGGGATCGCTTCCGCGGCACAACCGGAAACGCACAACACAGCGCCAGTGAGTGTGGCTGCGCCGTCGCCCGCACCGGAATCGGTGTCGACGCCTGTGCAACCCGTAAGCGCGGAAGAAGTGGTCCGCAATCCGGCCGTGGCTTCATTCTCGCCTGTGATCGCGGAAGGGCTCACGCAACTGAGTGACGGAATTAACGCAATGAGATCGGGCGACACGGTGACAGTGAGCTTCAACACACCGATGCTGCGAACTCGCCGCCCCGAGAAGTTCGAGGGAATCGTGCGCCGCACACTCGCCGGTGTCTACGGTGCGAAAGCCGCGTCGCTCCTCGCGAGCATTCCCACAGGTTCGCTCGTACAGGTTCAGGATCTGTTCGCTGACCTGCCGACGCGCGGACTTCGCATCGCAATTCCTGCTGGCGGTACTATCGCTTTGTGGCCGGAAACGAAGGAAGGGAAGGACGGTCCCCTGGTCGTTGCTTACCGAGCTACGGTTACACGCTAACGCCCAAGTCTCGCTGTAGCGTGTAGTTGGTTTGTTGTTTCTCGCGGTGACGCAGAGGTCGCGGGGAACTACAGCAATGCGAAAACCAGAAACTCACGAGTCAATAAGTCCCTCGACGGAAAGGGTGTCGAGCTCAACTAGCTCCGCAGCAAGCGATTTGCGAGTCGCGCGCGAAGCTTTCCGATATCCATCCCGCAGCTCCACTCGTTCGGTCGCGTCGCGAAGCATCTGCAACCCGCGCGTGACAACTTCAACTCGGCTGCGAGCTCGCAATTTCTTCTGCAGCGCGACAACAAGTTTGAGGTCTCGTGCAGTGAGCGTAATTCTGGATCCGGAACTGTCTTTCATAACCTATTGATACCTGGATGAAATCGCCGGTGCAACCCTGGCAACAAGGATATTCAGGTCACTCTGCATATGTCGCTCTCCGCGCTCCCCGCGCCTCCGCGTGAAACAGTGCTTCGAGCGGGGACTACTTCAACGCTGGTGTG
>CAZKXZ010000135.1:0-3939 GCA_964556695.1 uncultured Gemmatimonadales bacterium
GTTACCGCCGGCAAGAAGCGCTGGAAAACATGACGCACCTCATCGCGAGCGTTGCGCACGCTCCAGGAGCGCCCAGCAGTGAGACGCAGCACAGCTGGAAGCTGCACGAGAAACTGAAGCAGGCTTCCAGCTACTGCACCTAGTGCCGCCCACCACGCGATCCCTGCCAGCGACTCGCCGCGTTTTGCACCAAACACCATCGCCGCGATGATCGCAATGTTCCACAGAACCGGAGCAGTGTACGAGAGCAAGAAGCGGCGATGGCTGTTCAGTACAGCAAGACACCAGGCCGACAGCACGAGCAGTCCGGTCCCCGGGAAGACGATTCGCACGAGAGTCACAGCCAGCGACCGGGTGGACTCGTTCCAGCCCTCGGTGAAAATCCTGACAAGGAATGGAGCGAGGACAATTCCGCCGAGCACAATGATTGACATCGTGAGCGCAAGCAGCGAGAAGACAGCGCCCGCGAGGTTCTTCGCGCGCTCGTTTTCACCCTTGGCGATCAATGCGGTGTACGACGGAATGAACGACGCAGAAAGTACTCCCTCGCCAAGGAGATTCTGCAGGAAATTTGGCAACCGTAGTGCCATCGCCAGCGCGTCAGCCGCTTCGCTCTGTAATCCCAGGTAATGCGTCTGAAAGCGCGTGCGAACGAGGCCGAAAATACGGCTGAGGAAAATTCCCGATGCCACAAGCACGGCACCGCGCCCGTTGGGGCGTCCTTCACCTTGTGACGGCTGCTCTCCTCCCCGTGGTGCTGGCGCGCCCGAGGTTGTTTCAGTCACGAGCTGACACCGCGCTTACCGGCGCCGCGGCTGCATCACCCTCGCGTCGTGATCCGCCACTCAGTAGTCCCTCCACATGTTCGGCCGCCGCATCGAGCACGCGCGACAATACTTCATCTCCATGGCGCGCGAGAAATGGAATCATGTTGAGCGCACGTTCCTGCCGGCGTCCCAGTGGGAACAGCGCACCGCGCGCGGTGGCAATGTCTTCCGCCAGCCGTACATCGCGTCGCTTGGCAGCGGCGATGAGGCGCCGCTCAAAACGTGAGATGCGCTGTTGCACAGTAGCTTTCGCGCCGCGCACAATCTCGGCACCCTCAAAAAGCGGCTCCGACCCGGAGGTAGTACTCGCGAGAATGCGATCGAACGACAGGTCCGTTTCCTTTCTGAGTTCTGCAATTGCAACAAGTGCTTCGGCAGGCACTCCACCGCGCGCCAGTCGGCTCCATGCGTCATGAGGAGACGAGAGATCATCAATCCTGAGTTGATAATCGCCGAGTATGCGCCTCACATGCTCCTCTACAATCGTCCCGGAGAATCGCGGGACAGCCACTGGAGCGGTGAGCTGCATGGCGCTGCTTACCGCGACGGACTGTGCGAAGTATGCGAGTTCAGCCGGGCCGCCAACATACGCGACCGTGGGCAGAATCGCTCGCTCAACCACCGGACGCAGAAGCACGTTGGGCGAAAGTGCCGCGCCCGATCGCTTCGCGATTGCCGCGGCTTCACTGATCGGGATGCGTCGCCTGATGCCGTGCTCATGCAGAAACACGAGCGAGAGCCCCGCCACTTCATGAACCTGGGGCTCCATTCCCAGCTCGCGAATTTCCGAATCGCGCTGTGACACGGCCGCGCCAATTGCGTCGGCGTGCGTGAGCGCCGCACGCAGTACTGAATCTGCGCGCGTCCGCACACTCGGATGCCCCGCATCGAGAACTGCGATCCCCAGCGGCTCAAGCACAGATCGCAGCAGTGCGACGTAGGCGAGACCAACGGTGTGAGAACCAGAGTAGGCGCTGGCGGTTGTATCGAGAAAATCGGGATATGCAGCGGGCCCCGCCGCGGTACGAAGGTCGGCGAGTTCGCGCGAAAGATCACCAATGGGGGTCAGTGCCATTGGTGTTGCTTCTGCGAGTTCTGGCTGAGTGCTCATGCGCAACAACTTTGCGCCACCGCGCAACGCGACCGCAGTCCAGCCAGCTTCCTCCATGTCGCTATCGTCGGTTGCAGCCCAGAAGAGTGGCGCCGCGGGAACACCGGTGTCCCTCTCGATTGCGTTTGCAAGCGCGAGTGCTGTAAGTGCCTTGTGCCATGTGTAGAGCGGGCCACCGAAGAGACCGGGCTGCTGTCCCGTGGTCACCAGCACGCCACCGCTGTTCGCTACTGCAGTCAAGCGCTTGCGGGCAGCTCCCTGCAAATCGAGCGCGCCTTGCAGGGGAGCAAGCCATGACCCAGGTGCGGACTTCGCTGTCTCCGTCGCGCGCCGCGTCCACTGCTCTCTCGTTTGAGGCGTGGCGATCCCCCAGCTCGAAGGGGCGGTTGCCTCCGCCACTCGTCGCGCGAGCGCACCTAACAGCGGGGTGTGGCCAATTACTTCCATGCTGTATCGCGACAGGTCATTTGTGGTATGGCTCGCCGCGCATGATTGTGCCGGCGCGATAGAGTTGTTCGGCGAGTACGAGCCGCGCCAGCTCGTGCGAGAGTGTCAGCTTCGAAAGTGAAAGCACTATTGACGCAGCCGTCTTCACGCTCTCGTCCAGCCCGAATGCACCGCCAACCACAAAGACGAGCGCTGATCCATTGTCGCGTTCTCGCGTGAGCCAGGTTGCGAATTCCCGTGAGGTCATTGCGGCCCCGCCCTCATCGCAAGCAACGAGACGGTAACCGTCCGGCGCGGCATCCAGCAAGCGCTCGGCTTCCTTGCGGCGTGTTACAACCGGTCCGGCCGACGCCGCGGTGGACGAGCGCACTTCCTGAAATGAGATGGGCCAGTATCTCATGGCCCTTTTTTCATACTCGCCAATCACCGTGGCCATGTTCCGGTCCCGTGGTCTCCCGACAACGGCGACCTTGAACGGCATCAGGCGTACATGCCGCGCAACCTGTGCACCGTGGCCACGCGACTGATAGCAAGCATGTACGCGGCGGTGCGCAGGTTCACCTTGTGCTGTTCAGCGAGCCGCAGAACATCGTTGAAGCTGCGTGTGATTATTTCGCGCAGGCGCTCGTTGACAAGGTCCTCGGCCCAGAAGTATCCGGCGCGATCCTGAACCCACTCGAAATAAGAAACGGTGACGCCGCCAGCATTGGCCAGGATGTCAGGAATTACAAAAATCCCTTTCTCCTCGAGAATTGAATCGGCTGCGGCGGTGGTTGGGCCATTGGCCCCTTCGCAAATGATGCGCGCCCGAATCGAACCGGCATTGTGACGCCGGATGACATTCTCCACCGCCGCTGGGAGAAGTACGTCAACATCGAGGGTGAGAAGATCTTCGCTCGTTATTCGATCTCCCTTGTTGTAACCGTCGAGGGAACGGTGCTGCTTGTTCCACGCGATAGCATCGTCGACATCGATGCCATCCTTGTTGTAGACGCCCCCGGTCCTGTCGCCGATCGCAACGATCCTGCACCCTTCGCGAGCCAGCAGCTGCGCGGCGATGGAACCCACATTTCCGAAGCCCTGCACGGCAACAGTGGTTCCCTGCACGTTCATCTTGAGGTGCTTGAGCGCTTCTTTGGTGACGAGCATACAGCCGCGCCCTGTTGCCTCTCTGCGCCCCAATGAGCCGCCCATCTCCACCGGCTTGCCAGTCACGACGGAAGTCACCGTGTGCTGTTTGTGCATGGAGTAGGTATCCATCACCCACGCCATCACCCGTTCATTAGTGTTGATGTCCGGCGCCGGTACATCGGAGTCGGGGCCGAGCGTTGAGATGATTCCCGTGGTATAGCGGCGCGTCAGTCGTTCCAATTCCGAAACGCTCATCTTGAGCGGATCACAGATGACTCCACCCTTGGAACCGCCGAACGGAATGTTCACCACAGCGCATTTCCATGTCATCCACGCGGCGAGTGCCTTCACCTCTTCCAGCGTCACCTGCATGTCGAAGCGGATGCCACCCTTGGCAGGACCGCGCGATGTATTGTACAAAAC
>CAZKXZ010000136.1:0-3664 GCA_964556695.1 uncultured Gemmatimonadales bacterium
GTGACCGACGCGGCATCTCCCGCAACTGCGTGCAGTACCAGCGCGATAAGCGCGTCAGTAACGCCGCCAATAGCCGACGCCACAACTACGGTCGGTGCGGCGCCGCGCATTGTTACGATCTCCGCTGCGCGGCGCATCCCAACCCCGTCGGCGAGAGCCGCTCCGCCGAACTTGTAGACCGAGAGTTTGTCAGATCCTCGTTTCGCGCTCACCTCAATGTTTCTCCATTTGCTCGATCAAGTCATGATGAAACAAACCGACCCCTCGCTCGTCAGCTGGATGCGGACTTGCGAATATATGATGGGTTCCCCACATTACACGACGATGACACGCGCACGCTCCTTCAGCCAGTTCTACTTTACGGCCGCTTTCTGGGGACATTCCCGGGAGCGAGGAGCTGCTGTTCGCGTGTGACGCTGTGAAATAATCGCGACTTCAGTCTTCAACGGCTCCCGAGGAATACTCGGGGGCTTTTTGTTTTGTCCACCCATCCGACCCAGGATCGTATCATGAGTTCAGAAAAAGTCGACGAAAGTCACGCAACCGTCCGACTGCTTTCAAGAAAAGTCGTCGTTGGCGGTGATCGCACGCTCCGGCGCGAGATCGTTGCCGGTGGCGACGAAATTGTTGTTGTCGCCGGACCGTGCTCGGTCGAGGGACGTGAGATGCTTCTCCAGACGGCGGACTCCGTTGCTGCAGCTGGCGCGTCCGCGCTCCGTGGCGGCGCCTTCAAGCCACGAACTTCCCCGTTCTCATTCCAGGGGCTCGGCGCGCACGCGCTGGAACTTCTCGCCGAAGCGAGGCGTACGAGCGGACTCCCAGTAGTTACCGAGGTGATGGATGTGAGAACATTGGATCTTGTCTGTGAGTACGCGGACGTTGTGCAGATCGGCGCACGCAGCATGCAGAACTTTCCGCTGCTCACCGAAGTTGGACGCTGCCGGAAGCCGGTGCTCCTCAAACGCGGGGCGGCGAATACACTGGACGAACTTCTGGCGGCGGTAGACTACATCTTTGCCGGCGGCAACGATTCCGTGATCCTCTGCGAGCGGGGAATCCGTACCTTCGAAAGCTCCACGAGAAACACTCTCGATATTTCCGCGGTCCCTGTGCTGAAGTTGCAGTCTGCGCTGCCGGTCTTTGTGGATCCCAGCCACGCAGCCGGACGATCGGAGCTGGTGGAATCCCTTACACTCGCGGCGATAGCCGCCGGCGCGGATGGCATTCTGGTGGAAGTGCACCCGCATCCGGAGTCGGCGCAATCGGACGGCAGGCAATCACTCACATTCGAGAATTTCAACCGTCTCATGGAACGCGCGCGTCCCGTGGCCAGAGCTGTAGGCCGCTGGATCCGCGAGTCCAATGCGTCTGTCAGCGAACTTGCACCGCGCGTCGCGCAAATGGCAACGTGAGCGCGCAAGGACATGGTATCACCGCTGCCTTCCAGGGGGCCGCCGGATCATTCAGTCACGCGGCGGCGCTCGCACTGTTTGGACCTGGCATTCAGCTTGTTCCATGCGCGAGCTTCGAGGATCTCTTTCAGACGGTCTCTGACGGTTCCGCCACGCACGGGATGGTGCCAATCGAGAACTCTCTCGCCGGGTCTGTGCATCGCAACTACGACCTCCTCGGCGAACACGATCTTCAGATTGTTGGGGAGACACTCGTTCGCGTGCGACTCTGCCTCATCGCTCGACCAGGCATTTCGATCGCCGATCTGCGCCGTGTAACTTCGCACCCGGTTGCGCTTGCTCAGTGCCGAAAGCTTTTCGCCAGCAATCCGCAGCTCGCTCAGGTCCCCGCATTCGATACGGCGGGCGGTGTCCGCGATGTCCTTGGACGCGATACGATTGATGAGGGCGCGGTGGGATCAGCGCTCGCGGCACAGCTGTATGGAGGAGTGGTACTGCGGGAAAACGTCGAAGATCACGAGGAGAACTACACGCGGTTTCTGGCAGTGACAAAATCCGGCTCAGCGAGTGTCACTGGCCCGAAGGTTTCCCTGGTATTCAGTCTCCCCAACAAGCCAGGAGCATTGCACAAAGCACTCGGCGTCTTCGCGAATGGAGGTCTGGATCTCACGAAACTGGAGTCCCGTCCGATATTGGGTAGACCGTGGGAATACCTCTTCTATCTCGACTGCATCGCCAATGACCGGGCTGCCGTCGATGGTGCGCTCACCGCGCTGAGCCGCATTGCTTCAACAATTCGCGTTCTGGGGAGATACACACCCGCCGAGTTGCAATAACCCGCTAACAGCGGTTCGCAAAAAGCGGCTCGCAAAAAGCGGAACTGCAAGGCGGGACGCAAACAGCGGTTGCATAGATGCAAAAAGGAGGCTGATTTTATTCAGCCTCCTTCTTGTTCACCAGCTGCGGAACTACTGCTGCATTACAATCTTCACCTTGTCAGCGTTCTTGACGTATTTGTCGAGCCACGCCACCCAACGCGCCCACTGATCCAACACCGTCTCGCGGGCAACCGGTCCGTGATCCTCATACGGGTAGTTATACATTGACACCGTCTTCCCCAGTCCCTGCAGAGCGTGGAAGAGCTTCGGTGAGTTGATCGGATCTGTTCCAACATTCTGATCTTCCAACGAGTGGTACATGAGCAACGCGCCACTCAGTTTGTCGGCCCTGAGGAAGGGAGACATTTGCAGATATGTCGACTGTCCCTGCCAGAGGTCGCGACGTTCGTTCTGGAAACCATTGGGCGTGAGCAGACGGTTGTAGTTACCGTCGCCCGCGATACCGGCCTTGAAGAATGATGTGTTGACCATCGCGTTCACCGTGCTGAATGCGCCGTAGCTATGTCCGCCGAGCGCGAGACGGTTTCTGTCGATGATCTTGAGTGTGTCGAGCATGTTGATGACAGCCTGCAGTCCTTCCACCAAGTGATGTACATAGTTGTCATTGGGGAGAACATTAGGCTCACCGACGATGGGCACATCGGGCTCAACCAGGACGTAACCGACTTCTGTAATGAATGACATCGTGCGTGGTGCATACGACGGGAACGTGCCACTCGGTAGACCGCTCGTTGGTCCTGCGCCGGCGCCACGTCCGCCTGCACCACCACCACGACCGCCACCGGTAATGCTGTTGGTGTACGCAGCGGCGCTATCAAATTCACTGGGATAGAACCAGAACAACGCCGGCATCTTGGTGCCTTCCACATAATTGCGCGGCGTAGTCACATATACACGGATGTTGAGACCATCCGCGCGCCTCGCGAAATACGTCTTGCGCTGCGGGGCACGGAAGCCGTTCCAGATGTCCTTGTTCTCGGTGATCTGCTTGGCTGTGCCGGTCTTCGCATCGACTATGAACTGCTGCGGTACATCGACTGACGATTCGCGCCGCACGAGAAGGCGGTTGAAATCATCATCGAGCGGCGACGAAATCGTCTCCGGGAGCCGCGACGTGCTCTTGTACACCGGGCTCTTGGTGCCCGTCTTGATTTCAATCTTTTCAACGAGCGGACGGTTGACTGATGTGTCATTCGAGAGCGGTGCTGTGCCCTGCGTGAAGACATACTTGCCATCCGTTGAAACCATCACTGCCGAGAAGCCGAGCTTACCGGGCTTGGATACGAATCCACCGCCACCGCCACCGCCGCCGCCAGCCGCTGCGCCGCCGCGTCCACCACCACCGCCGCCGCC
>CAZKXZ010000137.1:0-3510 GCA_964556695.1 uncultured Gemmatimonadales bacterium
CTAACGTCGCACGAGATCGTATCTCGCCACTTGCGGTTCACCACGTGCTGTCGTGACAACTAGCCAAGCGCGATCAATCGTGGCAGCATGAACATTGGCTGCGCTGCCTGCGGGCAACTTTACTACTCGCACTATTCGTCCCACGTCATCCAGCACAATCCATTCGTCGCGACCGAAGCGTTGAAGCCAAATGCTACCGTCGGATCCGGCAACAACCCGCTGGACCGCCGGAAAATGTGACGGAATGAACATCCCCGCACGCAGCGCTGAGCGCGCTGCATCGATTGTGGGAATCGATCCACTTGGGACGCGCATCAGCGCGTTTGCTCGGCGTTCAATAATGGTGTCAACAGTTGCGGCCGGAACGCGTTCAACGCGAAGGTCAATGCTCACACGCCTCTCCTGGAGCGATGTTGTTGAAATGCGCCGAACGGTAACGCGCCCGGTGGCGGTATTGCCTATGAGCCGCTCAACAAGAATGATCTCCGATCCTGTTGGTGAAAGCACCCATAGCGGAGTATCATCCAGCGGCTGCGCCAAGCTGACGCCGCCACGCCCGACAGTCCATACCCTGCCACCTCGATCAGCGCGAAGGAGGGTATCAAAGCGACTGTCAGTAGTACTGCGGACGCGCAGCAGCATCCACGCCTCGATTCCAGGAGTGCGAGGATCCCTACTTGTGAACCGCATCACCGCCGAACCGCCACTGATATACGCGTATGCTGCGTGGCGTTCCTGATCCAGGGGACGCGGCGACTGCGAAAAATCCCGCGAGGCAAGCAGACCTCCCTGAAGAGAAAAGAGATGGATGTGATGAGAGGGGTAGTCGATCGCCCACAAGGTGTCGCCAGCAAGCCCAAGTCCGAACAGTTCTGCGAACTCACCGGGTCCCCTTCCTCGTCGTCCGATTCGGGCGACAGCACGTCCCGTGGTATCGAACACGCTGATTTGCATTTCCTGCGCTTGCGAAAGAAAAACGAATCCTCGCGGGCTGGTGACGATGCGGTTCACCGAGCTAAGGATATGTCCACCACCACCGTCGCCACCTATTCGCAGAGTCACCCTCATTGAGTCCGGCGCGGGAAGCGCCTGCTGCCTTTCGCTCCTCGAGGGAGTCGCCACCGCAAAAACAATGAAAGCGATTCCGAAATTCCGTAAGGTTTGTGCTAGCATGTGGCCACCTCCTTGGTCAGGGCCATACCTTTGACGATTCTTGCCACTCAAAGAGTTTACAAATTGTCACAACCACTGTGCGAGATCTACGGCGATCGACTCGACTTGCGGTTTACGAGTCTCGCTCTCGGGTATCCTAAATTCGCTAAGGGTTAGCAGCCGGCGCTGGGCTGCTGATGATTATTATGCGACACGCTCAGTTCCGCAACTTCTTGCGGCAGAAATGCGACCGCGTTTGGTGATTCGCCAAGAGAAAGAGGCCGTCTGGCGCGCCTAGCGGCCTCAACTTACCAAATTCCTTTTGCATACCCCACGTACAAGCCCTTGGGAAGCACGGCGACTTGATTACGGATTCACAATAGGACTGCTTAGATCCTCGTGATGTCTTTCGGCATATCATGGGTGTCACCTCGCCCGGTGAGCTGTGGGGCATCAATCTGGTTGTGGCACCCTATTGCAACCGTGATAATGTGGGTGACTGCGAATTGCACTGCGAACAGACCCTTTGCGCAATGGGAAGGCGAAGTTTCTTAGACCCCATCTCCCTTAAGAGGCCTTTATTCAAAAAACTGTTCGAAACGTAATGGGGCGCTGCACATGAAGCTGCTTGCACTGCGGGAGCGGACGGTTACTCACTTGCGCGCGAGGGCGGCCAGCAGCTGTTGCCAATTTGCGCTGAACGCGAACGTAGGGAACGAATATTCCGGCGCGGAACTCCGCAAACCGGGAACGGACTATCTGGGCCGCCTCTCGATTTCCGCTGTAACGAAACTCGAAACCCAAAGAGAGCTCCAGGCGTTGCGAGTCCATTACTCGCGCGGTCTCAAAAGCAATTCCACCGTCAAGCTGCCAATCCGTAAGGCTCGTATCGCGCATATCGACATATCGCAATGCAACTCTCCCACGAATGCCGGCACTTGCACCGACAGAAGTTGGGTTGAACCGGCGACCAAAAGCAAACCCACCTAACAACGCCGTAGCCGCACCGTTGTGCACCTTCCCAAGCGACGGGTCACCAGAGTCGAACCGGAAGTCGAGGCCTACATACTTCGCGTCGGCATAATCTCAGCCCTGCGCAGATTGTTGAGCTGAAGCCAGGTATGGGGTTCTCGAAAAAAGTGAAATTCAAGCGAGGCTCGGGCCACTCGTGAGAGAGCGACTCGCGAAGGAGCTCGAATTGCTGCGGACACGCTACCCCGCAGTCAGATACATTGACGATGGATGGTTCATTATTCCTGATCACCCTCTGCCGGCAGAGTGGAGTAGTGCGACCACCGACTTGGCCATCTGGGCAAAACTTGAGTATCCCGGCACACAGCCCTATGGCATTTACGCGCCGGCAGGGCTGCGATTCAACGGCAACCAACCGGGGAGCTACACGGAGCCAGCTAGTCCGGGGCCTCCTGACGGGCGTACATGGGGCATCTTCTCGTGGACCATGGAAGCAGGCTGGCACCCCACTGCGGACGTCGCAAGCGGTTCGAATCTTGTTAAATGGTCACGCGGAATTGAGAAGCGCTTCTTGGAGGGCGCATGAACACACTCGGCGATGCAATCGTATGCATGAGTGTTGAGCAGTATCGCGCGCTCCGCGACCATCTCCTTCCGCAACAAATGCGCGTAGAGGAAGCAGCATTTCTGTTCGCGCAAATCGTCGACGATGGTCGCGCTTTTAGGTTCAACGTAATCGACTGGTATCCCGTGCCGGCTGAAGGCTTCGACGCGCAATCCGGGTACTACCTTGAACTCACTAACGAAACTCGCGCTTTCGTAATCAAGAGGGCCCACGATCTCGGCTGCTGCCTGATCGAAGCGCACTCTCACCTCAGTTACTCACCCGCAGCGTTCTCTCCGAGCGACCGTTACGGGTTCGATGACTTCGTGCCCCACGTGCTTTGGCGGCTCAAGGAACGTCCGTACGCTGCTATAGTTATGACCACAGACTCATTCGATGCGCTGGTGTGGCGTCGACATAACGAACCAATTCAGGTCGCGAGTCTGACGCTCGACGACGGGGACGTCATCCTTCCAACGCGCTTAACCCTTTCAAAGGATTACGATGACGTCGGCGGTTGATGATCGATTCCCGCGTCAGGTCGCGCTTTTCGGAAAGGAAGGTCAGCAGAAGCTTCGAGACGCCAATGTGTGCATCGTCGGCATAGGGGGTCTGGGTACTCATGTTCTGCAGCAGCTTGCACTACTTGGAGTCGGCCAGCTCACACTAATTGACACACAGGAACTCGATCTCACGAATCAAAACCGGTACATCGGGGCTTACTACTACGATCCTATTCCCGGCTCACGTAAGGTCATTCTCGGCGCGCGTCTGGTGAAGGC
>CAZKXZ010000138.1:0-3419 GCA_964556695.1 uncultured Gemmatimonadales bacterium
CCTGGATTCCCGCTTGCGCGGGAATGACGACATATAGGTTGTCCGTTACGCCCTGGTCATTGCCCGAGATGCCCGGCATGTAGACATTCAGGCGCATGAACGGAGAAGTTGTACTGGATGGCAGCTCGTTGCGGCTTGCTGATGTTGTCGCGGTTGCTGGCGGAGCGGTGGTATCCATCGCCAATTCCGCGGTGCAGCGTATGCACACCACGCGCGCGCACGTCGATGCCATCGTGGCGCGCGGTGAATCAGTATACGGAATCACGACAGGCTTTGGCAAACTGTCCGACATTGTAATTCCGCGCGAACATCTTCTGCAGCTTCAGACCAACCTTGTTCGCAGTCATGCAGCGGGAGTCGGAGATCCCCTTCCGGAGCGTGAGGTGCGCGCCATGATGCTCCTGCGCGCGAATGTGCTTGCCAAGGGCTATTCCGGCGCGCGACCTGAGCTGGCGCAGCTCATCTGCGGAATGCTCAACGCGCGTTTGTACCCCATGGTTCCGGAGCAGGGAAGCGTCGGAGCGAGTGGTGACCTGGCGCCACTCTCGCATCTCGCTCTCGCGCTCATAGGCGAGGGGGATCTCGGAAATGGCTCGGAAATCGGCCCGGCGCGACAGATGCTGGAATCTGTGGGACTCGTGCCTGTCGTGCTCCAGGCCAAGGAAGGTCTCGCACTTATCAACGGAACGCAGGCTCATACCGCTGTTGCGAGCCTGGCGCTGAACGATGCACTCTGTCTTTGGAGTTCGGCGCATGTAGCCGGCGCTGCATCTCTGGAAGCTCTTTTGGGCACCCCGACCGCATTTGATGCGCGCATACACGATGCGCGGGGACAGCAGGGGCAGGTGAAATCGGCGGCTCTCCTGTTGTCACTTCTCAAGGACTCCCAAATCAGGGAGTCGCACCGCGACAACGATCCGCGCATCCAGGATGCCTACTCGCTTCGCTGCATGCCGCAGGTGCACGGTCCCGCACTCGATGCATTCAACTTCAGTCGCTCACTCATAGAGCGCGAGCTGAATGCGGGTACCGACAATCCTCTCGTGTTCGAGGATGGGCAGATTCTTTCGGGCGGCAATTTCCACGGACAGGCAGTGGCGCTGGCTCTGGACGTCATGTGCATTGCGCTCACCAACCTGGCGACGATATCAGAACGCAGGATCGACCGGCTGGTGCACCCCGATCTCAATCAGGGACTGCCGCCATTTCTTGCCGCCGAACCGGGGCTCAACTCGGGTTACATGATGGCGCAGGTAACCGCGGCGGCGCTGGCGAGTGAATGCAAGCTGCTGTCACATCCGGCGAGCGTTGACACAATTCCCACCGATGGCAGCAAGGAGGATGTCGTGCCGATGGCGATGTCCGCGGCGACAAAGGCGCGTCGCATAGTGCGCAACGTTCAGAGGATTCTGGCGCTGGAATTGATGTGCGCGGCGCAAGGGCTGGATTTCAGGAGTCCCCTGCGGCCCGGCGCCGGCGTGGAGCGAGCACACAGACTGGTACGCGATATTGTTCCGCACCTCGCGAACGACCGGGTAATGTCAACGGATATCGAGCTGCTTTCTGCCGCGGTATCGCGTGGAGTTTTCGCGGTGGAGACAACCTGACTGTGAACCCGACGGCAACTCACTCCGCTCCGCCCTCCGAAATCCGTGCGCCGCGCGGAAGCGCCATCAGCTGTCAGGGGTGGCAGCAGGAAGCAGCGCTCCGGATGCTGATGAACAATCTCGATCCGGATATTGCGGAGCGACCCGAGGATCTTGTTGTCTATGGTGGGACGGGAAAGGCTGCGCGCAACTGGGAGTGTTATCACGCTATAGTGCGCACCCTTCGCAGATTGGGTAACGATGAGACGCTGCTTGTTCAGAGTGGCAAGCCGGTCGCTGTCCTCAAGACTCACGCGTGGTCGCCTCGTGTTCTCATTGCGAACAGCAATCTGGTGGGCAGGTGGGCCACATGGGAGAAGTTCCGCGAGCTGGAAAAACTCGGCCTCATGATGTTCGGGCAGATGACCGCGGGATCGTGGATCTACATCGGTTCGCAGGGAATCCTTCAGGGCACTTACGAAACTTTCGGTGCTGTGGCGCGTGAGCATTTTGGCGGCACACTCGCGGGCAGATTCGTGCTTACTGCGGGCCTGGGCGGTATGGGAGGAGCGCAGCCGCTGGCCGCGACCATGAATGGCGCTGTATTGCTTGCAGTGGAAGTGGATGCGTCCCGCATAGACAAGCGTATTACCACCGCCTATTGCGACCGAAAAACAGAGAGCCTCGATGAAGCAATCGTGCTTGTGCGCGATGCAATGGCGAAGAAGCAGCCACTCTCGCTGGCACTGCTCGGTAACGCAGCCGAGGTGCTTCCGGAACTTGTGCGACGCGGTGTCACACCCGATATCGTAACGGATCAGACGAGCGCGCACGACACGCTGAATGGATATGTACCAGCCGGAATGTCGCTTGATGCGGCGATCGAGTTGCGCCGCACGGATCCGAGGTTGTACGAAACAGCCGCGATCCGCTCGGTTGTTGAACATGTGAGAGCCATGTGTGAAATGCAGAAACGCGGCGCAGCGGTTTTCGATTACGGAAACAACATCCGTACAGTCGCATTCGACGCTGGGCTGGAAAACGCATTCAGCTTCCCCGGTTTTGTGCCGGCGTATGTGCGACCACTTTTCTGCGAAGGGCGCGGGCCATTTCGCTGGGTAGCGCTCTCTGGCGACCCTGATGACTTGTATCGCACCGACGATCTGGTGCTGGAGCTCTTTCCGGACAACGAGCATTTGCGACGCTGGATCGCCCTCGCGAGGGAGAAGGTTGTATTTCAGGGGCTGCCCGCGCGCATCTGCTGGCTGGGTCAGGGAGAGAGGGCGCGTTTTGCCTGCGCGATGAATGACCTGGTCGCAAAGGGAGAACTCTCCGCTCCGATTGTGATAGGTCGCGACCATCTCGACACCGGATCGGTGGCATCTCCCTTCCGCGAGACGGAGGCAATGCTTGATGGTTCCGATGCAGTCGCCGACTGGCCCGTTCTCAATGCACTTGTGAGCACAGCCAGCGGAGCATCCTGGGTCTCCTTCCACCACGGTGGAGGGGTGGGCATTGGCAATTCGCTGCACGCGGGACAGGTGTGCGTCGCCGATGGCACTGCGGAGATGGGCGTCCGCCTCGAACGGGTGTTGACCAACGATCCCGCGCTCGGCGTTGTGCGGCACGCGGACGCGGGTTATGAGCAAGCCGTGGAGACCGCGCGCGACCACGGGATCGATATGCCGATGCTCGGCCGTCATGTCGGTGAAAGCAGCAACCCACCGCCTTAACCGTCATTCCCGCGTAGCGGGAATCCAGTGTCGTTAACTCTGGATTCCCGCCTTCGCGGGAATGACGACGATAGGGACACTGGATTCCCCGCTTCGCGGG
>CAZKXZ010000139.1:0-3360 GCA_964556695.1 uncultured Gemmatimonadales bacterium
CTTTAATGCCTCTTCCTGTTCGGCCCCCGCGGCCGTAAGTGCCCGCAACCAGTCCTCGTTAGTTTTTATTCCCATGGAGTATTCCTTCTTTGCAGGATTCCTCGAAGCATTTGCGGGTGAGGAATTGATAAAAACTTGTTATTAGCCTGCTTATACTGGAGCATAGGTGACCGTGGAGTTTGATTCAACGGGGCGGGGAGGCCTCGGGATGGATAAGCGGTGGGTTGGCTGGAGAGACCAGCCCAGGATTCGATTTCGTCTTACAGACGTTATCGAGAAGGAGATCCGAAATGTCGTACTTTTCGCAGCGGGCATGGCGTCCACGATCGGCCAACGCAGTCATCAGCGAAGATGCAAATTAAGATCGGCTCTCCCATCCGAGAAAGTAATTCATCTTGACAGCCTCTGTTGCAGATGGTTGTTAGTAAACTTGTGTTAACAAGCGACTGCTCCGTTATATTTTTAACAGCGGCTTGTTGACTTTGTACAAGGGTCATTGGCGATGCAGCTGATTCAGGACTATGCGATCATAGGTGATTGCCGGTCGGCGGCCTTGGTCTCCTGCCAGGGATCGATCGACTGGCTCTGTTGGCCGCGGTTCGACAGCGCTTCGATTTTCGGCGCTTTGCTTGACCCGCACGCCGGTCACTGGCGAATCGCTCCCACCGCTCCCTTCAAAACAGAGCGGCGCTATAGGGATGAGACAAACATTCTCGAGACCAGGTTTCGAACGGAAGCGGGTTCGCTGTTATTGATCGACCTCATGCCTGTCGCTTCAGAGGAAGAGCAAAGAATACTCCTACTTCCAGAGCATGAGATCCTGCGCCTCATCGAGTGCGAGAAGGGGGAAGTTGAAGTGGAGATGCTCTTCGATGCGCGACCTCGGTACGCGCAGAGAAGCTCCCGGCTGCAAGATGGCGGCACGCTTGGGCTCCGGCTCGAGACGGGTGACGGTTTACTCACTCTCCAGTCGAAACTTCCTCTAAGCCTTCGAGGCGATGGGACAGCCTATGCGCGGGCTCGCCTCCGCGTTGGAGAGGCGCTCGATTTTTCCCTCACTTTTTCGGCCGAATGGCCGGCCGTCTTTCCGCCGCTCGGCGAGAGAACGCGCGCAGCGATCGATCGGTCAGCCGCGTGGTGGAGTCGTTGGGCCGGGCATTTGCGATATGACGGCCCCAGCCGTACCGCCGTTGTACGGAGCGCCCTTGTGTTAAGACTTTTGTTTTATGCTCCCTCGGGTGCGATCGTCGCGGCGCCGACCACGTCGCTTCCCGAGCGTGTCGGCGGAGGCTTGAATTGGGATTACCGTTATTGCTGGTTGCGCGACGCTTCTCTAACCGTGCGCGCGTTACTGGGCTTGGGATGTATGGATGAAGCCGAGGCGTTCGTAAACTGGCTGCTTCACTCAACCCAGCTTACGCGTCCTGAATTGCGGATACTTTACGACGTCTACGGGCGGAGTCCGCAGACGGAACGGACGCTTGCTCATTTTACCGGATATCGTTCATCGCGTCCGGTTAGGATCGGCAACGCGGCCGTCGGCCAGTTGCAACTTGACGTTTATGGGGAAGTCATCGACGCGGTGACTCATTTCATCTGCGCCGGTGGCGTATTGGATAGAGAGACGCGGCGGATGCTCTGCGCGTTCGGCGATTACGTTTGCCGCAACTGGCAAGAGCCGGACGAAGGCATCTGGGAACCGCGCTCGGGACGCTACCATAACACCCATTCGCGCGTCCTTTGCTGGGCGGCTCTCGATCGGCTCGTTGAGCTTCATGCGCGGGGGCACCTCCCCGAGGCTCCCGCCAGTGAGTTTCAGAAAACCCGGGAGGCGATCCGTCGCGAGGTCGAAGAGCGCGCTTGGAATCCGCAGCTGCAAAGTTATGTAGCGCACTTAAATGGCAACGAGCTTGATGCGAGCCTGTTGCTTTTATCCTGGTATGGATTCGCCAGTGCATCTTCGCACCGAATGCGCCAGACCTATGCTCGGGTGCGGGAGCGCCTCGGGGCCGTGGACGGACTCCTATACCGCTATCGCGCCGGCGAATCGCCCGGCGAGGGAGCATTCGGCATCTGCAGTTTTTGGGGAGCGGAATATTTGGCTCTTGGCGGTGGCAGTACCGAGGAGGCGCAGGAAGTCTTCGAAGGGCTGATCGGTTACGCCAACGACTTGGGTCTGTTCGCAGAGGAAATCGACCCTGAGACTGGAAATGCGCTGGGAAATTTCCCCCAGGCGTTCACGCATGTGGGCCTGATCAACGCCGCGCTTTCATTGGCAAAGCGCCTGCAAGGCGAAAAGGCACTCGAGCGCGAGATTCCCGACAAAGATGCATCGATTACCGCCAAGGCGGGGTTATGAACTGGGGCAGCTGGGCTCTATGGGGATTCGTCGCGACAATCGTTCTAACAACTGTGATGGCCGGGAGCCAAGGGCTTGGTTTTACGCGGATGAGTCTTCCTTACATGCTCGGCAGCATGTTCACGCCCAGCCGAGACCGTGCGAAGCTCATCGGTTTTTTTCTCCATTTGATTAACGGGTGGCTGTTTTCGCTCATCTATGTGGCTGCATTCCACCTTTGGGGTGGGGCCACGTGGTGGCGTGGCGGTCTGACTGGCCTGATCCACGCCGGCTTTGTTCTAACGGCCGGAATGCGGCTTATGCCTGGACTCCATCCTCGCATGGCCAGCGAACAACAAGGCCCGACTCTAATGCGCCAGCTCGAGCCTCCAGGGTTTCTCGCGCTCAATTATGGTTTTCAGACTCCGATCTCCGTGATCATTGCTCACATCATATTTGGAGTTGTTTTAGGCGCTTTCTACACTTCTCCTTGAGCTACTACCTCACGAATTGAAAATTCGAAACCGGATGGTATTTCGACTGGCAGGTCATCTGCTCCTTACAAACCGATCGATATGCTTACCAAGCGTACTGGATTCTCCTTTGCGGATTTGGATCAGCACCTGGGCAAAGTCTTGGTAGATTCTCCAATCGCGCACCTCGTTGGCGTGAGCCAGGGTGTTGCGAGAGACCTTGCCGCGAATGCCCATGTGGTAGAGCTTGTCCCCAGCAGCTCTCAGACAGGTCTCACCGCTCAATCCCTGCGCCTACTTCTTCGATCGAAAGATTCACCTTGACAAAGCTCCTGCCCGTGATAGGAGTTCGACTAGGCAGTCTTGCAAATCACGTGCTGATCACATTGTGAAATCATGTTACTTACCAGTGTCTGCGCTTTTTCACTCCATTCTCCGGCTTCAAAAAAAGGAGTCAAAACATGGAAGTTTCACGACGAGATTTTCTCCGGCTGTCAGTCGCGGCGGGCACCGGGACTGCGCTTAGCGGCCTGATCGGGTCAGGCGTTA
>CAZKXZ010000140.1:0-3237 GCA_964556695.1 uncultured Gemmatimonadales bacterium
CCATATGCGTCCCGTTCGTCTAGTGGCCTAGGACACCGCCCTTTCACGGCGGCGACACGGGTTCGACTCCCGTACGGGACGCCAACATTCTAAAGAACTTGCAGGATCCCACCATTTTCGCCGCGAGTCCAGAAAAGTCCATTAACTAAATCACTGCCCTCCTGGGCCGTTGTACCTTCCGACGCCCGCGTTAAGTCCGAGGCAAGCCTGCGACTACCCACGTTCGTGGGAGCCAACCCGCGTATGTAAGTTGGGCGAATGTAGCTGAACGTTGTGGTGGCAGATTTGATCTGGTCCTTCGATCGAATAAATCTTTTGCGATTTCCCGTCCAGCGGTCCAGCAGATGAACGTTGACCACTGAGGCGCTGGTCCGCTAGTAGATGTGATCGTGCGCGAGAATGGTCGGGCCGAGTTCGTCAAGCTCGACTCCACCGATTTTGAGTCCACCCAGGCGACCTGGCTTGAAAGCTCGGACAAAAACTTTGGCCCTCACTTCAGGGAGAGCGCAGAGTTCATCAATCTCTAGCAGGCTGCTGAAAAACCCTTTCAGCGTGGGAACAGAGCAAAATGTGGAGTGCGCCGGCAGAGCGGAGCGGCGACGGCGCTTTGGATTCTATTGGGGTTCTAAGGCTCGCCTATCCAAAGCGGAGTCGCGCTACGCTTGCCTCCGCACTCCAAAATGAGTTTTTCAGCAGCCTGCTAGGGCGCTCCCGAACCAGAATCTTTCATCAACACCACATCGGTAGTCCGATTGCCACGCACGACTGTGAGTGTCTTGCCGTCCCTTGACCAGGCGTGACGGAAGATCATATCGGTCTTGAAGTCAGTGAGTTTGCGCGGCTCGCCGCCGGCGATCGGTTGAAGCCAAATATTCGAAGGAATCGCAGGTTGACCAATGTAGCTCAGCTGGCGACCATCCGGCGTCCAGCGCGCGTATTGATAAGAGTAGTTTGGGCGGTCGAACTGTTTGCTCGGAGGCCCGCCGTTGGCTGGAATCACGGCGTTGCGCCAGCGCTTGGGTGTCACCTGGTCATCGAAGACAGTGGCGACAATCCAGTTGCCGTCAGGCGAGTAATCCGCTGTCGCTGTGTTGTAATCGGTTAGCTGCACGGGAGTGCCACCATCAATTGAAACCTTCCATAGGCCTTGCCCAGTGTTTCCCTTTGGCCCCGGACTCCAGGAACTATAGATAACCCAGCGCCCATCAGGCGAGATGTTTGGAGCAGTGTCTTCTCCGCTAGTTAACTGCGTGAGGTTGCCCCCGTCCAGGTCCATGCGCCACAGGAAAGGAACGCTGCCGCCCCTCGGCCGGTTGGACGCGAAGACGATGTAGCGCCCGTCGGAAGAGACTGCGGGGTCGCCGTCCCAGTAAAGATCCGACGTGAGCCGCTGCCGCCTGCCCCCGTCGGCGTCCATGATCCAGAGATCGCTCTGGCCCCCCTCACCTGAATGGAAGACAATCCGCCGGTCAGGCGTCCAGGTGAGACCATCAAGGCCGTCACGATTGGCTTCGCTCAAGGATAAGCGCGTGACAGGGCTCGTTTCACCCCCAGCTGGCACTGCTTCAATACTACTGAGTGTCTGCTTGGTAACAGTGACAAGCGTAAGTCCGTCTGCGGTCACCCCCAGGGTGCGCGGGTCTCGCGATACGACATCGTTTGTAATTCGACTTGCCGTACCCCCCGGTAAGGCAACGCGCCAGACTTGATTGGTATCGGTATCGCTCTCTGAAGCTACGAGTGCGAGGGAATTGCCGTCGGGCATCCAGATCACGCGACCCGCATAACCCTTCCACCTCTTCGGGCTAAGTTTACTAACTTTGCCGGTCTCCGCGTCGAAACCCAGTAGCGAATACTCGATACTGCCGCCGACCGATGAAGATGAGACACCGGCCACACAGGCGATTGTCTTTCCGTCCGGTGACCACGCTGGTCCATCGTCTTCAAACCACTCCACCCCCTGACGCGTAGCGACTACGCGCTCACCAGTGCCGTCGGACATCGCGACTACAAGTTCGAATTTTATTCCTTTGTCCTCACGCATGAAGACTATGCGAGTACCGTCAGGTGAAACCGCCGGAGGACTGTCGACGTCGGACATTATCTTTTTAGGCGTGCCGCCAATTGAAGGCACCTGGTACAGAGAAGTAATGTCACTTGAAAGATCGTTCATGAGGTAATAAACAAAATTACCATCAGCCGAAAACACGGTGCCCCCAAGTGAGACCTTCGCGGGCGGGACGATCACCAGCGTATTACCCGTAGCCGTTTGCTTAACGAGAACGCTGGAGCGGCCGTCGTCATAGTCTTCCGAATAAACAACGTACTTGCCGTCTCGCGAGATGTTGGCGTTGTTTGCCTTACCGCTCGTGGTGATTCGATTAAGTTGTGCGTTCTGAAAGATAGGTGAAGCGGGATTCCGGTTAGCGTACTTGTAAAGAGAGATACCTATGCCCGCGATGATGACAGCAAATACTGCCACCCCGATTATAGCGATCAGCTTGTGCCGCTTTATCCTGTTGACAAGGTACTCGGCACTCGACGTAGTGTGGATAACCGAGCCAGTAGAGGGTGGCTCTGCATTGAGTTGGGTGTCACCACCCATACCTGCCGCCTGGGCAGCGCTGCCTGCCGTCATGATTATCGGAGCATCCGCACTGGATGGGACGAACCCTTCAGTTTTCGCAGTTGCTTCCACCTCCTGTTTAACTGCGCGCAAATCCGACAGCAGCTCCTTGACAGTTTGGTAGCGTTCGTCTCGATCTTTGCGCAACGCCTTATGTAAGATCCATTCGAGCTGTTTGGGTGCCGCAGGTGCCACCGCCGTCAGCGGTACGGGCTCGTTCTTCAGTATCGTGGCAATGCAGTCGCTCGCAGTCTCACCCGCAAACGGTACCTGGCGCGCAACCATTTCATAAAGCACAACTCCCAGCGACCAAATGTCTGTACGCGCATCCACCGGCACAGCGCGCGCCTGTTCCGGTGACATGTAATGCGCAGTACCCATTACCACTCCCTTCCCCGTTTGCACGAGGGCGCGCGTTGCCGCTTCGGCATCGGGTGCAGGCCGCTGACGTTCCATCAACTTGGCAATGCCAAAGTCCAACACTTTCACGTAGCCATCGGGACGCAGCATCACGTTCTCCGGCTTAATGTCGCGGTGGACCACGCGTGCGCTGTGCGCCGCGTTGAGTGCCGACGCCACTTGCAAAGCGATCTCGAGCGATTCGCTGAGCG
>CAZKXZ010000141.1:0-3026 GCA_964556695.1 uncultured Gemmatimonadales bacterium
CGGCGGCATTTTGCCTGGGACATGCTGCGGGACGGCTATCTCGATCTCTATCGCCAGGTCGCCGCCATGCCGGCGCAGCGTCGAGGGGCACCCGTGCGCCCGACGGGCATCGACCGCGGTTAGGTAACCTCTGAAATTGGGGATTCAAAGGGGCCTCAGTGAACATGAGGGCCCCTTTCTCAGAGCTTCCTTAGTGCTGGCCCGACGGTGGCGCCATGGCCTGCAACTTCGCGCTGAGCAACTCGGCGACATAGCGGTGCCCGGCATAATTCCAGTGGCCGGCATGGCCGAGGTTGCCGACGATTCCCCCGTCGGCCGGAAGGTCCCGCGAGAAGTGCAGTTCCTCCCCGCGCTCGGCGTAGCGGGCGCGAAACAGAGCACTGAGACCCAGGAACTGCGCACCGGATCCGGCGGCAAACTGCGCCAGGTCCTCGTCGAAGAAGTCGAAGCGGAAGGTAGAGTCGATCGCTTTCAATCGCTCTTCCACCAGGGGAAGGTAAGCGGGCGTGTCGATAGCCACTAGAAGTAAAGCGATCTTGCGTTGTGCGGAGATTCGGATCATCGTGGCGATCAATGCCTTCGTGACGGCATAGTTGCGGTGGTAGAGCGCGTCGGACGTGTCCGTTGCAAGGCTCAGGTAACCCCCGATTCCGCGGGGGCGGTCGAGGTGCGAGGCGACTCCCTGGTTGTCCGTGACTTGACCCCGCGTCGGCCCGGTCTGCTGGAGCAGCGCGACCTTCTCCGCCACCAGCGAGACCAGCGCCGAGTGATTCTTGAGCGGGCTCATGAGTGACTTCAGCCGGAACGAGGTCTGGTGAACAAAGCCCATGTCCAGGAGGACGTCGTCAACACCGACGGTCACCGGAAACGGGCGCAACCGATCCGTGGTCGTTCGCGGATCCACGTCTGCTATGTCGTTGGGGGCATAGTAGAAGAGCGCAATCAGATCCGGCTCGAAGCCCACGATCTCGTTCTTGAGTACCAGCCATTCCTCCGTCTGCGTAAATCCTGAACGCCCGAAATTCATCAGTTCGTAGCGCCTCTTCCCGTCCTGGTTCAGCAGATTCTCCGCGATCGTGAGGAAGTTGCTCGCCCGTTCGACCTGCAGCGCCTCGACATAGCTGTCGCCAAGCACAGCCACACGAACCGTCCCCGGGGACTTTTGCGGCGACCATTCCCGGTCGTTCCAGCCCCAACTGTTGGTGCGGCCCACGATAGGGTGATCATTCTCGCGGCTGTCGTACCAGTAATCAGTGTTCCCGATGAAACGCCATCCGATGATTGCGTCGGGCCGCGCCCACGAGATGCGGGCTCCGAGCCAGTGCGTGGTTCGGAGTGTCACCTCCAACGCGCCGACAACCGTCACGACGATCAGCAGAGACAGGACCAGCCCACCGAGCACCCGCCCCCGCAGGGCGAATAGCCCGGTCACTGGAGGGTTCCCGCACCGCGCCTCGGCGCACTGTTAACAAGGAAGAGAGCCAACGTCTGCTTGACTACGCTACGTATCTTTATTGGCATGTTCTGCCAGCCAAGTGCCTGAGGGAGAGGAGATTCAACGATATTACTCCTCGCATGCCCTGGACTTGCTGCAGTCGCTCCAGGGACAGCGCGCATCGTCACTGACCGCATCACTGCACGACAGGCATGATAGAGTGTTCGGCTCGCGTGCCGCCCGGGACGAATGGGTTCGTGCCCGTGCGTTGGAATCAAAATGCGGGACGGCGCGGCCCCAGTGCATCGTATTGCCAAAGGCCACTCCCTCGCGTTGGACTTCGTCGAACGATAACTGGGTCGTTGTGAAGGGACACGAATGAAGTATGGCGCAGCCTTCACGGGCAAGGCAAAACTGATCGTCTTCCTGCTGTTCGTTCCTCCCATGTTGGCCGAACTCCTCACGGGGAGTACCCCTCCCGCGAGATTCTTCTCGCCCCTCTGGCTGCTCATCTTTGTGCTTCTATACGGCTGTGGCTGTCTGCTGATAAGAGAAGCGAAAGTGCGATGGAATCTGCAATGGGGCGTTGTGTTCCTGGCGGTGGCCTATGCGATCGTCGAGGAGGGGCTGACGACCAAGGCGTTCTTCAACCCGGAATGGGAGGGCGTGGGGTTGCTGTCCGGCTATGGAATGTACTGGGGAGTGCAGTGGGTATGGACGCTGGGAGTATCGTTCGCTCATGCGACCCTCAGCATTCTGGTCCCCATTGCGATCGCAGATCACCTGTGGCCCCAGTACCGCCATGTCGCTGCTCTCCGGAGGCGGGGGGTGTTTTTTGCGCTCGCGGGGATTTCATCGATCACTATTCTGGGGATGCTTTCCATCGGAAAGTCGGAAGGTAGTCAAACTATCCCTTTTCATCCTCACCCTTTGCTCCTGATAGGCGCTTTCCTCTGCGTGGTCTTCCTATGCTGGCTCGCTTACAGAAGCAGGAGCATCACTGTGTCGACAGACATCGTGCCGCTCTTGCCTCCGAGTGCCTTCTTCGTTCTCGCCTTCCTGGTCAGTCCGTTCTTCGTGATCGTTCCAAACGAAATGGTCAAGAACAACGTGCCTGCAATGGCAGCGATTCTGGCGGAACTCACGATGATTGCATTGGTCCTGTTGTTCGGTTTTCTCCAGCTGTGCCATCGCAGGATGAGCGGGCGACACACGACGGCTCTGGTTCTGGGCTTCCTGATGCCCTGGATCCTGCTTACGCCCCTTCATGAATTCGGGACGCTGGGCAAGAACGGAACCGGGATGTTGGCAGTCGGCATTGTTGCCTTGATCGCCCTGCTGCTCTGGAGGCGCGCGGCGTTGAGAAGCGTGGGGGAAGCCCTCCCGGCAACCGGGTCGAACTCGACTTCGGGTTAGCCGCAGCTTCGCTCCGCGGCTGACCCGAAGCGATTCATTCGAGACGTTGAACCTGAAGATAAGAATGAATTTCGGAATCTCGCCCATCTATCGCATCAATCAAAGTTGCACTTCAACTTGAAAGAACGAACCGCACAATGGCAAAGAAGGCTCTGATAACAGGAATTACCGGCCA
>CAZKXZ010000142.1:0-2988 GCA_964556695.1 uncultured Gemmatimonadales bacterium
CTCGATTCCCGGCGGCGGCGGCGAAATACTTGTGCAACGGGTGCGGGACATGGTTGCGCGCAAGAAAGCCGGTGCGGACCGATGGCTGGAAATAATGGACATCGCGCACCAGGAAGGCATGAAGACATCGGTGACGATGATGTACGGACTTGGTGAAACGCTGGCAGAACGGATTGAACACCTGGAGCGCGTGCGAGAGTTGCAGTCGCGCACCGGTGGGTTCACAGCCTTCATCTGCTGGCCGTTGCAGCCGGAAAACACACCCACCATGTCGGCTCAGCCCAGGACAAGTGCGGTGGACTATCTGCGGACTGTGGCTATTTCGAGAATCGTTCTGGACAATGTCCCCAACTTACAGTCGAGCTGGGTCACAATGGGGATGAAGATTGGACAGCTTGCTCTCCGTTTCGGCTGCAACGACTTCGGTTCGTTGATGATCGAGGAGAACGTCGTCTCTGCTGCCAACACCACGCATCGCACCACCACCGAAGAAATGGAGCGTCTCATTCTCGACGCGGGATTCACGCCCGCGCGGAGGCGGCAGGACTACAGCATCATCGGTCCGGCGGCTACAGCAGCCGCGTGACAGCGGCAGACGTTCGCTCCGGAATTGGCTACGACAGCCACCGCTTCGCAGATGGTGGCCCGATCCTCCTCGGTGGTGTGTCCATTCCATCCGCAGTGCATCTCACAGGTCATTCAGATGCAGACGCGGTCTGCCACGCGATAACGGACGCGATACTTGGAGCAGCGGGAGCTGGCGACATCGGGGAAATGTTTCCCGACACGGCTGCCGCGAATGCAGGCAGGAGTTCCATCGAAATGCTCTCGCTTGCCATGCGACACACCAAAAGCGCGGGATGGAATATCTCCAACGTTGATGTCACGGTAATCGCAGAGCAGCCAAAGATCTCGGAGTTCCGCGATGCAATGCGGGCAGCGGTCGCGCGCGTGCTGGATGTGGACGTCGCGCAGGTGAGCATCAAGGGAAAGACAAATGAAGGAATGGGCTGGATAGGCCGGGGCGAAGGACTAGCCTGCCTTGCCATCGCGACGATCGTTCGCGACACCCGCTGAGGAGATGATTCTACATGGAGGCCCTCCTCGAACGACTGTCAGCGATGCCGCTGTGGGCGCTCTATGGCACGATGACCCTCATGAGCGCTTTGGAGAACATCTTTCCTCCACTTCCGTCTGATGGGGTAATCGCCATAGGAAGTTTCCTCGCCGCGCGCGGGAAGGGCACGGTAATCGCGGCCTTCCTCGCTACATGGATCGGCAATGTGGCCGGCGCCATGGTGATGTATGCAGCGGGCAGGAAATTCGGCGCCGAGTGGCTGGAGAAATGGCTGCATCGCGGAAAAGGCAAGGAAAAATACGAGAATCGACTCGAAACGATGTACCTGAAGTACGGACTTGCTGCGCTCGCGGTCAGCAGGCTTCTGCCCGGCATTCGCGCTTTAGTTCCGCCCTTCGCCGGCGCGATTCGACTGCCGATCCTGAAAGTGTTTCTCGTAATCGCTCTCCCCTCGGGGCTCTGGTACGGCGTCGTCACCTTTGTCGCGTTCGAGATGGGCTCCAACCTCGATCTCGCTTTGGACTCGATCCAGTCCACGCAGAAGTGGACTACGATTGGTGCGGCCGTTGTGGTAGTACTTATCGGGCTGCTCTGGTACCTGAGGCGCAAGAAGAAAAACGAATGAGTGCCCCATTGTCGTCATTCCGGCGAAGGCCGGAATCCATTTTGACTCCAACATGGATTCCGGCTTTCGCCGGAATGACAGGGTTATGAGCACCGTGGGCATCAGCGACAAAACACTGCGCGCCTTTCGTCTGGAGCAGTTCGCCGACTTTCTCGCGCTGGAGCTGGGAAGCTCACCGCGCACCGCAGAGGCATATCGTCGCGATCTGGAGCGCTTCGTGACGTTCGCAGTGGCAAAAGGTGTTGGCTCGCCTGCCGAGTCGGGCGCCTCGTTGCTGCGCGACTTCATGTATCACTTGAAGGACCTTGGGCTGGCTCCGGCATCAATCCGTCGAGGGGTATCGGCCTTGAGAACTTACTTTAAGTTCCTCATCGCGGACGGCCACGTGATGCGCGATCCCACCGAGCGGCTGGAGACTCCCAAGAAGTGGCGCACTCTGCCGGACGTGCTGACCGTGGCTGATGCGGAGAAGCTGCTGAACCAGCCCACCTCCGAGGATCCACTGGGCTACCGCGACCGGGCCATGCTCGAACTCGGCTATGGTTGCGGGCTGCGCGTTTCCGAGTGGATCGACATTGGGGTCAAGGATGTGCTCCTCGACGACGGCGTGGTTCGCGTCATAGGGAAAGGCAGCAAGGAAAGGCTGGTACCGCTGGGCCGAAGCGCGATAAAGGCACTGGCGGTCTATCTGAACCTCCAGAGGCCGTCTCTTGAGCATGGTGAAGGTGAAGGGAAACTATTCCTCAACGCGCGAGGCCGGCCGCTCACGCGCATGGGAGCGTGGAAGATTCTCAGAAAGTATGTGGATCGGGCGAAAATCAAGAAGCACGTAAGTCCGCACACTTTGAGGCATTCGTTCGCGACGCATCTGCTCGAAGGCGGCGCCGATCTGCGCGCCGTGCAGGAAATGCTGGGGCACGCCGATATCTCGACCACTCAACTCTACACGCATATCGACAGGGAGTATCTTCGGAGCGTTCATCGCCAGTTCCATCCGCGTCCCTGATCGCATTCATGCGTGTTCTCGTAATCGACAATTACGATTCGTTCACCTACAATCTCGTCCAGTATCTGGGCGAGCTTGGAACAGAGCCGGTTGTTCATCGCAACGATGCGCTCACGGTGGAACAGGTGGGCGACTTCGCACCCGATGCGATAGTTCTTTCGCCCGGGCCATGCACCCCTTCACAAGCGGGGATTACAGTTCCGCTAATTCGACGGTGGGGCGGGACATATCCGATCCTCGGCGTGTGTCTCGGCCATCAGGCGATTGGGGAAGCGTACG
>CAZKXZ010000143.1:0-2910 GCA_964556695.1 uncultured Gemmatimonadales bacterium
GCCCTGAACCGCGATCCATCGCCGACTAATGCAACGTACTTCTAACTCGGGACACCAGCCGGGGACAACAGTGCGGGCGACGCCTTGTTTGCTTTCACGTATTCCGCAAATCCAAGTCAGATATATTGTTGTCGGACAGAGACTTCCGATAACGATTGCAGAAGTCAGACCTTCTGCACGCGCAAAGGATGAGGTGACGCAATGGGCGAGGACATCGAAGTCCCCCGCAGGGGATACGATACAAAAGACGTTGAGACGATGACTCGGGAGCACGAGGCATCCCGGGGTGGTGGTGGAAAAAGGCTGCTTGTGATTGTCGTGCTGATTGCGGCGATTGTGGCTGCCATCTGGCTGATAGTGCGTAGTTAATTCGCCGCCCACGTTCGTCCGTGGGAGCCTGTGACGGTGGCCGCCGGTTTCAGCGAGTATTGCTCGCATGGAATCGGCGGCTATATATTAGCGCCGCCAAATCGGCCTCAGTATTGGGGCATCTTTGGTGTGTGGCGCGGCACAACTCATTTGGCCGCGTTGGTCCTTTCGGAGGAGCAGGATGCGTACGACTGGGAAAGTGAAGTGGTTCAACGATGCGAAGGGCTTCGGGTTCATTACGCCGGACAATGGGCAGAAGGACTGCTTTGTCCACTACAGCTCTATTGCTGGTAGCGGTTTCAAGACGCTGGCAGAGGGTGATGCAGTGGAGTTCGATCTCGTCGAGGGAGCCAAAGGTCCGGCTGCGGAGAATGTGACCAGGCCGTCGTAACGGTCTTGGTAAAAGCAGAGGTGACCTGGTTCGGGGTGTCCGGTAGCAGCGGGCACCCCGTACTCTTAAGCGCTATCGGTTTTCGTTTCGCCTTGCTGGAGCTTTGATCATGCTATCGCAGCCGCCTGGGTCGTCCTCTGGTTTTGGGGGGCGCGGCCTGAACGGCGTCGAGTAGTCTTTGACTGAGTAGCTCATTTACGACCGTCAAATCAACGGTCAGCCGTACACCCACAGCGATCTCAGTCTCTCCATTCTGGGCCGCCGCTTGGGCCGCCTCAAGCGCATTGCGCGCGGTAGCGCCTAGCGAGCTTATGAGTTGCTTGGCAATGTAGAGTGTGGTTACGGCCTCGGGCGTGAGCTGCCGAGGGATACCTTGCGTCGCCCGTTCGATCCCAGCCATCTCATTTTGTGTGAGCAGGTTATCAAGCCATTTTGGATCGACGTTGAGTGCGTGGGCGGTGGCTGAAGCGTTAAACGCTCTGCTCATTAATAAATAACCTTTGTATGAAGGTTTATATAACTCAGGCTTCTGGCGAAGCCGACAGCGCTGGAATAATAATCCTCTATCATAAGGATATATACGAAACGCACCAGAAGCTATGGGCAAATGCGGAAACGCGCCAGCATCGGCACGAGTAGTGCCCACTTAACACGCACTACAGTCGGAACCCACTCTCACAGGACCAAATACCCATGAAGCCCATTACCGCCGGTCTGGCGCTAGCATTCGCAGCGCTCGTTCTTTCAACTTCCTCGGCAAACGCGCAGAAAACGCTTTCCCTGGGAGTCTCTGGTGGACTTAGCGTACCAACCGGGCAATTCGCGGATTTCCAAGCAAGCGGATTTCACGTTGGCGGACATCTCAACCTGGCACCTGCGTCACTTCCGATTCAGATCCTCGTTGACGGCACCTATCACAGCTTTGACGGCAACCTGGATCTCGCCACCCCAATCAGTGTCAGCTACTTCGGCGTGGCCGGCAACGTTGCTTACGTCTTTCCTGGTGCCAGCATGCGTCCGTATCTCATGGGTGGCGTGGGCATGTACTTCGGCAAGGCCGACGTCCCAGGTGCTGAGAGCGAAAGCGAGTTCGGGTTCAATGCCGGGGGTGGCCTGAGGTTCGTACTCTCCGGTCTCAGCACCTTCCTGCAGGTGCGTGCAAACTTTGTTGGCGACAACACGTTCATTCCAATTTCATTCGGCATTCTCTTCTAGGCTCACAGCAACTCCCGCGAAATTCCTGCAAGCGAGCGCACCATGACAGGACAACAGTTGCGCGGATCAACAGCGCACCGGCTGCCAGATGGTGCGCTCGCAATTGCGACAAGTGTCGGTCTGATCGGTGTAACCGGAATTGCGTTGTACGCACGCGGACTGTGGCGAATCGGCCTTGTGTTTGTCACACTTGCAGCATTCGGTGCGCTGGGGATTTTTGATCGCAGCGTCATTCGTCCAAAGTGGCTTTTCCGGACGATCCGAACATCAACAGCGATTGCCGGATGGTTGGCGGCGTTCGCACTGCTATTGGTCGTGTTTGAGTTCGCACTCGCCAATCTCAAACGCTGAGTGAGCGAGGCTTACGGTCTTCGCTCGAGCGCTGCGCGTGCTGCGCCAATTTGCGCCGCGACCGCAGCCGGCCCAGTTCCACCGGACACATCACGCCTTGCCACCGACGCACGCGGCGACAGCGCATCAAACACATCGTTCCCGAAAAGAGCGTGCGCCGACTGAAAGTCTGCGAATGTGAGCTGCCGCAGCTCCACCACTCGCTCTTCCGCCATGCGAACAATCTTTCCAACTGCGCCATGGGCTTCGCGAAATGAGATGCCCTTATTCACGAGATAATCGGCCAGATCGGTAGCCATCATCGTGCTCGAAATCGCCGCGAGCATCCTGTCGGCATTGAAGGTGACCTCTGCAAGCGTTCCACGCACCGCTGGCAACACAAGCAGCATTGTGTCGACCGCATCGAACAACACGCGCTTGTCGTCCTGCAGATCCTTGCTGTAACTGCTGGGCAATCCCTTGAGCGTCACGAGGAGCGCGGTGAAATCGCCGAGCATACGCGCCGGAGACCCGCGCGCAATCTCGAGTGCGTCGGGATTGCGCTTCTGCGGCATCATGCTCGAGCCCGAGGTGTAGGGCTCGCC
>CAZKXZ010000144.1:0-2794 GCA_964556695.1 uncultured Gemmatimonadales bacterium
CGCTCGACTTGAGTTGATAGCCGTATGTTTGGGAAATGGCCAGCGAGAGTTCTAACGCATCGATCGAATCGAGGCCGAGCCCGTCACCAAAAAGCGCTTGGGTAGGATCGATCGTGGCCGGGTCAACTTTCAGCTTGAGCGTCTGGACGATCAGCTTGGCGACATCCTGTTCCAGGGGAGATAAGGCTAAGTTCGTCATTAATTGTTCTCGGCTTTCACTGCACGATAATCCCGCAGCAACCCGCTCCACCATTCCTTCAGTGTACAGTCGGCAAAGCCGGCATCCTTCAGCCCATCCATGATCTTTTCGGGCGGCACGCAATGCTCGGTCGTGTCCCACCAGTAGCCCATGAGCGTCTGCATGTCGCGATTTCCCGTGGTGGCTGAAAACACCTTTCCTAAAACTGTCTTGATGTAAAAGCGCGAGAGAGTGAGGAGCGTCGCAGATCTGGGCCGTGAGATCTCCAGCAACAGGACAATGCCGCCCGACTTGAGCACGCGACGATATTCGGTAAAGGCGCCTTTGAGATCGGGAACGTGCCGGAGCGCATAGCCCATACTGAGAAAATCAAAACTCTGATCCGGAAACGGGAGACGCTCGCCCACGCCTCGCACCAGATTCCGGCAGGGGCTTTTCTGTGCCTCGCGCAACATGCCGATACTCGGATCGAGTCCGATCACCAAGCCCGAGGGCCCCACCAGATCGAGCGCGCACTGGGTAACCAGTCCTGGTCCGCAAGCGACATCGAGGACATGCATGCCAGCCCTGAGCCCGGCCTCCTGCAAGGCCTTACGGCGATACCACAGCCCTGAGCCGAACGCTGTTGCCTTATCGATGTTGCGATATTGATAGGCGGTGCGATTGAAGAGCTCGTTAAGAAATCCTTGTCGGGCCTCTATGTTGTCATAGTACTGACGCAACGGCGGATGGGGCGCGACCTCCTGACCGGATGGGTTTGTGGATCGTTGGCCGGTTGGCTCAATGGGCTGAATCATGACGCCTCCCGAAACTCGGACAGCCACACTTGTAGCAGGACTCTTTCGCGCGGGCAAGGGGAAGGCGATCTGTCGTCTCAGAAGAATGCTTGGACGGAAAAGGCGACGTCGTTGTCGTGGTCACGGTGGTTGTACTCCAGCCTGAGCGCCCAATTCTGCGAGAGCGTATAGCGCGAATCGGCATACCAGCGGATGTCGTCTGATTTATCCCCGAGCGCATACCGAAAATAGGAGCCAGAGAGCATGAGCTTCCAGCGATCCGTCACATCCGCCAGCATGCCGACTGTGCCGCCGCCACCGACTCGGTGCCGCTCTTCGTAGGCCCTGCTGTAGTTCGCTTCTGCCTCTGCAAATGCAAAATAGACTTCGCGCTTGAGCAGTTGCGTTTCTGCCGCGGCGCCGACGCCCACATTGGCCACCCCATTGCTGCACAGTTCGCAGCCGTTGTGCCGGATCGTCTGCATCCCCACGTTGACCTTCCAGGAGGGCACCTGAGAGAGGGAATCCATCGGAGCCAGCGAAAGAATATTGATCGGACTAAACCTCTCGACGCGGGCCTGCGATTGGTGATGGTAGTGGCGCAACGCCACTGACATGATTTCTATTTGCGCGTCGGGCGTGAACCCCGGCTCAGGGTCCAGCAAGTCATGGTAGGCTGCGCGGACGTTCACTTCTTCAAACGCGCGATGATTCCTCCAGCCCGCTCCGACACCGATTCGGCTGGTGCCGTGCCCTAAATCTGGCTGCTTCACGTACGGCTCGATCGGCAGATCGCGCGGCGTTACCTTCAATTCGCTTCTCGCGCGTAGGATCGCCCGATTCTTATCTCGAAATGGAGCGCCTTCCTCTCCTCCAACCGCACTATGCTGTAGCAGGTAATCCGACGCGGTTTCCAACACGAAGGCTTGTCGATCCGGTTGCAACGCGCGAAAGCCCTCTGCCTGCAGGTCGGCGGGGTCTCGAGTCAGGCGATCGAACCAGGCGCGCTCTTCAGTCGACATCGACACTCGCTTGCGCCGCACCAACGTGCTCCTGGATGGTCGGGACACCACCTCGCCGACTAGTCCCGATTCCCGCAACAGCCGAACGGTATCGACCGGGATGGTGTAGTACTGAAACCGGTCGAGCAGACGGATGGACGGCTCGGCGGCCTCGATGAGAGAGAGGATGTGGTACGCGCAGTTTTCACCGAAGAAAAAGTAATCGAAATAGGCGTTCCCTAACTCCCAGGTGTGCATCAGGAGTCGCCGCACTTGGGGTGCCGTCAGGTTCAATCGGTACTCCCAAATATCTCGATTGTCGATGTCGCGGTATTCCTGCACCTTGAGATAGTACGGGATAGTCGAAAAGTATCCAGGATACGCCCCGAAAACACCCTTGATCGCATATTCCAGGCCCGCATCGGGAGGCAATTGTGCCGCATAGTTGATCGTGTAGGCGAGAATGCGTGTCTGCGGCGTTTGTTCCTTCCCGTCCACACGTAGAAACGTGTGGCCGAACATGGAAGACGGGTTATTCATGAATCCAGCCGGAAAGATGACGGTGATCGCGGCCGCATTGAAGTCGTCGAACCACCGCGTGAACCGTTCGCACGGCTGCGTGGGTAATCGACGCTCGTCGAACTGAAGCTTCTCGTTGAGCCAGTGATACCGCGCGACAAACGCGCATTGCGCCGGCTGCTTCGATCGCCCGACGAGTTCATCTGAGAAAAATTTGGTCAGCGTAGCCGCCAGCTCGGCCTGAGGATCGGTCTTGCCCTCTGGAGCCAGAAAGAATCCCGGATCGTCCTGCATGCTGC
>CAZKXZ010000145.1:0-2746 GCA_964556695.1 uncultured Gemmatimonadales bacterium
GTTCCCGGACCCGCAGTCCCCGTGAACGCCGTCCCCGCTCCGCAGTTCGCTATGTGTCGACGCTTACTCTGGCCCTCAAAGCGGCGTAACGATCAGCCGCAGCGCCAGCCCCTCAAGGTCCAGTCGCACCGAACTCTCAGGCGTGAGACCGTGAAAAAGCGTTGACTGCAAGAAGAAATGCTGATGCGGTCCACCCATCTTGTTGCAGGTGCACTCAAAGGTGACCAGCGCGCAGCTGGAATCGCGTTGCTCCAGTGTGGCGGTCAGGCGGTCGCCGGCGCCTTCGAGAGCGCGGAAAGTGGTTACCGAAACCTCAAGCTTGCCGTCGCCCGGCGTTTTGCGCGAAACTTTGCGTGTTTCGAGATACATTCAGTGGCCAGAGTCATGGGGGGCGAGGCAATCGCCGCTCCAGTTACATCGAATACATCGAAATTCTAAGCACAGGGGCAGGTTCACGCATATGGCATCGGAAGAAAGAAAATGGGAGGCCGCGGGATTCGCACCGGGTGCGCCGCGCCCCGCCGGAGCATATTCACCCGCGGTCAGGGCAGGGAATCTTCTATTCGTATCGGGCCAGGTGCCACGGCATCCGGATACCGGACTCATCGTAGGTGAAGATGTGCGCACCCAGTCGCGCCAGGTACTGGAAAACCTTTCCGCGGTTCTGCGGGCCTCAGGTGCATCGCTCCGCGACGTTGTTTCGGTCACGGTGTATCTCGCCAACGAAAATGACTGGGGCGCCTACAACGAGGTTCACACGACCTTCTTCGACTCGCCGTATCCAGCGCGCGCGGTGATCGGTGCGCAGCTGCGCGGCATACTGGTCGAGGTGAGTGCAGTAGCGATCGCGTGATGCGCCTCCCCCCGGAGCCGGCGTGAAAATTCTGTTTGTCGCGCACAGCTTTCCGCGCTTCGACGGCGATGTTGCGGGGGCCTTCCTGATTTCACTCTGCACAGGACTCATCCGGCGCGGTCATGAAGTGATGGCCGTTGTTCCTCACGACGAGGGCCTTGCCCCGGAGGAGGAGATTCGCGGTGTGACGGTGCGCCGCTTCCGCTACGGTGCCGAGGGCAGGGAGACGCTCGCGTACAAGGGAACGATGGCCGATCAGGTGTTGCGTTCCTGGGGCGCCCGTTGGCAGCTGATCCGATTTCTTGCTGCTTACCGGTCGGAAGTCATTCATGCGGTGCGTGAATGGCACCCCGATGCGATTCATGTTCACTGGTGGTTCCCCGGAGGGGTGGCCCTTCAGGGCGCGAGATTAGGCGGCACACCTGTCGTACTAACATCGCACGGCACTGATCTCTTCCTGTTGGATCGCATGAGAATTGCGCGCGGTCTTGGGCGACGCGTGTTCCGAGCCGCGCGTCGCGTAACGGTGATTTCTACGCCACTGGTTGAACGAGTTGCAGCGCTGGGTGTGGCGCGCGACAAGGTTGCGGTGATTCCCATGCCGGTCGACACATCTCTGGTCGACGAGCTACAAAGCAATAAGCTTGGGCCGCGGCCCGATGGTCGCATTGCGCTGCTCTTTGCGGGCAGGCTGGTGGAGCGCAAGGGCGCGGAGTACGCCATTCGCGCACTCAAGATCCTGGTGGACAAGGGACTGAATGCATCGCTCACGATTGCAGGCGATGGGCCGCTGCGCGTGGATCTTGACAATCTTTGCGATGAACTGGAATTGGGTACGCGTGTACGATTTGCAGGAATGCTTCCTCCTGACAAGGTGCTCGCTGCGATGCGCAAATCGGATGTGTTTCTCATGCCCGCAGTCACGGACTGGAAGGGTGAACAGGAAGGATTCGGTATGGTGATCGTGGAGGCGATGTTGTGCGGCGTGCCGGTGGTTGCCAGCCGGAGTGGCGGCATTACGGACATCATCGTCGACGGCGAGAATGGACTGCTCGTGTCGGAACGTGATTCAGCCGCGATAGCAGCTGCGGTGGAACGCGTGGCCGGCGACCCGGAGTTTTCGACGAGGCTCGCCGCCGCGGCGCGTGCGGGTGCGCTGGAGCGGTTTCACCCCGATGCAATCGCACGACGGTTCGAAGACGTATACTTATCGGCGCAGTGACACAAACCAACCGCCTCCAATGATCTCACGACTGTCGGCAAGATTCCCGACCCTCACTGCGTCGTTCTTCTATGCGGTTGCGGTTCTTCTCGCCTTCAATCGGTTCTTTGCGGGGGAGGTGCTCCTCTGGGCGAATAGCGATCAATGGAATGGCTATGCGCCGCGCCTGTTCGCCGCAGACTACTTCAAGGAATTCGGCAGCATCCCAGAGTGGAGTCCCTACATCTTCGGCGGCTTTCCGTTCACTGCGAACACCGGATTCGGCGACACGTTCTTTCCCACCGCGCTCCTCCGCCTCATCATGCCCGTGGACCAGGGGATGGCGCTCGGCTTCATGGTTTTTGTTTTTCTGGCCGGAGTATTCGGCTTCATGTTTTTGCGCAGCATGCAGCTCGGCTGGGGTGCGTCATTTGTAGGCGGTGCGGCCTACATGTTCTCGGGTATGCTGCTTTCGATGACGAGCCCGGGTCACGACGGAAAACTTTTCGTGAGCGCGATGTCGCCGCTGGCACTCATGTTTCTGTATCGCGCAGTGAAACAGGGAGACTGGCGACAGTATTTGTATTTCGGCGTGACGGTGGGTTTCTGCTTGCTCACACCGCACTTCCAGGCGACCTACTACATGTTGATGGCCAGTGGCTTCTTCTGGTTTTTTATGGTTTTCCTCAGCC
>CAZKXZ010000146.1:0-2720 GCA_964556695.1 uncultured Gemmatimonadales bacterium
GTTCGATGCATTCAACCGGGACCCGCGCATCAAGCAAATGTATCTCGATTATCTGAGCGGCTGGAGAATCGCGGGCGGAGAACTGTTCGTGCATTTCAATGACGTCAGTCGGTATACGAAGTGGGGACGATGGGGTGCTCTCGAATATATCTCCCAACCCCGCTCTGCCTCACCGAAGTTCGACGCCATTCAAACCTTTATTGAACAGAACCCCGTGTGGTGGACCCAGTAGGCGCGCTTTATCCAACAATTCACGTGACGTAACGCGAACGGTGAGTGATCAACGTTTGTAGTCATTTTCCAATTCGGTCAGGATGTGCCCCAAATTTTGTCCTGCGGCATCGTCAGACAGGTGCTGCTTGACGTATTTGCGCGCTGCTATTCCCAAGCTCTCACGACGCTCCTTGTCTTCCCACAAAGACTTCACCGCAGCTCTCATCGAATCGGGGTTCCCCGCCGTCACCAAAAGGGCCGTTTTCCCTTGCTCCGCGTAGTCTTCCGTGCCGATGCAGGAGGTAGCCACTGTCGGCCGTCCGTACATCATTGAGTTGATGAAAGTGACTTGTCCGGATGCCGTAAACCGGTTGTCAATCGGAATCACGTTGATTCGGGCCTTCTGGACTAGGGCGTAGCACTGTTGGATTGTGAGATCGTGATGCAAAATTACATTGGAGGGGACTTCCAGACCTTCCATCGCGTGCCGGCCCGCCACAACGACAGTCGGATAGGAGAGGTCGCGCATTACTTCAAAAAACAGCTTGTAGTCCCGATGTGCCGAGCCAATCGACAACACGAAGGGTTCGTTATGTTCCTCAGCGAACTCGATTTCCCTCGTCGGTTCCTGTAATGGAACAAAGCGGAATCTCTTGGGCGGGAGATTCAGCCACTCACTGTAGGACTCGATCTCGTGTCGCGAGTGGACGATAAAACGATCTACGTGTCGCAAGCCGATCTTCGCGATTTGCTTCTTCCCACCCCTGTAAAGTGTGCCTACGTTAAAGGTCCAGGCCAGCAAAGGCGATCGCTTTCGTGACTGCCACTTGCGGAGGCCCACGGTTACCGCAAGCTGGGGGAACAGAGTGATTATGCCTGTGGCGTCGGGGGAGTTTCGCTGGGCCGACCATGCAGCGCTGCCGTGGGAAAAGTAATCGAGCCATTGCAATGCGTTGGTCGACCCGCGTGAACGATCGTGATCGTACCTGGCGGGAACAACATCGAAGCTATGTGTTACGCCCGGGACGAAAGGCTGCAACCAGTTGGCGGTCTGCTGCTTAAGGAACGGTGCCGCGAGAATCCAATGCATGTCTTCCGCCCGCGATCAGAAGGGGTTGCGAACTAGTGGAAAAAAATGACTCCAGCGCTGGCGCTTGCTTTTCAAATCGACCACTCGCTATTCCCCATCCCGCCTGGATCGAACCCATTCAACTTGTCTCTTCACTAGGAATCTCAAGTACAACGGGATTTTCCACAACGCATAAATGGGCGCATAAGCCAGACTGCTGAGGGAAATCACCTCCCGCCCATACCGCACCCAGGTCAACAGCACCGAAAAACCCAGTATCACCAACGACGCCGTCGCCAGCCATAAAGGCAGCGTCAGATTGGTAGCTACGAGAAACACTGCGCTACCGGCAAACACCGCTAGTATCAGCGCCATCAGCAGTGCCAGCGGCGGCACGCACAGGTCGAACACCAACGCCATGAGCTTCACGTTGCCGTGCGCAATCGCTTCCCCGAACAGCCGCGGCACAGCGCCGAGAATCATCCCCAAGTGCCCATGTTCCCAACGGGTGCGCTGCCCTTGTAGCCCCTCCGCGCTGCCAGGAAAGAAACTGGCTACTATCGCTTCTGGGCAGAACAGTGGGGGCTTGCCGGAGCGCGTGAGGTTGATGCCGAGCATCAGGTCCTCCACGATATGCCCGCTTGCGAGTGCTGCGGTACTGATGCCCGACCAGGGGAACGCCATGCCCGTTCCCATCAACTGGCAGGGCAATCCGAGGCGGTGATAGCCCAAAGGACGAACCTGGTTCTTGAGCACCCAGGCGAACTCGGCGATGCGCGTCTTGACGCCTGCCCCGCCGCGTGAATGCATGAGATCCAGTCCCTGTACCGGTCGGTCCGTCTCAAGGCACAAGCGGGCAAGGCGTTCGATCGCCCCGCCCTCCACCTCGCAATCGGCATCGATGATCAGCACGACCTCCGGCGGATTCCGCTCCAGATGGCGTACTCCGAAATCGAGTGCATATCCCTTGCCGCGACGCTCGCGGTCGGTGCGCTCGAGAACCTCTGCGCCGGCCTCGGCGGCGATCCTGGCCGTATCGTCCGAGCAGTTGTCGGCGACCACCAACAGCCGGTCGCCTGTGACGAGTTGCGGCGTGATAGTGCTGAGCGTGTCGCCGATCACCAGCGCTTCATTGTGCGCGGGGATCACGATCGCCACGGTCGGACGCCTGCCAGTCGGCATTTCGCGCGGGCGGTACGCTGGCAGCGCCATCAGCACCTGCACGAACAACACCGACACCGGCAACAGGGCGGCCAGAGCGAGCAAGCACAACAGGATCTCGCCAAGGATCACGGATGCCGCAGTCCACTATCTCGGAAGAATCCGGCAAGCTTCGCCGCCTCCGTGTCTATCGAATGGCGTTCGAGCACCCGCGCTTGGGCGGCCTCGCCCATGACCCGCAATTCTTCAGGTGAACGCGAGAGACAATCCTCCATCG
>CAZKXZ010000147.1:0-2586 GCA_964556695.1 uncultured Gemmatimonadales bacterium
GCAGCGATGTTCCTCCAAACTGGAACGGAACATTCATCGAACTCGCCACAAAAACGGGAAGCAGCGCTATCAGAGCCAGAAATACCGCGCCGGGAAGGGTGATGCGCTCCATCACCGTCTCGATGTACTCCGCTGTCTTGGCGCCAGGTTTCACGCCCGGAATGAACGCGCCCTGCTTCTTCAGATTCTCCGCCACATCAATCGGATTGAAAATGATGGACGTGTAGAAATAGGTGAAAGCCAATATCAGCACAAACGAAACGATGTAGTAAACGGGCTCACCAGGCAGAAAGTAGTTCGCAAAATTCTTGACTGACTGACTGCTGCTGAACTGAGCGAGCGCGCCGGGCGCGATGAGCAGCGATTGCGCGAAAATGATCGGCATCACACCAGCCGCAATGATTCTGAGCGGGATGAAATTCTTGGAGGCCTCGCGCATCCGTCCGCGCGCCATCGTCCGCTGCGGAATCTGTATGAGAATCCTGCGGGCACCCAATGTGATCACTACAACAGCGGCCACCACAAAGATCATCAGCGCGGCCAGTACCACCAGTTTCGGGAAGGTGATGATTCCTTCACTGAAGTAGGTGGCGGTCGACGCAATCCCAGGCCAGACACCCTGAATGATGGAGAAGAAGATTATCAGCGAAGCGCCGTTGCCCAGCCCGCGCTCGGTAATCTGTTCACCCAGCCACATGCAAAACATCGCGCCGGTGGTGAGGAACAACACCATTTCAAAATGGAAAAACACTCCCGGATTGACAACGGCGCCGGGCACGTTCGCCACAAACTGCGAATATCCGAGTGCCTGTATCGCGGCGAGGGCTAAAGTCAGATAGCGCGTGTATTGGTTGATTTTTTTGCGGCCGTCTTCGTCCTTGTTCATTTTCTCGAGCGACGGAATTACCGCCGCGCCGATCTGGGAAAAGATGGACGCCGAGATATAAGGCATGATGCCCAGCGCGAAGACTGTCGCGCGCGAAAGACTCCCCCCTGTAAACAGGTTGTAGAGTCCCATGAAATCCTGATCCGAGAACTGATTGAAGTAGGTCACCATTGTCTGAACATCGATTCCAGGCACGGTGATCCAGCTTCCCACGCGGTACAGCAGCAGGCACAGTAGCGTGAACTTGATCTTGTTCCACAGCTCCGGCGTGTCGACGATGTTCTTGAGTGCGGCGGTCGGATTCGCTTGCGCCATTTACTCCTCTACGCGGCCTCCAGCCGCCAGGATTGCAGCGCGTGCCGCGGCGCTCATCCTCACACCCTGCACCGTGACAGCACGGCTGATCGCTCCATTGGCCAGCAACTTCGCCTTTCCCTTGTTCCTGTGGATCAGTCCTGCGTCGGCGAGGAGCGCGTCAGTTACAGTCGTCAAATCGGTGGTCTTGTCGATTGCGTCGAGTCGCACAACCTGATTGCGAATGTTGGACGGATTGTGAAAACCGCGCTTGGGAATTCGTCGCGTGAGCGGCATTTGTCCGCCCTCGAACTGCGGCTTGCCTCCTCCCGGACCATGGTGGCCGGAGCGCGCCTTGATCCCCTTGTGTCCCTTGCCCGATGTTTTTCCCGTTCCTGAACCCGGACCTCTGCCCAGCCGCTTGCGATTGCGATGCGAACCGCGCGCACCCGCAAGATTGTCGAGACCAACACGTTCGTGGGATTGCTCCACCAGCTCTTCCTTTTTCGTAGCCACGGTCCAGTTACTCCGTTACCGGCGACACTTCAACCAGGTGTCGCACTCTTCTGATCTGTCCGCGAAGAGCGGCAGAATCCTGTTTGATAACCACAGCCTGATGGTGCCGCAAACCGATTGCCTTGAGCGTGAGCTTCATGACTTCCGGATGGCCAATGCCGCTGCGCACCTGCTTGATGCGGATCTTGCCCTTTGTGGGCGGCTCTTCCTTGGGAGTGTGCTTGGGACCGCGTGTCCGGTGCCACACAAAAGTTCTAGCCATGTTGCACCTCCCTCACCCGCGCGCGTGAGCGATAACCCAGCGAACCAGGTTCCACTCCTCGCTCGTTCGCTATCTGCTCCACAGTTGTAAGCGACTGCAGTCCCTGCATCGCCGCGAGAACCATGTTGTTAGGAGTGGTTGAGCCCAGGCTCTTGGTGAGTATGTCGGATATGCCAACACACTCGAGCACAGCGCGCACGGCTCCGCCGGCGATTACTCCCGCTCCAGGTGCCGCGGGCTTCATGAGAAGTTTCCCGGCGCCATGTCGCCCGACCACTTCGTGCGGAATGGTGCTTCCGGTCATGGGAATCATCACCATTTTGCGACGCGCGGCATCCACGGCCTTCCGCACTGCCTCGGAAACCTCGTTCGCCTTGCCTGTCGCTATTCCCACTTTCCCCTGTCCATCTCCGACAGCCACGACGGCATTGAATGAAAAGCGCCGGCCACCCTTCACAACCTTCGCGACGCGATTGATTGCAATCACATTCTCGATAAGATCGCCGCCTTCGCGCGAAGCGGAATCGCCTCGTGATCCGCGACCGCCACCTCTTCCTTCACCACCGCCCTGTCCGCGATCGCGACCGCCGCCACCACCACCACCACCTTCACGATTGCCGCCGCGACC
>CAZKXZ010000148.1:0-2385 GCA_964556695.1 uncultured Gemmatimonadales bacterium
GCTTCCCTGCCGACCGCCAATATCGAGGACGTGCGCAGGTTGCTCAGCGGTCTTGCCGCAGATTCCATGGAAGGGCGCGGAACTGGAATGCCTGGATCGGTGAAAGCGTCCGTACTCATTTCCAACGAATTCAGAATGATCGGACTGGAGCCGACTGGTGCCGGAGGCAGCTATTTCCAGGAGATTCCATTTGTTCGCACTGTGGTGGATCCTGCCACTTCGATCTCCGTTGGCGGGAGAACGCTCACATTGTGGAGGGACTACACAGTTCCGGTGAGCGCGACGGCGCGCGGCAGGACTGGAGAGATGCAGGTCATCTACGGTGGTCTTGCTGCAGACACAACATTCACTCCCGATCCGGCATCGCTTGCGGGCAAGATTGTTCTTTTGTTCGCGCCACCCCAACTGACGCCACCAGGCGGTCGTGCTGCTGGCGGAAGAGGTGTCGGCCGGGGCGGGGCCGGACGAGGGGGCATTCCCGGCGGGACGCGATTTGCGAACGCGAGCGCGATTGCGGTGCTGGCGGCGGACACACTCTCAGGACGCGCGGCCGCAGCGCTACACGGCGCTCCACCTAATGCTGCAACCGCACCGGGAGTGCCACTTTCCATCACCGTTTCGCGCAGTGCGGCCATTACCCTTCTGGGAGCTGAACCGGAGACTCTGGCGCCCGGCGCCGCAGGGCGTATGGCCCGAGTGAATATCGCATATCAATCCACGCCCGCGATTACCCGCAATGTTGCCGGGATACTGCGAGGAAGCGACCCGGCGCTTCGGGATGAATTCATTCTCGTTGATGCGCACTACGATCATCTCGGATTGAGGGCGGAGCCTGTCAATGGCGATTCGGTCTTCAACGGGGCCGACGATGATGCATCGGGCACGGTTGCTGTAATGGAAATAGCGCGCGCCATGAAAAAGGCACCGGCACCGAAGCGCTCTCTCATCTTTGTCGCGACAACTGGCGAGGAAAGAGGGCTCATTGGAACGAACTACTTCATCGCCAACCCGCTCGTTCCGCTGGCGCAGATCGTTGCCAATCTCGAGATCGAAATGATTGGCCGCCCCGACTCGCTCGCAGGCGGCAGCGGCAAGGGATGGCTCACAGGTTATGAACGGTCAACCATGGGGCCAACTCTAACCGAGGCTGGCATCCCTGTTGTACTCGACCCCCGACCGAGTCAGAATTTCTTCAGTCGCAGCGACAACATCGCCTTTGCGCGCATGGGGATTGTCGCGCACACACTTTCGTCGTTCAATTTGCACACCGACTACCACCAGCTGAGTGACGATGTCAGCAAGGTTGACTTCCAGCATATGACCGCGTTGATCAACGCGGGGATCCGGTCGGTCGACATTCTGGCCAACGGTCCAAAGCAAACGTGGAAACCCGGCGGCCAGCCCACCGGCCGCGGTGGATCGCAACAGCGCATTCAATAACGGAGTGAAATACTGATGACTCACGCACCGCTGCCTCTGGCACCGAGTCGTGCGTTTGGTGAAACATCTCGCAAGGACGACTGGTGGCTTGAGCCGGCCGCGATACTCGTCGGCCTGACGACCATAATCGCGTATATCACCTGGGCCTCTCTCCAGGGTGATCACTATCGATTCGGTCAGTACCTGTCTCCTTTCTATTCTCCGGAACTGTTCGGCGATCCAGCTCACGCCTGGTTCGGAGGGAAACCGTCATGGTGGCCGTCATTCATTCCCTTCTCCCCCGCGCTCTTCATTCTCGCTGGTCCGGTGGGATTCCGGTTTACCTGCTACTACTATCGCGGCACATACTACAAGTCGTTCTGGGCGGATCCCCCTGCGTGCGCCGTCGGTGAGCCGCGAAAAAGCTATCTGGGTGAACAGAAGCTGCCCCTCATCATTCAGAATGTGCACCGCTTTTTCCTGTATGTGGCGCTGCCAATTCTCGCGATCCTGATCTACGACGCGTGGGAAGCATTCTGGTTCACCAACCCTGCAACGGGCGCGAAATCCTTCGGGGTTGGACTGGGTACTCTGGTGCTCGTCGCCAACGCAGGCGCGATCGCATCGTACACATTCGGCTGTCACTCATTCCGTCATCTGATTGGTGGCGTCAAGGATCGCATTTCGGAAGGAAAGGCGAGGCGCGTTGCATATGACTGCTCCAGTTGCCTCAACCGCTGGCACGGGCGCTGGGCGTGGACCAGTCTCGTGATCGTCACCTTCGCGGACGTCTACATTCGATTCTGTTCGATGGGTATCTGGACCGACTGGCGGATTCTCTGATGGCAGAGTACGAAACGCATGAACACGACGTCCTGATCGTCGGCGCCGGCGGCGCGGGGTTGCGCGCCGCGATTGCCGCCGCAACGAGTGGTGCCCGTGTTGGAGTTGTATGCAAGTCGCTGC
>CAZKXZ010000149.1:0-2375 GCA_964556695.1 uncultured Gemmatimonadales bacterium
CTCTAACCAACTGAGCTAACCGCCCTGTGTGCCGCGTCACAAATCCCGATCAGCCTTCGAAGGTGAGCAACGTCGCTGCTAATGCTGCATGCCCTGAAGGCGGCGAATGGAGGCGAGGGGAATCGAACCCCTGACCTCTTGAATGCCATTCAAGCGCTCTCCCAACTGAGCTACGCCCCCGGCGGCCTTCCACCCCTCGCCGCACCGCGGCCAAGGTGCCCCGCGAGGAACCGCAAAGTGTAGGGCGGGGTATTGTGAAAGTCAAGCAATTCAGCCATTTGCGCAGTTCTCGCGGCCGGTTATTTGCACCACTTTTTTGCGGGCAGCCACAGGGCGGCGTCACATAACGGAGTCCTCTGACTGGCTGCCAAAACTGGCTCCGAAACAACAACTACTCAAAGCGGCCGATGATCCTAAGAGCATTCGAAAACAGTACACACATGACAGACATCAAACGCCGCCGAATAGCGGCAACACCAGCAATCACTCACGCCGAACCGGAGCGCGACATTCTCGATCAGTACCTCTATGAGGTCAGCACTTATCCGCTGCTCAAAGGTACCGAGGAGATCGACATCGCTCGCCGCATTCGTAACGGAGATCAGGATGCGCTGCAGGAACTCGTGCGCCGCAACCTGCGCTTCGTCATCTCGGTCGCGAAAAAATATCAGAACCGTGGTCTGCCGCTCATCGACCTGATCGGAGAAGGCAACATAGGACTCCTCACGGCCGCAAGAAAATTCGATCCCGACCAGGGAGTGAAATTCATTTCGTATGCGGTCTGGTGGATCCGCCAGGCAATCCTATCGTCGCTCGCCAAACAGGGACGCACGGTTCGCGTGCCGCTCAACCGAACTGCTGACCTCTCGCGCATCATCAAGGCGAGTGAAATCCTGCGACAAAAGCTGCGTCGCGAACCGCACCCCGAAGAGCTTTCGGAAATCACCGGGCTTTCGGTCGACGTCGTGCGCTCGCTCGCCGCGCTCAACACCGGCGATGTGCGCCTCGATGCACCCATGGATCCCGACGGTGACCGCTCCCTGATGGAGCGCTTCGTTGCCGAAGAGATGCCGGACTCCGAAGAAGCGGCAATGAATCGCTTTCTCACGGACGAGATCGAGCGCGCGCTGAGCACGCTCCCCGCTCGCGATGCGAAGGTGCTGCGCTTGTATTTCGGGCTGGAAGACGGGCGCGAACATACACTCGAGGAAATCGGGGTGCTGCTCGGCGTTACACGCGAGCGTGTTCGTCAACTTCGGGACAGAGCTCTCAAGCGTTTGCGAGAGGGAGATGTTGGGCGCGCACTGAGCAGCTTCGCAGCGTAAGCATCCCATAAATCCAGAAAGAACGAAGGTCAGAAGTAAAGGCAGGTCTGCAACTTCTGAACACTGACTACTGTTCACTGCAAACTGATGTCATCCGCTCGGGATCCCGGTCGGATGAGCTCAGTTGGCAGTGGTCAGTCCGCAGTGATCAGAAGTTGCACACCTGCCTTTCTCCGTGGGCGATTTGCGCATCTCCCCAGCCCGGCGCACCTTTCGGCTCCCCGTTCCGCCTCCAATGATCAAACTCATCAACATCCACAAATCCTTCGGACCCAAGACGGTTCTGACGGGATTCTCCCTCGAAGTTGCCGAGGGGGAAACGATGGCGGTGATCGGTTATTCAGGAACGGGCAAATCGGTGGCGATCAAGCATATCGTGCGCCTCCTGGAACCCGATTCAGGAGAGGTGTGGGTGGACGGGCTCGATGTGCCGAGCCTCAGACGCGCTGACCTTTACAAACTGCGCTCGCAGATCGGCTACGTCTTTCAGTTTGCCGCGCTTTTCGACTCGCTGACCATCGGTGAGAATGTCGCAATGGGTTTGCGCAAACAGAACCTTCTCAACGCTCGCGAGATCGAACAGCGTGTGGAAGAAGCGCTGACAATGGTGGACCTGCCCGGTGTTGCCGACAAATTTCCAGCCGAACTTTCGGGTGGAATGCGGAAGCGCGTCGGTATTGCCCGCGCCGTTGCCCTGCGCCCCAAGTACATGCTCTACGACGAACCCACCACGGGACTCGACCCCGTGACCAGTGCGGTGATTGACCAGCTCATGCTGCGCATGCAGCAACAACTCAAGGTGACCGGTATCGTCATCACGCACGACATGCGCACCGCCTACACCGTGGGAACCCGCATCGCGATGCTCTACGAGGGAAAGGTCCGCCAGGTTGGTACCGTGGATGAAATCAGGAACACCACCGATCCCGTTGTGCGCCAGTTCATCGAGGGCCGCGCAAGCCTGGACGGCGCGGAGCAGCAAGTGGAGTTCGCGTAGTGCCGCGCCCACGAAAGAGAGGTAGTGGCGGAGGGGGAGGGGGAGGGGGAGGG
>CAZKXZ010000150.1:0-2321 GCA_964556695.1 uncultured Gemmatimonadales bacterium
GGACATCCTCTTTTGAGTTAATTCCTGCTGCTTCAAAATCGTCCGAGACATGCTCCGGCCGCCCGAGCTCTTCAAGACTGCACTCCGGGCGGAATGCGTCCAGGTTGTTCATGATCGCGTCGGCGTTGGCATTCAGTCTCTGATCGCCATACCGGTTGATAAGCTGATGCATCTCGGCGACGCTGGTTGCGCTCGGGTACTGCAGCCCGGCACGGCGGCGCTTCTCCCAGTGTTCGATCAAGTCGGCGCACATCTGACAGGCCCAGCTCACTCCGCCTTCCATGAACCCGAAATTGAGGCTTGGGTAGCGTCGCACGACACCACCGAGGAAAACTCCCCGCGCGAAGGCGTGGTTCGATTCGGCGAAGTGGCCGACGTGGTTGTAGGTGAAGTTGCTGATGGAGGCGCGATCTGACCAGCGACCGCTGCCCGAGTGTTGGGTCACGGCCACGCCGAGGTCGACGCACCGCTGCCAGAACGGGTCATAGTCATAGGGGCTGTCGAGGGCGATGGTATCGCAGTACCAGGCGGCCTTCTGCCGATCGATTCCCTCCGCCGCGCCTGGAATCGGTCGCTCCTGGTTTCCCCGCAGCATAATCGCTTTGAAACCCAGCTGCCTGACCGCGTATTCGAGCTCCTCAATCGCTTCGTCCGGCGTTTGGGTGGGAATGATGGCTACCGGCGCAAACCTTGCGGCAAACGGCGCGAACATGTCAGCCGTCATCATGTTGTAGGCACGGACCGCGGCCCGGTGCAGGTCATCCTGGGCTATGCCGTTGATGCTGAGCCCGAAGCTCGGATAGATCACCGCGAAGTCGATGCCCAATTCGGGCAGGCGCTCGTTCAGCAAGGCCGGCAGCAGCGCCGTTGCCTTGTCGAGCGTATTGCTGGTCACACCCCACCAGATGGTGCGACGCAGGCGATTGTGCTGACGTTCCGGCCAGGTGCCCCGGTACCACGCTTGATTCCGGCGCCAGAGCGCTCTCATCTGGTCGACAGATCCAGGGCCGCCCACTTCACTGAGGTACTCGAGGAAGATTGGAATCGGCTCCATCCAGTGGCCGTCGCCGTCGATCACCGGGTGCTTCAGCTCGGCGTGGATCTCTGCGGCTCGATGCTCCATGGTCACTGCTCCTCCTGCTAATTTACTTCCTGTATAATCGCTAAGCCGGCGGGTCGTCAATCGCAATCAATCGCACGAGTGTTTGGTGAAAATTGGAAACAGGGGAAATATCCATGCCGGAACGACGATCAGCGAAAGACTTCCGCGCCACCGCGCGGAGGAAAAGAAGTCTATAGTAAAATCGACGTTTTTTGTGTATGGAGTTTGTTCATGGAAAAACAAACCCTGGATCGGCTAACCGCGGCCTTTAAAGCCGTAGAGAAAGACTTGTCAGAGCGGGTTGAAGAGTTGGCCGCGAAAAGTTCTGCGGGGAAAATGTCTGAAGAAGAGCGCGCGGAGTACGACCAAATTGTCCGCCTCAACGACCTCCTGAGCATGCTCAAACTCCAAGCCGAAGAGTATTGGGCTCCCCGCATTGCCTCGTGACCCTAACTGCGCAAAAGCGAGCGCGGGTACGGCGTCGAGCGCAGCAGAATTGCGAGTATTGTCGATTGCCGCAAAAGGCATCCGTCCTGCCGCATCAAGTCGATCACATTGTCGCTCAGCAACATTCGGGGAGCGATCAAGAGAGCAATCTCTGCTTGTGCTGCCTGCGCTGTAATCTCAAAAAAGGTCCAAATATCGCATCGATAGACCCTGAAGCTACTAACGAGAACAAGCTTGTTGCTTTATTTCATCCCCGGAAACAGCACTGGCACGACAATTTTCAGCTCCAGGACGACGGACATATTGTGGGCACATCTGCTGAAGGCCGAGCGACAGCAAGACTTTTGGACTTCAACGAGGAAGGTCGCGTGGAACTTAGGAGAGTGCTCATGCGACAAGGTTGGAGACCATAAATCGACATGCATACTTATCTCTCTGGTAGATTTACAAACCGACGCGTTGACTGAAACGCGCACCAGGAAAATCGTAAAATATCATCTGTCCGGAGACGACAATGAAAAGTGACTTAAAATACGAAATTATTTACTGGAGCGAAGAAGACCAAGCCTACATCGCCGAAGTGCCAGAGTTGCCTGGCTGCGCAGCCGACGGGAAAACGTATAAACAAGCGCTCGCGAATCTGGAAGTGATCGTCGCTTTGCTGTCGAATATCCTTAAAGGAACTTTGTCCATTAAGGAAACAGCGTCCCAAGGGTTACATAGCTGATCGACCTACAACACAACTTTCTGCCGTTGCCCCGTCTGTGAAGCG
>CAZKXZ010000151.1:0-1954 GCA_964556695.1 uncultured Gemmatimonadales bacterium
GGAGCAAGCAGAAGAGAGACGCGGCTTCCATAGAGCAGGCGTGAGAGTCGGTCACGACCCAGTTCATCCGTACCCAGCGGAAATTGCCTGGATGGCGGCGCGTTCGGAAGCTCACGGAACTGGCGGTCGTAACTTGCCGGTGCGACCACATCGGCACACATTGCCAGTAGAAATACCGCGCTCACCAGCGCGCATGCGCAACGCCGGGCGACATTCATCCTCGCCTCTGGCGCAGCATAGCGATCAGCATGTCCGAAGTGCGGTTTGCGACAAAAGTAATGGCGCTGATCGCAAGGGTGATGTTCACAAGAAGGGGGAGGTCGCGCCCGAGAGCAGCCTTCCATGCAAGCTGGCCCAGGCCGGGATTGTCGCAGAACACTTCGACGGGTATCACAGCGCCGGCGGCGATATTCACGGAAGCGCCGGCCAGTGCGATCAACTCCGGCAATGCAGCCGGGAAAACGTGGTTCAACAGAACGCGGTACTCGGGCAGACCTTTCGCCCTCGCGCAAACGACGTGCGTCCGCCGTGCACTGGCTTGGAAAAGGTTGTCCGAATAGCGATAGATTCGCGGGCAAACCACTACGGCGACACCGAGAGCCGCAGGGCCATTCAGCAGCATGATTCCAAAAGCGGCAAGAGCGGATGGAATGCAAAGCATCGCGCCTGAGCAACTCACCCAAACGGTCCGCATCAGCCTCAAACGGTGCAACATTCCTGTGCATGCGAGCAGCAGTCCGACACCCCACGCGATGCTGAGCCCAGCCACCACGTTTCGGCCCGTCACGGCGCCCCGTTCCTTAAAAAGCTCGACTACTGGACGTTCGAACGTTCGCGACACTCCCAAATCTCCATGGAGTAAGCCTTGCAGATACAGCAAATAAGACGAGATTACGTTACGGTCCGGCGTGGCGATGCGCCTGATGTTTGCAATCGTCTCAGCGCTCAATCGAGCGTCCAACTCACGCTCGTCCGTACCGAGCCCAGGCGCGATAGTAATCAGAACAGTCGCAAGGAACCCCGCTGCCAATAGCGACACGATTATCGAGCAGACGGCTGCTGAGGCAGCGCATAGTACACCCGTCGCAGGGACCGAGCGTAATGACCTGATGCTTGTCACTTGGCGCCGGCCTGTGGCTGAAGCCGTGTCTCTGGCGTCCGGCTCTCAACGTCCCACTTCGCAAGCGTCTCCGCGAGTCTTGTGCTGTCAATTGGCTTGCAAAGAAAAGAATCCATACCCGCGCGAAGGCAGTGCTCTTCATCCTCTTTCAAGGCGCGGGCAGTCAGGGCGACGATAGGTGTGCGGCGCCCCTCTTCCCGCCTTCGAATTTCGCGCGTCGCTTCCATGCCATCCATCACCGGCATCTGGCAGTCCATGAGAATAACCATGTACTCCGTGCTCGAGACGCGATCCACAGCCTCCTGCCCGTTGCGCGCGGAGTCCACCCGATATCCAAGCTTTTCGACCAGCTTCACCACCACTCGCTGGTTTACGGCGTTGTCTTCGACCACCAGAACACGGCGCAGCTGAGTTGCGGCGTTGGAGGGTGCAAATGACATCTGCAAGGGTGGCCGGGCCCCGGGAACCACCTGTTCTTTCGCGACCGCGAGCGGCAGCCAAAACCAGAATGTCGAACCGGAGCCCTCCTGACTATCCACCCCAATTTTGCCGCCCATCAGCTCGACGAGGCGCTTGGAAATCGACAGACCGAGACCGGTACCGCCGAACTCTCGGGCGTCTGAGCTGTCCACCTGCATGAATGGCTCGAAGAGCTTGAGACGGTTTTTCGGACTGATCCCAATACCGGTGTCGACAACTTCAAAAACTATGCGATCGTCTTTCTTTCCCGGTTTGACACGGATGGTGATCTCTCCCTTAGCAGTAAACTTCACGGCATTTGCGCAAAGGTTTAGAAGGACCTGGCGAATGCGGCCCGCGTCGCCGAGAACCCAG
>CAZKXZ010000152.1:0-1840 GCA_964556695.1 uncultured Gemmatimonadales bacterium
GGAAGTTTCAATGGATAAGTGCTCTTGCTCATTCCTTCATCCTCGCCAGCAGCGCACCGGGTGTAGTTACTTGCACCCCGAAGTCGCGCGCCGGCAGAAAGTGCCGAACATTATGAGTGACAATGGCCTGTGCGCGCCCGTTCACCGCAACCTCCAGCACCAGCTCATCGGCAGGATCGGCCAGTTGCGGGCGCCAGAGAAAGTGAACGTCGATGGGTTCCGCCGCGCTGGCAAAGGTCGCCAGAAATCCCTCAACATCTTCCTTTCCCATGCCCGTTGCCAACCGCTGCTCCGGCCGGTTCAGAACGTCTTCATACTCAAGGAACAAGGCCGTTGTCACCAGGGACCTGGGCTTCGTTCCTCTTCGCCTCGTTTCGGAGTAGCCTACGGCGGGCAATCGCGGACACAGCAAGAATGAGTCCATGCGCCGCGAGCTTGCACCGATGAAGATCGGGATGCTACGGAAGGACAACTCGAAGAACAACGCGGCAGGGAAATGGACAAGTTCGACCGCATCTACGCATTGCACTGCGTGCTGGCAGGGCGCCGGACGCCCGTTTCGATCGACGATCTCAGAGCACGGCTCGGACACTGCTCGCGCGCCACCGCGTTTCGCTGTCTCGACGCGCTGAGAGAGCAGCTTGGCGCCCCGATAGAGCATGACAAGGAGCACGGTGGCTATCACTATCTGCCGCGCCCCGACGGGCGTGCGTACGAGCTTCCGGGGCTGTGGTTTTCCGCGCAGGAGCTGCAGGCTCTCCTGATCTTTCGCAGATTGCTCGCAACCTTGGGATCGGGCCTGCTGGAAGAGCACCTGGCGCCGCTCTCAAAGCGCATCGATCACCTCATCAAGCACAAGCGCCTGCGCCTGGGCGAGGCAGCGGACCGCATCCGGCTGCTCGGCCTCGCGGCCCGATCCACGGGCGAGCACTTTCATGTCGCGGCAAGCGCCACCTTGCAGCGGCACAAGCTGCGGATCGCTTATCACTCGCGAGGCAGGGATGAACAAACCCAGCGCGTCGTATCGCCCCAGCGGATCGTCCACTACCGCGACAACTGGTACCTCGACGCGTGGGACGATCTGCGTGGGGCGCTGCGCACGTTTTCGGTCGACCGAATTCGCCGCGCCGAGGAACTCGATGAGCGAGCAGATGACCGGGCCGAGCACGAACTCGACGGACACTTCGCCACCGCCTACGGAATCTTTGCCGGCAAGGCGAACAAGACAGCGATTCTGCGCTTCTCGCGTGCGCGGGCGAGGTGGGTGGCGGACGAGCGCTGGCATGCCGAGCAGCACGGCCAGTTTCTGACGGATGGGCGGTACGAATTGCGTCTTCCCTACAGAGACCCGAGGGAACTTTTGATGGATATTCTCCGGCATGGGGCGGAAGTGGAGGTTGTCGCGCCGGAGACACTGCGAAAAGAAGTGGTTGCCGAGCTGCAGCGAATGGCGACGGTGTATGCCGCGACGCCCGCTTGATTCGTCTTGGAAGGGGTGGGTGTTGCGTGGTGACGATGACATCTGGTGTGCATACGCCGTGAATGAGTGCAGTCGCACGAAGTGCGACTGCGACCTGTTATGAACGTGCGCGGGAGGATGAAAAGTTCATGCTTGCCTTCTCAGCGCGGGATTCCGTCATCGCTGATGGCGGAATCTGAACCTGACGGGGTACGGAAGAGGAATTGAGATGGACCCTGGACCGCCCGGATGAAAATGAACGATGACGTACCTTGAATTCTTCAAGCAAGCGACGCGCAGTGAGAAGACGCCCGCCGGACTGGATCCATTCCCGTATCAAAGTCGGCTGGTCCAGAAGGATTGGCCCGATCTGCTCGATGT
>CAZKXZ010000153.1:0-1566 GCA_964556695.1 uncultured Gemmatimonadales bacterium
CGCAACCGGGACACAAGTGTTTCTGTGTCGTCTTCTCTTCCTTGACGGATCCCTTGACGGTTTCAACATAAGTCACCGTGATGGTCTTGCACTTCGGACACGACATGGCGACCATGTCGCCCGGCGCCAGCTTGGCGATATCTTGGGTGGTCTTGATGGGAGTCATCATCAATTTCTCAGCGCCTTTAACCTGGTCGGCGGCCTGCACAGTGACAGGCAACGCGACCCCGAGAGCCAAAGCGAACGCGAGGCTCGAACCGAGGAGGACTGTTTTCAATGTTGTTCTCATAACTTTTCTTCGTTTGTGCGAACGTTGGGGTTCGCTGTGTCTTCAACCGACCACAGGCGCGGATGAGCTGCTCCCCCGTAATTGGCATTAGCGCACTCCTTTTTGGGTCACCCCTTGACAGTGGCTGCGCAAGAAGCAGCCACCTCTGGACAAGCCGTGTAAGGCTGTGTTGCCGTGCGGCTGATAAGTTTGGACAACGATGAAAACGAAACTTCTACTTCTCACCGTCCTCCTGGCCGTCGCAGCCGGGCTGTCCGTCGCCCTCGCCCAAACGAAACGCAACTCCGCGGCCAAGGAATTCATGCGCGACAAGCTGGAGTTGTCGCAACGTGTGCTCGAAGGGCTCGCGACTGAGGACTACGATCTCATTGTTGCCAAAGGCACGAGTCTCAGCGCTATGAGCAAGGAGGCGGATTGGCGCGTGTTTGAGAACCCGGACTACGACCAACAGAGTATTGCATGAGTGTAAGCCCGGCAAAAGGCGGCGAGCAGTCACCAAGCATGGGGCAGCGTGGTCTTGAACGACCCCGTGTCGCAAGCGATGAATGAACAGGGAGAGGAACCGCCGATTGTTAGAGGGCGGGCCAACCGCTTTAAACCATCGAATCCGATGCTGCATTGCCACAAAGCAACTCAGTACATCGGATGGCGGCCCGACCATCCGCATTGACCTCCGAGGCTCCCCAGCCTCGAATCCTTTGCCGCATTGGACGCATCAAACGCCCCAATGCTGCACTCACCTTCGCTGCCCGCGCGCAAACACGTCAAGCTTCGATGTCGTTCGCTGAATGACCCACTCGTGGAAAAAGCGGACTGGTTTACCGAACCACCAGCACGGGGCACGGTGCGTGGCGCACCACGCGCTCGGCCACACTGCCGAGCAAAGCCCGTTTCAGCCCGGTGCGACCGTGGGTGGCGATCAGGATGATGTCCGCCTGCGACTGCCGCGCGAACTGGATGATTACTTCCACTGGATGCCCCGCGCGCAATTCGCTGCGCACCTTCCGAGAGCCGGGGAACTCACGCGCCACTAGTTCGCGCAACGCGCGCGTCGCTTGCTGGCGACGCTCGCGTTGAAGATCGGTCGTGTCCATGTGCCAGTCGACGTGGAATGGTTCGACGACGTGCAACACCGTGATTAACGCGCGGGTCCGCCCGGCGAAGTCGCGCGCGTAAGCCAGCAAGCCAGCGGTCACGCCGGAAAAATCCACCGGCACCAAGATGCGATTCGTCGTCTTCTTCATTTTGGTTTTTGTCTTCATTTTGCGTGGCGGATT